>NZ_CAXSSO010000006.1:0-293695 GCF_964240115.1 Clostridium sp. HGF2
TACCGAGAATATTGTTTTCTCAAATAATTGACGTTTCCTGTTCAGTTTTCAAAGACCGAAATTTCTATTTCGTGCGCCGCTGTACTCATCAGCGCTCGTATATAATACAACGAATCAAACACTATGTCAACAATAAATTTCATTTTTTTAATATTTTTATTTACCAATGTATTTACCTCTAAAAGCTCGCTGCCTCCATATATAAGGAAGGCATATAAATAAACAGTCAACGTTCATATGTTTTCCAACACATATCTTATTTAACCTGAATAAATAAAAGATACAGCAATCCATATATTTCTCAAACGATATTCTCAATTTTCACATTCTATTCATTATCAAACATAGAGGGGTATAAGAAAAAGGCTCACTGCTTTCGTTTATACACGATGGTAGTAATTCATAAAAGGAGAACTCAACACAATGAAATCATTTTTTATTTGAATTCTCCTTTTTGAATATACTTTAAAACAAGATAGAACATTTATTTTAAGAATTTTTTATTTCCTTAATATATAAGGATAGCAATGCCTCCTGATAACCACTGTATGCGTGCTTTTCAAGTTCTCTGCAAAGTGCCTGTAATTCTTCACTCCTGCAGTTTTGCAATGACAAGAGACGCTTTTCACTGATGGATGAGGTTGACATAATCCTATGATATTCCTCCACTGTACTTTTCCATAAATGCAAATCATCTTTATAACGCTGCTTTAGCTTATCCGCAATCAGAATTCCCTCAGGATCAAAGTCCCCTGCATAATACATGAGAATGTTACTTTTCTGTATGAGATCCAGCAATACATAGCCGCACAGATTTAGCTGACCATTTGTGCATACAAAGCCGATCTGTTCCTTGCCCAGCCTTTTCCCCTCCAAAAACAAAGAACGGAATACCGATGGATTCTCCACAATATAAACTGCTTTAATAGCGTCAGATATGTTATGGATTTGCTGCAGATTGTACAAAGACACTGTCCATGCCTCATAGCGGTCAAAGAATCCTTTCCATGCCTCATGTACTTTTCCATCTCTGCCTTCTGCATTCAGATGCGCAATCATACAGCTGTTTGATAAATCATCTTTTAATAAACCGGCTTCATAATACAGCTTGTTCTTCTCTGCCAGACTGATATCCTGTTCCTCGACATTAAGGAAGTAACAGATTCCCTGAAACAGCAGCGTATTCTCAATGCCTTTATCAAAGAAATGTGGATCCTGGGTCACTGAGGAGGCGAATACTGCCATAGTTTCTATTTCCTGCTTCCAAACAGGCAGCTGATTAATTGCGCCCAATATAAAACATACTGTCTGCCACTTATTATTGTTTAGCAGCTGACGGATATTTCCATAGCTTTTATGATTTGTTTCCTGCATCCAGTTTAGCCACTCTCCAGCTTTTGTGCATGCATAGCGTTTGGATAGAGATCGCATATCCTGCTGTTCCTTTTGAGCCTTTATTTCTTTCTGTTCTTTGTTCGTCAGTATGCTTTCTCCCTTATAAATTTCGAGTACACGAAGAAAATCACTTCCGGCAAACCGGCTGTCCTCGATTGCCTTTTCCCAGACAGAATAAGGTATGGAAATGTCACGGACTCCCCAGTAATCCTTACCGAGTAAGCCCCCAATTGCCTCACGCTCATCATCCTCAGGATCCTTGATACATATTGTTCCTCCAAAATGCTGTAGCTTCTGATATTGACGGATCCATAGATCAGTCACACGTCGAAAGCCGGTATCCTGTAAAAGATATTGTGCAAATGCATCCTCTATCATGATAAATCTCCCTTCATGCGTTTTATATGCCCATCCCATTCATATGGAATCACAGTTACAAAACGGGCGTTTTCCGGACGAAACAGTTCATAAATGGCAAGACCTTTTACGGAAGCGTAGTCTCCCCATAGAACCTGTGAATTCATAATATAGTCAAATTTAAATTTGCTGATCAAATCGAACATATTGTATATGTTCTTTTCATCCACTCCTGCAAATGCCTCATCCAGGGCAATCAGCAACGGCGCATCCTCTCTGGCACTTTCAAATTTTGCGGCTACGGCTGAGAACAGAGGCACGTACATCGCCATTGCTTTCTCACCTCCGCTAAAAGCATAGAAGGTATTGTTCGTAAGCTCTTTTTTAGCTTCTCCGGTTTTTTGTGCCATGATTTTGAATTCAAACCATTTTCGATAATCCATAACCTGACGCATCAGCTGATGAAAGCTTAAGGTGTTGTTTTCAATATTTTGCAGATTTCTTGCGGCAGCAATTTTTGACCGGAAGTGGGAAGACAGACGTTTTAAATCACTTTCCTTTACGACTTTGACATCCTTTTGCAGGATTTCCACCAGCTGTCTGGTATCCATTTCTTCTTCACTTTCCGCTTTTTTGCTCTTCCACTGCAGATTCAGATGCAGTCCGCTGCTGGTATTCATTGCGTTCATATAGCGGTTCATGGTATCCACCCACGCACGGCTGTTTTGTATACGGATACGTACCTTTTTACTGATAATATTCACCAGGATATCCTCAAACAGGTGACGGTCCGAGTCTACAAGCAGATTGTTCTGTAAATCAACATCACGTTGCAGACAGTCAAGCAGTTCTGGAAAGGAAAGAGAGGTTCCCTGATATCGCGCATTGATATCCAGTCTGGCACTGATATCTGTGAGTTCTTCCCATGTATCATCCGTTGTGAAGGTCAGATTGTATTCCTGCAGATTGCTTCGATGATTGTAATAAGCTGTCTGAAGATCCATTTTCAATGCTTCCGGTTTCTTTAGTGCTTCTGTCTGTTTTTCCAGATTCCGTATTTCCTTGATCAGCTGTCCATCTTCACATAAAGCAATATTCGTATATCCGAGTGCCGCTTCATTTTTCACAACATCAAAATACGTTGAAACCAGAGCATCCTGATGTTCGATATCCTGCTTTGTGCGTTCCAGATCCTGTGACGTTGCGGCTACAAGACTTTGCAGCTGTCCCAAACGTGTATCCAGTTCCTGCATAAGATCCGGCAGCTTATGCAATCGTTCTTCGATCTGCTGTAACCGTTTCTGTTTATCCTCATACCCCAAATCCTTCAGCTGTTTTTCCTTTTGCTGCAGAAGAAGGTTTTGTTTTTTTATCAGTTCTCTTAACGTATCGATTTCTGCTTTGAATTCCGAAACATCCCGAAAGGCATCTTCTATTTGCGTTTCACAGCTTTTCACAAAGTCGAGAGATTGTATGAATATCGGCTGTTTTGTTTGTACCAGCTGTAACAGTTTTCTGTAGCTGCTTTTCAATTACCTGCATCGCTTCCAAATGTCTACGCAGACGCTCCTCCATCTGATGATAGCAGGCAATATCGTGCTGCAATATTCTTCGCCCCTCATTTAACTGCTGTAGGGCAAGATGCAGATCATCTTCTTTTACAAAAGCGGATGCTTCCTGTTCCAGCTGCTCCAATCGTTTGTCCAGATCCGTGAGTTTCTGCATTTCCTGATCATATTCCTTTTTCAGCATGTCGCATGCTTCCTGTAACTGCAGAATCATTTGTTCTCTGTATTTCTGTCTTGCATTTTCTCCGATGTATCTTGCCGGTACAGATTGATAAAGCTTTCCCTCTACAATCCCGGTTTGAAACATGGCATCGTGCAGCTGCAGTTTTCCATCATACGTGATATGAAGGGATGTCAGAACGGTATTGATTTCATCCGCAAGCTGCTCAGGAGTTGTCCCCTTCAGATAATACGGTTGTAAATCCCTTACGTTTCGCTGTGTAAAGAAATACATATCCCCGCTTCCAGATGCAAGGGTTTCAATCCATGGTCGGGAGCTCTCATGTACCACCTGTGCATCCAGTACTCCCAGACGCAGCAATGCCTCTTCATACAATGCGCGCAGTTCCTCATCCATCTGCTCATCAAATTCCAGAAGGGTGTAAAAGCTGCGGCTTTCAATCTGATGCTGTTTCAGAAGCTGGCGTGCCTGCTCCTGTTCCCCAGCAATTGCAGGAAATGGATCCTTTTGTGTCTGCCACATGTGCAGCTCTGCGCTCTTCTGTTCCAAATTCATCCTACAGGTTTCCGCTATATCCTTTTGCTCAATTTGCAGGTGAATGATTTCCTTATATAGCGTCTGATAGCTTTGCTGAATGATATCCGTCAGCTTATAAAAGTCCGGCTGTTCCTCATACTGCATAAGAAGATGCATCATCTTATGGAATTCCTCATCCGTCAGCTTTAGATGCTGATTGTTTGCGGACCACTGACTGATTCTTTCTTTATATTCCTCAACGATACGATCATATTGTTCATCCAGCTGCGCCACCAGCTGTTCCTGCTGCTCATTCGTTTGCTTCTGCTGCTCTAATTCTTCCATCAGCTGCTTGTGGTGTGACTTTGCAACATCATAGGAGTTAAACAACTGCAGTCCTTCCTCAAGTAAGCGAAGCTTTGCATCCAGCCGCTTTCCGATATATGTAAAATCATATGGAGTGTCCGGGTGCTGAAACATCTCCTCTTTTAATAGGAGATGATCCTCCAGCAGCAGCTCCTCCTGCAGTTCATCCAGCTGGTCAAAGGCTTCCTTCATTTCAGACAAGGCTTGCTCACATCGGTCACTCTGTGTCTTATGCTGTACTCTAAGTTCCTGAAGACGATCACTTTTTTCCTCTTCCTGGTTTTCCTTATGCTGCAGCTTTTGTATATTACCTTCTTTCTCAGCAGCCAGTCTTGTGCAATCCTCCACCAGCCGCTGCAGATCGTCTGTTGCCAGAGAAAGTTTTTCTTCTGTTAACAGTGCCTGTTCCTGTGCAAGCTGCGTACGGTTTTCCTGCTTCTGCTTTGTTTCCTGTTGATGCCGCTGTAATTCCTCCTCATATTTTTGATAAGCTTCATGAAGATTTGCGGCTGTCTGCCTGACAGTCTGATAGATATGGTATTTTTCAAACAATACGGCATGACTGTACTGCTCGAATACCTGATAAACCGCCTTTGCAGAAGCATAGCTTTGCTTTAAGGCATCCAGCTGATCCTTGATATTATCCATATTGGATATCGCTTCACTCATTGGACGAAGATCATCTTCGCTCAACGGCTGTAAGGATTCACTCAGGATTTCATTGATCATGGTTGGTTTTAAAGAATTGCTCAGCTTAGGCGAGCGCAGCTGCAGCAGCAATGTGATAGCTTCCTTATTATTCCTCGCTGGTTTCAAAACCAAACAGTGCCTGATTCACTCTGTCCATGTATTCTTTTTGCGAATCCATGACCTGCGTGTCGCCGATACGGTTTTTCAACACCTGCTTTGTAATTGCCAGGTTATGATCCAGCAGCTGCACATCCCTGTTGATTCTCATATTATCCTCAATTACAAAATACCAGGATACAAGCGGACGCCCCTGTTTCGCGTGCAGACCCATCCCTATAGTTTTGTAAACCTCACTGTCCGAGCGTTTAAATTCCAGATACAGATAGCCGATGCGATCTGTTCGTTCGCCGCCTTCCTCCAATAGATAGTTTTCTAATTTACGGGAGCGTGTACCAAAAGGATCCAGACGCTCACTGCTTTTATTTCCATCCAGCAGCAGTGGTATAAAGCTTTGCATTGTGACAGATTTACCGGAACCGTTGCTTCCTCTGAGCAGCATGTGACCATCTTTAAAGGGAAATTCCTCGTTTACATAATACCAGAAATCAACCAGCCCCAGCCGGTGCATGTGCCATTTGCTAATTAGTTCACTCATTCTGTTACCTCCGCATATGTTCCTGTTATTTTTCCGGCAATCGGATAGATATAAATATTCTCCTGCTGCACCTGTGCAAAGCCCAAGGTCTGTGCAAGATTGCATACATCCACTGCACTGTCTTCCACTCTGCGATTTTCAATCTGATATTTCTTTGGCAGTAACGCATTGTTTTTCTTGATCAGACGCTGAACGATGGCAAGATATTCTTCCAGCCGCAGTGTGATACCCTCATGCTGATCCAGAGAAAGACGGAAAGTCTTTACCCGTTTGCGCAGATCGTCATGGACAATCAACAGCAAATCATAATAGGCATGCGTCTTTGGAAAGACTTTCCCCATAGAGCAGTCTTCTTCCAGAACCAGAAAGGCGCTGGAGGAATGCACATGCAGCTGACAGGGAAACAGACTCTGAAAATCATTTTCTATATTTCTGCGGTAATTACGAATATAGCCGAAATCATCATCCTTATCCTCTCCTGCTGTATGATAGACACCGCAGGAAAGCATGAGTCTACGATAAATACGCTGCCGGCGGACAATACCGCGATCCTCTTCCATATCAAACCACTCACTCTGTAAAAAGTCCTCCGGTTCATGAAAATCCATAATATCTTTGGGTATGTTGCGTATGAAATAGCGTGATACCCCGGTGTTTTCATATAATATATCACTGGTTTCATCCTTTAGAAAGTAATCCTCATCACTTTCCCGGGAAATGATCATCCCCATTTTAAGAGCATATTGCAGTACACGCACAAGCTGTCTTCTTGCTCGCAGACTTGTCCATTCCAGCTCACCTTTGGGAAACTGCACCTGAATAAATTCACAGATATTGCTCAGGATAAAGCGTTCCCCTGCTTCCTTGTCTTCCAGAAGCATAAGCAGATAACAGAACATCTGATATTCCATAAGCGTTTCAAATTCGGTAATCCCCATCCAGCCTTCTGCTTTGCCTGGAATCTTTTCCAGCTTTACAAGATATGGATTGATAATGAGTGCATAGCCGAATTTCTCCTGCAGCTTCTTTTTCAATTCCTTGGCATTATCCTTTATTTCATAATACAGCTGTGGATCCTGACTTTTCAGAATCCAGCGGCGATTCATCAATTCTTCTATTATTCTCATAACTGTTCCTCATCAAACAGGATTTTGAAGCAAGGCATTACCAGATTTCCATCCTCACAATGCAGTATACAATCGCCTTCCCGTTCCTTTTCTATATGATAATGCTGCCCCTGATCTGTTTTGGCACGCAGATCACTTGCGGCAAGTGCCTTGGATACCCAGCCAAGCAGGACTTTTCTGGTGGCCTTGTCAAGTAAGGGAAGCTGAGAAAAGATGATTTCTCCGTTTTTACTCAATTCCTTTATCTTCTTCTGTTCAGCCTCGCGCTGTGCCTCATACTCCAGACGCTGTATTCGCCGATCCAGTGCATAATCCGTCGCAGGCTTTCGCTCATGCTTTTTCCTTGCCACCTTTGTGCGCGGCTCCAGTGCAAGGAAGGCTGAGGCTTCCTGATACACCCCACTGTGAATGCTGTCCGTATCCCTTGGCGCGATGTTTTTCAAATGCATACAGGTATCTGCCCCAAACACCAGTGCACTTAAGCGATGTGCTTCATCCATAGTATTGCATTTTGCGAATATTTCCGCTATACGCCGGTATTCCTCCTTACGGTTAGCGCCCTGATTGTGCAGCTCACCGATCTGCAGTGCATACCGTGTGATTTTCCGTATGATTTCATTGGTGATTTCAAAGAGGCGGTTTACCTCATTGTTATCATTTTCTCCGACAAACCAGTTGAAAAGACTCTGCCACCGTCCCTGACAATTTTCCAGTACGGCAGTCTTTGTGATATGGGAATTGATGCGGGGAATCGATAGTTCATATTCTGCGACCTTATCGAAAATCAGCGCTATATCTTCATCCTTTACACCGCTTAAATAATCCTCGATGATCATACCATGCTCCTGCAGACTTTTTACAAATGTCTGAAGATAGGTGATCAGCTTATCTTTAAATACCAGAAATTCTCTGGACTTCATCATTTGTTCTGCTTTGGCACTGTTTAATGTCTTTATGTAATCCTGATAGTTCTGATTCAAACGAATGAAATCATCGTTCAGACTTCGCCACCAGTCAGCGACCTCCATATGGGATTTATCCCTTACAGCAAGCAGCTGCAGAATCTGTTTACGAATCCGCTCCAGCAGCGTCGGTTCCAAGGATGCCCCTTCCACAGCAAGATGCTCCAGCTCTATTGTCATTCGTTCAATTACAACCGTATATTCACTTAGCTGATAGCGAAATTTCTTATTTTTAAATTCCTGTAAGGTATTGGGAACGGAGGTATCCTGTGTAGCAACGAGGTTCCCCCAGTCGCACAGTGCCTGCAAATCATTCTGACAGTTCTCCATGGTATAGTCTTCATATCCTGGTAATGCGGATATCATGTCATAAATATCCTCTTTAAACATCCAGTAATGTATTTTTTCATGCTCCTGATAAAAATAGCGAATGATAATGCGGTAACGGTCCACATTCTCGGCTCTGAGATAATTCACCTCGGTTATCGGTTTTAAAAGCTTATCATATAGTTCCATATCCCTCACCGTCTTTCTCTATCATTCTACCATATATTTCCTATTCTTTTACAAATTATACAAGTCGCCGATACAGAGCATCCAGCATTCTGTTGATAAGTTGTACAAAGTATCCATACCAGGCTTCTGTATCATTACAAAGCAGATAGAGAATACCCAGTGTGATTGTGAGCACAATGACAGAAATCCACGGTATTGCATCCCCCATCAGTCCGCTGATCAGCATAATCCCCATGAGAACAAGATACAAGGCCACAAATTTCTGTATTATCACAGCTGCCAGATGCAGGATGGCAAAGAAACCAAAGCTGCATAATCTGATACAATTAGCTGCAGCAAATACGATTACAAACAGGAGCTTTCGTATGCCGTGTAGTGCTGAAATATCATATATTCCCGGCCCTGCTTTGTCCATTGCCTCCCCATGCATATGAACATGCGTTTCTTCCCGCTGTACATAGTCACCATAATAATGATATTCTGTATTCTCGTTGTGATTATGATTCCCTTGATTGAATTGCATATTGTTCTCTCCTTAAAATGACAGGTCTTCTGTATCTTTATTCATAATGGACATGACAGCAGGCAATTCCACACTTGCAATTACCACATCGCTTAGAATAAACATGATTCTAATTTCCGTTTGCTTTTCAAACCAATCATAAATGCGTCCTGCACTTTTACAGCCTCTTGCGACGGTTCTCACACTGTTCGCGACATAGCCAAATGTCACACCGGCATCTGATATTACGCGAATGGCTTCATCGTCCTCTTCGTTATCAATATCCTTTTCAATCAATAACCTCTGTCCCACGCGAAACACCTCATTGCCAAAGTAATAGCGTAATCCAACAATTGTTATGTAGGTCATAAAAATCTCCTTCTTTCTTTACAATTACATTATAAGATAAGGATTGTATAAAATTATAAACAGTGACGATAAACATTTCATGTTACAATATAGAAAAGATGATATACGGGAAACAGAGCATAACAATCAAAAGGTGCATATTTATACCTTTCTGTTATAGCTACATGGGAGGGATGGTTATATGGAAGATAGTAGAATGAGTGCCATAGCGATACTATATATATTGAAAGAGTATTCGGATGAGGCACATCCTTTATCCAGTAATGCTTGTATTCCATTACTGGAGCAGGTATATGATATTAAAATCAATCGCGGAACGCTTTCTGCATATATCAAACAGCTGCGTAATTTTGGAATCGACATCCAGACAACCAATCGGGGCTATTATCTGATTGACCGGGATTTGGAAAAGAGTGAGGTACACGTTTTGTGTAATCTGATTCATTCCTCACATTTCATATGCGACAGCTCCAGCTTTCAGCTCATCGACAAGCTGCTGAAGACGCAGAGCAGATATCATCGTAAAGATTTTAAAAACGCCGTATATATTCAGAACTCACGAAAAACGAAAAACCGGCAGCTGTTTCTGAATGTGGATATCCTCTTGGAAGCAATACAGGAGAATAAAATGATCCAGATGTACTATCTGACCTACAATCTGAAGAAGGAGCTGATACGGAAAAGAGAGAAACCGTATTTTCTGCATCCGTATTATATTGTTGAGGAAAACGGAAATCTGTATCTGATTTGTAAAACAGATAAGCATGATGATTTTACGCATTATCGCATTGACCGTATGCAGGATATCAGAAAATTGGATACATCCGCAGATGCACTTCGTAATTCCTTTGATCCTTACGCATATTCCAAAACCAAAATGTATATGTATTCAGGGGAGCCCGTAGCGGTTTTCCTTCGCTGTCATAAAATGATACTGAATGATGTCATTGATCAGTTTGGACAGGAAATCATATTGCAGGAAACAAAGGGTTCCGATTATTTCATCGCACGTATTTATTCTACGGAAACCGGTATTATGTACTATGCCATGCAATATGCTTTATATTGCGAAATACTGGAGCCCAGCGAGTTGCGAGAGCGTGTAAGAAATAATTTAAGGAAAGCACTCTCTGTTTATGAAAAAGATAAAGCATAGATAACGATATATCAAAACTATTATTCAGCACAGTGCAGATGACAAATAGCAATGTAATAAAGAACCATAAGTAAGGCTTCTTACTCAATTGCAGGTAAATTTAACAGAGAGAATTCAACCCTATTGAATTATCAATAGAAGTTGAATTTTCTCTATTATGAACACCCTAAAGCAAGAAAGACCTAAATAAGTAGCTCACGCATTGCATGATAGTGCCTGATAATGATTTTATATCAGCTGGCTGTTCAAATCATAAAAAAAATAGCGAACTAAAAAACTTGTCACAAACGTGTACATTCCAATTTGCGACAAGTCTTTTTTAATTTTCATATGATCGTTCTCTCCCATTGATCGTTTATTCTTTTAAGGCTTCCTTATCATTTATTTTATCGAGTGGAGGTTTCTTTTTATAAGATGCAATAATTCTGGTGCTATAGCGGCGTCTATTGAGGCGTTACCCGATTTACTAAATCTGAGTAGTTTTTTTGTCTTGGATTGATAAGACTTTGTTAGACTGAGTTTATAGCCTTTTCTGGCTGCATATGCAAAATACTGCTTCATAAAATAACTGAGCTTGGATAAATTCGTACCGCATACCTTTTCGAGATAAGGCACCTGTCCCTTCCTCAAATGTGTCAAATATTTCTCTTCCAGCCATCCCATTAGTATGAGGGAGTCCTCAACTGTTGCATAGCCTCTCTGATACAGCTGCCTTTCAATAACAGCGGCAGTTTTCTTTTCAATCTGCTATCTGTTCAATAGTCAAATCCTCCATATTTCCCACGACAAGCCGCAATTCAAAGCCTTCATTTCCATCATGTGCCTCAGCTGACTGAATTAAGGTTTTGTTTTCCTTGAAATATTTGTTTTTTCTCTGCCGGAAGAATTCAACGATATCCAGGGCATCCAGCTCCAGCTGTGCCAATTCTGTTTGCAGGGCATCTTTACCTATTTGGGCAATGTTCCATCCTAAGGATGCTAATTTGATTACTGCGACAAATTCTTGAAAGCTTAAATTATTCGCATTGCCAATTGGAGCGATAAAGTCATGCATAAGCTCCGAAAAATTGTCATGCTCTATACGTTCCGGTAAAGGATCATATGTTACATCCTGATCATTGATATAGGCACCTTTTACATTTCTATGCCGTACAATAGATTCATAGAAATCTTCCGCTTCTTCCAGCGTAGCATTCTGCTTAATGAGGATATCCGCAACAGAATCCAAAATAAACTCATTTCGATATTGAAAAAATGACCCTTTCCAGCGATGCTCAGGTAATACATTCCGTACATCAGCAAGAAGATACATACCAATCGCTTTCATCCGATACAGGTTGTCCTTATTTTCATCATACAGTTCTATATAGTCCGGTGTAACATCTATAATACGATATTCTCCATAGTGCTCTTCCTTCCAGCCTCTCAGTATACTGCTGTCACTTTCATTCCACTTTCTGCTGTCGAAAAACTCCTTTAGACATTGTGGATGGGAGCCGATATAGGCTAATGCTTGGTTCATCTTTTGATGCTTATTCGGTTCCTGCATGAGCAATACACTGTATACATGATTTTTATAAACAAACTTCAAATATTCCTCTCGAAGCTTTATCAGCTTTTTTGCGTCTTTCTTATGTAAATAATTCATAGTATGTCCCTGGTATAACCACAGCTTACACTTCACAGTAAGCTTGTCATACGCCTTTCCTCCTTTACATCATTATTTTAACAAAAAGCATAGCTGTGTAGGGACTCTTCATCTATAGTCTCGTTCAAAGTCTTGCCTCTATGCCTTTTTTCGATTCCGCAGTTTTTTAATAAACAGATACACACCCAGAATAAGAACAGCTGTCGCAGCCATTCCTATCAACAGACTGCCTTCCTTTTTATTTTCTTCATATGCCTCCTCATAAGCTTCTTTCGCGGCTGGATAAAAAGCAGTATCCTTCACAGCATCCAGAAAATCAAGATTCTGATCCTCACCTTCTTCTCCGTCCTTTTTTCCATTGTCTTTTGCAAGCTGAAGCAATTGCTTTTTTTCTTTTTCATAGCTCTTGACGGATGTATCATATGCTTCCTTATAGATTGCTTTAAATTTCTTCAAGTTATAATCCTCTACATCGGATATCTTTTTGTCATTGTATACATATTCATAGGCATTGTACTCTGCCGTACCCTGCAGAACTGTTTTCACTTCCTGTTCCGCATCATCAAAGGCTGTTTTATAATATTCTATATATTCATTTTTTATAATTTTGGATGGGAGTTCCTTCAACTGATACGCTTTCTTTTCCAAAGCATCTTTCTTTCCGTTTGTTTCTGCCAGTGAGGATGAATTGTTCATAAGCTCGGTTTCTGCTTTTTCATAGGATTTATTAAAGGCTGTTTTGTAGGCTTTTTGAGAGTAGGTATAGGTTACATCTTCCAGTGTTTTGTCCGGATTCTTCATTTTGAACGAATATCCATCCGCAGCCCCTTCTTTTGCATAATCAATTTTCGGCTGTGCCGGAACTTCAACCTTTGGTTTTGCCTCCTGAACAGGTTGCGGTGTACTTGGAGATGGTGTTGAGGATCCACTCGTTGATGGTGCTGATGTTCCACCTGAGGAACTCGTACCTCCACCATTGTGACAGTGATATTCGCCATAAGCCAATCCCCATTTCTCACAATTTGTCCGGCATGTATGACAGCCATTACTGTCGGTTCTTCCTGGATGTGCCTGAATGGAAGTAGACGTTGGTAATACAAGAAGTAATGCGAATGTTGCGAATGCAAATAATTTTCTCATTTTTTCACCCTCCTAGACTATGAGTAAATTACAAACCTCTTCCCTCCTTCCCTATGCTTTAATTATAACGCTTACATTTAAACTTTTGTAATTTATTTAAATCAATAGGAATACAATTACTCGACTGTATACTGGCTTTATTGTGAAATTGGGTTATCCTGATAATTTCTTATACTAAAGCAAGCTGGTTTCAGATATAAATGGGATGACATAGCTATTAGGATAAGCTTTCATATCAGAATTTCATGGATATGGTGATACTATGATACCGCGGTTTACTTAGGTATGACGGATGTTGGATATGCAGCCCTGACAAAGAATATCATTATGGCGTTTGCGAAAAGAGCAATGGCGGTCATGCTGGAGAATAGTATTGACCGCATGAAAATCAGTACCCAAGATGTAGATCTGGTGCTGTAGGCGGTGGCTCCGTGATTGTGTCAAAGCCGTTGTCTTGTTGCAGGCAGAAGGCGAAGCCAGAGCATTTTGGAGTAGCAAATGCAATTGGTGCTGCCATTTCAAAGGTAAGTGGTACATGAGAGCAGCAGGTTTCAGATGATGAGGTGCCTTGTGAGGAAGCAATTGAAAAGGCGAAGGCGGTTGATTTGGCTGTTACGGCTGGAGCGGTTCGTGATACTGTGCAGTATCGATATGATAATGAACCATTGGCGTATTATCCAAAAAACAAGCAGGCTGAAGATAAGGGCTGCTGGTGATTTGAAAAGTGAATAGTGAAAAGAGCTGTTACTAAGAAGTAAAATTCTAGTGACAGCTCTTTTCAAGCATCCTACTACATCCTCATAGAATCTATCATAAAGTAAACTGCATAGAAAGCTATTATCTCGATTGGATTTCACTATAAGTGAAAGGTTAGGCTATTTAATTACTTCTATAATGGAAGTAAGGAGATAACATGAATGTACTGTTAACATAATAAAATGAAAGAAAATTATTTTGAGGAATATAATCGGATTGCATCAAAAATAAAAGTATTGCGTACTGCTAAGCATTTAACACAAGAACAGTTGAGTGAACTGTCAGGTTTAAGTATAAGCTATATCAGCAAGATTGAAGCGCCTAATTGTAATAAAAGCTTCTCTCTTGATGCATTATTCATACTTGCCGAGGTGCTTACCTCCAGGAAACTCCCAGAGTCCAGAAAATTCACCTTTCAATCGCTGAGCAATCAGATAAAAGTCATCCTTCTTTATGATTGCGGCTACGACTTCTATTTTTTTCATACTACATCACCTGTATGTATCATATCAAATCAAGTATAGGATTACAATCTTCTTATATATCTGTAATATTTGTACTTAAGCTTAAATAATGCTAAAATGATAAAGAAATAAAGGAAGGGACGATATGACGATACAAACTATTAACGATTATAAAAATAAATTTATCATTTCAAATTACTCATTTTTTACTGATATCTTCACCAAGCCCATCTGGGGTGATATGGGCGAGGATACCGCCTCCATCACATTGACAGTGATGGAAAACACTTGGCACCTGCACTTCATCCGCACCCAAAGCGGTGAGCCATATCCATTAAGTAACACCGTATGCAATGTAATTGATGAATACGAAAAGGATTTAACCAATGAAGAAGTATTTGAATTCTTAGCGCATCACAATATCCTGAAGGAATTTGAGGACGCTGTATCAAAGCTTTAAGATGTCTTACATCTATACATATACAAAAAATACGAATCCAATATGATAAAGACTGCCTGTCAAAGAAATATTAACCTTCTTCAAACAGACAGTCCTTTTTCATTTCAAAACACTACCTAATCCAGCTCCAGTCCCCCGGTATATAACTGATAATATGTTCCCCTCTCCTTCATCAACTTCTCATGATTTCCACGCTCAATGATCTTCCCCTGATCCATCACCATAATCACATCGGAATTTCTGATTGTGGAAAGCCGATGCGCAATGACAAACACCGTTCTTCCCTCCATCAGCTTATCCATACCATCCTGCACAATTTTCTCGGTACGGGAATCAATCGAGCTTGTCGCCTCATCCAGAATAAGAACCGGTGAATTCGCAAGTGCCGCTCTGGCAATTGACAACAGCTGCCGCTGCCCCTGAGAAAGAGAAGCCCCATCTCCACTGATCACCGTATCATAGCCATGCTCCAGATGTCGTATAAAGCCATGTGCATTTGCAAGCTTTGCCGCCGCAATCACTTCTGCATCCGTAGCATCCGCCTTACCATATCGAATATTATCTCGTATTGTTCCGGTAAACAGATGCGTATCCTGCAAAACGATGCCCAAAGACCTTCTCAGATCATCCTTCTTAATCAGCTTGATATCAATGCCATCATACGTGATCGTCCCCTTTTGTATATCATAGAATCGGTTGATCAAATTGGTAATTGTGGTTTTTCCTGCACCTGTAGCACCGACAAATGCCACCTTCTGACCACGATCAGCATACAGCTTGATGTTATACAGAATCTGCTTATTCTCATGATAGCCAAAATCCACATCATCAAAAATGATATTTCCAACCAGAGGAACATACTGCACAGCACCATCTCCTCGCGGATGCCGCCATGCCCATTTTCCTGTCGGCACCTCACTCTCAATCAGCTCACCGTCAACCTCCTGCACATGTGCAAGCGTCACCAGGCCATCATCCGGCTCTAGGTCTTCATCCATCAATGCAAAGATGCGCGAAGCACCTGCGGATGCCATAATAACGGAATTTAACTGCTGGGATATCTGCGTAATCGGCATAGTAAAGGATCGATTCAACTGCAGGAAGGATGCCAGAGCACCTAATGTCAGACCACCGATGCCGTTGATAGCGATCAGTCCACCGAGCAATGCCGTCAATACATAGGATATATTCCCCAGATTTCCCATAACCGGCATCAGGATATTTGCAAACTTATTCGCCTGATAAGCACTGTCAAACAGCTGCTCATTCACCTGATCAAAGCCATCCTTTGTTTCCTGTTCATGCGTAAACACCTTAATGACCTTCTGCCCGCTCATCATCTCTTCAATATAGCCGTTCACAACACCGAGATCACTCTGCTGCCGCTTGAAATAAACAGCACTCTGTCCTGCGATTTTAGACATTGCCGTCTTCATGACGATTACCATAACCACGACAATGACCGTCAGATAAAGACTCAGCACACACATGGAAAGAAAGACACTCACGACAGTAATCGCGCTCGACAGCAGCTGTGGAATACTTTGTGAAATTACCTGCCGCAGTGTATCCGTATCATTCGTATATACCGACATGATATCGCCATGATGATGCGTATCGAAATAGCGGATGGGCAGCTTTTCCATATGTGCAAATAAATCATCACGAATCCGTTTCATCGTCCCCTGTGCCACATTGATCAAAATTCTGGCATACAGATACGTGGAAGCAATACCGCATACATAAATGGCAGCCATGGCACACAGCGCCTGAAACAGAGGTCCGAAATCCGCCGGTCCGTTGGATGCCAGAATCGGTGCGATATAATCATCAATCAGACTTTTCAGAAACAGGGAGCTTGCCACTGTTGCCAGAGAACTGATGATAATGAAAATCAACACAAAGAAACAGGAAACCCTGTAATTGCGAATAACATAAGCGCACAGCCGCGTCAGCACCTGTAGAGAATCCCTGTCCGCTTTTACCTTGTTTTTCTTAATCTGCATTCTCATCGCCTCCTTTCATCTGCGTACGATAAACCTCCTGATAGATTTCATTTGTTTTTAACAGCTCCGCATGAGTTCCAATACCGTTGATTTTTCCATCATCCAGCACCACAATTCTATCCGCGTCCTCAATAGAGGAGATACGCTGGGATATGATCAGCTTTGTGATATCCGGAATATCCTCGCGAAACGCCTTTCGTATCAGATAATCCGTCCGCGTATCCACCGCGCTTGTGGAATCATCCAGAATCAGAATCTTCGGGTTTTTCAGTAAGGCTCTGGCAATACAAAGACGCTGCTTCTGACCGCCGGATACATTGCTTCCACCCTGTTCTATATGCGTATCATAGCCATCCGGAAACCGCTGGATAAATTCATCCGCCTGGGCAAGCCTGCATGCCTGCAGCATTTCCTCATCACTCGCATTGGGATTTCCCCAGCGCAGATTATCCTTGATCGTACCGCTGAACAGCACGTTATTCTGTAATACCATGGATACCTGATTCCGCAGTACATCCAAATCATATTCCTTTACATCCACACCGCCAACATACAGACTTCCCTTTGTCACATCATACAGTCGGGGAATCAGCTGCACAAGAGAGGACTTCCCGCTTCCCGTACCTCCAAGTATTCCAATCGTTTCTCCTGAGCGGATATGCAAATCAATATCCTCCAGTGAATCAGCCTCCTGATCCACACTGTATGCAAAGCTGACATGGTGAAAATCAATGGAACCGTCCTTCAACTCGGTAACAGCCTTTTCCGGTGAAACGATATCACTCTTTTCATCCAGTACCTCATCAATTCGCTGAACGGAGGCAAAGCTCATGGACAGCATGACAAAGATCATAGACAGCATCATCAGTGACATCAGGATATTCGTCGTATAGGTCATCATACTCATCAGCTCACCGGTTGTCATAGAACCACCGACAATCATTCTTGCCCCCAGCCAGGAAATCGCCAGGATACAGGCATACATGGACAGCTGCATTGCCGGAGAATTAAAAATCAGAATATTCTCCGCCTTTTTGAACATACGGTAAATATTATAGGATGCCTTATTAAATTTTGAAATCTCATAATCTTCCTTTACATATGCCTTTACGACACGCATATTCGTAATATTTTCCTGTACACTTGCATTTAAATCATCATACCTGTTGAATACCTGCAGAAAAATCGGATGGGCAAATTTCATAATAAAAATCAGAACGATTCCCAAAAAGGCGATCGCATACAGAAATACCATGGACAGCTCGGCATTGATCACAAACGTCATTGCCATAGCACAAACCAGCGTCAATGGAGCACGCACACACATCCGCAGCACCATCTGATAGGCATTCTGTATATTCGTCACATCCGTCATCAGGCGAGTCACCAGACCGGCTGTAGAAAATTTATCGATATTATGAAACGAGAAATCCTGAATATTGTAGAACATTGCTCTGCGCAGATTCTTGGCAAAGCCTGCCGATGCATAAGCTGCATATTTCCCCGACATCGCCCCGCAGAACAAGGAGCCGAAGGCTGCCACAATCATAATGACACCATATTTTGTCACTTCCGTCATATCGCCCTGACTCACACCCTTATCAATGATAAAGGACATCAGAAACGGCAGTGAAATTTCCAGTACAACTTCTCCCACCATGAAGATCGGAGCGAGAAAGGAGGCTTTCCTGTATTCTTTTACTTCCTGTAAAATCCGTTTAATCATATTGTCATCTCCTTTTCGATAGCATGCTATGTATTTTGTGAAAAGAAAAGCATCAGCTCTTCTGCCCAAGCATTTTCAGCAGGCAGCTCTGCATACATGCGATTTCCTCATCATTCAGTGCCGTCACCAGCTCCTCTTCATTCTCCTTGAATTTCTCTCTGAGAATCTTGTCCAGCTCCAGCGCCTGTTCACTGACCACGATATTTTTCACCCTCGCATCCTTTGTGCTTGCGACACGATGGATCAGTCCCTTATGCTCCAGACGATTCAGAATACCGGTTACGGATGGATTGGATATATCCATTGCATCCTCAATGTCCTTTTGATGTACCTGCTCTCCGCGTTCATGAGCCTTAAACAGGTAAATCAGCGTGAAGGTCTGGGAAGCCGTCAAATCAAATTCCGCAAATATGGTATTCAATCTGGCCTGATTCATTAGAAACACCTGTTTTATGAGATATCCGATATGCATATCCGCCATGCTTTCACCTCGCACTTTATCAGCTAATATATAGCACGCTATGAATTATACACCAGCTTTTCTTCCCTGTCAAATATTTTCCACTCTTCCTTTTTTCCGTTATGCTTCCTTATATATATGATATATCCCGACTTTTTTCTATCCTTACGGGTAGATGACTGCCGCATGCAGCCAACACACCTGTTATCAAAAAAAGAATACATCCCGAATTTACTAGGATGCATTCCCGAAAAATTTTCGATTTTGTTGTACTGCGATGCTGTCCGGCTTGTATCTGCCTGCGATATCGTTGTAATGCATGGACGCCTGTCGGTCATGCAGCTGCCAGTAACAGACACAGAGCTGAATTGCCGGAAGATAACCATAGCAGTCAACACGAACAAAGGCACCGCTTTTATCATCACGTGTCCGATGCAATGCTGTTTCATACCAGAACACCGCTTCCTTCCAGCGTTTTTCATCAAAGAAGTATTTTCCGATATCACAGCAAAGCTCCGCCCTTGGTGCATCATATCGAAAGCTCTGCAGATAGGACTGCAGCTCCTCATCCTTTTGCTGCAGCGCACTGTGACAGTAGCCCATCATTTCACACGCATCAATGTTGTTTTCCACCCATCCCTGCTTTCCGTCCAAAAAGGCTTCAAACACCTGCAAAGCATCATAGTAACGTGCATGATAGTACAGCTCCCTTGCGTAATAGAACTGTTCTCTTGCGTCCAGCTGCTTCCCCTGTGCCAGTAGCTTTTCAAAAATGCGAAGGTTACGGTCCGGATCATTGACATGCAGCTTCTGATGTGTAATCGCAATGTCCTCATACTGTACCATTCCTGTTAATGGTATCACCTCATGAATGACACCGGTCCAGCGATGCTGCATACGCCGGTTCATCAAGCGCTCCCGATAATAGGAAAAGGTAGGATTTCCCTTATCGTCAAACGCTGTATGATATTTCATCATTACAATGGAAACCTCCGGCTGCAGTCGCTGCTTCAGCTCCACGAGCTGTTCCTGATCCTCCTGCAATATCACATCATCCGCATCCAGCCACATGATAAAGTCCTGTGTTGCCTTGGAAAAGGAATAGTTACGCGCCTTGGAAAAATCATCGCACCATGCAAAATCATAAAGTTTATCCGTGAAGCCGGCCGCAATTTCCTTTGTCTTATCTGTACTTCCGGTATCCACAACAATAATTTCATCCGCAAAGGAGGTTACACAGGCAAGACAGCGTGCCAGAACCTCCTCTTCGTTTTTGACAATCATGCAAACACTAATTCCCGCCATACATCGACCCCTTTCCCTATCCGAAGCTGCTTATCAGTTAATCTGATAAACAATCAGATAGGCATTGACTGTATTGTTAAAGCTGCATACGTTGACTCCCTGTGCGGTATCGCTGACCATGCGCAGACTATCTCCCTCACCCAATTCAACTATACAGCTGCCCTGCACAAAGCTTCCTTCACACAGCATCGGTATTCTGGATTCCTCAATAATCATTGCACTGTTCAGCTCCAGAGCAACAGCATCCCCCTCACAGGGCTGTGAAGCGAGCAGACAGCCGAACTGCACCACATAGGTTCCGGCATGTCCTGCAATGACACTTTGATAGTCCTCAGAAATTGTAAATCCGCTTTGAATGGTGCCTACATCAAATACAAAGGCATCCTGTGCACAGAACTGCTTATCTGTAAAGGACTGAAGACTGACGGAAGCAAATTGTACAAGGGGCGCAGATTCTCCGGCTGGTCCGGTTGCCCCCTGCGGTCCCTGTGGACCCTGGGCTCCGGTTGCCCCTCTGGCGCCGGTTGCGCCACGCTCACCCGGCATTCCCTGAGGACCCGTTGATCCGGTAGGACCCTGAACGCCTGCTACTCCCTGTGGGCCGGTATTTCCCTGAGGACCACGTAAGCCCTGCAGGCCTTCTCTTCCCTGAGGACCCTGCAGACCTCTTGGTCCCTGCGGACCCCTTGGACCTCTTGGACCCATGGGACCGGTAGGTCCGATACCAGGATACGGGCGTGGCGGACGCGGCGGTCGGTTGCAGTCACAGCCGCAGTCACAAGCTGAACCGCCATCACTATTGCAGTTGTAATATTCCTGTGCAAAGCCTTGCTCATCCTCTGCAGAGCGGTTATCGTCAAAATCCCGGTCGCATCTGCAGCCACAGTCCTGCCCAGCTTTTGGCTCATCAAATCCACGGTAGGAATCGTAGTCGTCATATTCGCAGTTATCGTCATATCTGTTTCGATACATAGCTATTCCCCTTTCAAGAGCTTTTCTTTCCTTACTCACTTCACTATATGCGCAACCGGGCATTTGTGTTAGTGAAAATGCACACACTTAGGCGATATTCCCAAAACATGACAGTGTTGCTTTGGCGATTTCGTAGCCGTGCTGTAAAATAGCATCATAATCAGATGCTGATACCTTCTCCAGTGTTGTCTTATAATCAGCAACCCGCTGTACCTCAGCCTCCTTCATACTGCTGCGGATCCATGCATCCCTTTGTTCCTCTGACAACGCACAATGCTGCATGATCTCCTTTACTGTTGTACCGATTTTCAGATAGACACCATTGTGATATCTGCGGAAGAAGTCAATAACCTCCTGAGAACGTAAGGATTCCACCTGATCCATATTGATATCCAGCAGGCGTTTGAGATTTTCAATGGAAAAGGAATACTTTCTTGTCTTATGCTCGATGTTGCCGGATGCATTGGAAACAATCAGATAGTTGATATTCCTGTGCAGACCGCCATCCTGCTCAGTGGTGAAAAGCGGGTCAAGCCCCATATTATCATAGACACCGCCATCCCACAGATGCAGTACACGATCCCTCGGCCGGACTGTGATCGTTCCGGTAGCATCCGTCCAGATATACTTGTCTGTTTTCAGCTTGTAGGGACCGATGAGTACCGGAAATCCGGCACTTGCCGCAACAGCATGTGACAATGCAAAGGACGGATGCATGACATAGCTGGAATCCCGTTCCCCCATTCTTGCACTGGAAAAGCGAAAGTCCTTACCCGATTCATAAGCTGTTGTATTGATGGTCCATGCCGGACAGCTTGCAATATCCTGCAGACAGCCCTTCACTGCCCAGCGCTGTTCCATCACCTTCGCCAGAAGATTGACCTTTTTATCCCAGTAATAGGGCTGCAAAAACAGACGAAGCAACGCATGCCACTGAATATCCTTCTGTGTGATACACTTCTTAACAGCAGGTAATACCCGTTCCAGAAACTGTGTATCGCTCGGCCATTGATTGGCATTGCAGGCGTAGATCAGCCCCATACAGATACTGGCACCGGATACTGTTGAAATATGGGAAACCCTGCCCATAAGCCCCTGTTGGGCAAGATATCTCAGCACGCCAAGATGATAAATCGCTGCGCGCATACCACCGCCGGACAATGCCAGTCCGATATGCATTTGTTCTTTTTTCAAAATTTCACCCTTACTAACGTATGCAAAAAAGACGGCTGCAGTACCGCCTGTTTTCGTATGAAGAGATGGATGCTTATGTAATCATCAATATTTCATGCATCCATTATGAAACGCAGTTTTACTTTATCCGTTAAAGCAGTATCTGACTCTGCAGCTTCGCACTGACATGACTGCAAGAACCAGCAAACTCTTTTGAAGCCCGTTAAAGGGCGGATGATCAGGAGCTGCGCAGCGCTTCCTGAATAACGTACAGCGCCCTATCCTCATCCTTTTTATGCACGTAGAGATAATACATGACATCCTGATGTCTTGAATTTTGGGCAATAGCCGGACCTCCATGATGAACTGCCGAAAAATTTTTTGTTTTCAATGTGTAGACGATTCCTGCACCTTGTAGAGCATAACGCGCTTTCGCAAGCCGTTCCATATCATTTGTCAGCATAACTTCTTTTCGATTCCATATAGCAAGCATAGCATATCGCCTCCAATCCTCTTTCCTTCATTATATCCTCTTTTCCCGCCTATGTATATATAAAGGTAATCATAGCTACCGCCGATATTCCTCACCAAAGCTATCTATATTAAAATAAACGCTTCTTTTCCTGTTCGGAATGCAATAAAGAGATTCCCTGCTCTGCTGCTTTTTCAACAGAACATGGAATCTCCGTTTGTCCTTTTGTTGATCATCATCAACGCCTGTATGCGATCATACCTTATGAGTTTATGATGTAACTGCTTAGATATCCATGTATTTCTGTGCAGCAGTTACTATGGCCATTTTAAAGACCTCTTCCGCATTACATCCGCGGGACAAATCGTTGATTGGTGCATTCAGACCCTGCAGAATCGGTCCGATTGCTTCATATCCGCCCAGACGGGATGCAATTTTATAGCCGATGTTTCCTGCATCAATATTCGGGAAAATGAATGTATTGATATTTCCTGCAACCTTGGAGTCCGGTGCTTTCAGCTTAGCAACCTCCGGAGCAACCGCACAGTCAAACTGTACTTCACCTTCGACTGCGAAATCCAGAGGCATACGCTTTAAGCGGGTAGCCGCTTCATTTACCTTCGCAACGCTGGCACCCTTTGCGGAGCCCAGTGTGGAGTAGGACAGCAATCCGACTCTTGGCTCAATGCCGAACTGACGTACGGTATGAGCAGTCTGCAGAGTGATTTCAACCAGATCATCTGCACTTGGGTCGATATTGATGGAGCAGTCTCCCATAACCAGATTTTCTTCGCCATCCTTCATCAGAATAAAGCAGCTGGAAACGATGGAGTTTCCCGGTCTTGTCTTAATCAGCTGTAATGCAGGACGTACAGTATCTGCTGTTGAGTATGTAGCACCACCTAGCAGACCATCCGCACAACCAAGCTTTACATACATGGTACCAAAGAAGTTTCTGTGCAGACATGCTTCTCTTGCCTGTGCTTCATCCAGCTTACCCTTACGCAGCTCGATCACCTTTGTAACCATCATATCCATGTTCTTGTATTCGATTGGATCCAGTGTTTCAATGCCTTCGATATCCCATCCGTTTGCTGCTGCAGAACCGGCTATTTCCGCACGGTTTCCCAGCAGAACAGGTACTACGATATTTTCCTTATGCAGACGGATTGCTGCTTCCAGAATACGCGGGTCGGAGCCTTCCGTAAATACGATACGTGTTCCCTTCCCCTTGATTTTTTCAATTAATGTATTGATCATAAAAAATCCTCACTTTCCTTGCCATATTTTATTATACACCGACACTTTGCATAAAAAAAGGAAATTTTCACAAATCAATGATTTCACAAGTGAAAATGCAGGATAACAGGTATTCCGGCATTATTTACATATATACAGTGCTTTTTTCCCGATATCTATGAAAGCCTCCTGAATTTATCTGCACTTGAAATTACGCCTCATCGTTTGTTTATAAAAAAGCTTTTTTCACAATGTCGTTCATTCTCCATAAACAAATTCAATGTTCCGTTTGCCGTTCAGATACCGTCAGTGCTTCATCCATACAGTTCTGAAAAAAACACTTGTATTTTCTTTCCTGCTGCTCTATAATCTACCCATAAGCAGAGTAGGTCAGGAAGCGTTAAGTACCATCTGAACGGGGAGTTGTCAGACGGGCGAAAAGTTTATCTTGCGGTTTCCTGGTCGCATCCCGCTGTTGCATGAGAAAACTTTTCATATCTCTTTTCTATATGCAATATCGGAAAGGAGGTATTTTTTTATGAACTTTGCGAAAGAAATCGCCGGGCTTCCCGGTTTGATGAAAACTAGCGCAGAACAGCTGCGCAAGGTTCCCGCACTTACCGGAACCGCCATGCTGACCGCATTGAATGTCGTTGTCGGCACACTGTTCATCCCCATAACACCAACGCTTCGTATTGGATTTTCCAGTATTCCGGCTGCTGTATGCGGCATGTATTACGGGCCGATCTGTACGGGCTTTGCCGGTGTCATTGCAGATACGCTGAAATATATCATTCGACCTGATGGTCCCTACTTCCCGGGGTTTGCTGTCAACGAATTTTTAACCGGAATGATATATGGCTGCTTCTTTTATAAGAAAAAAATCACCCTTCCCAGAGTGATCATTGCCAGAGCCTGCATCACTGTATTTATCAATCTGATTCTGACATCTCTATGGCTGAACATGATGTACCAGAGTCCGCTCTTTACCATGGTGCGGCTGATTAAAAATGTGGTGATGTTTCCTGTGGATGTAGCATTGCTGTATGCAGCGCTCAAGGGCGCAGAAAGAGTACGTAGAACATAGCCTTGCAATATTGAAAAACTACGTTTTGAATGGTAACGTAGTTTTTTTATACTATCCCTTTAAACATTCATATGAAATGTATTTCTCTAAATCAAGTCTGAAAAAACGAAATGCAGACACATGATAGAAATGGGTTTTATCCCAGTTTCCTATCTTTTACTGTCTGTATTTTTTCCCTGGATATATGGCAATATCCGCCTGGATTTTTTTTGAGATATTCCTGATGATACTCCTCCGCAGAACAGAAGCTCGTCAATGGCTTCATTTCTACAACAATCGGTTCCTCATAACATTTTGCCAGCTCCTGCAGGGAAGCCTCGATAACCGGCTGATCTGCTTCATCCACATAGTAAATACCTGTTCGATATTGTTCCCCGATATCATTTCCCTGACGATGATAGCTGGTCGGATCAATGACATCATAGTATAAGGATAACAGGAAGCGCAATGTAATCACGGATGCATCATATTGAATATGCAGGGCTTCTGCATACCCGGTAGTACCGCCGCAAACCATTTCGTAGGTTGGGTTTTCCACATGTCCGTTCGCATAGCCGACCTCTGTTGCCACGATACCTTGCAGCTGTTCAAAATATGCCTGCATTCCCCAGAAGCAGCCGCCTGCCAGATAGATTTCTTTCATTTTCACACCTCCGATACAGCTTTGTGAAAGCTCAATTCATATGCGCAGTCACACGCATTCCTGCAGATAGGTTAATAATTATAGTTTATCATATTCCAGCCGCATTCATTAAAAAAAGTTAAAACAGCAGGTCACTTGAAAACAATCCGTGCATAAAGTATATGGCTATTTTAAAATAAGATGACAACACTGCTCATTCAAAAACCTGTTCACAGCCGCCTTTGTGGGTATGGATGTCTGTCCTCCCAGAGTCTGCACAGAAATCGCACTGGTTGCGGAAGCAATTATCAATGCATCCTGCAGCGGATAGCTCTTATGAATACAGTATGTAAACGCGCCATGGAAGATATCGCCGGCTCCGGTCGTATCCACTGCCGATACGTTGAAGGCCTCTATATGGTGTATCCCCTGCGTATCCTCATACAATAATCCCTGATCTCCCAGAGTTACAACGATATATCCCGCATTCAGTGCATGCAGGGCATCAAAGGTCTGTCTCCAGCTGTTTTCATCCTGTATGGACACCTCGATATTGCTGAACTGTCTTGCATAATCCTGAGAACAGACGAGATAGGTCACCTTTTGGGCAAGTACGCTTGTTTCCTCGTGAAAGGTTCCGGCATCCATTATACTGTCAATATCCGGATAACGGCTGAGTGCCTCCAATGACGCCTGCAGCTCATGACCGTCCAGTAAGAGAATTTCTGCCTGCTCTGGGTAATGGAACTCCAGCTTTCGCTGTATACCGGGACAGTTGAATATGGTGCGATACCCGTTAAAGGAATTGGCGATAATAGCACTTACCGGTGTTGAAAAGCTTTCATCCTCCATAAGGTATGCTGTATCAACCCCTGCTTCCTTTAAAACTCTTCGGATTTCCGCACCGTAGAAATCTTTGCCACATCTGGAAATCAATACGGTTTCTGCATTCCATAGGGCACATAAATATGCCGCATTTGCCGCTGGTGCGCCAATACAGGAGAATGGCTCCATAATCCGATATTTCTGATTTTCTATCAATGGCTCCTGTATGGGAAATGTTAAATCATAGGCACACTGACCAATACATATGATACTCATGGCTGTATCCTCCTTCTAACAATACCTCATTGTAATGCTATAACCATGATATCATAATCATGCCGCTTTACAAGTACAGCGGGTTGAATTGCCATTCATCTTTATGAGGAAAAAGGTATTTCCCTGATAAGATTTATCATTTGAAAAAACACCTGCGTTTTTTTCATGAACGCAAGGTGTTTAAGTCTTTATGAGTCAAAGGATGCGATGACCTTTAAAAAGGCTTCTCCGTACTTATCATATTTCACTTCACCGACACCGCTGACTCCCAGCATTTCTTCTCTTGAATGCGGTGCTTTCGCACACATATCATGCAGTGTCTTATCGGAGAAAACCATGTACGGAGGAACATGGGCTTTTCGTGCCAGCTGGGAACGGCAGATTCTCAGCAATTCAAACAGCCGGTTATCGCCGCTATCTGTCTGTACCACAGGGGTCTGCACCTGCTTCTCCTTGACAATTTTCATCATCAGCGGACCATCTGTAGGAAGCAGCTCCTCCTGATGAATCGACAGTACCGAATAGCCGTCCTCACTCTGTTTCAGGATACCCTGAAATTGCAGATGCTGAAGGATTTCATAAAGATGATTGCGTGAGCTGTCCTTCAACGAACCATAAGCCGGATTTCTATCCAGATGATAGCTTTTGATTTTGGCGTTCGCACTGCCCTTAACAATATCTACAATCATCGTTTTCCCGAAGCGTTCTCCGCTGTGACGGATGCATTCCACAAGACGGGATGCTTCCATACGGATATCACATTCCTCATATTGTGTCAGACAGTTTGAGCAGCTGCCGCAGAAGCCATCACTTTCCTCACCGAAGTATTTTAACATGTAATGACGAAGACAGCTGGGAATCGTACAATAGAAGGTCATGGATTTCAACCGTTCCTTTTCCTTTTGCTGCAGCTCCATGCGAACAGCCTCTTCCATATCCTCATGACCGCTTCCCTGTTCAATCAAAAACTGATTCAAACGGACATCCTTGCCGCTGTACAGCAAGATACAATCAGCCTGTTCCCCGTCACGCCCGGCTCTTCCCGCCTCCTGATAATAGCTTTCCATATTTTTAGGCATATTGAAATGAACGACAAACCGCACATTGGATTTATCAATCCCCATTCCAAACGCATTGGTAGCGACCATGATGGTTTTTCTGTCATAGATGAAATCATCCTGATTATTCATACGCTCTGCATCGCTCAAACCGGCATGATAGCGTGTTGCCGCAAAGCCATCGGCGCATAGTCGATCACAGACCTCCTCCACTGTTTTTCTTGACAGACAGTAGACAATGCCCGCATCCTCCGTATGCTGTTTTACATAATGCAGAAGTGTCTGGTATTTATCCTTCGGCTTTTCCACAGCAAAGTACAAATTCTTACGATCAAAGCCTGTCGTTATAGTATAAGGATCCTTCATATCCAGCAGCTGAAGAATATCTTCCTTTACCTGTGTGGTTGCCGTTGCAGTAAATGCAGAAACAATCGGTCGCTGCGGCATTTCCTTTAAGAATTCCCGAATATGTAAATAATGCGGTCGAAAATCCTGTCCCCACTGACTGACGCAATGTGCTTCATCCACACATACCATGGAGATTTTCATCTCTTTTGCAAAGCTTAAAAATTCATCGCTCATCAGTCTTTCCGGAGCTACATATATGATCTTATAGGTATATCCGCGTGCAAGAGAAAGTGCCTTGTGATACTGGGCATAGGATAGGGAGCTGTTTAAATACGCTGCACGAATACCAGCTTCGTTTAAGGTTCCCACCTGATCCTTCATCAGAGAAATCAAAGGAGAGATAACCAGTGTGATTCCCTCCAGCATCACGGCCGGAACCTGATAGCAGATAGATTTACCTGCCCCGGTTGGCATGATTCCCAACACATCATGGCGCTCCAGAATATTTGTTATCAGCTCCTGCTGACCTTCCCGAAAGCTTTCATAACCGAAATATTTTTTTAAAACCTCATAATCCTTCATCATTTCACATCCCCACAGCTCGTCCTGTTTATTTAACCAACAGTCTGCTGCCTATTATAGTAACATTAAGTTACGTAATAATTCAATGAATACAGCTCTCCATTTATATAACTGATCGTATACTCCAAAGGAATCTCTCTATCGTCATAGGATATATTTTCCATAACGAGTGCTGTTGCCTCATCCTCCTGAAAAAGCTGCTGTGCATAAGCTCCATATAGTTTCTGTGTGAGAACCTTTTGACAAACGTGATGTATATGTAATTGATAATTCCTCTTCAATATCTCATAAAGCGATTGCTCCTCAAAGGTAATCTGCAGCAGATTTGGAAACATAAACGCATTGAGATGTGCCTTCTCAATCAAAATCGGCGTATCATTAGCATAACGTAGTCGAATGATGATATATACAAAGTCCCCTTCCTTCATATGCAGTTTTTTTGCGATTTTCTCATCTGCCTTTTCCATTGCAATTTTCAATAGATCTGACCGTGTACGATACCCTGCCATCTGCATGGTTTCTTTCCAGCCATGTATGGTCTGCATGTTTTTCTCAATGCTGAACGTACTTACAAAAGTTCCCTTTCCTTTTTTCTTATGCAAAATACCTTTTGTTTGCAATATGTCAAATGCCTTTCTTACCGTCATACGACTTGTATGAAATTTCTCACAGAAGTCCTCCTCACTCGGTATCATCATTCCCTCTGCATAAATTCCATCTTCAATGTTATTCATAATATACTGCTCAATTTGTCGATAGATTGGTATTTTATTCTCCATACGTTCATCTCCTGTTTATGTACAGACATTCTAACATAACATTTGCACAATTTCCATTCTTTGGAAGAACAGATACAAACAACCCTGCATTCGTTCCATTAAGGAGCTTTTGTGCAGGGTTGTTCATGTATGTTACAGAATATCTACTCAGGCAACAATCAGCAGCTCACTTAAACCACCAACAATTGCAATCAGAATGAAAATGATGAAAACCGTCGTAATCTTCATGTTCTTTTTATCCAGCAGAATCCAAGCCAATAGTGTCAGTCCCAATGGAAGCAGTCCCGGCATAATACTGTCGAGAATCCCCTGCAGACTGAATAGCATATCTCCACTGCGATAGGACCAGCCGGATACCGCACTGACATACTGGGCCGATATAGCACCAACCACAATCAGACCTACTATATTTGCCGCTCTTGTGATGATATCCTTACGTCCGCCGACAAACAGCACATCAGCAGCATTGATACCAAGCTTATAGCCTCTTGAAAATAATAGCCAGGTTCCGGGAATGATAATGCCGAGCCAGGCAACACAGTAGAACAGCGGTCCGGCAATACTGCCTGTGGATGCAGATAATCCCATGGCAATCGAACATAAAATAGGGCGCAGGGTTCCACCTATTAAGGAATCTCCCATACCGGCAAAGGGTCCCATCAATGCTGTTTTCGTACTTTGAATCAATTCATCCGGTATTTCCTCACCTTCAGCACGCTTTTCCTCCATTCCCAAAATCACGCCTGGAATAATAGAGCCGAAAGCTTCCTCCGTATTGAAAAACTGAGTATGTCTGTCCAACAGCTTCTGCTGTTCTTCCTTGGAATCATATAGCTTCTCGGATACAAGACCAAACATGCGGACAAATGCCGGAGCCATCATTCGTTCCATATTCTGACAGCCCAATGCAAATGTTATCCAGTTCACATAACATTTTCGTACATCTTTCTTTGATAAAATTGTCATACTTTTCACCTTCCCTAAGACTGTTTCACGCAGCGCAGATAGTCAAGATATGCAATAAATGCTGCCAGCACCGTAATTGCCACTATCGGCATTTTCAATACTGCCATCATAATGAACCCAACAAGAACATACAGTAATTCGATATTCTTTTTTAAAGTGAATTTAATCAACAACGCAAAGCCAACCGCCGGCAGAATACCACCAAGCACCTGGAATATAACACCCAGCTGATCCGGGATCAATGCAATCATTTTTGGAACATAGTCTGCCCCGAAATAGCAGGCAAGGAAAATTGGAATAAAGCGGACGACAAATTGTGAAATATTGGAATAAATCGGAATTCTTGTTGCCTGCTTCAGCTTACCTTCCTCGATCCAGCGATCCTGCAAATGGACAAAGACTGCATTAAAGGTCGCAACACTATATACAGCCGCTACCCCAAGAAGACTCAGCGGTACAGAGATTCCCACTGCATATTCCGGAGATGCATTTGATACCAGCGCCAGTGGTATACCTATATAGGATGCAAAATTCACATCTCCCGGCACCGACATTCCCGGCGTTACCAGTCCCACATAAAGCGCCTGTATTGCTGCTCCAATTAAAACACCATTCTTAACATCCCCCAAAATCAGACCGATCAGAGCCCCTGCAACAATCGGGCGGCCAATCATATTCCATCCGCCAACTGTCCCCAACAGAAAGGTTCCATAAATGGAGCCCAGATACCCAAGTAACGCGATTAGTAAAGCTTGTAGTAAAGTCATAGTCCTATTCTCCTTTCACTAAAATGCTTCTTTCCATTCCATTTCTTTTTCACCCGGAACCTGTTGGAAATAAACACGTATTCCCATGGCATGCAGTTCTTCACACGCCGCTGCTTCACTATCCAGCAGGTAAGAAAAGTAAGTAGCCTTTTTCGTTCCCTTTCGATTGCTCATCGGCCCGATATTCAAAGCCTTTGGCAGCACGGTACAGTTCTTCTGAAGCTCCAAAGCGATGATCGGATCCTTTACCAAAACCAATGTACGCTCACTACTCTTTTCCGCCTGTTCAATTAAAGCAATCGCCGATTGTGCAGATGCCACATCCAGATGTACATTCGGAGGTACAGACATCTTGTAAATATTGCTCATGACCGGATTGGATGCAGTGAATGCATCAACCAAAATAATATAATCAATTTTGTAATCATTCAGAACCTTTACGATACATTGTCCGTGAATCAAACGGTCATCACACCGTAATACAGTAATTCCCATACTTCATTTCTCCTTTCAAAAGATTAGATGATATCACTTTGTTCAATCCAGCGATAATCGGTTTTGCTCACTGCCTGCAAACTGTCTCTCATATCTTGCAGCGATATACTTTCCCGTTTTACTGCAAAATCCAGTAACAGTGCTAAATTGACACCACACACAACATGACAGCCGGTCTGAGCACTTAGCACACTTGCCGCATGGAAGGGCGTAGCCCCAAACAGATCCGTAAAGATAACAAGCTCCTCTCCCTCCATGGCAGCGGCAGCTTTTTGAAGACGCTCAATCAGTATCTCCAGACCATCTCCTTCCCGCAAGGAAACTGCTAACAGATTTTCCTGTTTACCGGCAATCATTTCAACAGCCTCCAGAAATCCATTCGCCAGTCCGGCGTGTGTGGCTATAATTCCTCCTATCATAAATCCTCCTTTCTGTTCGTTATTCGTTCTCTATTTCCTTTAGTAATGTATCCAACCGTCTCAGTCCTTCCTGTAACAGCGGTCTTGGACAGGCAAAGTTCAAACGCTCATATGCAGCGCAGGAAGAACTGAATTCTGCACCATGATTCAAAATCAAACCTGCTTCATTCAGCAGCCTTTCATGTATATCGGTATGGAATTTCATCCAGTAAAAATATGTTCCCTGCGGCTGAAATGCAACTATCTGATCAGCATGACGCTTCACGAAGGCAGTTATAAGGTTTCTGTTGTCCTTCAGGTATGTAAGCAGCGCCTGCTGCCAGTCATTGGATTTCAAATACGCTGCCTTCACCGCCTCCATGGCAAAGATATTGATACTGCTGATTCCAATGAGTGAACAATAATCTTTTAGCTTTTTTTTCATTGATTCGTTTTTCACAAGAATTGCAGATACTTTCAAGCCTGCAAGATTGAAGGATTTGGTCGGTGATACGCAGGCAATCGTATGCTGCCGTGCGTAGGTGCTTACCTTCATAATCGGTATAAATCTTGCTTCATAAACAAAATCACTATGAATTTCATCTGAGATGATGAGCAAATGATATTTCTCACAGACTTCGGAAAGCCGCTTCAATTCCTCATATCCGAAAACACGTCCGCTGGGATTATGCGGATTGCACAGGATCAAGGCCTTTACAGTATCATCTTTTTTCAATCGATTTTCCAACTGTTCGAAATCAATTTCATACTGTTGATCATGTACACACATATCCACTGGTATCACCCTTCTGTCGCTGTTTTCCACACACGTTACAAACGGGTGATAGCAAGGCATCAGCAATAGAATACCGTCCTTCGGATTTGTAAACAGATGTATGGCAGCGGCAATGGAATACATGACACCGGTGGATAACATAACATCATCTGCGGTTATATCATAAGCATATTGTTTTTGAAAGCGTTCTGCGAACACTTCATAGTACAGTCTGCCTCGATCACTATAGCCGTAAATAGGATGAGAAGCACGTTTCATCAATGCTTCTTTTATTTCATCCGAGGCAGGCAGATCCATGTCTGCCAGCCACATAGGCAGAAGATCATCGCGTTGCAGTTTATCCTGATAACGATCCCATTTTGTAGACTCTGTATGTCTTCTATCTATCAGCTCATCAAATGTATACATATCATCATCTCTCTCATTTTTTCATTTGATCAATCAAATAAGCTGTGGTTTTCATAGGATTCGTTATGGCACTGCCCATTGTTACCATATCAGCTCCTGCCGCCCATACATCACGAAGCTGTTTACTATCCCATATTTTACCCTCTCCATTCACCAGACAGCTCGTCCTGCTTTTCAATTCGCGAATCAGCTGAATATCCGGTCCGCCCAGGTTGTTATGCATCGTATCTCTTGTATAGCCGCTTAATGTAGAGGAAAGGATGTCAAATCCTGCTTTTTCACAGATGATGCCTTCCTCAACCGTAGCCAGATCCGCCATCAATACGATATCGGGATATGCGGCTTTCAATCTTTGTACAAGCTCAGTTAATTCTTTCTCATTTCTACCCCGCAAGGTACCATCCAGTGCAACGACATCACATCCTGCCTCAATAACAGCTACAGCTGATTCATAATTCGGTGTGATAAAGACACTGTCATAAAAATCCGTGTCCGCTGATGGCATGACTTTATTGATTCCTATCAGCGGTGCATCTGTAAGTGCACGTATGGCTCTTACATTTTCAGGCCAGCATGCCCGGATCCCTTTGGCTCCGCCTGCCAGCACACATTTTGCCATCGTGACCATATTTTCTGTGCCATACAATGGATTATCTTCGTATGCCTGACAGGAAACGATTAGTTGTCCCTTCAGGCGCTGTAGAATTTCCCGTTTTGTCATAGGCGCGCCTTTTTATACATTCTTGTATATTTCTCGAAATATTCATCATTGACATGCTCAGTGCCTTCGCTATTCAAGCTTACAAATACAGGTGGTGTTACTCCTTTTTCTTTTATATAATAGGCACACTGAACACTGATTGCCTGTGCGATAAAGGTATTGGCCATAGATGAAGTCGGGCACACCGCAGCAGCTACCCCCTCCATCTGTACTGCACAATCTCCGGGCACACCACAGTTATCAATCACGATATCTGCAATATCCATCAGCATTTTTCCACTTTCATGACGGGATGAAACAGCGTTTGAATGTGCAATATTGGTGATTGCAATGACAGAAGCTCCTCGTTTCTTTGCTTCGATTGCCATTTCTATAGGGTAGGCATTTCTTCCGGAATTGGATGCGATCAATACGACATCCCCTTCCTCTATATCATACAGATCAGCCAGTATAGCCGCATAACCGCTCAGTCTTTCCAAAAACGAGCTTTTTGTAGGATGCTCTGTCATCGTCAGCTCACTAGTCATAATGGGAACTACAAATGCCAGACCTCCTGCACGTCCATAGAATTCTTCACAAAGTGTATGGGAATGACCGCTTCCTGTAACGTAAAACGTTTTGTGTGCCAGAAAGCAATCTGCAATCAGCTTTGCCGCCTGGTCAAGCTGTTCCTGCTGGGTTTCCCTTACCTTGTTTAATACATCAAATCCAGTCTCAAATACTTTAGTTATCATTTTTTCCTCCTTAACATGTATATACATGTAATAACCGTAAAATTTTTTATCATTGCGGGCAATGGTTGAGAATGTGCATATAGAAAGCCTTATAATCATGGTTGCTGTTGAACGCATGTCTTGGTATCAATATGCTGGATCCGTCATGGAGTGTCAGCAGCAGAAGCTTTTTGAAATATAAGAAATGTGTAATTTCCTCATACGGATAAGAATGTTGCTTTTTTCCTGTGTGTATCAGCAATGACTCTTTGGCTGAAACTATCTCGATTCTCTCATAAGTTATTTCTTTATGTTCTTTTAATATCTGCTTTAATAGTATATGATTCATAAATGTATCGCAAAAAGCCAGCCATAAAAAACAAATCACCAGAACCAGAGATATCGCTGCCGGATGTTTCAACTGAAATGCCGGAATAATAGCAAGCAGCATAATTGTGACCATCCATCGCAGCACCGTTTTCCTCCGCTTTACATCTGCATTCTCCAAACTTCTATACAGCGTAAAGCGTGCAGCATCGCGATAATCTAATTCATAGGATATCTGCATACGCACACCCTCCTTTATGGAGTTTTCTCCATATTATTTTATTATTTTGAGTTTTAACTCCACATCCATATGATATCATGGATGTATATACATGTAAATAGTAAACTAACACTATTTTCTATTTTTTATACAAAACTCGTAACCGTTATAATAATAAAAGTATGATAAATGCATATCTGATGATACAAAGCATTGTTGTGTCCTGCCCCTATATGGTTTTTCTCAACCTCAACATAAAAAAAACAATACGACCATATAGACAATCGTACTGTTCTTTATAACTGATTTATCATGAAAACTATTTTGACAATAAAGCCCGAAATGAATTTATTACTAAGATTCATCTCTTGTTTTGCCATAGATAACTCTAGCAATATTTTCCCTGGCAATACGGACACTTCCGGCATTATGCAATCCATATCCACTGGTAAGTATATCAAGAATAAACAGCTGTGAGACCATGGATGAGAAGGTTCCTGCATTCATTAAATTCACTTTTCCATAGCTGATAATTACACAATCTGACAATTTGGCAAGCGTCGATGTTATGTGATTGGTTATCGTTATTATTTTGCAGCCTGTTTTTATTGCTACTTCAGCCGCTTCGATCAAATCCTTGGTTTCACCGGATACCGATACAATGATAATCAAATTCTTTTCATTACAAAGACTCGCCTGCATTAACTGTCGATGTGAATCCGTCACTGCCTTTGTCTGTTTACCGAATCGAAAAAGTCTTGATTCGCCCATGGAAGCCGCGAGACCGCTTGTACCGATACCGAAAAAATAGATATATTCAGCTTCCTCAATCAACTGTATTGCATGATTGATTTCTTCCTGCTGAATCATGGAATCCGTTATCTGAATTGTTTGTATCAGATTATTCTTTATACATTCGTGCTTATCTGTCTCCTGCTGCTTTCCGTCATCGTCGATTGCCAATAAAAATTTCAATTCCTGAAATCCTTTCAGCTTCATTTTCCGACAGAATCGTACGATTGTCGCTTCTCCCACGTTCAGCATAACGGCAAGCTCGGACAGCGTTAAATCAATAACCTTGGAATTACTCTCGATTATGAAATCCGCTATTCGCTTCTCTGATTTTGTGAAGGATGGATAATATGACTCAATAATGCCTAATGTTTGCATGAACCTCACCTCTATTATATTCTTTCATGTCTATCTGCTTTCATTATACATGAAAACAATTTAATTTCACGAAAAAACAGATGTGTTCCATACCTTTCTATCCTGCATACCCTTTCTTAATCAGATATTTACGCACATCACTGATAAAATACAGAGAACCCGTAATAACAAGAGGTTTCGCTTTTTGTAATGCATACGCGATACCCTGTTCATAGCTCTCCATCAGATGTATATGCTTTCTTCCCTCCAGCAGCTTCACATCCAATGCTCGTTCATTATAAAAGGGTACGACAAGAATTTCCCCACATACCGTTTCCAGCTCCTGCAGCATCGCTTCGAAATTCTTATCCTTCAACACAGAAAACAGTACCTGCACATCCTCCATCTGCTTCAACGTTTCACACAGGGCATGAATACCATCCGCATTATGTGCGCCGTCCAAAATGATGAGAGGCTCCTTCGAAATTGTTTCAAACCGTCCGATCCAGACAGCCTGATGCAGACCTGTTCGCAGCTGTGCTTCTGTAAGCCGGATATGCCCCTGTCTTTGCAGATATAAGCATACCTCTATCGCAAGGGCAGCATTTCGACACTGATACCTTGCTTTTCCATATAATGCAACATCCTTTAAATTCCCATAATCAAAGGACAACCCGTCAGCTGTTTCCTGTATATTTGAAATTTCCCCTGCCTTTATACATTGTGCATGAGCCGAAGCGGTATGCTTCTGAAACACCTGCAGACAGCACTCCTTATCCTCTGCAGTGATCAAATCAATACCTTCCTTCACAATTCCAGCCTTTTCTTTTGCAATTTTTTCCAGAGTATCACCGAGAAATTCCATGTGATCCATTCCGATATTCGTAATCACCGACACGAGCGGCTGCAGGATGTTGGTTGCATCCTTTCGACCGCCAAGTCCTGTTTCAAACACGCAGAAATCCACTTGTTCCTCCAGGTAATAGAAAACCGCAATACACATATCAATTTCAAACATACTGAGGTCCCATTCCATCCAGCTGTCATAAAACCGGTTAGTAATTGCAAGAAACGCATCCTCTCTTATATCCTGATCATTGATTCGTATACGATCCAGATGGGTAATCATAAATGGCGATGTAAAGCTTCCTACCTTGTAGCCGGCTGTCTGCAGGATACTGCGAATATCATTTGTCGTACTGCCCTTGCCATTCGTTCCGGCGATATGAATGCTCCGCAAACGATCCTGCGGATTTCCAAGTGATGCCATATAGGCCTTGAAATGGTCAAGGCCATAGCCCCGGTTTTTCCTCTGTTCGATGATGGCAATAACATCCTCTGCTTTCTGAAATCTCATTCACTCAGCCTCCAGTCGATCGGAGTTCTTCCCATTTCCTCCAGATATCTGTTCACAGTGGAAAACGGCCGGCTGCAAAAAAAGCCTCTGGATGCGGATAGCGGGGATGGATGTGCAGACATCAGGATGCGATGCTGTCTACCGGTAATCAGCTCTGCTTTTTTCTGTGCATGGCTCCCCCATAGGACGAAAACAATTCCCTTTTCCTGCTCATTCAAAGCTGAAATAACCGTATCCGTAAAGGTTTCCCAGCCCTTTTTCTTATGTGATGCCGCCTGTCCCTCACGTACGCTCATAACTGTATTCATCAAAAAGACTCCCTGCTTCGCCCAGTCTGTTAAGCATCCGTGAGATGGTGCATCAATATTCATATCACTCTTTAATTCCTTGTAAATATTTTTCAGGCTGCGTGGTATTTGTACACCCTTTCGGACAGAAAAACACAGACCGTGCGCCTGATCAGGCTGATGATATGGATCCTGTCCGAGTATCACCACCTTCACTGCTTCAAAGGGGCAGCTTGTGAAGCAGGTGAATAAATCCTCCCTTGGAGGATAGATTGTCCTATGTGCATATTCCTCATCCAGAAACTGCATCAGCTTCTGGTAATATTCCTGTTGTTCTTCCTGCTGGAAGAGTTCCTTCCATTGCTTCATGTTTTATCACTTCCTCAAACGGTATAATCATATCATAATTAAAGGAGAGGTAACAGTACCATTCCTTTGATAAAATTCTGAAACGGTATAAAAGCCGAAACTGTAAGAAAAGAAAACCATATCCTTTATAAAGCATGATTCTCTTAGAAAGATGTACACAGAATGATAAAAGGGATGCCTTCAGATTGCCTCGATTCACAGATGAAGTTCACAAATCTTGAGGCACAGCATAAGGATAACCCGGGCTATCCACTGGTTAGTCGAGCCATCTACTATAGCAGCAGACTTCTATCAAAGCAGATGAATGCACCAGATGGATTTCAGCATTCTGATTATGATAAGATTAAAAAAGTGTATTCTATTTGGATATGTATCCAGCATGCTGGGGAAAAGGATGATGCGACCAATGTATACTCCTTTGTTGAAATCTTCAAAAAAGACTCTTCCATCGAATGAATAAGACACCATTCCTATGAGACAGAAAAGATTACACATGGCCGATATACCAATGCGATGTATACATCCATAAACAGGAACCGGAGAAACTGTATGTCTTGTACAATGACTGTTTATTTTCATATAAAAGAAAGTCTATGAATAGTTGTGGATTCAGCTTATTCCCAAGCAATTCCCAACCGTCGTGACTTTCCTTTTTAACAATTCTATTATTTTAAATCACTTCTTTTATCAATATCCCGTACCTCATCCACATCGCATGGCACAGCGATGACCTTTTCCCTGTATTTTTTCAAAATCTGTTTTCCACCCTGTTCATCCGACAAGGCTAACAGCTCCTTGTAATATTTCCTGGGGAATATAGCAGGATTTCTTAAAATACCTTGACAGGTAACACAGATAATATGTTCTCCATCTGCCAGCTCCAGCAGCTTCTTAAATGTATGTAAGCGCAGATACGGCTGATCCGCAACACACAGCATTGCCTGATCAGCAGTACTTCTTTCAATTCCAAGTCGTATGGAAAACGATTGTCCTTTTCGGGCCTGCGTATTGAAAACCACAACTGCGTTATAGTCCCTTGCCAGCTTTTCAACTTCTTCATACTGTGTTACCACGATGAGAGAATGCGGATTTAAAGTCGAAAGCTTTTGCAGTGTATGTGCAATCAGCGGCATCCCGTCCAGCTCATACAACAGCTTATTTCCCTGAAACCTGCGCGAATATCCGGAGGCTAACAGAATGAGGTCAGTCTTCATCCTTCTTTAGTAAAACCTTTTCTGCCGTGATCGGCAATGTGCGAACCTGCACACCGCTTGCATGTGCTACAGCCGACGCAATTGCCGGTGCCGGTGTGTTGATAACAACCTCGCCGATGGATTTCGCCCCGAACGGACCATTATCCTCGTAGCTGCTTTCAAAATCAACCCGTATTGTACCGACATCCTGCCGTGTCGGCATTTTATATTGCAGAAAGGAATTGTTGCGCATCCTGCCCTTACAGGAGTACGTGATATCCTCATAGAGCGCCATACCGATTCCCTGAGCAATACCACCCTCTGTCTGAATTCTGGCAAGATTGGGATTGATAACCGTCCCGCAGTCCACAACAGCCGCATAATCCACCAGCGTAATCTCACCCGTGAGCTTATCTACATCCACCTCTGCGATTCCTGCCATAAACGGAGGAGGAGAAGTCGGTGAACAGTGGGATGCACTCGCTATCAGACACGCACCCTTGCCGCCCGCAAAACAGCGGTTCGCAAACTCTGCCAGTGTGATTTCTTTATCATCCTCCACTGCACGAAGCATACTTCCATCAAATGTGATATGCTCCTCTTCCACGTCCAGAAGGACTGCCGCCTCACGCAGAATCTGTTTCTTTAGCTCCTCACACGTTTTCACAACTGCCATGCCGGTTACATAGGTCGTTGCAGAAGCATAGGAGCCGGTATCGTATGGAGATGCGTCCGTATCCACAGACTGTGTTATGATATTATCCACATCACAGTCCAGACATTCCGCAGCCATCTGCGCCAAAATCGTATCACATCCGGTACCCATATCCGTTGCGCCGATCGACAAGGTGTAAAATCCGTCATCCTGCAGCTTGATCACGGTTGATGCGATATCCACGTTGGCAATACCGCTTCCCTGCATGGACAAAGCTACACCTAGACCGCGCACCTTATCTCCCATGTCACGGCACAGTGCCTTCTCCTTCCAACTAATCATATCCATAGCCTTCCTGAGACAGCGATCCAGTGCACAGCTGTTTAAATGCTCGCCATAATACTGCTTCATAACTTCATCTTCCTGCACCATATTCTTCAAACGCAGCTCACATGGATCAATATGCAGGGTATCCGCCAGTTCATTTACTGCAGATTCTACTGCAAACTGTCCCTGCGTAGCGCCATAGCCGCGGTATGCACCTGCTGTCATTGTATTTGTATAAACGACATCCGAAACAAAGCGGCTTGCCTTTACATGATTATAAATCGGAAGTGACTTATGTCCGCTTAAACCGACAGTCGTTGACCCATGCTCTCCATAGGCACCTGTATTGGACAGGGTGTACAAATCGATTGCACGGATTTCCCCATCCTTCATGGCACCGATTTTCACATGCATCTTCATTTCATGGCGGGAGTTGCTCGCCATAAAGGTTTCCTCTCTGGTATACACAAGCTTGCACGGCTTCTTCAGCTTCCATGTCACAAAGGCTGTAAAGATTTCGGTACAGCCTGTCTGCTTGGCGCCAAACCCTCCGCCGATTCGCGGCTTGATCACCTTGATCTGTGATTTTGGTAGCTCCAGCGCATTGGCAACCATGCGCCGGATATGGAAAGGCACCTGTGTGGAGCTGACCACATTCAGGCGGTCAAAGGTATCCATATAGGCATAGGAGCGAAAGGTTTCCATCATCGCCTGTGCATTGGCTTTTGTATGATACTCACGTTCCAAAACAACATCGCATTCCGCAAACGCCTGATCGACATCACCAACAATGCTTTCATCATGAGAGTGCAGATTGCGCAGCCGTTCATTCCCGATTTCACACAGCAGCTTATAGTCCTCTTCCGCATGAACGATAACCGGATGGTCGAGTGCCTTTGTGAAATCCAGCACAGCATCATATACTTCATACTCAACGCGAATCAGCTTCATCGCCTGCAGCGCACTCGCTTCATTCTTTGCGGCAATGATGGCAACCTCATCACCGACATACCGTACAACCTCATCCAGTATCAGACGATCGTATGGGGATGGCTCGGGATAGGTCTGCCCTGCCAGCGTGAATCTCGATGCAGGAACATCCTTATAAGTAAATATGGCTTCGACACCCGGAATGCGTTTCGCAGCACCGGTATCGATGGATTTGATTCTCGCATGCGCATGCGGTGAGCGAAGCAGCTTGATGACAAGACAGTCCGCAGGAGCCAGATCATCCGTATACACCGGCTTCCCGCTAAGCAGAGCATAGGCATCCTTCTTTATAACGGGCTGATTGATGTACTTCATGCGGCTTCCCCTCCTTTCAAAAGCCAGGCTCTGATGGCACGAAGCTGTCCCATATAGCCGGTACAGCGACAAAGATTCCCTGCCAGCCAGTGCTTGATTTCCTCATCTGTCCAAGTCCTGTTTTCCTTTTTCATGGCAAGCACCTGCATCATCATTCCCGGTGAACAGAATCCACATTGCTCCGCCCCCTCTTTTGCCATAAAATCCGCAAATTCCTTTGCCTCTTTTTCCACACCCTCCAGCGTGGTAATGCGATGACCATCCGCGCGTCCCACAGGCACACTGCAGGACAGCACTGTTTTTTCATCCATCCATACGCTGCATAAGCCGCAGTTTGTCGTTTCACAGCCGCATTTCACACTCCTGTAGCCCTGTTCGCGCAGAAACTGCAGCAGCGTCTGCCCTGCAGGAACATCTGCCTGTATTCGTTTTCCATTTACGGTAATTGTTACATTCATGCGGCATCCTCCTTCAGCTGTTTCAAAAGACGCAGCGTTAATGCATAGATCAAAGCAGAACGATATTCTGCACTCCCCCGCATATTATCTTCACATTCCACACACGCCTGCATATGCTTTGCAATCATTTCCTGATCCTCACTCCAGGGCATGGTAAAACGCTGCGCACGTTTTGGGCGGGAACCTGCGACAATACGCAGAGATTCCCCTGCTTTTGCGGCAGACATATTCAGAACCGGAAGATCCGTAGCACTTCTTCGCACACAGGCAAAGGCTGTGTTTACCGGCTCCTTTTTCAGCACGACATGCGTCAGAATATCCCGTTCATACGGCATGGCGGCATACTCCTGTAAGGAAATTCTTCCCTGTTTATACAGAATCACCTCTGCATCCAGACAAAGCAATGCGCATAGTACATCAGAAAAGCCGAAGCGGGAATACAAGGAGCCTCCCAGCGTAGCAGTATTTCGAAACTGTACTCCTACGATATCCTTCAGTGCATCCTTTAACAGCGATCCGAATGCTTCTTGCAGACCTTCATGGGTTTCCAGTGCACGCAAAGAGGTCATAGCACCAATCGTGAAGCTGTCCTCATCTTCTTCAATCATATCCAGATGCAAATCACATAAATCAATGGCGACCGGAATCGTACGTTCCTGCATACGCAGCCACAGCATTCCAGCGATAATCTGATTCATTCGGTTTTTCTGCAGAAGCTCATATGCTTCATCGAGGCTCTTTGCCTTGCAGTATTGCTGAATCGTCAGCATAGTTATTCTCCTTCCATATAAGAGTAGGTTCACTCTTAGTTCCAATCACTGTAAAGGTATCCCCGTACAGTTCATTATAATACGTACAGCAGGCTGCCGTCATTTCTGGACGCGGCCCGCGTATATGTGCATACAGCTTTCCCTGATGCAGCAGCACAAGCTCATCCGCATACTGCAGGGCCAGGTTGGGATCATGCATACTGATCAGCATACTTCTTCCCTGAAGCTTCAGCCGCAGCATCTCCTGCAGAAACTGATGCTGGCGCCGATAATCCAGATAGGTACACGGCTCATCCATCACCATAAGGGCGGCATCCTGTAAAAAGGCTCTGGCAACATAGGTCATCTGCAATTCTCCACCGCTGATTTCCTGTAATAATTTTCCTTCAATATGGGACAGGTTCCAGTCCTTTAACAGTGCATGCACCTGCTCGTACTGTTTTTTCGAAGGCAGGGCAAACGGGGAGAGTGTACGTGCAAAGCCGCTTACGATACATTCCTCCACCGCAAGATCCTCTACGGTTTCCTTAATCTGGGGAACATAGCTGAACAAAGCGGCAAGCTGTCGCTGCTTCAGCGAATGTATATCGCTCTTGTCATGCAAGATACAGCCTTTATAGGGAATATATTGCAGAAGGGAACGAATCAGTGTTGTTTTCCCGCTGCCGTTCTCTCCCAGCAGCATAACGATGCGGCCCTTTGGTATCGCAAAGCTGATATCCTTTAAAATGTCTCTGCCCTGCAGCTGTACCGATAGATGTTGTATGGAAATCATAAATGCAGCCTTCCCTTCACGAATAGTACTACAAGTGCAAGAGCACCGAACAGACTGGTAAGTATGCTGATGGGTATTTCAATCGTCATAAGGGTCCGTGCCAGTGTATCGCACAGAAGCAGAAAGATCGCTCCGCTGACTGCTGTAATTCCCATCGTCTGTGAAATCGGCTTGCGACAGGCGATACGGATAATATGGGGTATCAGCAGAGAAACCCAGCTGACGATTCCCGCAACACTGATCACACTGGAAATCAGAAGGGTAGCCAGAAGCAGGGATACCCATCGTATGAGCTTCACATTGACGCCAAGGGTGGAGGCCTCTTCTCCAAATGAAAGCAGCTGTATCTGCCAGCGCAGCAGATACAAGCCACTCATTCCAAGTGTGCACAGCACAAGGGTAAGAAAGACGGCAGACCACGAGGCATCGGAGAACCCGCCCATCAGCCAGTATTCCATATTTGCCAGCTGCGTTGCAGGATCTGCATACAGCTTCATCATCATCATGAGAGAGGTCGCAACCGCCTGCAGAATCAATCCGGCAACCACCAGATTCAGGATTCTGTTCCCTCTGACGCGGGAGGCAAGCAGAAAGGTCAGAATAACCAGCAGCATACCTGTAAGAAAGGCACACAGCTCGATAAACCAGGATTCCTGATAGAAAAGTATCGCAAACACCGCACCCAGAGAACAGCCGCTGCTTGCACCGATAACATCACCGCTAGCCAGGGGATTTCGGAAAATCGTCTGATAGACAACGCCGGATACCGCCAGTGCCGCACCGCTGATACTGACCAGAAGAATCCTTGGCATCCGCAGATTCCACACCAGTGACTGTGTCAGCTCATCACCGGAAAACAGCAGCGCCCTTGCGATATCCGAAAGGCTGCTGCCGTATCTGCCTGCGCACAGAGAACCCAGAGCCAGCACTGCCAGCAGCAGTCCAAGCCAGAATCTGCGTCTCATATCACAGGCCCAGATCGCTGTCCTTTACTTCTATGTGATAGAAGGTACGGTAAAAGTCCTTTGCTTCCTGCTTTACTGTATCCATGGAAAGATTATCCGGATACAGCGTTGCATATGCCCACAGTGCACCCAGACAGCTGGACAGATTCGGGGTATCCCAGGTTTCCAGCGGACTTGGGAATTCATACACCTGCTTCTTCTTTACCGCGTTTAAGGAAGACAGTGCGGAATCCTGCAAAACACGCTTCACATCTGCACCGCCGTTTTCAAGGAAAATCACATCCGGATTCATATCCAGCAGGGTTTCTTTCCCAATCGTACTCCAGCCCTTTCCAGCCTTTGCCATGACATTTTCAGCCTTCGCACTCTTCAGGAGGCTGTTCTGGAACATATCGGAGCCTGCTCCCTCCAGCAGACTGCTGCCGGACATATACACCTTCTTTGCTACTCCGGTATCCGTTATGTATTTTTCCATCAGTACATCACGATAGTTGAAATAATTCTGTGCTTCCTCTCTTGCACCGAGTGCAATTGCGATGAGATTGACCGCTTCATCATATTCCGTCTGTGTTTCCGGATTCAACAGGATAACCTTCATTCCAGCGTCCTCCAGCTTTCCGACATAGCTCTTCAAAGCAATCGGCAGAAATGCAACATCCGCCCGCGTTTTGATGGCAGCCTCTACATTAAAGGACTTTTTATTTCCCATTGCCGGAAGCTCCAGGATTTCAGGAGCAGCCTGCTTATAAATTTCACGCTGATCCGCTTTCATTTCCACACCGACCAGCTTGTCCTTCTGACCAAGACCAATCACCGTACTTGTTGCGATATAATATCCGCTGATCGCCTTCTCTGCAGGCTTATCGAAATTTACCTTTCTGCCGGCCTGATCGGTAATGATAAAGCCTTCACTTACTTTTTTTTCATCTTCCTTGCCTGTATCCGTACACGCCATCAGAGACAGCGCCATAATAGCAGACATAGCTGTCATTAAAAACCTTTTCATATCTTAGCCTCCCATTGCTTTCAGAATGTATTTTTTTACATCCTCATATGCCATCACATCCAAATCAAAGACGATCACATCTTTTCTGGCTGCTATTTCATGAATATATTGTATATCATATTTCTTTAAAACACCAAGAATGTTTGGAAATTTATCTATACTATCCAGCAGTGTTTGCAGGTATATGGTTTCCTTTTGTTCCAGATGTCCGATTTCATCCAGAATCAGGATATGCTCCTGCAGCCTGCACGCCTTCTGTAACAGCTGTGTGCCAAAGCTGTTGAATACTCCCGGTATCACTTCGTTCCACGTTTCATGCTGCATCGAAAAGCGCTGATCGTTGTGCTCCATTGCATGCAGCGCATGCAGATAAAAGCCGGCTCGCCGCTGTTCCTCATAAAAAGGGAGTGTCAGAAAGCCGCAGACAGACTTATGACACTCCCGGATACATTCCTGAATGCAGGTCGATTTTCCAATCTGTTTCTGTCCAGTCAGGAAAATCTTCATACTATTCCTCTTCGCTCTTTTTCTTTGGCAGAATCAGATTCAATACCGTAGCAATCACAAAGGTCATGATGATACCGTTCTGTGCAAAGATGTTTCCAACCCAGGAAGGAAGCTGTGCAAGAACAGCTGGTACATTTCCGATTCCCACGCCCAGACCGATGGCCAGAGCAACGATCAGACCGTTACGCTCATCCAGCGGCTCTCTTGTTAAAGACTGGATACCACTGACCAAAATCATGGCAAACATGATGACAGCGGCACCACCTAACACAGACTGCGGCATAACGGAGAATAAGGCACTCAGCTTCGGACAGAATCCGCACAGAATCAGGAATACAGCACCTGTCATAATAACAAAGCGGTTAACGACCTTTGTTACAGCGACAAGACCGACATTCTGTGAAAAGGAGGTGTTTGGCAGTACACCGAAGATTGCGCCCAGAATAGAACCAAGACCATCAGCCATAACACCGCCTTGCAGCTCTTTGTCTGTGGCTTCCCGGTTCAACCCGCCGTTTGCGACACCGGAAACATCTCCGATCGTTTCCACAGTCGTTGCGATGAACATGATTCCCATCGCTATAATTGCCTGCGAATTAAACTCAAAGGCTACCGGCATAAAGGCCGGAAGTGCAAACCAGCTGGCAGAGGACACCTGTGTAAAGTCCACCATACCGAGTATAATAGCCAGAATATAGCCTGCGACGATACCAATCAGTATAGAGGCATTGTTTATTGCTCCCTTAAACTGCTTGGCAATCAATATGACAATGATAACGAAGGTTCCAACAAGCAGATGATTGGTGCTTCCGAAATCTGCAGCGCCGTTTCCTCCTCCGAAGTAGTTGATTCCTACCGGCAGCAGGGAAAGTCCGATCGAAATGATGACCAGACTGGTCACAACCGGTGGAAACAGCTTACGCAGCGGCTTGATGAAATACCCCATTACCATTTCAAAAATACCACCGATAAAGCTCGCCCCCATCAGGGCACCGTACCCAAACGCCGCCCCAATGGCCTTTGCTGTTCCGATAAAGCCGGAGCTGGTACCCATTACGATTGGCAGTCCGCTTCCGATTTTCCAAAACGGATACAGCTGAAACAGGGTCGCAATACCTGCGACAAACATAGCATTCTGAATCAGTGTCATTTTTAATACACCGCTCATTTCCAGCATACCGCAGACGATAATCAGCGGGGATACATTCCCCAGAAACATCGCAAGAATATGCTGAATCCCAAGTGGCAGCGCTTTTTTCAGCGGTACCGTTCCATCCAGTTCATAGATGGAGTCTTTCTTTTTCTCTTCCATTACGTTCTCCTTCAATGAAAAAAGTTCCCGTCGATTATGCGGGAACCAATCTTTTATCATAGATATAATAAAATGATCAGTTCCGTAGTCCCAGAGGTATCGGTCTGGGGTAGAGACATTCGCACCATACCACGCGAATTATACGAAACGTAAAGATTTTACCACATATTGTATTATTTTTCTACATAAATAAACACTTTACCTGTCAGCTTTAAAAAAAGTGTGACCACACCGTACAGGATATCCGATATTACAACCTGCAAGCTTTCTTTTTCCTGTATACAACAGCTGACAATGCTGACCCCTATCCGAACGATTGTGGAATACAAGCCGTTAGAAATCAATGGATACTTATCCATATAATGTATACCATCCATTGATTTGAACTATATGTAAACAGTCACAAGACAATCATACATGTTAAAATAGAACTATAAGATGTATAGAGAATGAAAAGAGAGGTGAATCAATGACAAAACTGAAAAACAAAATCAAAGAAGCAGTATCCTCTGTATTGCCGATTACCTGTATTGTATTTTTATTGAGTATCACAATCACTCCGATGCCGGTGGGTACCATGCTGCTGTTTGCCTGTGGTGCCGTAATGCTGATTATCGGCATGGGACTTTTTTCCCTGGGTGCGGATATGTCCATGATGCTAATGGGAGAGGGCATCGGCACCATGCTCAGCACGTCAAAAAAAAGATGTCTTATGGTATGCATCACCTTTGTCATCGGCTTTATCATAACGATTGCAGAGCCTGATCTCACAGTGCTTGCACATCAGGTTCCCGGTATTCCGGACAACACGTTAATCTGGACAGTCGCTGCCGGTGTCGGCTTCTTTCTGGTCATGGCTTTGCTGAGAATTCTGTTTCACTGGAATTTGAAATATCTGCTTATGCTGTTTTATGCACTGGTATTTATACTTGCCTACTTTTCCATGGATACCTTCATGGCAGTAGCCTTTGACAGCGGCGGGGTTACAACCGGTCCAATCACGGTCCCCTTTCTCATGGCACTGGGCATTGGTATGGCCAATGTCACGCAGAAGCATGCAGAAGAGGAGAGCTTTGGTATCGTAGCGCTGTGCAGCATCGGTCCGATTCTGGCTGTCCTGCTGCTGGGCATTCTGTATGAGCCACAGGGTGCGACATATACACCGTTTGAAATGGCTTATGTGGAAACAAGCAAGGATGTCATTCGGATTTTTCTGACAGAGCTGCCGCATTACATGTGGGAGGTAAGCAAGGCACTGCTTCCCATCCTGTGCTTCTTTCTCCTGTTTCAGCTTATCAGCAGCTATTTCAACAAACGTGCCATCATTAAAATTCTCGTTGGCGCTCTGTATACCTTTCTCGGTCTTATTCTGTTCCTATGCGGAGTCAATGTCGGCTTCATGCCCGCCGGTTATTTCATAGGAACGCAGATAGCAGCCTTGTCCTATAACTGGATTTTAATCCCCATCGGCGTGCTGATCGGCTTCTTCATTGTGAAGGCGGAGCCGGCTGTGCATGTGCTTACCCGTCAGGTGGAGGATATTTCATCAGGTACCATATCGACGAAGGCCATGCTGTATTCTCTTTCAATCGGTGTTGGCATATCGCTTGGAATCGCCATGCTGCGCATATTGAGCGGAATCAGCATCATGGTATTTCTGATTCCGGGGTATCTTACAGCAATTATACTGAGCTTCTTTGTACCTAACGTATTTACAGGCATCGCCTTTGATTCCGGCGGTGTAGCCAGCGGTCCGATGACAGCCACCTTCCTGCTGCCGTTTGCCATGGGTGCCTGTGAGCAGCTTGGGGGAAATGTTTTACTGGATGCATTCGGCATTGTAGCGATGGTGGCAATGACACCGCTTCTGACCATCCAGATTCTTGGTCTGGTGATGACAAAGCATAAAAAGACAGCTGCCGGGGAGCTGCAGGAGGATAGCATCATGGAGTTTGAGGAGGTCATAAATGAGCGGACAGAAAATTAAGTGTCTGGTGATTATTGTAAACCGGGATAAAGGAGAGCAGGTCGCAGAGCTATGCCGATCATACCAGCTGTATTTCACCTATGGCATTCTCGCACTGGGAACAGCAGGCTCTGATCTACTGGATTATCTGGGAATCGGTGAAACGGATAAGGAGCTGCTATTCTGCTGCCTTCCTGCACAGCTGGAGCATGAGGTTATGCATCGGATCGCAAAGGAAACACAAATCAGAAAAATGGGGCACGGTATTATGTTTACCATGCCGCTGAGTGGAATCAGCAGCCTGTTTCAACGTAAAATTTTATGTGGAAGAATCTATGAGGAGGAAGAGATGGAACAGAAGGAACGTAAGTATGAGCTTGTTATTGCGGTCGTAGAACACGGCTGGCGTGATCAGGTTATGGAAGCTGCCAAGGAAGCGAACGCCACCGGTGGTACGGTTCTCCATGCCCGTTCTCTGCATGAGGATGATGCGACCTCCTTTCTCGGTATCAGGCTGCAGGGTGAAAAGGATATCGTTGTAATTTTATCCGTCTATGAGAATTACAAGCAGATCATGCATGAAATCAATATGGCTGCAGGTCTTCAAACCGAAGCCAAAGGTCTTATTTTCTCCATGCCGGTGGATGAATTCATCGGAATGTAAACTAAAAAAGCTTCAGCTCATGCCTTTGCTCAATGCAGGTTTGTTACATCATGATGAAAAGGGTCAATGCTGACCCTTTTTTCATCTTGTTTCAACGTGAAGTGTTCCAGCCCCTCAGCGATAAGCAAGGTGCAGCAACGTCCCCTGTCTTATCTCACGTCGTCCGCTTGCCGCTTAGTCGTGATCCGTTTCCTTATCCCATTCCAGAATTGTCCCCTTGTATGCATCAATCGAATACTCATATTCTGTGGAGCCTTTGCGAAATTCAATTTCATATACCGACATACCGTCATCGTTTTCCAGCTTCGCCTTGGTGAAGGTCACACTGCCTGCCTGCAGACCGGCGTGTGAGAGTGCTGTGCTTTTTGCACGATCCACTCCGATATAGGAAGCGGATGGCTTTGACTGCTCCTGATTTTGAATTTCCAGCCGTTCAGATTTTCGTTCTCTGACAGCCCCGCTTTCTGCATCAAGCTCATAATCATATTCCATAGTCGCAGTCACAAATTCGATTTCATATACCTGCCTGCCATTTTCATAATCCAGCTTTGTCTTCGTAAAGGTCGCAGCTTTTGCACTCACACCGGCATCCTGCAGCGCTCTGCTTCTGGCATCTGCTTTACTGATCAACTGTTGTGAGGCTGTTGAATTGCCCTTGTTGTTTTCTGGTTCACTGCCTGAAGCTGCATTCGTTTCCATATCCTTTTCCAGAATCGTCCCATCCTTTGCGAGCAGCTTGTATTCATATGTCTTCTGTGCAGTTTTAAATTTCAGCTCGTAAATCTCCTGCGCATCCTCTTTGTTTAAGGAAGCCTTGAGAAAGGTTCCGTCACGTTCCTTCAGCCCTGCATTCTTCAGCATCCTATTCTTTGCCTCCTGTAGCGAAATCGGGGACGTATCTGCTGCGGAGCCCTGTTTCAATGTGTCCACATCCCGATCCAGGATATGTCCGTCCTTTGCGGTAATCGTATATTCATAGGCATGCTCATCCGTATGGAATTTCACCTCATATACGCTTTGTCCGTCATCCTTTTCCAATGCCGCCTTTTCAAACTGTGCCGCTGTAGCCTTCACACCGGCATCCTGCAATGCAATTTCCTTTGCCTTCTCCGCATCGATACGGCTGTCTGCTTCCATCGCGTTCGTTATTATAACACCACCGCCTGCTAAAACAGAGATACCCCCGATTGCCAGTAATGCCTTCACAGATGTGGAAAGCTGTTGTATTTTTTTCATCATCTCATTCACTCCTTTATTTCCTTTACACCAGTAGTATAACAGAGAAAGATGAAAGCAATATGAGAAAACATATTTATTTCATCGGTACACAGAAGGTAAAGCAGGAGCCCTTTCCCTGCACACTTTCCACCTTCATATAGCCATGATGCAGCTGCGCAATCTCCTGTACCATCGCCAGTCCCAGACCGCTCCCCTGATTGCTGCGGGAAGCATCCGCCTGATAAAACCGCTGCCATATATGTGCAAGCTGATCCTCTGCAATTCCCCTGCCGTCATCCGTCACCGATAATAAGACCTCTGCGTGTTCCTGCTTCAGATCAACCTGAATATGCCCGTGCTCTTTTCCATAGCGATACGCATTGGCAATCAGATTTGCAAGCAGACGCTGCAGCAGCTCCCTGTTTCCCATGACCATCACATGCTCTTCCAGCTGCCAGCTCAGCGCGATGTTCTTCTCGCGTATCAAGCGAAGATCCTCACAAACGGAAGCACATAGACTGCTGAAGTCAAGCTGCACCATGCATATGCTATCCCTTTTCTGCTCCATGCGTGTCATCATCAGCATATCATTGATAAGGACGGACATCTTCTGTCCCTGTCTTTGAATCAGCCGCAACGCATCCGCATAGGTACTCTTGTCCTGTTCCTCCTCCAGTGACAGCTCGCATTGGGAAAGAATCACCGTTACCGGAGTGCGAAGCTCATGGGACATATCTCTGGTAACCTGCTTTTCCGCCTGAAAGGACGCCTCCAGCCGATCCATCATACCGTTAAAGGTATCTGCCAGCTGATGCAATTCATCCTGTCCCTTATTCAGCTCTATCCGCTTCTTCAGATCCTGTCCCTGCTGAATACCGGAGGCTGCCTGTATCATTTGCTGAATCGGGCGCAGAAACCGGCCTGCCAGAAAATACCCGCCCGCAAGTGCCAGTAAAATCAATACGGGAATCAGCCACATGGAAAGGATAACGATTGCATCCATCCAGCGTGCTCCCTGACTGCGGGATACTATGCCGCGCAGCCACAGATCCTCCATGCCTTCTCCCTTCAAGGAGCGATCATACAGATAATACGTTGTTCCCTTATAGCGAAGTGTCTGCAATTTATTATCAGCAAAGGCAATATCTCCGCTTGCCTCTGCTATTGGATTTTCTCCATACAGCAGCTCATAATCTTCCTTATATAAGGTGGTATATATCCCATTCATCTGATCCAGATAGTCATCATCAATTTCAAGATACCCGTTTTTATACTGTATGTAAATATCTCTGTCGCCATCCGGATTGGCATCCTCTTTATTTCTGTAATACTCTACCTCGTCCACATTGTCACTGACCATTTCCACCAGAGAGTCCTTGATGTTTTTCTGTACGACATTATCACTGATCATCCACACACAGCCCAGTGTCAGGGCAGCCAGAACACTCATGGCCAGTGCAAACCACAGCGTGATTTTCGCACGAATACTCAGACGCTTCATGAAGGCTCCTTTATTACATAACCGCTTCCTCGTACTGTATGGATCAGCTTGCAGGTGGATGCGCCATCGATCTTTTTACGCAGATAGCTGATATAAACATCTACCAGATTCGTGCCTCCTGCATAATCGAAATCCCAGATATGCTCCTCAATAGTTTCTCTGGAAAGCACGATATTTTTATTCAGCAGCATATATTCCAGCAATGCATATTCCTTTGCGGAAAGCAGTATCAGCTTATTTGCACGGTGCACTGTATGCGTAGCCGTGTCCAGAGTTAAATCACCGACCTGAAGAAGGGAGGTCTGACTTCCCTTGGACAGACGGATCATCGTTCGGATTCTGGCCATCAGCTCAGCAAAGGAAAACGGCTTGATCAAATAATCGTTAGCTCCGCTGTCCAGCCCCAGAACACGGTCTTCAATGGAATCCAGCGCACTCAGAAACAATACAGGTGTCATTCTTCCCTCAACACGCAGCTGCTTCAAAACCGCATAGCCGTCCATCACCGGCATCATGATATCAAGAATAACAGCATCGTAATCGGCAACAGCCAGAAACTCCAGAGCCTCCGCTCCGTCAAAGCAGGCATCTACCGTATAGCCTTCCTTTCTGAGTTTTTGACATACGATATCATTCAGATCACGTTCATCCTCTGCAAACAATAGTCTCATTCCTGCATCTCCTTCCTTTGCTTCCATGGTATCATACAAATATGAAAGTAACATGAGAAAGCTATCACTTTTATCTTAGCAGTATTATGCTCCATTCTCCACAGTCTTTTCAAGAATTTGATACCTGCGTCCTCTGAAGGTTACGTGTTTTTCAACAGCAGCAATTTATCTTTATTCTTTTATTTTACTGTAAACAGCTTTACTTCAAAAAAAGCCACCCTGCTGCGAATTACACAGGGTGACGCTTTCTGTTGCTTAATATCTTCTTTTGATCTGCAGACTTTCCAGATAATCGTAGATTTCGATATCCCTTCGTTTCATCGCATCCAGGATATGGTGGGGATCCTCCAGGCGCATACCGCCGGCCGTGATCAGCTGCATCATATTCAGAATATCCTCACTTGTGCGAAAGCCGGTCAGCAATATTCCGCCTTTACCGGCAGGCAGCAGAATACCGTTATCCATAGGATTGATATACAGAGTCACAAACAGATCCTTTTCCTTATACAGCTTCAACAGATAGGTGTATCTGGACAGACCCCATACACCGGCCTTGCGATCCACCGTGAAGGTCGCATGATCAATATCCTCATATCGTATTTCCTGCAGAAACGGTGTTACATCATCACTGCATAACACATGCAGGATCATATTCCATTTCTGACGATCCTTATATGCCGGAATAATGACAAGTGCATCCTCACGCATATCATAAATCTGACCGCCGCCCAGACACAGCGGCACCCACATAATCACAGTAAAAAGCGGAAACAGTACAAGGAAGCCGATTTGCAGGATACGGATATCCGCAAAATCCTCAAAGCTATCCGCAAGACCGTACATAAAGCCACCCAGACATAATGACAAAACAAGAACAACCAGAAAGCTTGAAATAATCTTTTTTCTACTTAATACCTTTCGTTTGAATTTCATATTTTCTAACATGATATATCCCTTCTTTCGCTATCATTATATCCGTAAAAGTTCACCTTGCCCGCGTTTTTACATAAGCGGTTCATTTTCCGACATCAGCGGTTTATCGAAGGCTACCGTTGTACGAAACAGCAGATGTGTGCGTTCCCAGCCGGCGCTGAGTGTTCCCTGATAACGACGGGCGATATCTCTTATATTCTGCATGCCGAAGCCATGTGCAAATGCGTCCTCTTTTTCCTGTTCCATGCGTATACAGCTGTTTTTCATTTTCCACAGAATCGTGGAATGCTGTTCCACCATACGCAATAAAATAAACGGCTCCTCTGCGGCAAGACAGCTTTCCAGTGCATTATCCAGCATGTTGCAGAGTACCGCACAGCGATCAATTGGATCCATAAAGCTGTAATCTATCACATCGCTTTCCAGCTGAAAGCGAATCCCTGCCGCCTGAAAACGCGGATGATACAGCTGTAATATCTTATCAATCAGCTCATCACCTGTTTTCTGTACATTCAGCATATGCTCAGTTTTCACAATAATATCACTGCGATAGTCATCAACCGCAGGACTTCCCTGCTTCATCTGTTCCAGCAGCTCCACATGCTTTTTTAAGTCATGCATGGATTTCATGATGTATGCATTTTCTTTTTGAATGCGTTCATAGCGCTCTCTGTTTTCCACCATATGCTGTGTCTTCACCATCGCCTGCAGCTCCTTTTCCCGACGGATTTCCAGACAGAAGCAGATTCGATACAGCTTCATCACCAGTATCACCAGCACCTGCAGGCTGCAGATGATACCGGTATCCTCATGTATCCCCTGACTTCCTATATAGGCACAAATGATTAAATAGAGGAAAGCCGCACCGGCAAAAACAGGCACATAGAGCTGTTCATATTGAACATGCCGATAGTAAAACAGAAGCAGCTGTATGAGAAATACGACTACGCAATACAGACAGCCCTGCAGCCAGTCTGCAGGCTCTGCATGAAAGGCTGGATTCTGCGTGCTGATGATCTGAACGATAATCGCACCGGCTATCAGGTCACCGATAAAAAACAGATGGGACTGCCAGTCGTTGCGATACAGCAGGATGGACAGGCAGAGCAGAGCCGCCAGCAAAATCCGCAGTATGGTTATAGAAAGCCAGGGCGATATGAGAATCAGAAAGAATCCGGTTATCAGATAGGGCAGGATTTTGGCCAGCGAGGAACGGTATTGCGAACGCATAGTTTCATGGTAGGAATAGCAAAGCGTGCACATCATCAAAATCTCAAAGACCCGCAGGAACAAGCTCATGCGTACTTCTCCTGGAAGCTACGCCATACCGCCTTCACAGTTTCCACACGTCGTCTTGCCAGAGGCAGTGTTTCACCAGATTCAAGCAGAATCGTGTCTTTCTCCATCGATACGATGCGGCGTACATGGACGAGGATACCCTTGTGACATTCCACAAACAAGGCAGCATCCAGACGTTGTTCCCATATACTCAGACTTTCTCTGCTTTCAAATGTTCCCTCCGGGGTATGAAAGCGGGTGCCTCTTCCCATTGTTTCGACATACAGGATATCTCTTCGCTTGATTCTATGATACGTATCACGTTCCTCCAGAACAAGTGTCTGTCGGTCATCCAGAGAGAGCACCTCATCCAGCTCACTGTATAAAAGCTGTGCATTCACCGGCTTCAACAGATAGCGTGCAGCCTGAATTTTGTAGCCCTCCACACTGTATTTTAAATATCCTGTGATAACAACGATAATCATATCCGGTGCTACCTGACGCAGCTTTCTGCCAATCTCTATACCATTTTCCTGCCCCACCTCAATATCGAGAAACAGCAGATCACAGGGGATGGCTTTTACATGTGCAAGCAGCTCATTTCCGTTATGGAAGATATCAATGCGCCGCTGCATCAGTTCCTTCCTGTCAAAATATACATCTGCCAGTTCTTTTATATGCTCTGCTTCTTTTCTTTCATCATCCAGAATTGCTATATGATACATCGGTATCTCCCCTTGTCTTTATAGTTTATTATACCATGTTCCCTTTTGTTTCTACCCCTTATTTTTCAAGTATGGAAATTTCTGTCCCTGTCATAAATCTCCTGCTTCTTTCCGATTACACATTCCTTTCATTCCATTACGCCGTGGTATGCTTATAGGTAAAAGAATGATCAGACACAAGCTTACGGAAATCAACGCACAATACAAATACTTATGCATACTTTGTAAATTGTTTTATTTCAAACAAAAAAACTTCCTATTGAAGCTTTTTCATCATATTACTACTTCTGTGATAATGTCTGTGTTATATATTCTTTATAGTGTTTTTCAAGCTTTTTAAAATCACAACACCTCTTCTTTATTTTATCCTGTAAGGTATCGTTTACATATGCTTCATAAAGCTTCTCTGCTTTTTTTAAAACCATTTCCTTATTTTCTGTTTTATTCAGCCACGAGATTTGGTTTATTAACAGATTACTGTATGTATTCACATCTTTTAATGGCCTTATTATTTTATAAACAGAAGGATCATGCAAAACAGGAAACATATGATTGAAATTTATCGCTCCCCACTTTCCCCCATTTATTTTATGAAAATCCATCGTATTTTTCATATTTTTATGCTTATCTTTAGGTGATGTTAAAGGAATGACATATCCAATATCATCATGTGTCATAAGAATACCGATAAATGGACGCATTTCACTCACCGATTCCCGGTATTCAGGGTATTCTCAAATCAATGTGTTTTCTTAGATAATCGGTATATGCAACATCTATTTGTATAAACTGTACCCTTTTATTTTTGAACCGCCACATATAACCACCCCTTATTTAAAAAAGCCAGCTTGCGCCAGCCACTTTTTTAGCTCTCACTTTTAGATTTCTCCAAAGTAGAGTACACCGCTTTTTACCTTCATTATTATAGTACTACAGAAACGAAGACATGTCACATCTGTTAAAAATTTTTTAGAAAAAACTTTTATAAATTTCAAACGACACTTATAAAACAAATAAAATTGGAATTATTTATAACATAGCGCACAAAATGCAAGAAGGAAAGATTACCATATCCATCTTTCCTTATCTCTTCATTGTATGTCAACTTAGAAAGCTATTCTTTTTTGGCATATGCATTAGCCAGTGCCGCACCCACTTCCGCATTATGATACACAAGCTGAATATTCGCCGCAAGGCTTTTTCCCTGTGTTGCCTTCACAATATGTGCCAGAAGATATGGCGTTGTATCCTTTCCCTTAATATTTTGAGCCTTTGCGCATTCCAATGCTTCCTCAATCATTGCATTGATATAAGCTGCATCCATGGAATATGCTTCCGGAATCGGATTTGCTACAAGAACACCGCCCTTTATTCCCAAATCCTTTTTCACATGCAGCATATGTGTAATTTCCTCTACCGTATCCATACGCTGCTGTAGTCTGCAGGAACCCTCTCTTGTGAAAAACTCAGGAAGCGTATCACTTTGATAGCCGATAACAGTTACCCCTTTTGTTTCCAGATATTCCAGCGTGCGCGGAATATCCAATATGGACTTGGCACCTGCACAGATTACCGTTACATCACTTTGTGCAAGCTCTTCCAGATCGGCTGAAACATCCATCGTTTCCTCATAGCCCCGATGAACGCCACCGACACCACCTGTCACAAAGAATTGAATACCGGCCATGGCTGCACACATCATCGTTGTTGCCACAGTGGTTGCCCCCATTCGCCTTTCAGCCACTGCCACTGCCAGATCTCTTCTGGAAACCTTCATCACAGTATCCGCACTGGCCAGCCTCTGCAAATCCTCCTGTGAAAGACCAATTTTTATTCTGCCGTCTATGATGGCGATCGTTGCAGGCACGGCACCTGCTTTTCGGATAATGCGTTCACAATTTTTTGCCATTTCCACATTTTGCGGATACGGCATGCCATGGGATATGATGGTTGACTCCAGTGCCACAACCCCACGGTGCTCCTCAAGCGCTGCCTTTACCTCTTCCTGAATATCCAGATAATCTGTATACTTACCCATTATTCCCATCTCCCTTCACATGGTTTTCCAAATCCGTCCAGAAATTCAATACAGACGATGGCGGGATAATTCCATATTCACAAATAATCGCCTGAATATCGGAAGCTGGTGTGATATCGAAAAACTGGTTTACAACGTCAATTCCATCCAGAGAATCAAAATCATCCTTATTCAGAATCTCCCATGCGCTGCGGCGCTCCAGAACAACCCGATAGCCAACCTGCGTACGCAAGTCCAGTTTATATAGTTCGCTGGCGATATACACTTTTTTCTTACAGGCCTTCGCTAATCCGGCAATCATAGCCGTTCCCATTTTGTTTGCGACAGAACCATCGGCACACAGGGTATCCGCTCCCATAATAACCATATCGGCTCTTGGAAGGAATTCATATATGGATGCATCTGTGATATAAATCACCGAAACACCTGCACTTCTCAGCATGTTTACTGCCAATCTGGATTCTCTCAACGGACGGGATTCCGTACAGATGACTGTAAATTTTCTTCCCATTTCAGCCGCCTTCAAAAAAATACCCATCAGCGTAGAGCTGTAGCTATGCATCATGATGACCTCTTCATCCTGTATCAGCGAAGCCCCATACACTCCAAGCTGCTCTACCGCCTCAAATGAATACGCAATGATATTGGAGCACAGGCTGATCACTGCCTGCTTTTGCCGGTATACATCCTGATTCTCTTTCAACATTGTCTGTTTCACAAGCTGCCAGGTATTGAATATCGTAGCCATGGTGGGCTTTAAGTCCAGCATCTGCTGTGCGATGTGCTCCATGCGTTTCTGTAACTGCCCCGTATCCTGAAATTCCTCCTGCTCACAGGCCAGACGGAATGCCCATGCAGCAGCTCTGCCGAACGGACTACCGCCCTTTACATTCATACTTTTGATTTCTTCAATTACATGCTCAGCATTTTTAAATTGTATGTCCTTTAGACGCATATAAACGCTCCTCTCTATATTGCTTTTTCATCGAATCCCATAATCCAGGTCAGGATAAAGGTAACACAGGCTCCTACACCGCAGCCAATCAGCAGGCCGGTAAAGCCGGCACCGAGATATGCGGGAATCGTATACAGACTGAATGCTACTGCTGCTGTTGTCCCCGCCAGACTTGCCCCTGTGATTGCACCGCCAATCGCACCGCCAATGCAAACTGCGATAAACGGCCTTTTATACTTCAGATTGACCCCGTACATGACCGGTTCAACAACACTGCCCGCAAAAAATGAAGTCAATGACAGCGTAATCGCATTCTTCTTGATTTCAGGATTTTTTGCCTTTAAGCCAACCGCCAGACCTGCCGCAACCTGACAAATCAGGCTTGGAGCATGTGTCATAATCACCGTATCTCTTCCATAAGCTGCAATATTCGGTACGGAAACCAGACCGAGAATCGCAATATGCATTCCGAAAATAATCAGTATCTGCCAGGTGCCTCCAATCAATGCTCCTGCCAGTATCGGACTGAAGTCATACATACTGGTAAACAGGGAGGCAAACAGATTTCCTCCCCAGACACCGATTGGACCGATTGCCAGAATCAACAGGGGAAATACGATCAGGGTGCTCAGAAATGGCACGAAAATACTTCGCAATGCTCCCGGAATGATTTTCCGCAGCAGCATTTCCACCCTGGAAAGAAGATAAATAGATAAAATAGCAGGAAGAACAGAGCTTCCATAATAAACATCCGTTACAGGAATTCCCAAAAAGGTTACACTTGCACCATCCGCAAACAGCCCTGTAAATGCCGGATTCACAAGCAATGCCACAATCACCAGAGAAACTGCCATGTTTGTTTTAAATTTCTTGGCAGCCGACCATCCGATGATGACTGGGAAAAATGCATACAGTGTATCCGATACCACATTCAGTACCTGTATGGTACTGTTTGCTTCGTCAACCTTAAAGACGACAGTGAATAATACAGCCAGCGTTTTTATAAATCCACAGGCAAGCATCGCCGGGATGATCGGTGTAACAATAGCTGAAATCGTTTCCACCAGCATACCGAGAAGAGAACGTCTTCCCTTTTTTGTCTCTGCATCCAGATTCTCTGCAATCATTTCCTCATTTATGTTGACCCGATCCCCGCATACTGCCGCTACCTCATCAAAGATGTCGTCAACTATACCACCTAATACTATTTGATATTGTCCCCCGAGAATGACGACCTTCATAACCCCCTCCAGCTTCTCGAGCTGCTTCATTTGCACCGCTTTTTCATCCTTTACAACAATACGAAGTCTCGTCATGCAGTGTGCTACATCACGGACGTTGTCTACACCGCCAACATATTCCAGTATATCGGCCGCAAGCTTTTGTTTTTGTATTGCCATGGTTACTTCCTCCATTTTCAAGATTATTTTCTTTTCGTCAGCATTGGTACAATGTGCATGGTCAGATATCCAAGCTCCTCATCCGAGGTATCCACCCTGTATTTCTGCTTTAGATGCTCCCGGATATGCAAAGCACATTCCCATTCAGACTGATATTTTTCCTTTACCAGCTCATGCATATTCTGTTCCTCACGCAAAAAGCTGTTCTCATGCCGGTCATTCAGTACTCTGCCCAGAAAATATTTCAGATGCGTAATGAACCGTGTATAATATATGGATTGCTCGTCCAGCTCAATCTGAAAGGTATCCTGAATAATATCCGTCAGCTCACTCATAATGATCGTCATTTTCTTATTCAGGCTGTGTCCGTACGATGACATGGCATTGATTAAATGAAAGGCGATAAAGGCTGCCTCATTCTCATCAAAATGTACATGCAGCTCCTGATTGATCAATTCCACCGCCTGCTGTGCAGCGTCATATTCCTTCGGATAAAACTGCCGAATTTCCTGTAACAGCGGATTCTGGATATCCTCATGAGCCTGCAATCTTCGCACGGAGAATGAAATATGATCCAGCAGCGTAAGAAACAGCTGATCCTTAAAGTTATAATTCAACAGCCTTTCCGCCAGAGCTACAACCTTATTTACCGTATCGATATAGGGAAACGGGATTGACTTAATCAGCTCCTCCACATAGCGTTCATTGGCCTTTTTTTCCACAACGAACACCTTTTCTATCAGACTGGACGCAACGATATAGCGCCTGTGCTTGATACAGCGGACACCGATTCCCTTCCCCAGAAGAATCACTTCCTCCCCCTTTCGATCAGCCCCTACAATCGCATTATTATTGATAACACGAACAAATGTATAACTCATTCTATCTGCATCCTTTCAGTAGTATCACGTACCTCCATCAAGGTCTCTCCGTGATAGACCTCCCGTTCAAAAACTGTCACCTTCTTGTGCTCTGATTCAAGAATAATGACATACACATCGGGATCATAGCCGGCTTTTATCACACCGGCAATGTTCATTTCCGCAAGCAGCTTTCCTTCAGTTATCACATCTCCTTTCCTTACATGGGTTTTCATATACAACCCGTTTAACTGTACAGTATTTATTCCAAAATGGAGCAGCAGCTGCAGACCGCTCTGGCTGCGGATTCCAATTGCATGCCTGGTTGGAAACACCGCCTCCACAACTCCATTAACTGGCGCATATATACAATTGTCTTTCGGATAAACGAAACAGCCCTGTCCCAATACCGCATCACGGAACATGGGATCCTTTGATTCCTGCAGCGGCAGTACCTCACCGTCACAGGGGGATGCTATATAAATGCCTGCTGTAGAATTACAGCTTTTTCTTTTTCTAAGTAATCTCATAATTTCCTCCATAAACGTCAGAAAAGGCCCAAAACGTCTCTGCGTTTTGAGCCTTGCCTTACTTTCTTCATAAGTTACAAACTCTATGATTCCTATATTCTTTTTACACCTTTATTTAAACACTGCCGGATTTTTCTGTCAATCCTTTTTTTAGTTTTTATATTTCCAATATTTAACATGATGTTTATTCGCGACATATTTCTTATAAGCACTGAAGCTTATCCTGCCTATAAAGTCGATTCATAGATTCTAATTCCTGCTCACGACCGATACACATATCGTTTCCATACGCCAAGGTATATTACTTATGAGTATATTATCATTCAAATACATCCGTACGGATAAGAAATTAAAAAAGGAAAGTAATCGCTACCTTCCTATCCTTTACGCTTACCATCACTTTCTAAACCTTATTTGTAATCATTCATATTATAACCCAGCTCTGAAAAAATCCGATTCTTTTCTGCCACACCCTCCTGAATTTCAGGCAAATTGTCAAGTGCCAGTGATAAAAACAATGTATCAACGATCAGGGACTGTACAATCAGTGCCGTGTGACTTGCCAGCCGCAGATTATTTTCCACAGCCGATACAAACAGCGTTACCGTTGCCTTGCTTGCCAGCTCCTGATTGCCATACTGGGTGATGAGAATAATCTTTGCCTTTTTCTGATTCGCAATATTGATATACTGATGTGACTGTACCGATTTCCCCAGAGTCGTAAAGCAGATAAGCAAATCATCCTCTCCCATATTCAGATTGGACTCCAGCTGAAGATGCACATCCTCATAGTAGATTACCGGAATATTCAGCCGCATGAATTTTATCTGCAGCTGCTTCACCAGTGTACTGCTTGCGCCCAGTCCGCTCAGATATATCTTACGTTTATGCTCATTTGTATCCCGAATCAGCTTTATCGCCTTATCCAGCTCCTGTGAATCTATGATATCCGTAGTAGACTGAATAGAAGTAACAATAAAGGCACTCAGCTTCTTCAATACGGAATCCGGTGTGTCTGTAGGCATGATTTTATCCAGAATCATATCTGAATTCTCATTATAGAAATTGGCAGACAGATTTGCCGAAAGAGAGAGTTTGAAATCGGAATAGCCCTCACAGCCCAGCTTGCGCGCAAACCGGATCACGGTTGCCTCACTAACCTCCGCCTGCAATGAAAGATCCTTTAAGGTTAGCGAAAGAATCTCCTGACTGTGGGTTAATACATAATTTCCTAATTTTTTTTCTTTTGCGGATAGAAACGGCATGACCGATTCCAGACTTGATATGATATTAACTGCTTGCATAAACTCTCCTTCACTTGGCTTCCACACATCGGGTGAAACCATCTGTGATGCTTGTAATGAAGCATACACTTACATATCACATTCTACCAACGGAGTGAAAAAAATGCAATATGTTCCCGGCAAAGGGTACCATATGTTCTATACAAGGCGCGCTATAAGCCTCTGCAATCATCGCTGAAAGCTATATGACAGGCAGACTGTATCCTAACACGTATTTGTCTGCAACGCATGTAAAACCGCATGAAGACTTGGATAAATACCCGTACATTGCTCATAAAGCTCCTTTGTCGGCGGCACCAGATCCGGAACCATAATGGTAGAGCAGCCCGCCTGTATGCCTGCCCTAACACCATTGATACCATCCTCAAAAACATAGCAGTCCTGTGCCTGCAGATTCAGTTTCTGTGCAGCCAGAAGGAAGATGTCCGGGAACGGCTTTCCATGCTCTACCTGCTCCCCGCTCACTACAGCGTCAAAATAGTCTGCTATTCCTGCCAGACGCAGATTGCTTTTGATCAGCTCCATAGGAGCACTGCTTGCCACTGCCATGCGAACTGCATGCTGCTTCAGATACTCCAGAAGCTCCACAACACCCGGTTTCATGGGAACCTGTTTGGATAATGTTACGATAGCATGTGCAAACAATTCATCTGTCAGCTTCTTTGCATCAACCCTTGGCCAGTATGTATTCACAATTTCACTCATACGGGTACCGTTCGTACCACGCAGCTCATCCAGCATCGCAGGATCAACCTTTAGACCGTAAAGCTCTGCAATATAATACCACTCCTGATTATATACCAGCTCTGTATCGAACAGCAGACCATCCATATCAAAAATAGCTCCAGCCCTCATACTGCCTCCTTTTTCCTATGCAGAAGGTGCATTGAGCAGAAGGAAGGAGAGATTTTCTTTATGCCATGGTGATGCCAGTACGTTTTTATGTAGCTTGTACACGATGGTCCCCTTCCTTGTCTCTATCGTGAAAAGAAAATGAAGCAGCTTGATTTTGATAGTAGTCGATACAATATCCTCATGCGGAAGAAACAGCAGGGTATGCTCCTGCGGCGCTCCATTGATATCATCAACCGCCAGAATAGCGATTCCCTGCGCATTGATATGCAGTATATGATCCTTCATCGTATGCATGATTTCACCCAATCCGTTTTGGTAGGCTCCAATTCCTGCTTTCACTGTTGCACAAAGGGTTCCATGCTGCGCAAAGCAGATCTGATGGCTGTTTAATATGTCTCTGATCTCCTCTTCCTTCATAGCTCCACCTCCTCCTGCATTATGCTGCCTGACGTTCCCTCAGCAGCTTATTGAAATCCACGATTCCCTTATGTCCGGTATCCACCAGCGCTTCCCTGTCCATGCCGGCAGCTCCGGAACCGATATATTCCAGTACCATGCACAAATTCATCCCCGTTATCACACTGATTTTCTCCGCATACTTCGCGTTCTGCAGCAATCTCGCACTGCAGTTGCAGGGAGAGCCAAAGAGCAGATCGCAGAAAATCACAACACCCTCTCCGGTATCCACCTTTTGTATAGCAGCTTCCAGCTTCTCCATAAATTCTGTGATTTCCTCACCGGGGAGAAGACACAGCGCCTGCATCTGCTGCAGCTCTCCGCAGAAAATTTGCAGCGTATCCAGCAATCCCTCCGCCAAACGGCCATGACTTGCCAATAATATTCCTTTCATGTGTGTTCCTCCTCATTTTGCACCATATGGGCATCCGATTTTCGGAATGCCCATACGGATTATGTTTCATTACCTGAGAGAGTATTCTCCCATGTTGTTATGTGTTTAAAACAATCCGATTGCAGCACAGAGCAGTGCGATCACAATGGTGAAGAAGACAAGCTTCGCTACACTGACATGCTTTTTGCTGATCAGATAATAATAGATAAACAACACACCGATGGACAGAACACCCGGCATGATACCGTCGATTTTTTCCTGTACGCTCAAGGTTGCCTCATCAAAGTTTGCTGTGATAGCAACTGCCAGATTAACCATGGAAGCAGTCAGTGCACCCATCATTGCCATACCAAGGATGTTCGCACCTTCAATGATATTGCTCATCAGCTTACTTGACATGATATCCTTGATTGCAGAGCGTCCCTTTGTATAGGTCATTTTGGTAAAAATAATCAATTCGCCAAGCGTATACATCGTACCGAGAAGCAGCAGCCAGAAGCCGGCAATTGAGCCGCCCTGTGCCAGAGAGCAGGAGGCCAGAATGAATAGAGTGGTAATGGTCCCTGCACTGAAGGAATCCCCCAGCGCCGCAACCGGCCCCATTAACCCGGTCTTAACGGCGACGATGGATTCGGAAGGAATCGCATCCGGATTGTTTGCCTTTTCCTCTTCCATTGCCAGCGTAGTTCCCAGAATCAGACCACCGGCTGTCGCATTGGTATTAAACAGCTCCAGATGACGCTGCAGCGCAGGAATCATATCCTCCTTGTTCGGATATAGTTTTTTCAAAGCCGGAATCAAGGCATATGTATATGCAATAGACTGCATACGTTCATAATTCAGTGACATTTCCGTTGTAATATACCATCTGGCGATTACACGGTTGACATCCCGTTTTGTCAATGATGTTTTTCTTTCCTCAGCCATCTTCTATGCACCCTCCTTTTCTCTTTCACGTTTTTCCAGTACAACCAGCACTGCAACACAGCCTGCGACCAGACCAGCTGTCAGGGTATTCAGACCTACTGCCTTTACAACAATGAAGCCCAGTACCGTATAAGGAATCATCTTCGGCTTTCCGATCATGTTCATAATCAGAGCAAATCCGATTGCCGGCATAACACCGCCTGCAACCTCCAGACCGTGCATAACCCAGCTAGGCACGGAATTCATGAAGGTCAGCATAGCATCCTGCCCAAACATAACAATTAAAAATACAGGAAGAAACAGTAATGGAATCTCAATCAGTGGCGGATACACCACTGCACATCTGGTAATGCCGGAAAGGTTTCCCTTTGCCGCAAATTCATCAGCTCTATGCACAAAGATAACATTGATCATTTTACGCAGGTTTGTCACAAAGGAGCCCAGCAGTCCCATCGGAACGGCAAATGCTATCGCCTGCTCCGCCGTAAGCCCCGTTGCCAAAGCAATCGGTATGACGGTTGTCGCCGCCAGTGCCGAGTCCGTCGGAAGATTGCCTCCCGGCGCAATGATTCCTGCAAACGCTGCGGCAATACCGCCGCCGATAATCAATCCCTTTGTCAAATCCCCGTAAATCAAACCGGCAACAACCCCTACTACGATAGGACTTGCAATAAAGAAGAATGCAAAATATCCACCAATCATTCCCCGGGCGATCCAATACATCAGACCCATTGCCACCGCCATGATAACCAACTGTGTACCACTCATAATAACCTCACACTCCCTTTCATTATTTCAGCTTCTTTTCAATCGATCCAAGACTTACCGGATCATTTTCCGGTATCGGCTGCAGGAACACGTTTACACCCTCCGCCTTCATTTCGCTTAATTTTTCGTATTCTTCAACGGAAAGCGCAACCCCCTGAACAACCGCTTTACGCTGTGCACTGTTCTGCACTGCACCGACATTCAGCTCCGGCAGCTGAAGGCCGTTTTTGTATACCGTATATGCAGATGCTACATCCTTGAATATCAGCAGCACGGTATCATTTTTTCGGTCAATCGCTGTCTGCACATCCCCCAGCTTGACAATATCAACCTCGCGATCCGGTACTGCCATGCGATAAATATCACCCATGAAAGGATCATCCACCAGGCTGTCATCTGCCAGTATCAAACGATCAACCGGACGGAACTTGATCCATTTTGCCACAATCTGTCCATGTACCATACGATAATCAACACGAACCATATTCAGTTTGCCCATAGCTTTTCCTCTTTTCCTTTTACCCTGTCGGGACTTTATCTTCTTTCGATTTTTACTACCTGACGTGTATCCGCACTCTTATGCACAGCCTCTGCAATCAGCTCTGCTTCCAAACCGTCATTCAGATTTGCGACAAACGGCTTATCATGGAGAATGCAATCCACAAAATCGTTCAGTGGATCAATTCCAAAGCCGATCGCACGACCGTTATGGTTCTGGATAAAGCAGATATTCGGGGTATACTGCTTTTGATCATCAAAGAATTCAACACCGCGTTTCTGGGAATCCACACGAATCATTGCATGTTCACAGAGAATCTCAGAGCATCCGTCATCTGCCTTCGCAAAGCCGTTAGGCAGAATCCACGCATTTTCCACAGTCCAAGTGCAGCCGTTTTCAAATTCCAGAATTGCTGTAATACTGTCATACGTATCCACACCCTTTTCCTGCAGGATTCCCTTATGTCCCACAGCATACACCTGTACGACCTCACATCCCATATACCAGCGAATCAAATCATAGCAGTGCGTTCCAACAAAGTGGACCGGGCTGGAATCGGATGACCAGTTCAGCCAGTTGATTGCGACATCATAGACATTATCCATACGCATATAGCCGCGTACCGGTTTTCCTGTCCCTGCATCCGCAAGCTTGTTTTTTACCGCTATGGATGCCGGATCCCAGCGCTTGTGGTAATCCACCATAACACGGACACCGGCTTTTTCCGCTGCCTCGATGATGTCATAGGCATCTGCAGAAGTAGTTGCCAGTGGTTTTTCCACCAGAACATCCTTTCCATAGCGTATGGCGGTCATCACAGGGTCCTTATGATACGGATCCGGTGTTGCTACGGAAACAGCATCAATTTCCTCACTTTTGAGCATTTCCTCCATGTCGTTATACGTTTTCACCTGATAATCCTGTTCCACTTTATCCGTGATTTCCTTTTTTAAATCACAGACTGCAACAAGATTAACGTTGGGATTTGAAGTGTAGGCATCCAGGTGATTTTTTCCGTAAATCCCCGCGCCTACAACAGCAATATTCAGTTTTTTCATACGTTGCTCACCTTCCTTTAAGTATTGCTACATTGAATATATCACAAAAGTAGTAATACTTCAATATATTTTTATAAATTTGTAGTTTTACTTCTTTTAAATCGAAAACAGCCTGTATAAACTATTTGTAAGACCTTTCATCACGTATATGCAACTCTGTATGAAGTAATGCTTCAGTATGTATGCTTCAGCTTAGGATTTGTTTTGCTTTAAAAAGAAAAATATTGAATAACGGTATCCATACACAAACGGTACTGTCAACTACGAATGTATTCCATCCTTTACAGAAAGATTTCCTGCAGCACGCATTCAGCTTACTACCCCTGCCATTTCAACTATGACCGTAGGGCTTTTCCCATCATGACACATCTGATGATCCTTTTGTAGCGCTGTTGGAACTGACAAGTTACCTTATCATAAAAAAAACAGGAATCAGCGAAATTCCTGTTTTAGATATTTGATAATAAATTCATCACAGCTGCATGGCTTTCCATAATAATATCCCTGATAAATATCGCAATGCAGAGCTTTCAGCAGCTCCATCTGTTCCCTGGTCTCTACAAATTCCGCAACGACATGAAACTGCATAGAGGCCGCAAGCCTTGTGATACCGCGCACGATATCACGCGAACGTTCATTTTCCAGAATCTGACGAACCAGACTGCCATCCAGCTTAACTTCATCAAATGCATTTTCCTGCAGATACATCATCGAGCTGTGCCCCATGCCAAAGTCATCCATGCTCATTTGAATTCCCAGCTGCTTCAATTCCCGGATGCGCTCCAGAATACGTCCGGAGGTACTGAGCAGGGAACGCTCCGTAACCTCAAGAATCAGCTGGATGTCATGCAGATCGACTTCCTGAAGAATTCTGCGCACCTCCCTGACGAATACAGCGCTTTCCAGCTGCTTCGGTGATATGTTTACAGAAATCGACAGGGGCGTACCTTCCTTCTGTAATTTCTGTGCGTCTTTGCATGCTTCTTTTATGATATAAAGTCCAAGCTCATCCAGAAAGCTTTCTTCTTCTGCCAGCTTTACCATCAGCGGCGAGGAAATTCTTCCGGCTACCGGATGCTCCCAGCGAAGAAGAGCTTCCGCCCCGTGTATATGCTCGGCGTTATTCCTCTGTATCTGATAATGCATATGAATCTGATTTCGCTGCATGGCGTTCTTTAAATCCATCGCCAGTGTTTTGGCAGGGAAATGATATAAGTAGTGATCATCAAGAAAATCCGGAAGTGCTCCGTTTGCCTCACCTTCCGCCATATCGGTTTCCATTGTCCGCACCGCCGTTTCAAATTCCTCACTCTGCTGGTTTTCGCTCAGACGAATAAACGGAATATACAGCAGAGTACCGAGAATCAGGTTAAACAGCTGCAGCAAACTGCCGGAAACAGAGCCGCATGCCTCGTATCCGCTCATGAGAATCGGAACCGTCCATTCCACGGAATGTGTGGGCAGAGGTACCAGCTGCAGCTGCATGGCAAACGCACTGGTCAGTGTCAGAACCAGAGGAACAAGCAGAAACGGCAGCAGCATCAGCGGATTGAAGATGACCGGAAAACCGAATATTACAATTTCATTGATATTGAATAAAACGGAAATCCCCGCTACCTTGGCGAGCTTGCGGTTATTACTCTTTCTCGCTTTTAAAAGCATCGCCGAAATCAGACATAATGCAGCACCGCAGCCTCCCATAAAGACAAACGTATCCAGAAAAGTCTTTGTGAATATTTCCGTTGGAAGCTGTCCGGCCTGTACCAGCTGCTGATTGATCAGAATACCGGGCTCCAGAAACTGCTTTGCGACCATCTGCAGCGTATTGGTACCATGTATTCCAAAAAACCAGAGAAAATGTGCAAAGAATACATACAGTAGAGCACCGGGCAGCCCTTTTCCCACTTTTTCAAACAATCCCATAAATAAATAGGCACCGAAATTTGTAATGTTGACTTCTCCAAACTGTGCACGCAGCACTGCACCGATAACAGCGAAGAACAGAGCAATTGCAGCAATCGGAAAAATCCCCTGTATGGCTTTGTTAAACGTATAGTCCGCACCGGCAGTATGCAGCTTTTCAAAACGCCTGCCGCAATGCATACCCTTGTGGAACAGCCAGCAGGACAGCATTGTGATACACATAGCTGTAAACACCCATTCCGGATGGAAAATCTCATTGGCATATTCCATTCCTCCGCAGAATGCCAGATAGGAAACCATGGCCACCGCAGGATAAAAGAAAACATCATCCAGCGCATGCAGCTGCCCATAGGAAAGTGCAATCGTGATAATCAGAATCAGTGCAAGCGAATTCAGTGTTATTTCATACAGACTGTTAAAAACGGTAAGCAGAGCTCCGTGATGAAAGGAGGTCAGAAATGACTGGTAGGCATCCAGTGGAAAGCTGGACAGCAGCAAAGCAAAGCTTCCAAGGATAAGAAAAGGGATTGCCAGCATCAATCCGCGTTTAATTGACAGTATAAATATCGAATCAAAAAATTTCCGGTACCCTTTTTTCATACGTTGCCCTCTACAATATCTCTATTTTACCATAGAACCAGGGATGCAACAACGCTTTCCAATAGAACCAGCAGCACAGCACCTGTGTATCTTCAGAAAAAGCAAAGGATATAGAAATAGCAGATTTTTCCTGATTTACGCAAATTCCCTTTCTTATTTGAAATGAACAGGACACACTTCATTTGAGGCAAATATCAAATTTGATCCTTTTTGATAATGTTTCTTTGAATTACTGAAAGCACCAGAGCCTTATCCCCTGCCTACGCATTTTTTATATTCCCCGGGTGTTATGGAATACATATTCTTAAATGCCTTATATAAGCTGATATCTGATTTAAATCCACATTCCAGCGCGATTTCCTCGATTGTTTTCCCTGTAGACAAAAGCAGGATTTTCACCTGTGAAAGCCGCTTACGTATAAGATATTCGTATGGAGTCATCCGCATAACCTCTTTGAAAACTCTTAAAAAATAGTATTCACTGTAGCCGCCAGCCTCTGAAATATCCTTCAGACCGATATCTCTGCGATAATTCTGCTCGATAAAAGAAACTGCCTTATCCACCATTTCCTGTTTCATACTGCCAGGCTGTGCCTCGTGCAGCTGATAGTGAAGATCACTGTACAGGCGAAGCACGGAAGAGCTGATGGAATACTCGTCCACCAAATGATATTTATCCAGACTCTGAAAAACGGAGTGAAAGAAAATTTCTGTTTTCTTATGAAAACGAAGGTCCTGAAGAATTGTTTCCTGCTTTATATATCCCTGAATACTTTCCCCTGTTAACAGTGCGGCATATACCTCGCAGCCTTCATCCAGATAAATCGAAAACACAGAAGCATAGGACTGAATCAGCGTGCAGGAGCCAGTCAGCGCCGTATAATCGCTGCCCTTTACCAGGATACCTGTCCCCTGTGGCAGATACAGCACAAGATATTGGCGATTGTCATGTTTATGAAAATGCAGAATATGAGCTTCTATACATGTAAAATGTGCAACATGCTTTACCATCTGCATATGTACCTGTGCAAATTCTGTTACTTGTATTGTTTCTTCACGCAGGATATGGTTTTTTCCATTCGAAAACACAGGCATCACCTCATATGTATTATAGCATCTTATGAGGAAAAGACCTGTGTGTTTTTTTATGTGAATGGTTCCAGCAGCATATGTGAGATAAACGCATCCGAAAAGCCGGTATCCGAAGCTAGTAGAATACAGTGTCCTTTTTTACAAAGCAGCTCCATACGTGTGCGATTTTGTTCCAGAGCATATCTGCAGCAGCCTTTTAATGCCGTATTACCGCTAATCCGTACAGCTTGTTTCAAGGTTGCCGGAAGAATTCCTGTTATACACAGATCCTCTACATGCAGATGCCGGCCGAAGCCTCCGGCAAGATAAACTGCTTCAATTTGCTCATAGGAGCATTGTGCTCCAGCACATACCCGTTCCAGTGCGGCAGCTATCGCAGCTTTCGCAAGCTGGAACTCCCGGACATCCTTCTGGGTCAGAAGTAGTCCGTCGAAGAGGGTAACCTGTTGATTCAGATATCCACTGACATCCAGCAGTGAAGCGGTAAGAAGGCAGCTGATGAGAGAAAGATATCCGCTTCCGCAAATTCCCACCGGCTTACCGTCATGAATGGTCTGCAGTCGAAAGCCATTCTCCAAGCGCACCTCGCTGACTGCCCCTGTTACAGCACCACAGCCGCAGCTCATGTTTCCTCCTTCAAAGGCAGGTCCGCAGGCGGCACTGCTCACAATTAGCATGCCCTCATGGTATAGAGCAAGCTCTCCATTTGTTCCCAAGTCCAGCAGCAGTGAGCTTTGTTTGGTCTTTTCCATATCCTGTGCATAAATTCCCATCAAAATATCACTACCAACATATGCGGAAATCGGAGGTAGAACCTGTATCTCAAATTCCGGTATAAAATCCGGAAAAAACTGTTTTGATGAACAAATGACCAGCTCCTTTTGTACACACTCATATGGTGCAGCTGCCAGTGGTATAGGGTCTATCCCAAGAAACAAATGTGTCATGACGGCATTTCCGCAGACGCACATACGGCGTATATCCTTATTCTCAACAGCTTTCAGCTGTGCACGCAATCCCTTCAGCAGCAGCTCCTGAAGCAGTGTAGGCCCCTTTTCATGAGCATGCTGTATTCTGCTGATCACATCACTACCATACCGTCGCTGCGGATTGAGAAAGCTTTTTTCCAGCAAGACATTTCCTGTCTGTATTTCCAGCAATACAAGAACGACAGTTGTCGTGCCGATATCAACAGCAAGTACACAGCCTTCCTCATGATGACCAGCCAGATGCAGCTCTTCCACTCCCACGATCTGCATATCCCTTTGCTCATGCAGCAGTTCTCCTTCAATAGCCGCCTCACAATTCCGATGCTCACAGGCCAAACGAATTCCCTGTGCAAGCTGTACCTTGGACAGCAGTTTTCCTTCTGCATCTGTAACAGGAAGAAAGCCCTTTGTGACCTGAAGCCGGCACTTTCCGCATTGTCCTCTGCCTCCGCAGGACAGATCCAGCTGCGGATGTTTTTGAAGCAGCAGCTCCAGAATATCGTCATGCTTCTGAAATTTTGTCACGCAAATTCCTCAAGCAGTCTTCCTGCCAGGGATACAGCATCCTCCGTAAACAGGTCTGCTCCAATTTCATCTGCGTAAGCCTGTGTCACAGGTGCACCGCCGATAGCAACCTTCACACAATCTCTGACACCTGCTTCCTGTAAGGCATCCAAAACCACCTTAAAATATCCCATGGAGGTTGTCAGCAAAGAAGACATGCAGAGTACATCCGGCTGATAGGTCTTTACAGCCTCCACAAACTTCTCGGCGCATACATCAACACCGATATCAATCACCTCAAAGGATTTCGCCTTCAGCATGAGTGTACAGAGATTTTTCCCAATATCATGCAGATCCCCCTGCACCGTTCCGAATACCACCCTTCCACTGAATTTTTCTTCTTTTTTCACAAGATAAGGCTCCAGTATTTCCATAGCACCATTCATACAGCGGGCACTGATTAGAACCTCCGGTATAAATGCCGTTCCTTCCGCCCATTTCTTTGCTACGACATCCATGCCCTCCAATAATCCACCCTTCAATATTTCCTGTGGCGATATCCCCTCCTGCAGGGCACTCTCCACCAGGGCATTCACCTCCTGCATTTTTCCAAGCGGCATCAGCTGCTGTATCTTTTCCAGCTTATCACTCATTTTCCTTCACTCCTTCAATCGCTGCACCATACCGGTGGGCTTCTTCAATGAATGCGATAAAATTTTCAATCGGTACGTTATCCTGCATACGGTTATTCAGCGTAAACACCATACGCCCCTTTCCCCGCTGATGGAAAACATCAATGAAATGTCTTGTTTCTTCCCGTACCTCTTCTACGCTACCAAACGGCAGCACACGCTGAAGGTCAATTCCAGCCCAAAAGGAAATCTGATTCCCGAAGGTGTCCGCAATTTCCTGTTCTTCCATCGCATACTTCTGAATCGGATGCAGAACATCAATTCCACTTTTAATTATATCCGGCAACAGCTTTCTCACATCACCGCAGCTGTGCAGCCAGACATGCAGACCGAGGGAATGCGCATACTCACACAGCTCAACGTAATACGGATAATAGAATTCCCGAAACATCTCAGGTGACATGAACGGCCCCTTCTGCATCCCAAGATCGTCGCCGAAGGCTATACCGTCTATATGCGCCTCTTCGACACCGCGCTTTGCGGCGCGTTTAAAGAAATCCACAACTCTTCTGCATACATGATGCACATCCTCTGGATTCGTGTATAAATCCATTAGAGAGTTTGTCATGCCTCGATAGTCCCACAGTCTTGTCCATGGACCATCGGAGAACCATGCAAGACGATAGCGTCCGTCTTCAACCGGCGCATTGCAATACATTGTCGCTTCTTCCGCATCCGGCAGATGTTCACTGATTCGGCGAATCACCTCCCAGTCCAGTGCATGCTCCTCATCTACACCTACAATTTCTTTACGACCGATAGATGGATCGGCCCCTGCTACATCACACCATGTATAACGATCTCCATCTTCCGCAAACAGCTTTGGCTTTTTTAAATAAAACACCTGCATATCCTCCGGAAAACGTTCCAGCAAATCTTCTACCGGCTTTTGATCCTGAAAAGCCAGTTCATCAATATGAAGCCAGTTTCCACATGCCACACCGACGCGCGGTGTACCATTCCCCTTTAGCAGAGATATCATTTCTTCTCTTGTCAGCGGCAGCATTTCCGCCTTTGGAAATTTCCTGCGATCACATACCATATGGTAACCTCCGTTTACTATTCACCTGTTCCAGTGTCTTGAAAAATCTCTGTATATTCTCCCATTTTGCCTTGGGTGGCAAATCACAGCCTGTCGAAAGGACGAAGTTGGAATATGCACCGCATTCTTTCAACAAAGCCCTCTCCTTTTGTTCCAGCTCATCCGCACTGCAGCCGCAGAAGCAGCCAACCGGATCCAGATTCCCCATAATCAGACAGTCTGCCGGTACCTGTTCCAATATCTTTTTCAAAGAAACAGCATTTCCAAAATGCCATGCCCCGCAATCGGATGATAATATTTCCGGAAGGCTCTGCACAGTATTCGGGCCGCAATTATGATAAATGACCGTGAAGGTATCATCCTGCAGCTCCTCCGTAATTTCTCTGATATAGCTGCTGGAAAACTCCTGAACCATCGCTGGTGACAAAAGACCCGCCAGTGGTTCCGCCAGTATGACACCTGACGCACCCACATCCTTGTATGCCTGTATATACTGCTTCAAAAAAGTGGTAACCTTCTGCAATACCAGATGTACAAGCTTTGGATCCATGATGCACTGCATCATGATTTCACTCACATCCATCAGTCTTCCTGCGAGTGAATAGGGCCCGCAGACACCGCCGAATACTGGACGGTCGCTTTCCTTTGTGATATTCTCCACACCTGCCAGATATACAGACATGCGCCCTTCTTCCATTTTCGGAATACGCAATGCTTCACCATCCTCTCGATTTTTTATGATTCCGCTTGTTACAGCAGGAATCTCTCCCTCATGAAAGCTGACAGGACAACCGAATGCCTGCGCCTCTACAGACAGATCCATCATACTGACCAGCGCTTCCTGCAAAGGAAATTCTTCTTTGATTCTGCGCATGACAGCACTCTGCATTTCAGCGTTCTGTACCAGCTCCTGTACGGTAGTAGCGCATTGTGTAACGGCAGGAAATGACAAGATTGCCATGGCATGCACATCCTCATCCATTAGATGCTTTTTCCATTGCGTATAACTGTAATTCATAAGCACCACATCCTTTCTACCTTAATGATAGAAAAAAAAGCGGCAGTTGAACATGGTATATCTTGTCGGGTATCTTCCCAAAATTGCGGTTTCACCCAGTTGCATCAGAAGCTTCCCATTTTTTCAGGGACAGTATGACAAAAACGCTGCTATGCCATATTTAGCAGTGAAACATGGCATATTCGATTTAAAAATGGTTCCACATGCTTTTTTTATATGAGAAACGTAGATATTATCAAATCGTAATTTTTAGCACAAATTTATGGCCGGCCATAAATTGGCCATATTAAAATATGGTTGAAAGTGAGTATACTAAATCTAAGAGGTGATTTCATGAAAGAATTAAAAACACTGGAGTTCAAAGAATCCATAACAAAATCATTTTTGAAAACAGTAAGCGCTTTTTCAAACTATGATGGTGGAGAAATCATTTTTGGAATTGATGATGATGGAAATATAAAAGGTCTTTCCGATCCCAAAAGCACTTGTCTTGATATTGAGAATAGAATCAATGATAATATTGTTCCTCAGCCAGGCTACAGTCTTAAGACTGACGAAACAAATAAAACAATTTCACTTGTCATTAAAGAAGGAAAGAACAAACCCTATCTATACAACTCAAAGGCCTATAAGCGAAATGATACTTCAACAATCGAAGTGGATTCCTTCGAATTAACAAGGCTGGTTTTAGAAGGAAAGAAAATCAATTTTGAAGATTTACCTTCATCCAATCAAAAAATGGACTTTCATTATCTGGAAAACAAATTAAAAGAGCATATTGACATTAAAATATTCAATCAAGATACTTTAAAAACTCTGAATCTTTACAATGTGCAAATCGGGTACAATAATGCTGCGAATATTCTATCAGATAACAACTCATTTCCAGGAATTGATATTGCTAAATTTGGCGATAGTATCAACATTATAAAAAAAAGACTACTGCTGGAGAATATGTCTGTGTTAGAAATGTATGATGTTGCTGTCCAAACTTATAGAGATTATTATCAATATGAAGAAATTGAAGGCAGCTACCGTAAAAAGGTCGACCTTGTACCAGAAGAGGCATTCCGTGAATCTGTTGCAAACGCACTCATTCATCGAGCATAGGATTTAAATGCAAATATAAGGATTTCTATGTATGATGATAGAATAGAAATAACTTCACCAGGAGGATTGATAAACGGTATTACAAAGGATGAATATATAACAGGAATGATTTTAATGCTTAGAAATCCGATTATCAGTAATATATTTTATCGATTAGGAATCGTTGAAATTTTTGGTACCGGCATACTCAGAATATTACATGCTTATGAAGAAAGTATTAAAAAGCCTATTTTTAATGTAAGCACAAATACGATACAAATCATATTACCTGTTTTTGATTCGAATCCTGTTTTACAAAAAGATGAAGAACATCTATATGCGGTGTTGAGTAAAACAAAGCCTAAATCGATTAGTGAAATATTGCCACATGTAACGTTTAGCAGGTCTAAAGTAAAAGAATTATTGAAAAAAATGGAGAAGGACGGTATTGTGAAAATCAAGGGAAGAGGTAAGGGAACAAAATATTATTTATAAATAAGTTTGAAGAAACATCTTAAAAATACCATTCGTAAGGGGTAATCTAATGCTTTCTGGTTTGTTCAAACAATAATCAAATAAAAAATATACGATAGATACAACGCAAAAAATCTTCAGGACCATAGTCCCGAAGATTTTTATGTATAGTTTCATCAAATGCAGGGAAATCACGAATGAAGATGCTTTAGAGCTGAGTCCATCTTCGTACCTTAATCACATTGTCGCACATTGTGTACCCTATCATTCGTCTCTGTTTGATTTTATTAGGTTGGCACACGCTGTGTACCCTATAGTTCTGATCCGTTGGTTTCTATCAGGTGAGCATACCAGTAGAAGGAATCCTTTTTCAATCGCTTCTGGCTGCCCTTTCCGAAATCATCACGATCTACATACACAAAGCCGTATCGCTTACTCATTTCCGCAGAGGAGGAAGATACGATATCAATCGGTCCCCATGCACAGTATGCGAAGATATCCACTCCATCCTTAATACATTCCTTCATCTGCTCAATATGCTTTTTCAGGAAGTCAATACGGTAAGGATCATGAATGCTTCCATCCGCTTCCACGGTGTCCAATGCACCGAAGCCGTTTTCTCCAATCATCAGCGGAACCTGATAGCGATCCCAGTATTGAGACAGACAGTTATAGAATCCCAGCGGATCCATTCTCCACTCCCATGGTGTCGGCTCCAGATTTGGATTTTGTTCCGCCTGCATCGGCGTCATATCATTTTTATCGGAATCTACAACTCTGCTGTAGTAATAAGAGATCGCGAGGAATTCCATCGTGTTGTTGCGAATAACCTCTTCATCCCCATCCTCCATCTGAATGTTGATATTTCTTTCCTTAAAATAGCGTAGTGCATATACCGGATATTCTCCACGCAGCTGTACATCGGAGAAGAAATACTGCATCCTGTTTTTCTTCATGGTCAATACAACATCCTTTGGACGGCAGGTTGCCGGATAGAAGGTACAGTCTGCCAGCATCGTACCAAAGACAGCATGCGGATCAATCTGATGTCCGACCTCCTTGATTTTTGCACATGCCACAAACTGATTATGTACCGCCTGATACATCAGCTCCTCCATGTTTTCCGCCTGATCATCATAGATACCCAGAGAACCAAACTGCACCGTCGGAACCAGATTTACCTGATTGCAAACAATCCAGTATTTCACTCTTCCCTGAAAGCGCTCTACAAGCACTTTTCCGTAATTCACGAAGAAATCAATCACCTTTCGGTTACCAAAGCCGCCATATTCGGTAACCAGATGCAGTGGTATATCATAATGAGACATCGTGATTATCGGCTCCATACCATCCTTTATGATTTCATCAATCAGATCATCATAAAATTTCAATCCTGCCTCATTTGGCTCAGTCTCATCCCCGTTTGGAAAAATGCGTGACCAGGAAATGCTTGTACGAAAGCACTTAAATCCCATTTCCTTCAGTAATGCAAGGTCATCCTTATAAGTATGATAGAAATTGATTCCGTAGCGTTTCGGATAATAGCCTTCTGTATCTGCGGCCTTGCGTTTGATTTCAGCAAGCGTTCCACCGCCTTCTTTTTCTATTTTGGCACGGTTTAAGCCCTTTGTATACTCATGAATGTCACTTGTGGACAAGCCGCGTCCGTCTTTATCATATTCCCCTTCACACTGGCAGGCTGCAAAAGCACCGCCCCATAGAAAGTTATCAGGAAATGTTTTAGGTACCTGTTTCATAATAATATCTCCTCCTCTATATTCATCGTTCTCCGTAACCATTTCAGTCGTTTCAGCAATGAAAGCGCCGCCGTAATCAGCCTGCCAAGCACCAGCAGATTGATAATGGTCACCACACCGTAAGTACCATGCAGTATCATACCGGATACAAGCATACCGCCATCCAGTATCCAGCGAATCACAGGATAGGAAAGACCTGTTCTTTTCATCAAACCAAAGGTTACACAGTCATAGGGATTCTTTCCACAGTCAGCATAAATGCTTAATGCAATGGACATTGCGATAATGCCAATGCCTGTCATGCAGAACAATACACGATGAAGCAGTGTATCCGCATGTATCAACGGTGTAAGAATCCGTATGGTAATCGTCGTAACAACGGGAAATATAATCGTTCCCGCATGAATCTGTTTTCTATCGATAAAAAACGCTGCCAGCACAAATGTGAAGGATAACAAATTGTTACAGGCATCCACTGATAGCTGCAATGCCTGACTCATCCCCTGCAGCAGCGTATTCATGGAATCTGCACCATTACCGCCTGCAAGGAACAAAACCGCAGCAACTCCCATCAGCATACCGCCGGCAGCACAGAGACTGCATCGATAGAAGAAAGAACTCTGATGCCCGGTTCCTTTTGTGTTCTTTTTCATCCCGGTTGCCTCCAAAGTGGCAAGTATCTGCGTATCGCAACAGCGCAAAGCCTCTGTAGTTTTGGATAGGCTTCCCTCTGCAATGCGATGACGCCAATGTTCAATAAGCCGGGGGCAGGAAATACCTGCACCCTATAAATCAGCTCCGTTAGATTTTATCACCTGCTTGTACCAGTAGAAGGAATCCTTACGAATTCTCGCGCACTCCTTTGGATCATCATCAGTACGGTCTACATAGATAAAGCCATAGCGTTTTTTCACACCGTTGCTGGTTGACAGCAGATCAACCGCAGACCATGGACAATATGCCAGCACTTCTACTCCATAATCAATTGCTCTGTGCATTGCTTCGATATGGTCGCGCAGGTATTTAATACGGTAATCATCATGAACACGTCCGTCCTCTGTCAGGGTATCAAATGCTCCCATACCGTTCTCTGTAACCATCAGCGGCTTGTTATAGCGAGTGTAAATATCGCGGAAGATGTATTCCAGACCTGTCGGATCAATTGCCCAGTCCCAATCGGTTGTATCAAGATTCGGATTCTTGCACATCTCATAGAAGCCCGGATGTGTTTCAAAGCCGGACATGTCGCCCTTTTTGCCTGACCAGTTGACACCGCTGTAACGAATTTCCTTACCTTCTTCCATCGGACATGCCTTTGCACACTCACTTGCATAATAATTCAGTGCCAGAAAATCGGAATAGCCTTCCTTAATCAGCTCCATGTCACCTTCTTCGATGACCGGTGCAAGACCGTGCTCTTCCAGATAAATCAAAGCTGACTTCGTATAAAAGCCCTTAAAATAAATATCCAGATAGAAGGCATTACGCAAATCGTGTGCATTTTGTGCAGCCATGACATCCTCCGGCTTGGAAGTAAGCGGATAGACCGGGGAATACCCGATTGCCGCACCGGCAAGACCACCCGGTACAAGCTCATGGACCAGCTTACAGGCAATGGCATGTGCAAGATTCATATGATGATTGATCTGATAGCGCAGCTGATTGTTGTCTCTCAGCTCCTCCGGTATGTAGCATTTCTGTGTCCAGTATTGAACGATGATGCTTTGCTCATTGATAGTCGTCCAGTATTTCACCTTGTCCTTAAATTCATTGATGACATAGCGGGCAAAGTATGCAAAATCCTTTACTACCTCTCTGCTCAGCCATCCGTTATATTTTTCCACAAGTGCCCATGGCAAATCATAATGATACAGCGTAACAATCGGCTCAATACCGTTGGCCAGCAGTTCATCAATCAGATTGCGGTAATACTGAATACCCGCTTCGTTTACTTCTCCAACTCCATCAGGAAATACGCGTGACCAGGCAATGGAGAAACGATAGGTCGTAAAGCCCATTTCCTTCATCAGGGCTACATCTTCCTTGTAATAATGATATTGGTCACTGGCAATATCCGCAGTAGCAAAGCCGCGCTTTGTATAATTCTCTTTATTGATGATATCCTGCTGGCTGGCTTTCTTGCCATCCTCATAGGCAGCACCCTCTACCTGATAGGCACTGGTAGCAGCACCCCATAAAAAATTGTTTGGAAATCCCTTTGACATGGTTCAGCCTCCTATTTTTCTTCTATTTTCTTATTCATGATTTCAAAAAATGCAATCAATTCCTTTGCCAGATTAAGCTCTGACATAATTGTCATCAGCGTATCCTGTGCATGTGCAAACAGCAGACAGGGTTCATAGGTTTTTCCTCTTGTTTCATTCTGAATCACCTCGGTCTGTGCGACATGTGCCTGATGAATACATTCCTCCGCCTCTGCAATTTTCTGTTTCGCCTCATCGAAGTGAAACTGCTTTGCCTGTGCCAATGCATCCTCAACCCGCAGCCGGGCATCACCTGCATGCAGAATAATCTGCATAGCAACATTGACAAGCTCATTTTCCATAATATCCATAGGTAAATCCCCCTTTAGTTCTGAGAAGGAGCGTTTTCCTGTGCTTCTTCTGCCAGCTTTTGTTTTTCAAATACCTTGAAGAACGGGTACCAGATTGCAAAGTAGACAACAAACAATACAACTGCCCATAAAATACCACGCATATCCTGTGTAATCATAACGGTGGAAACCGGTACAGGCACCTGTCCAACCTGATTCAGTGTTGCCGGAATGTTCAGCCATCCAAGGCTCATAACAATATAGACGATAGCAGGTCCAACGATGGAATTCAGCCACATTGGCAGCATCAGCAGCGGATTGAAGACAACAGGCGCACCGAACATGATTGGTTCATTGATGTTGAAAATACTTGGCCCGATGAAGATTCTTCCCAGTGTTTTCAGCTGCTTTGATTTTGAGAAGCACATGAGCACATTCAGCGCAAGCGTTGCCCCCATACCGCCCATGGTAACAAGAGCCGCCGTAAACACCGTCTCACTCGTCGCGATATTCGTAGCAGGAAGTCCCTGTGCCACCATATTGATATTTTCCTGAATACCGGCAAGGAAGATCGGTGTTGTAACCGCGCCAAACAGCCAGGAGGAAATACCCATACTGTACAAAACAGCAGGAATAAAGCAGCAGAGTATGAAACCGGGCATGGTCTGTGCAAAGCCTGCCAGTGGTGAGAAAATCCATAAAACGATTTCAAATATGTCGAAATTACAATATTTTGTCAGAACCATACCCAGACCAAGCGTAATCAGGGTAGGCAGTATGTAATTGATCCAGCCGACAACGAAATCCGGAATGGATGTGGAATCCTCCAGTACATGCAGCTTGGAATACAGATTGAAGATAATGGATGTAAACAGTCCGGCTACGATACCGACAGCAATACCGGTAGCACCCAGACGTCCTCCCTGAATGACCATATTTCCTGCTTCATCTGTTCCCGGAATGATGAACATCATGAAGACTGCCATGGAAACGATACCGCAGTTGGTCAGGTAGAACGGATGATTCAGCTTTTCCATACACTGCTGTCCGACTACGAATGCCAGAATCAAAGAAATCAGTCCGAAGCTGTAATCGGCAATCATGCCAAGATCCGGAAGTGCAGGCAGGTAGGAACGGAATACGTTGTAGAAGTAGATGACAGAACCCGTTAAAATAAACGGTATGATTTTCTGCATGGATGATGATACGGCGGCAATCCAGGGCTTGCTGCAGATTTCATTCATCTTTGGAGCAAACACAGTAGAAAGCCAGTTCATAAACTTTTTCATTTTTCTTTCTCCTCAGTCTTTCCTTTTCCCCATGAACCCTATATAATAATCATGAGGAAATCATTAAACAAACGCGTGATTTTCTTCAAGCTAAGAGTGCCATCTTAGCTTTTTTATTTCCCCAGTGTATCCAGTGCCAGCTGAATCAGTGCATCTCCGTTGAGCTGTGCATAAATATCCTGTGGAATGACAACAACCGGAACATGATACGGGTCACAGAGTGATTTCCATTTCGGCAGCTCTCCTCCGTAATGCGGTCCCAGCATAAGTATACTGATGCTTGACAGATAGCCGCTGACATCTGTATGGGACCGTGCTTCAATCGTTGTGTCCAGCTTGCGTTTTTTTGCTGCCTTGCGTGCCTGATTTGCCAGAAAACCACTGGACATCCCGGCTCCGCAGCACAGCATGATGAACATCTTGTCCATAATGACTCCTTTCCGCTTTTTATGAGCGCTGTACCTTGTACACCCATATTATCTTTAAAATTCACGTGCTTCTCAACTTACGTTTTGCACCGCATGGTGCAAGCTTTTCCCTGAAGGATGTAAACTCCTTGTTTTATTTCTTTATAATATAGACAGGCAAAAAAACACTGCTGCATAATAAAAAAAACAGACCTTTTCATCGAAACTTAATTATTTACAGCTGATTCAATGTCTGAGAATGAACATTTGCACCATGTGGTGAAATCTTCTGGTTGTACAGTGTTTGCGGGTAAATTATAATAGATATAACAAGTGTCTTTGCAAGGGGAGTTGGTATCATGAAGAAAAAACACGTTGAGCTGCTGCAATTTCTGCTACATCACGCTACAGCGGTTACCAGTCGGCAGCTGGCCGTCGCTTTATCAATTTCCACGCGGTCTGTAAAAAATTATGTCAATGAAATCAATCTGCTCGGCAATCAGAAGGTGATCCTTTCCAGCAAGCAGGGATATACCGTTCAAGCAGCACAGGCAAAGGAGCTTTTATCTGTAAAAGAGGAAAGTATTCCACAGACCAGTCTGGAGCGCGGTTTTTACATTGTGAAGCAAATTATGCTGGAGCATTCCTCCCACATGGATCTGTATGATCTCTGCGATGCCCTATATGTCAGCTATTCCACCATTAAAGCGGATATCGCGAAGATGAACAAGGCATTTGCGAATTTTCATATTGAATTCACATGTGAAAATGAAGAGGTTCGCCTGCACGGCAGTGAAAAAGACAAGCGCAGACTTGTCAGCTATGTTATGTATGAGGAAACAGATCAGCAATTCATGGATGCCAATATCATCACCAGCAGCTTTCCTGAATTCCCGGTGGAACAGGTCTCCATGATCATCCGCTCCACCTTCCAGAAATATAACTATTATATCAATGATTTTTCCTTCGTTAATCTGTTACTGCACTTCGCCATTATCATCGACCGTGTAAAGGAAGGAAATTTTGTTGAAACAAGAGACTGCGACTTTCTCATCGAAAGCGAAAATGAACGTGCACTAGTCGAGGAGCTGTGCTCCCGTCTGGAGGAGGCATTGTCCATCAGCTTTAACCGCAATGAACAGTTTGAGGTCTATATGCTGTTTAAGACAAATGCAAATTATTCACTGCCAAGCTCTGAGGATAGTCTGAAAAAGCTGGTTGGCGAGGATATTCTCGCATTAACCAGAGATATCATTCAAAAGGTGAATGACAGCTATTACATCGATTTGAATCATGAAACCTTTCTTACGCCCTTTGCATTGCATTTAAAAAATCTTCTGCTTCGTGTCCGCAATGATACCTACACAAAGAATCCCATGGTGGATGCTATTAAGTCCAGCTGTCCGACAGTTTATGATATCGCCATTTTTATCGCTATGGAGCTGATGCAGCGCTTTCATGTGGATATCAATGAGGATGAGGTTACCTTCCTTGCCCTTCATATCGGTGCGGATATCGAACGCCAGAAAACCAATGACGGAAAAATACAGTGTATCCTGCTGTGTCCGGACTATATGAATATGACAGCCTCGATTTACAATAAGCTGCTGATAGATTTTGGGAATCAGATCAATATACGCAAGACGATTTCCTATGAGCATGAGTTGAAGCATCAGCATTACGATATGCTGCTGACCACCATACCCTTAAAATGTCCGCTGCATAAGGAGGTATGTCTGATACCGCCCTTTCCAAATCCAAACAGCCGGATGGATATCCAGAATACCATAGACCGCTATCGTACAAATAAGAAGAACTATATTCTGAAAAAGAAATTTCACGACTTTTTCTCCTCCTCTTTGTTTCTGGCGAATGAAGACACCCCGAAGAGAGATGACGTGCTGCCATTGCTGTGCAAAAGCATGGAAGAACTGGAATATGTCAATGAAGGATTTCTAACCAGTGTCATGATTCGCGAAACAGCCGCTTCCACTGCCTTCGGCAATATCGCTATTCCACACTCAATGGAAATGGAGGCACTGAAAACGTGCATCGGCATTGCAATTTCTCAAAAAGGTATCCAATGGGATAACCATATCGTCCATGTGGTTCTGCTTGTCGCATTGAACAAAATTGACAAACAGATTTTCCATGATCTCTACGAGGCACTGGTGGACCTGTTCAGTAAGGAGGATGTTATGGAACGGATGAAGGAATGCACTTCCTTTGAACAATTTGAGCATATGATGTGCGCAAGTATTTCCTATCAGGAAGAGGAAGCCGCATGAAAGCATGTATTTTTCTCGATATCGACGGTACGCTGCTGGATCATGAAATCGGTATACAGGAATCCAGCAGAATAGCGATTGCACAGGCACAGGCAAACGGACACAGGGTCTGCCTTGCGACAGGACGCCCCAAGCCGGAGGTGGATGATGAAATACAGGCTATCCCGTTTGACGGCTGTATTTATTCCTGCGGTGCTATGGTAGAAAGTCATGGCAAAGTCCTTTTTTATAAGCCGTTTTCACAGGAGCTGGTACTTCACATGATGCATTTACTGCAAGCCCATGCTATCGGATTTAATCTGGAAGGCAGCCGTACTTCTTTTCTTGACCCTATTGGATATGACTTCTTTCATTCACTGTTTCAAAGATGCATGGAAGACAACAGTGAGCTGGCAAGACAGTATATGGCAGCGGTCCGCATGCATCCACTTCAAGAGGTAAAGGAAACAGACACCCTGCAAATCATGAAAATCGCAACCTTTATCAACGAGGATTCCCTTTTGCAGGAATTTGACAGACAGCTTCCCGCACAGCTGAAGCACATTCACCATGGTTTTCATGAGGGATGTATAAATGGTGAGATATACCATCATGCTATCACAAAAGCGACCGGTATCGATTGTCTGCTGTCTCACTTTGAAATTCCACTGGAAGCCTCCATAGCGATTGGAGACAGCTTGAATGATGCGGAAATGATACGGCATTGCAATTTAGGTGTGGCGATGGGAAATGCCTGTGAAGAGCTGAAGCTGATCAGTGACATGTTTACCACGACCAGCAAAGAGGATGGAATTTATAACTGTATGAAAAAATTGAAACTTATTTAGCAAGCTGAACATAAAGTTTGCTTTTTTTTCTGAAAGTATTGCTAATTATAGTTAAATGCCGTACAATATAAATAGATAAACACCTACAAAAAATTGAAAAACCATATAATTATAATTTTCTCAAATACTTTGAAACTTTTTCTCTGTTTCCTTCGTTTATATTATAGGAACAGGTATTTCTTACAGTTCCATTACACTTTGGTAACATAAGCCGATGAACCCGCTCACTGTGTTAATATATAATGGAAGAGCAGGATACAGGCTGAAGGAGATAAAGAGTATGACGAGCAGAAATCTGATGAGACAGCAACCGACAAAACCGATGATTCTGAAAAACTGCGCAATCTGCAGACAGATTATCAGTATGCGAAAAATTCTAATTATGGCGGGAATCATGCTGGCATTTATTTTCAGTACCTATCTGTTCTGATCTTGTTGATTTCCTGCATAAATCGTGGTAAACTTTTCCGTATCCAAACTGTAAGATTCTCTGCTGGTGCTGTTCATCCGGGCATCACGGTGGAGATTTCTTCTTTTGGACAAAAATTCTTAACGTTTCTTACGATTTTATGAGTTTTAATACAAAAGCAGTCACTTATGCTATAATGTGATTGCAGGAACAAAAGGAAAGAGATTTTGCATGTAAGGGGTGAGATACCATGAATGAGGAGAAGCTTTCACCGCCAAATGGCGTTGAAGAACATAATTTGAGGGAAAAGAAAGAAATGGAACAGGATACAGGAAACTATACGTATGACTTCTTTACATTCCGCAATGTACTGATCAGTGCGGTTGTGCTGGGTGTCATAATCCTCGTGATTTCACTGGTTCGCTGAACCATCTGAATGCAAAGTCCCTTAGAGGAAGCCGTGTGCTTCCTTTTTTCTTTTGTGAATGGAAAAAGAGTATTGCCCGCTTCCTTTACTAGAATATTTTGCTACCTCTATTGTACCCATGATAAGCAGCTTGTATATGATTTCACAGTCTGCCAGACCTTATATAAGCGAAAGGACTAAGACTCTTTGCCCCAAATTATATCCCTAAATCAAACTGTAACACCCCCTAATATGTAAAAAATGAAGATAAGCTTTCAACATGTTCCCAATGCATGGATAATTCATGTTACAATATATAAAACCAAGAGGAAGTTCTGACATGAACATACATCATATTTCAATTTATCAGAAAGGCCTCATTTAAAAAGCCGGCACAGCTTTCATCTGTATATTATTTAATTTTTTTATCATATGAAAGTGAGGTCTATTATGACGATAGAAGAAATTATGCAGGGTGAATCTAAACATATGGAATATAAAGCAGCTCTGCCGAAGCGCAGTGAAACATACATAAAAACTATGATTGCCTTCACAAATACGAGTGGTGGAACACTCATTATCAGAATTGACGACTCCAGCCGTTCTGAAATTGGTGTGGATAAGGATTCCGTGTTTCAGAATATAGATTCCATAGCGAATGCTGTTTCGGATAGCTGTGAACCACAAATAGTGTCGGATATCAGCTTCCAAACAATAGAGGGTAAATGCATTGTTATAGTTGAAATATATGCCGGAACCAACCGTCCTTAAACATACAGGCAAGGAAAACGGCACTTATATCCGTGTGGCAGGAACTTCACGCCAAGCAGATGCTGTCAAGCTCAAAGAGCTGGAGCTGGAAGGAACGTATGCTTCATGGGATGAACAAATCTGCAATGGCTATGAAGTAACAAAAGAGGCCATAGATAAGCTTTGTCAGGATATACATAAATATATGAAGTCCGCTATAGATTCATCGGAAGAAAAAAGAAGTATTCCAGTAATTACAGTAGAACACCTTCTGAACTGGAAGCTTCTGAAGAAAAGCGGAAATCAGCTGCTTGCCGCCAATTCCTTTATTTTGCTTACAAGCGATTATTTTAGATTTGCAAAAATACAATGTGCGTTATTCAAGGGTAATGATCGTGATGAATTTCTTGATAAAAAGGAATATTCCGGACCACTGTATGAACAGATTGAAGAAGCTTATCGCTTTGTACTCAGACATATTAATCGAAGCGCTGAAATTAACGGGATGTTGCGTAAAGAAAAATACGAACTACCGGTTGGGGCTATCCGCGAAATGATTATTAACGCACAGTGTCATCGCAGCTTTATGGATTCCTCCTGCGTTCAAGTCGCTTTGTTTGATGATCGCTTAGAAATCACTTCCCCCGGTATGCTGTATGGCGGATTAACTCTGAAGGAAGCTGTGAATGGTCGTTCAAAAATAAGAAATAAAGCGATTGCGGAAGTATTCAGCCGCATGGAGCTTATAGAAGGATGGGGTACAGGAATACGTCGCATCATTAAAAGAGCAGAAGAATATCAGCTGCGTACTCCCGAATTTACAGAAATAGGAGATACCTTCCGTGTAAATTTATTTTGTAAAGAAGAAAAAAAGCCGATAAAAAGCCAATAAAAATCCATTATCCGAAGAACGACGGCAGCTAATTAAAGAGTATGTCCGCGAACATGGCTGTATTTCCAACCGGGAAGCCAGAAAGCTGCTAAATCTCGCTGAATCTACAACCAAAAGACTCCTGAAACAGATGGTCCTTGATGGCTGCCTGATTGAACAAGGAGAAAAGAAAAGCCGTATTTACCGCCTATGTGCATAAGCAGTCAGAGAATACAGTCTTGCCCTATGTGATATTAAGCTGAAAAAATTATGAATGAGCTGCTTTTTGAGATATGAATATAGTCGTAGAACCGCTCTTTTCTCTATTTAAGTTATTTTATATTATGTTTGATTGCTTCTAATTTCTATGCTTGTATTCATATCATTTATCTATCTTTAAGGATTTTTATGTAGCTTTCATGATATTTATTCGTCTTTCGTGCTGTTTGCTTTTTCCTAATCATTCGATATATCTGACCATTTCTATTCCATAGGAGCCATATAAAAGCTTCCGTAAAACTCCTCCGTATTTAATACATTAATAATAATCCTCGGATCTGCCTCTCGCAACAGATTCGCAATATCAGCAACTTCATATGAGGAAACGACGGTATGCAGCAGATACATTTTCTTTTTACTATACCCGCCATACCCTTGTATACAGGAAATCCCGTGACGATAGTGATCAACATACAGATCAATAACAAGCTCAGGTAAGGTTGTCGTAATTTGCATGGTTACACGCTCATAGCGATGGTGAAATGTAGAAATCGTTTTTGTTGTAATAAACTGAAAAACAATGGAGTATCCTGCGTACAGCCATCCAAACATAAATCCGAATATGCATAATATCAAAGCATTAAAGATAAAAACCTGTTCCCAAATAGACCTGCCGATTTTATTAGAAACATAAAGAGCGATGAAATCCGTCCCTCCCGTTGACGCGCTTCCCTTTAAAGCGATGACAACACAAAGACCATACAAGAATCCTCCGAAAACAACATTCAGCACCAGGTCATGAAAGAGCGGCTGAAAACGACAGAAGTTTAAAAATACAGAAGCTAAAACAAATTGAATGGTAGAAAGTATGGTGAATTTTTTACTGATGCTTTTAAAACAAATCAGTGCCACCGGAATATTTAACATCAGGATAGCGATGGAGGTTGAAATATGACAGCCATATAAAGCAGCTATTTTATCAATCAAAATAGCAACGCCTGTAAAACCGCTGCTCAATAGATTACTCGGTGTAATAAAAACCTGAATGACATATGCCTGCAATAATGCTGAGATAACAACTGCGATACAGCTGAATAGATAACGTACTTTTTTGTTCTTCAATGAATGTGTTAACATAAGCGATCCCCTCTTTAATTTCTACATTATTATAATTCCTTTTCATTTGAGAGTGGCTAAAAGGGTTTCCTAGGCGGTAGGAAAAATGCATTCTTCTGCCGCTTGTGACAGGCCGCTTCATCGCACACGAACCGAATCTTTTCCTGAATATGACATATTGCAGCTAATCAACAGGATATTGATAACCTTGAATGCGGGTTACAGAAATAGATCAAATGCTTGTAGCAGAGTTCCTTCAATATTTTAAATGCATGGCATACAGACCTGAGGAATAACATCCTTCTGTTTATCCCTTATGCAGGCATGACCTTCTTTTCAAACAGAGCCGCATAAAATCCTTTATCGCAGGAGCACCGCATAGCGTATTTTAGGTACTGTGACTTAGCCTATCCATTATGACACTCTTTATCATAGTATTAGAGGAAAAAAGCATATCTCCTATTCAGCTATACTGCTACGACAGCAGTCTCAGCCCTGACTATACAGAAAGACCAGTTGTACTTAAAGAAAAGAATAACGCTTCTCTTTTCCCTCTGCTCCTGTGTAAAAAAGAAAATTCCAGTAACCAATTCGCAAAACTTCCTAAGAGTTAGGAAAAAATGTTAATTACTTCCTGAAGATAATTCTATATAATACTATTTAGAGAGGATTGACAACATGGGACTAAATAAAAGACAGGAAAAAATTATCATGATGATGAATGACTCTAACGATTGGATTACAGGTAAAGAATTGTCCAAGCTTCTAAATGTATCAGATCGTACCATACGCTCAGACATTGATTCCATTAACCGTTATTATGAGAATGCATTGATTGAGTCCAATCTTCGCTATGGATATCATTTGAATCAGGAAATTCTTCGGACGCTGAACATTGAAATCGAACAGCCAATCGCACAGACACCGCAGGAACGATGTATATATATCATACAGCAGCTTCTATTTCAGCGAAATGAACTAAGTATCACCAATTTACAGGATCAGGTGTTTGTTAGTGAATATTCGATTGATAATGATATTAAACGTATAAAAAGAATGATTGAGCCTTATGAGCAGTTAAGATTGGTACGCTCTAAGAACTTTATCCATTTAGAAGGTGATGAAGAGAGCAAGCGCAAGCTGTATAAAGATTTATTAGCCGAGGAAACACAGGGTAATTTTCTGAATTTGAATAACCTTGCGGCATTGTATAATGATTTCGATTTACTGATTGTTAAGGATACACTTGAAGAAACGTTTAACAAATACAATTTCCATGTACGTGAAATGGCATTTCCGATGCTGATGGTTCATGTGGGAATCGCAATCGAACGAATTCTACGACATAACTATATACATACGGAACGCGATTATGAAGAATTAAAGAAAAGTCAGGAATATGAGATAGCACGTGAATTTTTTCAGAATACAGCCAGGAAGATACGTATAGAAATCGTTGAGGATGAAATCGCGCTGCTTGCATTGTTATTGATGGGAAAGAAAGGAACCAGTTACTCAAAGGATCTGGTTCATGAATTTCATGATAGCTTAACAAGTGATGATATTATCGACGGCATGTTAGAAGTTATTCATGATGATTTTGATATTGATTTCGCACAAGACAGTGATTTGCGTATCGGTTTGAAAATGCACATGCAGTCACTCATGGAGCGCCAGATAAGAAAACATGATGTATCCAATGTATATCTGCAGGAGATCAAACGTAAATATCCTCTGGTATTTGAAATGGGAATACGTGTTGCACGGTATCTGGAAGAGCAATTAAATGAGGTGATCGGTGAAAACGAAATAGGTTTTCTATCGCTGCATCTCGGTGCTGCCTTCGAGCGTGCGAACCTGTCGGGAAAATACCGGGTTATTATGATTTATCCACACGATCAGGCATTAAGCAATATGTGCGTCAAAAAAGTAGAAAATCGGTTCGGTGAGCGAATGGCCATCGTGGAATGTCTGAACTTCTTCGAACAGAAAACAATTCTTAATGCACGGCCTGATCTGATACTGACAACGCTCCCCCTGCAGCATGATCTGGATATCGCCACGATTCAAATTTCATTGTTTATCAATTTAGAGGACGAAAGCCGTATTTTCCAGGCGCTGAACCTATTGGATAAGAAGCATTTTCAGAAAGAGTTTGAAGAAGGTATATCCGGTATGATAGAACCACGATTCTTCTATACAGATGTTGATATAGCGACGCATGAGGACGTAATCAATTATATGTGTGATAATTTGCAGGCATCCGGTTATATACCGGATGGATTCAAGGAATCTGTCTTGAAAAGAGAATCCATGTCCGCAACCTCCTTTGCCTACAGCTTTGCCGTACCGCATAGCTTCAATGTAATGAGCATTAAATCCAACATATCCGTTGCTATTTTGAAGAATCCGATTCCATGGGGACCTTTTGAAGTAAAGCTGGTCATACTGCTCGCGATCAATGATGCAGACCGCTATATGCTGAAGCTGTTCTTTGACTGGCTGAGCAATGCAGTGAGTGATGCCAATCGGTTTGCGACACTTTTAGAAAGTCATGATTATAATGACTTTATTGCACGTATCGTGGAGTGAGGAGAGATATTATGATTGCGAAAATCACTGAAAATAATAAGAAACCAACAAAACATTACAGAGAAAAGAAGCTGGGGCTCATTGATCGTTTAAGCATTGCATTATTGAAAAAGCAGGATACCCTTGTAAAAGATACAGAGCATTCTCCCGTGTCGAATATCAGAAGATTTTTCGGGTATCTGATGGATTTCATGCTTGCCAATATATTCTGCGTAATTCCATTGGTCATCATCCAAGCTTCCCTCACCGGCTCGACGAATACTACACAAATACTGGCTGGCATTCCGTTGCATTGGGCATATATTATCACATTCTTTGTATTCTTATTCTATACGTTTTATTATGTGTATATACCATTAAAAATATGGCCGGGACAGACACCCGCAAAGCGTTTATTAAATTATAAAATCGTAATGATGGATAATTCAAAAGCTACAGCCAAAGCTTTATTTATGAGAAATGTCATTGGGATGACCTTCCTTGAGCTTGCGGCCTTCACGACCACCTATGTCGTGCAGCTGATCGTTCTGACTGCCAAAATTGATTATCCCGCTTCCTTTGGCTACATTACCTATTTCATGACATTTTTATCTTTTATCATCACCCTGACAAATTACGACCGCCGTATGCTTCATGATTATCTCGGTAAAACAAAAGTATATATGCTTCAAAAAGAAGATGTATCCGACTACCATGCTTTATAGCCGCAGCACTGTCGACAGGGATGAGAATCCCTGTTTTTTCTTAATTTTTCACTCTAAAATCCTTTTCTGTTTTTTTAGTCCTATACTTCGATATCCTTCTTTTCTCCGTTTCTTTGCCCCTTCTTTGATATCCTGCTTTTCGCTACTTTTTCCAGTTTTTCACTTCGATACTCTGCTTTTCTCTGCATTTTAAGTCCCTGACCCTGATATCTTTTATTATCCCTGCTTTTTTAGTTCTTCATTCCGATATCCTGCTGTTCCCTGCAATAGATACATTTCCTGCAATATATCTATATTTATGTTTTCCATCACCGTCAGAAAAAGTGGATTTCCTATACCTTAGGAAATCATTTTCATGTTGCGAGCAGTAAACTTTTATTATAATTAGATTGTAAAAAGTTTAGTGCGCACGATTAAATTTTTTAAGACAAAAAAGAGGAGGAAATAAAATGTTTAACAAGCTTGAGAAAATACTTATGCCAATGTCTGATGTGCTAAGTAAAAACAGAGTCTTGATTGCCATTCGTGATGGCTTCTTAATAGCCACGCCATTACTGATCGTCGGTTCGATTTTCTTATTGATCGCCAATTTTCCGATACCCGGATGGTCTGACTTCTGGACAGGAGTATTTGGGGCAGGCTGGGAGGAATGGTTTAAAGCCGTATCCCGCGCAACCTTTAACTGTACCGCTTTACTGACTTGTTTGGGTACTGGCTATGCTATGGCCAGAGAGTTTGGTGGAGATAAAATACAGGGCGCTGCCGTTGCCTTAGTTTCATTTTTCATCCTGCAGCCGGTCATTCATGATGCGGTCAATGACGCGGGAAAAGTGGTTTTAGAAGGTGCATTTGCAGGTTTATCCTTTGATAATATCGGTACGAACGGTATCTTCATGGCTCTGTGCTGCTCTATACTCTGCGTACTTCTGTTTATCTGGGTTTACAAAAAGGGATGGACAATCAAAATGCCAAAGGGTGTGCCACCTGCTGTAGCGGACTCCTTCGCTGCATTGGTACCTAGTGCCATCGTTTTACTGGTATGCTTCCTGATTCGTATCTTCTTTGAATTTACACCATTTGAAACCGCACAGGGTTTTGTATTCACCGTACTTCAGACGCCTATGAAAGGACTGGGGGATACTCTGGGGGCAAATGCTATTTACAGCTTCATGTGTACATTCCTCTGGTTCTTCGGTATAAACGGTCCTGCCGTAATGAACTCTGTATTCTTCATCGGCAACGTATTAACTGCCGATCAGCTGCTTGCATTTGAAGCAGGAACGCCGAATAATGAACTACCGCATATCTTTACCAATCCGTTCTCAAACTTCTTCACGAACTTTGGCGGCGGTGGAAGTACGCTATCGCTCGTTATTTGTATGCTGCTGTTCTGTAAATCTGAACGTATCAAGGTGTTGGGTAGATTAAGCATTGTTCCGGGTATTTTCGGTATCAATGAACCAATCATTTTCGGATTGCCTATTGTATTAAACCCGATTATGATTATACCGTTCATCTTTGTACCATTATTTAATTTAGTTACATCCTACTTACTGACAATAGCAGAAATTCTGCCAAAGACAACCGGTGTCAACTTACCGTGGACGACTCCAATCGGATTCTCCGGCTGGTTATCAACAGGAAGCTGGATTGCCGCAGTATGGCAGATTATTCTGCTGGTTATCGGATGCTGTATCTATTTCCCATTCATTAAAGCGCTCGATAAAGGTTATTTGCATGATGAAGAAAATTCAGAGGGTACAGAGGAAGAAGATATTTCATTTGATGATTTATCATTGGATGATCTGTAACATACCAGACGCTATTCTTACACAGCTATAGACTGAGCGGGTTTCACATCTGTTGTATTGCACCAATAAGATGCGAAGCCTCTTTTTCTTAGCTGCCCCCCTTCCAATCTCAATAGATATATATTATGAAAATGTGATAAGCATGAATTACAGCTCTTTCTTTGCGACTAATGCAATACGCTGCGCTGTGAGCCGGAAATTTCAAGCCTTTTATGACTCCTGTTAGATATCGTGCATTTGCTTCCTCTTTTTCGCATGAAAAAAGCGGTTATTAAATATTGGTCATAGTTATATTTCCTAACAGCTAGGAAATATAATTGGTTATATTGCACATGAAAAGGATTTATAATGAATTGGTAAGGGAGGATGATGTATGAAACGACTTTATTTGTTCTGTGACCAGGGAATGTCTACAAGTTTACTGGCAAGCCGTATGCAGGACTGTGCTGATAAACACATGCTTCCAATCGAAGTTAATGCATTCTCTTATAAAAAGATGCAAAGCATCGTTGAAGAAAAACATCCGGATATCATCCTGCTGGGTCCACAGGTAAAATATCTTTTTGATGAGACGAAAAAGCGCTTTGATGAGCGAACCCCTGTCATGCTGATTTCACAGGAGGATTATGGGATGATGGACGGTGAAAAAGTATTAAAGAAAGCATTGCTTCTGCTGCAGAAAAGAAAGCGAGGAGAATTATAAAATGAAAGTATTGATGGTATTTGATCAAACGCAGGCAGGACTTGGCGGAAAAGAAAGTCCTGATTTGGCAATGGGAGGAAAACCGATGGCAATAGGTTCATGTCATATGTTTGAAAAGACTTTAACGGATATGGGAGGAAGCATCTGTGCAACACTGTATTGCGGTGATGGAACCTTTGCACAGGATCCGGATACCAACGGAAAAAGATTTGCTGCTATGAGCAAGAAGCTCAATCCGGATGTGGTAATCTGCGGTCCGTGCTTTAATTACGGGAACTATGGAAAAATGGCCGCAAAAACAGCTCAGACAATCAATGAGCTGACAGACATACCGGCGTTTGCTATCATGTCTGAGGAATGCGGTACAGCTATTGATGAATTTAAAAATCATGTGACCATTCTTAAAATGCCGAAAAAGGGTGGTACGGGATTACCGCAAAGTCTGGCAATGATGTGTGAGTTTGCCCTGAAGCTTGCGAAAAAAGAAGATGTCAGTGATATGATCAAGGAATATGCATATCATTAAAGGCCTTATTGATTACATGGAAAGCAGCTGTTTTGCTGCTTTTCTTTTTTCCTAATACATAGGAAGCAATCTTCAAATACATTATTTCTAAAAGGCCTATAATGAATTTATGAAAGAGAAAGAGGTGTATTTATGTTGACGAATGAAACGATTGCTTTAATGGAGGAGTTAACACAGGCTGTTGGTATCTCCGGAGATGAAAGGAATATCTCAAAAATTATGAAAACGCATATGGAGCCCTATGCTGATGAAATTATATACGATAATCTGGGTTCTATCTTCGCCGTAAAGAAAAGCGGAAAACCGAATGCATTAAGAGTGATGATCTGCGGTCATATGGATGAGGTAGGCTTTATGATTACAAGTATTAAGAAGAACGGCCTTGCTGAATTTATATGTATCGGCGGGATGGATGCACAAAGTCTGCATGCACAGCGGGTGCGTTTAAAGGCAGCCAGCGGTAGAGAGTACATCGGTACCATCGTATGTGATAAGGATGAAATAGCCGCCTGCGACACAAAGCATATGCGGATAGATTTCGGTGCGGAAAATGCCGAAATGGCTGCTGATTGGGGCGTTAAGGTTGGAGACAGCGCCGTTCTTGACGGCGGATTTGCCATGCTTGGTGACGGTCATCGCATCCTTTCCAAGGCATGGGATAATCGCTATGGCTGTATTATGGCTATCGAGCTGCTGCAGGCACTGAAGGAAACAAAGCTTGATGTGGATTTGTATATCGGAGCAACCGTACAGGAGGAAGCAGGTATACGGGGTGGAACGACAGCGACAGGACTGATTCATCCGGATATGGGAATCGTATTGGACTGCAGTTCAGCAAACGACATCACCAGGGATGAACAGGCAGTCGGGCAGCTTGGAAAAGGAATCCTGATTCGTTATTATGATAAGGGCATGATGCCAAATCGCCTATTGCTGGATACCCTTGTACAGACCTGTAAGAATCAGCAGCTGCCCTATCAGTATTACTATAATATGGCACAGACAGACGCAGCCTGGATACATAAATTATTTTCCGGCTGTCCAACCTTAAGCGCCTGCATCTGCGCACGTAATGTCCATACGGGAAACAGCATGATTGATATACGTGATTACGATTGTGCGAAGAGTGCGCTGCTTGCCATCATCACATCGCTTGATGAAAACAAAATTAACGCTTATAAAGCGGAGAATCGCTAAGGTATGCATATGAAAGAGGCATATGGAACGATAAATCTGGAAATGATCAGAGAGCTGAGCGAAGCTCATGGAATTTCAGGATGCGAAAAGGAAGTTAGCCGTATCATGAAAAAGTGGTTAACCCCTGTCTGCGACGAAATCACATACGATAACCTTGGCTCCATAGCAGGTCTGCAGAAAGGAAATGCTGACGGTCCAAAGGTGATGATCTGCGGACATATGGATGAGGTTGGCTTCATGGTGCGTGAAATTGATGAACAAGGTTATATCCGCATGCTGCCCGTAGGCGGCTGGTGGGGACATGTTCTGCCATCTCAGACATTATATGTAACCACAAAGGAAGGTAGACGATATCACGGCGTCGTCGGTTCCTGCGCTCCGCACGGACTGCCCCCTGAGGTAAAAGAAAAGGTTATAAAGCCCCTTGATTTATTTCTTGACATGGGGGTGGATAACCGTGAAGAGGTATTGGAATTAGGGATTCAAATAGGAGATATGATCACCCCGGATACAAAGTTTGAAGTTATGAACAATCCTAATTATCTGATGGGGAAAGCATGGGATGATCGTTTATGTGCAGCCCTTGCTGTCGATGTATTATACCGCATACAGAAGGACGCGCATGAGGCAAACGTCTATGCTGTGGGCACTGTGCAGGAGGAAGTCGGATTACGGGGGGCCCGTACAGCAGCGAACCTTTTGCATCCGGATGTAGCGATTGCACTGGATGTCACAACAGCATTGGACACACCGATGGATAAGGGAGATGTCAAGCTTGGCAACGGTGTGGTGCTATCTATAATGGATGCCGGTATTATTGCCCATAAGGCATTGTTACGGGAAATGGAAGAGATTTGCAGGGATTTAGGACTCAGCATCAACTACGATATGATGACTGCCGGAGGAACCGATGCCGACAATATTCACAAAGCATATGATGGTATCATAACCATGACATTGAGTATTCCAACACGCTATATGCATTCCCATCACCTGATCATACACCGCAGAGATTATGTGCAGACGGTAGAGGCGATTGCAGAATTTTGCCGCCGTTTATCCTGGGATAAAGTAAGTGCAATGAGAACCGCAATACAGTAAAGGTGTCGAAAGACACTTTTTTCATGAAACTGCAAACCATACCTACTTCTTACTATGGCTGCGTTTATCCTATGCGCTGTGAGCCTTATAACATTGAAATCCATGAATCCTTAAACATGACAGGCAGATTACGTGATATCCGTTCATCCTGAAAATTATTTAAAGTAATTGTGCAATGTACTTTAAGTCAGACAATAAGAAACAAAAAAGGATTTAAATTTTAATGTGGAATAGGATATCCAGCCCTATCCGTTCGTCCTTAACACATGTAAAAATAATGCTCAATGTTCTTTTCTTCTGTAATGCAGAATAGAAAAAAAGAGGCATACTCTGCTATAAAATAGAATAAACAGCCCTGTCCGTTCATCCTTAACACATGTAAAAAATAATGTTCAATGTTCTTTTCTTCTGTTATGCAGAATAGAAAAAAAGGCATTCTCTTATTATGGCGTTCTTATTCGAACATGGGTATCGCAAATAATTCACAACAAAAAGCACAGGATCAGCTTCATGATTGCGCATGATCTTGTGCTTTTATTATCTATAATCAAATAGTCAAATATGAGAAAGAATCAATCGTGGAATAGGCCAGAGAACTCTTTAATCTGTAACAGATTTATGTGGGTATTGCTTTTTACAATCTGAAAGGCTCACCCAAACTATGCCTCGGTATGCCCTATTACCTCTTGCTTCCATGCACTCCTCCGCACTTACGGAATCACCCAGAATAAGCCCCGTTATGCCCTGTTACAGCATATCCTCTAAGTCATAATCATCATAAGGCCACATCGGTCGATAAATCTGCTTGAATTTTAATAATTCACTTCTCTGATATGTCGGCCCCTGAGTAAGCGCCATCATACACAAATCACCATATGCGTCAAACTCGGCAGAGATATATCCCTGTTTTACCACAACAACATCATATTCCTTTAACACGATACCACAGCGGGTATACTGCTCCGGCTCATAAAACTGAATCGCATCATTCAGAATAACAACGCTTACCGGTGCATGATCTAATCGGACCGTTATCGCAGTCCCCATATCTTTTTTATGCTCGTACCCTTCATCAGGTATACCTTTCGCGATTATAGTTCCTTCAATCGGTACGCTTTTACATAATTCATCATAGTTCATGCCAATGCACAGACTGACATGCTCGCCTACATGTCGGGGATACAGTTTTTTAAAAGCGTTGTGATCAACAATTCCGCTTACCAGATACTGTTTATGGTTGGTATCATGCATTGCGAGAATCTGTCGTAACATATAGGTATTAAAGCCATCTCCTCCGGAGCCTACATTATCTCCTGAATCTGTAATAAATACGGTTCCTCCTGTATGAGCAACTGCCTTATGTAAGACCTCCTGCGGTTCACCGGTATTGCCGTGATAATGAAATTCATGACGCCGTGAATATGCAAACGCACGAATATGATCTGCCACTTCCTCGGCATAGGCTCGATACTTACCGCTCTGCGGTACAACGACAACAGAGCATCCCAGCTTGTCACCATCATGGCGCAGATAGCCGATATGAAAAGAAGCACTCATAATGCGTTCATCCTTTTCTGCTTCATCACACAGCCGGTTGATGGATACCATCGGCTCATCGAGTGATACACTCTTTTCCCCGCCGATTATGATAGGAACCTTTCGGTATACCGGTCTTATGTTCCTTCTGTTCTTTAACAGCTCAACAAATTTTTCTGCGACAAACTGAAATGTCTCCTCTGCATCCGTATGCGGAGAATGACGGTAGCAGCGCAGGATATTCACCTTGCTTACAAGCTCTTCGGACAGATTTCCATGGGGGTCCATTACAAGGGCGATTGGCATATACGGCCCGGTTATTTCACGTATTTCTTTCAGGAAAGCGTGCTCAGCCGAGCCTCCTGACAAGCCGATCACTTTACTGGCGCCATGTAAAAACAGAAAGATTCCATCAATTTCATGAATATGTGATTTCACCTCTACCATCATACGTGAACGGATAAATTCAAAAGCATCGTATGTGACAGGGCCATGCGGGTGTCCGCGGGCAATGATTGCCGGAATCAATTCTATACCGGCATCCTCAAAAACCTTACGGCAGGAAACATGCTGAACGGCCTCTTCACCAAACTTAAAAACAAATTTATCAAAGGTCATCAAACTGCGTGAATGCTCATTCGATTCTGAGCTGAAATAAGCAAATAATACTTTCATAAAACGTTTCTCCTTTACTTTTATCTTTATATAGATTCATAAAATTTGTTGAAAGAGCAGGCATTCGGTTTTTCTACTTATCAATCTCTACATAAACCCTTAAAACGATTTTTATTGGAAAAGCAGATATCCGGACGCTTTCGTTCTGCAGCCTCTGCTGTCAGAAAAACAGTTATCCCAATACCTCCTAGCGCAGTATACAACAGCTTCTGTTTGGACGCCTTTTCTATCTGACTGCCGGCAGCTGACGGACTGATACAATCATGCAATTCAGCCCTGATTCTATGCTGTCTCTTTCGCTAATATCAGAAATTCATCCATTTGCCTTATGATGGATTCAAGTGAGGCTTCCCAGAAAGCGGCATCCTCCAAATCTATACCGGCAATGGCCGCTGTTTCTTCTACCGTATGCGTAGTTGATGCCTTCAGCAAGGCGCGATATTTCGGAAGGAATGCCTCCCCTTCTTTTTCATACATCGCATACAGGCCTCTTGAAAATAAGGCGCCGAAGGTATATGGGAAATTATAAAAAGCGATATCTGGGATATAATAGTGTACTTTTGTAATCCAGCGATACGGATGGAGCCAATTCGGGTCCAACCCATCCTTAAAACATTTCTTTTCCGCCTCCAGCATCAGCTGCATCAAGTCGGAAGCAAACATAAACCTTTCCTCACACTGTTCAAATACAGATTTTTCAAATGTGTAGCGGGTTGTGATATCACAGATATTTTGACAGAGTGCAGACAGCTGCGTATCAATCAAGAACAATTTATTTTCACGGTCTGCATCATTGATTAAAGCACGATACATGATATTCTCATTGAATGTAGATGCCGTTTCTGCCAGCGGCATACAATATTCTCTATTTAGAGGCCGCTCATTTTCAACCAGCATTCCATGATAGGCATGTCCTAACTCATGTGCCACCGTGATAACGTCACTCAGGGTATTTCCATAATTGGTAATGATTCTGCTCTGTTTGATCCATGCCAGATTTTCACAGAATGCCCCGCTCTGTTTACCCGTATGGCTTGGATAATCAATCCAATGCTCATCTATTGCCTGCTTTGTCATATCATATAAATCAGTGGAGAAATTTCTGAAATGCTGTTGTATATACGCTTCACAGTCTTCGATCGTAAAGGACATATCGCACGTACCGAGGGACGCGTAAATTTCATACCACGGAAGTCCGTTATCATATCCCAACAGCTTTGCTTTTGTACGCAGATACTCATGAAACCTAGGTAGATACTTATCAACAGCGACATACATCGTGTTCAATGTTCCTTTCTTCATGAAGGAATCCTGCAGCATTTTATCCAGGGGATCCTCATACCCCCGCATACGTGCTTCCATCAGCTGTTGACGCTTGATGTTATTAATGGAAAAGGCAAGCGGCTCTTTGATGGATTCATAGGCCTTCATTTCACACAGAAAGGCTTCCTTTCGCACGTCTCTGCTAGTTGAATGACATAAATTTTTCACTTGTGTCAGAGTCATAGTTTGCCCCAGACACTCCACGGAGACATTTGCCGTCAAATGATAATACATATCACGAAATGCTGCTGTACTTGTCTGCGAAAGCTTTGCCAGCAGCGCTTCTTCCTCTTTGCAAAGAGAATGAGAGGCTTTATCTTTTAATGTAAACAGCAGAAAGGAATACTCCTTCAGCATTTCGTCCTGCTGTATGCAGGAGTCCATATGCTTTATATGTGCCAGATAATCCTTTAACTGCGAACGATAGACGGAATAAGAGGATATTCTCGAATTGATGATATTCAAATATCGCAGAGTCTGTTTATCATTGGTATCCACAGATTGGCGTAAAATCGTGTACATGTGCAGACGGCCGGATAAATCATATTCCTTTTCCAAAAGCTGAAGGATTTCTTTCACCGCACAGCATTCCTCCAGTGTGTTCATTTCTTCCGTCAGTGCAGAAAGCTCGTCGTGTAAATCATGATACTGTTTCAAATCATTTTGAAAAGCGGGGTCATCGTAGCCTTTATATAAAGCATCCAGCGACCATTCATATCTGTTCATTTTTAAAACCTTCTTTCCTGTACTCATTATAAGGCACTGAAATGCAAAGAGACAGTAGAACGTTTTCCTAACATCCTAGGAAGTACTATCACTCCTTCATAATCAATTTCCTAATGATTAGGAAACTGTGTTAAAAGTATTTTTTTCAATGGCTAGTATAATAGAAGTGCGTGATCAAGATCACTTAAGAGGAGGGTATGAGTAATGGAAGGTTTGGAAAAGCAATGCTTTCAAATTATCTCTGCTGTAGGAATGGCTCGCTCCAGCTATATAGAAGCAATACAGGAAGCTAAAAAAGCGAATTTTGAAAGGGCCAGAGAAATGATTGAAGAGGGAGATAAAAGTTTCCTTCAAGGACATGAAGCTCATGCGAAAATGATTCAGCAGGAAGCAGGCGGCAAAAAAGTAGAAACCGGTTTGCTTCTGATCCATGCGGAAGATCAGTTGATGAGTGCGGAAAGCTTTAAAATCATCGCTGACGAAATGATTCAGAATTATGAAAGAATCATAGCGCTTGAAAGCAAGATTAAATAGAGCAGAAAGGAGAACGATATGAAGAAAATTTATCTATTTTGCAGTGCAGGTATGTCTACGAGTATGCTGGCTCAGGAGATGCAGAATGTGGCAGATGCTCACGGCCTTCCCTTAGAAGTAAAGGCATATTCTCATTCTAAAATCGGCGATATTGTCGAACAGCTGCACCCTGATTGTATTTTACTTGGACCTCAGGTAAAATATCTGTACGAAGAAACAAACAGACGATTCAAAGAAACTGCTCCGGTAGCGGTGATTGACGCCTCCGATTATGGTATGATGAACGGAGAAAAAGTCCTGAAAACCGCAATCAAGCTGATTAAATCATTTAAGAAATAAGAATACCCCAATAGCCGGGCTCTATCTCACGCTCGATTGTTTCAGTTTGTGGCTATCCGGCACAAGATTACAATGTAATTTTGTGCCTTTTCATTTGCGATATTGATCTGCACCTGGATAAGAACCTAGCGATATGGAAACAGATTTTTCTTTTTTAATGCTTGTTTTAAGGAACAGTATATAAGATAACCTTTGCCGTTTGCAGAATACCGGAAGTGTTATAAGTGAGGGCATTATACGCACAAATAATATGACGGACATTGCACCCGTTTTTTGAATGAGGTGCTGAAGAAATCGCCACGATGCTTTTTATTCCTAGCATTAGGAAACCGTATACGCGATAACCTATGCAGCCTGCGTTATAATAGAAGTATTATAAGGAGGGCATTTTATGCACAAATTAGGTATCAGCGTATATCCGGAGCATTCAACCCCTGAAAAAGATCAGGCATATATGGTATCAGCAGCCGGATACGGATTTACAAGAATTTTTACATGCTTGCTTTCAGTACAAAAAGCAAAGGAAGAAATCATTACGGAATTTACTGATTTCATGAATCGCGCTCATGCACTCGGCTATGAAGTAGCCGTCGACACCAATCCGGATGTTTTCAAACACCTGGGCGCAACACCTTTGGATTTAAAGGTATTTCATGACATGCATGTGGATATCATTCGTCTGGACGGTCACTTTGACGATTTTCTTGACCGGGCGATTACCCATAATGAATATGGCATTAAAATTGAATTTAACGGAAGTGCGGATTCCTCAATCGACTATCTGCTGAAGCACGGCGCAGATCCGCATAATGTTACAATCTGTCATAATTTTTATCCGGAACGCTACAGCGGAATCGGCTGGAAGCTGTTCATGAATTTAAATGAGAAATGGAAGGGGCTGGGACTTCATACAGCAGCCTTCGTGACCAGCCGGGAACCGGATACCTTCGGTCCATGGCCGGTATCTGCCGGACTTCCAACCGTAGAGCTCCACCGTACGAAGCCGATTGATGTACAGCTGCGCCATATGCTGGCCTGTGAGCTGATTGATGATATATTGATTGGAAATGCGTATGCCAGTGAAGCGGAGTTAAAAGCGATGGCTGCTGTCGATCTATCAAAAACAACAATCCGCATGGAACTGGAAAAGGATATCTGTGCGGCTGAAAAGAAAGCACTGTTTGACTATCCGCATACCGGGCGGCAGGATGCCAGCGACTATTATATCCGCAGCTCCCTTCCGCGTTTCTTTTTCAAAGAAGAAGCAATACCGCAACGGATGAGTGAACAGAGAATGTTCCATCGCGGAGATGTTGTAGTTGTAAATGACAATTTATCGCATTATCGCGGAGAAATCGAAATCCTGTTAACAGATATGGAAAATGACGGTGAGCGTAATCTCGTTGGTCATATTGCAAATGATGACATGATGATTCTTGATGAAATGGAAAAACACCCCGAGCATTTGTTTGGCTTTATCGAATAAAAAACTCATCAGTCCTTCGTTCCCCCTCTTGTAGTACGGAGGATGAAGCTGCTGGGCAATTACAAGGAACAGTATGCGCAATTCACCAAGGCTGTGCGGATATGATCAGCTTTCAACAAGAAAACACATACTTCCTAGGCTTTAGGAAATGATCTTAGAAACGATATACTGAAATGGTATTATAATGAAGGAGAATATGATAGTTGATGAATGCGAAAGGAGAGAATGAATATGTGGGGTATTATAGCGACCTGGAGAATGGCAGCGGAAGGAATCGAAAAAGCTGCCCGAATATTGGAAAACGATGGTATCAGCGGTGATGCTATCGAGACGGCAATTAAAGAGGTAGAGGATTTTCCATACTATAAATCCGTGGGCTACGGCGGTCTGCCAAATGAGGAAATGGAAGTGGAACTGGATGCGGCCTATATGGATGGAACAACCTTTGATATCGGAGCAGTTGCCGCAATTAAGGATTTCGCGAATCCTATCAGTATTGCCCGCCGGTTAAGCAAGGAAGCCGTAAACAATCTGCTGGTCGGTGAGGGGGCGGAAAAATTTGCACACAAGGAGGGCTTTGAACGTAAAAATATGTTAAGCGATCGCGCGAAAATTCATTATAAAAATCGTGTTAAGGATGTGCAGGAGTTGGAAATCAAGCCGTACAGCGGACATGACACGGTGGGTATGGTTTGTCTTGACAGTCACGGCGATATGACGGCAGCCACCTCTACCTCCGGCTTATTTATGAAGAAAAAAGGCAGAGTCGGCGATTCCCCGATTTCAGGATCCGGCTTTTATGTGGACAGTACGGCAGGCGGTGCCAGCGCTACAGGACTCGGTGAGGATTTAATGAAGGGTTGTATCTCTTATGAGATCGTCCGGCTGATGAAGGAGGGAAAGCATCCGCAGGAGGCTTGTGATATCGCTGTTTCAAAGCTGGATCAAGAGCTTACAAAACGCCGCGGCAAGGCAGGCGACATTTCGCTTGTCGCAATGAACAATAAAGGAGAATGGGGCGTTGCCACAAACATAGAGGGATTTTCTTTCGCAGTCGCAACACAGACACAAAAGCCGATTGTATATGTGACAAAAAGAGAACATGGGAAATGCGTACATCAAGAAGCCAGCAGTGAATGGCTGGAGAATTATATGAGTACCCGCATGGCACCATTGATTGAGAAATAGCATGGAAGATAAAATACTGGCGGAGATTGACAAAATCTCAGAGGAAATGATACAGGGAATTTTAGAGGTCGTAAGAATAGATAGCGTCAAGAGTGAGCCGCAGGAGAACGCTCCCTTTGGAAAAGGCGTAAAAAAAGCACTTGATAAAGCCCTGGAATTAGCAGAAGAACTCGGCTTCGAAACTGTAAATGTGGATAATTACGTAGGATATGCCAAATATGGAGAAAGTGAGGACTATATCGGTGTCATGGGACATTTGGATGTCGTTGAAACAGGCGAAGGCTGGACACATCCTCCCTTCAGCGGTTACATGGATGAAAACGGGCGTATCTTTTCCCGCGGTATCCTTGATAATAAGGGACCTGTCCTGAGTTGTTTATATGCTCTCTATGCCTTGAAACGATTGCATATACCGTTGTCCAGACAGGTACGCATCATGTTCGGCACGGATGAAGAAAGTGGTTTTGAGGATTTGACATATTATCTTTCAAAAGAAAAACCGCCTGTTATGGGATGGACACCGGATTGTAAATACCCTGTTGTATATGGAGAAAGAGGTCGTGCAAATCTGCAGATTCGTGCTGATCAAGTGCATCTGCAGCAATTCTTTTCATTCGTTACCACGTATTTTCTGGAAAGTGCAGCAAGCGGTAATCGTTTAGGCATTGATTATCACGATGATGAATATGGAGAAATGCAAATGCGCGGGTATGCGCTGCGTACAGAGCAGGAGGATGTCGTATTTCAATTTACTCTCAGTTATCCTGCCTGCTGCAGCATTCAAGACATACAGAAACAAATACGTACCAAGCTTGATTCCTGCTGTACACTGCAGCTGCTTCACAATTATGATCCAGTTCGATTTGAAAAGGACTGTTTCATGGTCAGAGCGTTACAAAGTGCATATGAACAGGTAAGCGGTCTGGATGGAACACCGGTAACAACAACGGGCGGAACATATGCAAAGGCAATGCCGAACATCGTTCCATTCGGACCAAGCTTCCCGGGTCAAAAGGGAATCGGACATCAGCCGGATGAATGGATGGATATCAAGGATATTATCATGAATGCAAAAATATATGCATTAAGCTTGTATAAGCTGGCAAAATAAGGCGGCATTAGGAGGATACCTATATGAATACTCAAATTGAAATCTGCTGCGGCAGTTACTATGATGCGCAGCAGGCAGAAGCCGGAGGTGCAAAGCGCATCGAATTAAACAGTGCATTGCATATGGGCGGCTTAACACCGAGTGTAGCAACACTGCGCTTAATAAAGGAACATACAAAGCTATGCGTTATGACGATGATACGTCCCCGCGGGGCAGGATTTCATTATCTTTCACAGGATTATGACGTTATGGTAGAGGAAACAAGAGATATGATCAAGAACGGTGCCGATGGAATCGTATTCGGCTGCCTGGACGCACACGGGAATATTGATACAGAGCAGAGTGGGCATATTACTGCACTGGCAAAAGTGAACCATAAGCAGGTGGTATTCCATCGCGCTTTCGACTGTGTGAAAGATCCATTCAAAGCAATAGAAACCCTGATCAATATAGGAGTAGACCGAGTGCTTACGAGCGGTACTTACCCCACGGCATTTGAGGGAAAGGAAATCATACGGCAATTACAAGAGCGTTATGGCGATCGAATCGAAATACTCGCCGGATGCGGTATAGATGCCATCAATGCAAAGGAGCTCATAGCCTATACAGGAGTAAAACAGATTCACTCCTCTTGCAAAGACTGGCTGCGGGATGAAACAACCTGTGGCGAGCGTGTTACTTACAGCTATGGACCGCAGGGTCATAAAAGCGATTATGAGGTTGTAAACAGTAAAAAAGTCGAGCATTTAATCTGGAGCGTTCAATAGCCATCTGCTGAATAACGGAAAATCAGTTTTCCATGTTTTACAGCTTCATAAAGAAAAGAAGTTCCTCATTCTATTGTTTATAGATGCGGAGCTTCCTTTTTACGTATCCGATGTTCACTCTATCTATCTGAAATAAAGGATATCTGACGTATTATGAGGATAAAGCCATTTTCTGAAATACGTAGATTTTAACTGACACAGCGCTCTTTATCACCTTTACAGCTGATTCCTCTGTTTGCTGATGAAAGAAAATCGTTAACAGTTTTCAATCACAGCTACAATACCTCTTTCCTTCTATGCTGTAGGAATACCTGATAACTATATCCGCTTTATTCCATCCTGCTCAGCTTGCAGTATTCCCTAACTCCTGCTTCCAGTACCTCTTCATCGAAGTCAAAATTGTGGGCATGCAGGGCAATCCCGGTACCTGTCCCCAGAAAGAAGAATACGCCCGGTACCTTTCGCTGATAATGGGCAAAATCCTCGGAAATCATTTCGGGCTTCTCCAGCAGCACGATATTCGGATCCAGCTTCCGCACCTGATCCACAAGGGCAGCGTCATTCATGACTGCGGGATAGCCGGTATTGATATCAAAGGAGAACACTGCCCCCTGTTCTTCATACGGCTTCGCCAGCTCCAGCATACGCTTTTTCAAATACTGATAGGTTTCATCCTGAAAGGCACGAAGGGTTCCTTCCATACGGGCAGCATTTGCCACAACATTACGAACTGTACCGCTCTTCAGTAAACCAAAGCGCAGTAAACGATAGGTTTCCGCTGACAGCTCCTCCTGTTCCATCGTATATAAATCCAGCAGATAGCGCGCCGCAATCTCCATCGCGTCAATGCCTTCCTGATACTTTGCCGCATGTGCGCTTTTTCCGGTAATATCGATATTCACCTCACTGGAGCGTGCCATAAATTCGTTTCTGCGTGTGGCAATCACACCATTGTCCAGCATCGGCCATACATGAAAACCGAAAATCCGTTTGATATGATACTGTTCAAAGATACCGCTTTTGCACATCGGCTCCGCTCCGCCCGGTGTTTCCTCTCCCGGCTGAAAAATCAATACCACGTTGTGCGGAAGCTCTTTATAATACGTAGACAGCTGGTGTGCGAACTCCAGCAGCATTGCCATGTGACCGTCATGTCCGCAGGCGTGCATGCGGCCTGCATGTCTGGATGCGAACGCTCTTCCGGTAGCTTCTGTTACCGGCAATGCATCCATATCACTGCGAAAGGCGATGCTTTCCTTTCTTCCTGCGTCAAAAAAAGCCACAACACTGCTGGGAATCGGTGAGCTTAACGTACAGGGAAGATCCCTGAGCGCCTCTTGCACATAGCGTTGTGTTTTCGGCAGCTCCAGCTCCAGCTCCGGTATCTGATGCAGGTCCCTGCGATATTTCTGTATTCTCTCTAGCATATCCTTTATCCTCCCTGCTCTATGTTATGTTTATTATATAGGAAACCATCCCTCATGTAAATATTTTCATTTTATGAAATTTATACATTTAATTTTCATAAAACGGTTGTAATTTACCTTGAATAGTGATATGATACAGAAAAATAGATAGAGGCGCGGGAGCGACTACATCAGCTGGAGTCGGCAGACACCTGACAGCTGGTTTCAGCAATTCCGCCGAACTGCAGCCTTAGGCATAGGGTTGTGGTGGGCTTATGGAGAAGATCCATAAGACTGTCTACCATCAGTAGATGTGCTATCATTATTGTCATAAGGTGAACTACAATGTCAGTAAGGGTACACTTAACCTGCTGGCATTTTTTAATGAGGTGATGGAAATGAGTAAAAAAGTGTTGGAAATATCCGGAGTTTCCGTAGAACAGCTGGCGAATGCCTGCGGTACTCCGCTATATGTGTATGATGAGAACAAAATCACACAGAAAATGAGCCAGTTTCATGAGCTGTTTCAAAGTGAGAATTTTGAAACCGAGGTTCTGTATGCGTCCAAGGCGTTCTCCTGTAAGGCAATCGTTCAGATGGCGGCAATCCACGGTCTGTGTCTGGATGTTGTCAGCGGCGGTGAGTTGTATACCGCCATGCAGTCCGGCTTCCCAATGGAAAAAATCTACTTTCACGGCAACAACAAAACATGGGACGAGCTGATTATGGCACTGGAAGCAGGCGTTGGGTGCATCGTTGTCGATAATGCCATGGAATGCGAGCTGCTGGTAAAAGCGGCACAGCGTGTCGGCACCACCGTTCGTACACTGATTCGTGTAAATCCGGGCGTTGAGGCACATACCCATAAATATATTGTAACGGCACATCTGGACAGCAAGTTTGGTATCTCCATCAGCCGTATGGAGGATATCCGCAATATGATTCAGACGCTGACGAGTATTCCCAATGTCACCTTTGAGGGATTCCACTCGCATATCGGATCCCAGATTTTTGATAAGGATGCCTATGTGGCGGAAATTCAGACACTGATGAAATTTGTGAACGATATGCAAAAGGCATACGGTATCACCACGAAAGCATTAAATCTGGGAGGCGGCTTTGCGGCTTACTATACGAGTGAGGATCATCCGATTCCCCTGCAGGAGGTATGTCAGACAATTCTGGATACCTGCAAATGGGAGCGTGACCGTTATCAGCTGCCGTTGGAAAAGCTGATGATTGAACCGGGACGAAGCATTGTTGCGGAGGCAGGCTCCACCTTGTACCGCATCGGGTATCAGAAGCAGACGGAAAACAAAAAGTATATTTTTGTGGATGGCGGTATGTCGGACAATATCCGTCCGGCATTGTATCAGGCAGCCTATGCGTGTGATATTGCGAACCGTATGGACGAGGAAAAAAGTGAAACGGTGACCGTTGCCGGAAAATGCTGTGAGTCCGGAGATATTCTGGTGGAAAACGTCCGACTGCCGCGCGCACAGACAAACGATCTGTTAATCTTGTATACAACCGGTGCCTACGGCTACAGTATGGCAAGCAATTACAACCGTCTGGGCAGACCTGCTGTTGTGTTTGTAAAGGATGGTAAGGTACGCTTTGTGGTAAAACGTGAAACATATGAGGATATGTGCAAGCTGGAATGTGATGAGGAAATCAAGGTATGAATGTTGTAGAGAAGTATGGAGGAACAAGCGTCGGTACGATTGCACAGATTAAAGCAGTCGCAGCACATGCGGCGAAGCTGAAGGCACAGGGGGATCAGGTGGTCATTGTGGCAAGTGCCATGGGAAAGACAACCAACAAGCTGATTGCCATGGCAAAGGAAATCGGTGAGCATGTCAATGAGCGGGAGCTGGATTCCCTGCTTTCCACCGGTGAGCAGAGAACCATCACCCTGCTTGCAATGGCCATTGATGCGCTGGGCGTACCGGCGGTATCCCTGACCGGATACCAGTGCGGTTTCATAACAAGCGATCACCATTCCCATGCCCGCATCATGGATATCGACATTACGCGGCTGAAGCAGCATCTGGAGGATGACAAGGTTGTCGTGGTTGCGGGCTTTCAGGGAGCGAACGAGGTCGGTGACATCACGACACTGGGGCGCGGAGGAAGCGATACCACCGCCGTTGCACTTGCGGCCAAGCTGGGCTGGGAGTGCCATATCTTTACCGATGTCAACGGCGTGTATACCATTGACCCCAGAATGTACCCGCATGCGAAACGTTTGCACGAAATCACATATAATGAAATGATGCAGATGGCGTGTCTCGGTGCCGGGGTACTGGAAACAAGAAGCGTCGAGCTTGCCAGCAAGTACGGTGTCCGTCTGTATCTGGGAAGGGCACTGGAAGAGAATTTAGACAAAGGAACGTATATTATGGAAAAAACGAAGCATCTCGAAGATATGCCGATTACAGGAATCAGCATCAAGGAAGATTATGCAATTATGAGGGTAAACGATCTGCCCAATGACGGAAAATTTCTGAACTCGCTGTTTGCGATGATATCACAGCTGGATATCAATCTGGATACCATATCCCAGCAGCTAACCCATGACGGCAAGGTCAATTTTGCCTTTTACTGTAATAAACAGCAGTCGGATGTGATACTGAAAAATATTGATAAGCTGCATTCCCGCTACCCGATCTCCCGTCTGCTCGGGTTTGTGAAGCTGTCGATTGTCGGCGTCGGTATCTCCACACACAGTGGTATAGCCGCGAAGGTTCTGACAACACTGAGCGATCACAATATCCGCTATTATCAAATCACCTCCAGTGAGATTTCCATTTCCCTGACGATTGAGGAAAAGGATAAGCTGAAGGCGGTTGAGGTGCTCGGAAAGGCCTTTGACCTATGATACCGATAACCAAATATCATGGCTGCGGAAATGATTTTATCATTACCGACTGGGAGCTGTTAAAGGATCGAAGCATTGAGGATTTCGTCCTGCGCGTCTGTGACCGCCACACGGGAATCGGTGCAGACGGCTGTATTCTGGTGAAGCAGAAGCCGCTGGAAATGGTGTTCTACAATGCGGACAGCTCTCGTGCACCGATGTGTGGAAACGGTATCCGCTGCTTTGCGAAATACTGTTATGATGAAGGCATTGAAACCGCTGAGGAATACGATGTGGAAACACTGGCAGGCAGCAAGCATGTGACACGGGTATCTCTGAAGCCGTTTCAGGTACGTATCGATATGGGGACCTGGGATGATGATCCCAAAAGCATTCAGGTGGATACGCTGAAGGAGCCGGTCATGGGATATGAGCTGTGTATTGGTGATAAAAGCATACCGGTTTACAGCTTCTTTATGTCAACGGTACATACCGTTGTGTTTGTATCCGATGCCTTTGCCTTTGATTATAACGACATCGGGCATGCAATCTGTCATCATCCCCTGTACAGAGAACAGACAAATGTCAACTTTGTGCAGATCGTGGATGCGCATACTCTGCGTATGGTAACGTATGAGCGGGGTGTCGGAATGACACTGGCATGTGGAACCGGTGCCTGTGCCGCAGCACGCATCGCTCATGAACAGAAGGGCTGCGCAAACAATCTGAAAATTATAGTAAAGCGTGGAGAGCTGCATATCAACATTGATGAGCAGCAGCATGTCCACATGTTTGGTCCTGCCGAAAGGATCTTGAAAGGAGAAGTTGCATATGTTTAATGTTAAAGGAAGTATTGTCGCTCTGGTAACTCCGTTTCATGAGGATGGAAGTGTGAATTTTGATAAGCTGAAGGAAATTCTGGAATGGCATGTGGAAAACGGAACGGATGGTATTCTGGTTCTGGGGACAACCGGGGAATCCAGCACGATGACGCATGAAGAGGATGATGCGGTCGTAGAATGCACCCTGCAGACTATCAAAGGAAGAATTCCTGTTATTGTCGGCAGCGGCTCCAACTGTACGGAAACAGCCGTTGATAAAAGTAAAAAGTATGCCGCTATGGGAGCCGATGCGCTGCTGGTGATTTCTCCCTATTACAACAAGGCCAATGCGCAGGGCATGATTGCCCATTTCACTGCGGTAGCGGATGCGGTCGACAAGCCGATCATTCTCTATAATGTACCGGGCAGAACCGGATGCAGTATCAGTGAGGAGGCTGTTAAGGTGTTAAGCAAACACCCGAATATCTGCGGAATCAAGGAAGCAAGCGGAAACATCGCATATGCCGCAGGCATTGCGCGGTATCTGAGTGATGATTTTGTTATGTTCAGCGGAAACGATGACATGGTCATCCCTCTGTTATCACTTGGCGGCAGCGGTGTCATTTCCGTATGGGCGAATATCATGCCGAAGGAGGTGCACGAAATGGTGCACAATTACCTGAGCAATGACACGGATGCAGCGCTTGCTACACAGTTAAACTATCTTGATCTGATTCACGCCCTGTTTATCGAGGTCAATCCGATTCCTGTCAAGGAAGCCCTGAACATGATGGGCAAGGCTGTCGGCGGATACCGTCTTCCGTTATGTGAAATGGAGGAAACACACCGCAAGGCACTGTTACATGAAATGAAAGAGGCCGGTCTATGTTAAATGTACTTGTTGCAGGCTATGGGAAAATGGGAAAAATGATTGTGGAAACCATTGAGCAGAGCGACGATATGAAGGTCGTTATGATTGCCGACGGTACCAATCATCCGGATGTATCCACCCTGCAGGAGCATGTGGATATCATCATTGACTTTTCTCATCCGGACAATCTGACCTGGATCAAGCCGTTTGTACTGGAGCATGCATGTGCCTATATCTGCGGCACCACCGGGCATAATGATATTCAGAAGCGCCAGGTGGAAGAGCTGAGCAGTGTGGCACCGGTTGTATTTCAGGCAAATTTCTCTCTTGGAATCGCAGTTTTTCAGGAGGTTCTACAAATGATTACACCGATGCTGGAGGAAAGCTTTGATATGGAGGTTGTGGAAAAGCACCATAACCAGAAGCAGGACGCGCCAAGCGGTACCGCCAAAATGCTGGTAGCTGCCATGAACAGGGAGCATACATACCGGGAGGTACACGGAAGGAACGGTTTTGTAGGGAAACGACAGAAGGAAATCGGTATACACGCCGTGCGCGGCGGCACAGTTGCAGGGGAGCATGATGTTTACTTTTTCGGAGATGATGAAATCTTCGAAATCAAGCACACTGCCAACAGCCGTAAAATTTTTGTGAACGGGGCATTGCGCGCTGCACGCTTTGCCGTTACACAGAAGCCGGGTATGTATACCATGAAGGATATTCTGTTCGCATAAGGAGGAAGTCATGGACGCAAAGGAAATTATCGCATTTATACAAAACGCAGAAAAAAAGACACCGGTAAAGGTGTATCTGAAGGAAAAAAAGCCGGTTGCTTTTCCGGACTGTAAGGTATTCGGGACCGACAGCAAGGTCATATTCGGTGACTGGAAGATCATTGAGCCAATCCTGAAGGAGAATGCGGAAAGCATCGAGGATATGGTCGTGGAAAACGACTGCCGCAATTCCGCTGTACCGCTGCTGGATAAAAAATATATCAATGCACGGATCGAGCCTGGGGCAGTCATCCGAGATCAGGTGGAAATCGGTGACAATGCCGTTATCATGATGGGCGCTATTATCAATATCGGTGCCATCATCGGTGAAGGTACCATGATTGATATGGGTGCTGTGCTGGGCGGCAGAGCGACTGTTGGAAAGCATTGTCACATCGGTGCAGGGGCCGTTCTTGCGGGGGTTATCGAACCGGCAAGCGCAACTCCTGTCATTGTGGAGGATGATGTATTGATCGGTGCAAATGCCGTGGTGATCGAGGGAGTGCATATTGGAAAAAATGCCGTGGTTGCGGCAGGTGCTGTGGTCATTGAGGATGTTCCTGCTAACAGTGTGGTCGCAGGATGCCCGGCTCGCGTCATCAAGGAAAAGGATGCAAAAGCCACAGAGAAAACCGAGCTGGTTGACGCATTGCGCAGTTTGTAGAATCTAAATGAGAAAAGCGGATCGAAGCATGACCCGTTTTTTTCAGCTGTTCGTGGCATCCGGTGAATATCCCTTCGTATAGGCAGCACAGCTTAGATACAACAACGCTGATTCTATTTGAAAACATGCATCACAAAACTCTATTAAGCATTATCATAAATAAATTTCTTGTGAAAACAGTACATCCGATAATACGCTTTGCACAATGATAGGCCTCAGTGGAATGACTCCCATCAGTGTATCTGCAAGATGCTGTCTGAGCATAGATACCCTGCTGGAACTGTGTTATAATAATCGGGTAATCCGGAGGTATGTTATGAAACGTTCATTATCCTGGCTGGAGCTGTTATGGTATCTGCCGCTATATATCATCAGTGTATATTACCACCTTAATTCCGTCATGGTTTTAGTCATCGTGGCTGTGGGGTATACCATATCGCATTATCATAAATATACAAGCAGTGCGGAGTATCGCGAGCACTATAAAAAATCCTTCCTGTTTGTTCATACAAAGGATACCTATGCCACCCTTCAAATCAGCTGTATCTGGGGGATTTTGTTTTCTTTGGTATGCTGTGTCTATTTCTTTCTGCACGATACCACAGCCGGTTTCTACAGTCTGATTCCTGCCGTTTTGCCGCTGATTCTGCTTCTGTATATCCGCAAAGCAAACAAAAAAACACACTGATTACTGTGTCAGTATCCAGTGTGTAATATCCTGATGAATGGCTTTCTGTACGTGAGAGTCATTTTCTTTTGTATACAGGCTGTTTTGAAGCAGGGAAAGCAGATTACTGTTCTCATACAGATCCAGCAATGTAATCGACGATTTTTCCTTTATATAAGAAGTATTTCGCAGCTGCGAATCGTTCATTGCACACAAAATCTGCTTCACATAGGCATCATAGATTCCAAGCTTTTCCACATCCTCTCGCTGTGCCAGCGGACGCAGATTATTCTCCAGCAAGGTGTTTATGCCCTCCTGTGAGCGTACCAGCTGTAAAAAGGCAAAGACAGCATTGGGATAGCGTGTCTTCTGATTGGCCATAAAGCCGTATACATCCAGCATGGGACGAAGGGATGTATCGTCATAGGACGGCATCGCCGTAAACTGGAGATGCATATCTGCATATGCCGTTGAGCTGTCAAAGCTTGTATCGTTCATAATGAGGCCACTCACATAACGTCCGTCCTCATAAAAGGCTTCATCATCTAGTGTATCATCATGCAGATCCAAAGCCGTATGGAAGCTGCGGTATCGGTGCAGCCGTTCTTTAAATAACGACGATTGTACAACGGTTTTCATAGATACTGCCGCGTCCTCCTCATCCTCACGGTCAAAGAAAAACGGTATGGTATAAGCAAGCGTGCGATTCTGATAATATACATCCTTTTTTCCTGCAAGGCTTTTGAAATCATCAAAATCACCCGCTGTCAGTCCCCGCTGCTTCGCGGTATATGTATTATAAACAAAGACCAGTCCTTTTCCGCACACAGGAAAGAAGCTGTCCTTTATAGCTGTTCGCTCAAGCTGGGCGGGCCAGGGATATTCCAGATGCTGCTTAATTCCGGTAAGTGGATAAGCGGGAGCTGTTTCATTCAATGCATCCGTATCCTTGACCCACACCAGATCATGAGCCTGCAGGGATTTATCCTCCTGTGAAAAATGCAGTGCATTACGATATTCGGGGTAGGTCTTATTCCAGAGTGCTCCCAGAGCATCGGATAAGCCCTCATCCGGCAGATAGATATTCAGGCGTGCCCCCGGTTCGATTTCATAGCGGTCCTCCTTCATATGGATATCCGCAGGCTGTGAAGCAGCGCCACTGCAGCCCTGCATCAGCAGCACCGGTATGCACAATAAAAGCTTCTTCATATGCATCCTCCTCGTGATGCAAGTATAAAAATAATACACTGAAAAAAGTGTCGAAATCGCTTTCTTTTCTCAATTAACGATTGACATTTTTCGCCACGTATAGAATACTATACGTATAAGGGGGTTTTCACATGAATTATTTAAAACGCTTATATGAGGAGCTGGAAAAGCAGTGCAAAAGCCATGCAAAGGAAATTTACAATTATGCAATTCCGCAGTCCTGGAATCTGTATGGATACCGTCCAGCAAAGAGCATCCGCAGCAGAGAGCTGCTTGTACATCCGTATGAGTTTTATCTTTTCACTCTGCGCAATATCCTGAAGGATGCGGATGGAAACTGGAAACAGCCGCAGCTTACGAAAGAGAAACCCTCTGATAAAAGAGACTGGCTAAAGCATGCCAGTGTGTATTCTCTCATGGTTCGCACAGCAACCGCCTGGGACCATGATCGCGACGACCGCCTGGTGAGTGACAATCTTTACCATCTCAACGATAACGGAACCTTTCTGAAAAGCATCCTGCTGCTTCCGCTGCTGAAGCGCATGGGTGTCAACACTCTGCTGCTGCATCAGATTTTTCCGCTTTGCAAAACGCAGAATGCACATGATTATCCGGTCAAGGAGGCCGTCACAGATTTTCGAAGCATCGATGCGCTGCTGCAGGACAAGCTAGTCAGAAAGCTGGATGCCAAAGAACAATGCGCCGCCTTTCTGGAGGCCTGTCATCTGCTGGGATTCCGTGTAATTCTGGAATACTGTCCCGGCAAGCTGGCAAGAGAGAACAGCTATTATAAGGAACATCCGGAGTGGTTTTTCTGGTATGACAGCGATCAGCAAAACGCTTATCACCCGCCTCGCTGCAATGCACTGCCCCAGAATACCCTTCCCTTCACCTATGCCCTGAAGGATTTTTACCGAAGTGCGGATGTCCAGCAGCATATCGCCCTGTTTCAGGAGGCTCCCGCTGGTTTGCATAAGTTTGAAAGCTTAAGAGAAATCGAAAGAGCCCTGCATACAACAATTGCTCCATCCATGGTGGATCAGATCAATGCCGCTATCCCTGCCGAGCTGGATACGACCATATGGCGCATGTATGAGGACATTCACACGCAGGTTCCCAAGGATATAAGAGCACAGGCCAAGCCATACCTGATGCAGGATATCATCCGCTATGACCTCCATCCGGCGAGAAAGCCGATGACAGCGTTGTGGGATTACCTGTGTGAAAATATCAGCTGGTATCAGCAGGAGCTTGGTATAGACGGCATCTTTCTGGAAAAGCCGTATCTGCTTCCGGAAAAGCTGCAAAGGGCTATGGCCAAAGCAGCAAGAAAGCAGAGGAAATCCTTTGTCATGATAGCCGAGGATACGGTGAGTGACAACAGTACGTTATGGCTGAATAAAGGCTATGATGCCATATCCGGCAGCGGGGCCTATGAGGAAAGTGATGTATGGAATTTTAAATTTCACAGCTTCAGCTATCGACTAAAGGGAAATGCCTGTTTGATGTTTGCGGCCTGTGAGTCCTATGATTCCCGCCGTATCGCCAGTGTGGAGGGTAATACCGCTGCGATTATGCTGACGGTGATGAATCAGTTTCTGCCAAATGGAATTCCGTTCATGATGAATGGTGTGGAGTCCTTTGAGGTGCAGCCGATGCAGCTGAGTGAATACGGCGATTTTAAATATCTGAACGCATTGCCTAAGGAAGATCCCCGGCATCGCAGACAGGCATATTTGGATGAATACTGGTTTGATTACCGCAATCCGAATCTTCCTGTGCTTCCTGCCTTGCTTGAGAAGACAAGCGCTATCCGGAAAGCCTATGAAGAAGCTGTTACGGATCCGAATGCCTGTATTCCCGTATGGTTTGACTCTCCAAGAGATTACGGTATCGGGTTCACCTACATAAGTGCACAGAAAGCACTGCTGGTTGTATGCAATACCAACGTGCATGACAGTGTACTGTTGCACATACATACGGAAAACATGATCTGCGAGCTGCCGTTTACCCCGGCCTCCCTGCAACAGATTTTTTCCACAAAAGACCCGTTTACTCATGATATCATGATGGACAGCTTCCAGAATATACCACTGGAATTTGATCCGGGAGAGGTAAAGTTTATAGAATTAAAGCCGGAATGACTAGAAACGTTTGTTTCTTCAAACCGGCTTTTCTTTCGCTCCTTTATCCGTTATAATAAGCATAGGTGATCGTATGTACAGATTAAAAGAAGATACCATGGCAGAACTGGAAATCAAAAAAAGCAGATTTCTCTGTTATCTGCATAAAAGCTTTTCCGAAGCGAATGCCAAGGAGTTTATACAGCAGATCAAAAAGCTTCATCCAAACGCAAGGCATCACTGCTATGCCTTTATCATCGGAGAACAGAATGAGCTGCAGCGAAGCAATGACGATGGGGAGCCACAGGGGACAGCCGGTGTCCCCATGCTGGAATGTCTGGCAAACCGTCAGATGCAGGATACCGTTGCGGTAACCGTCCGCTATTTTGGCGGTATTAAGCTGGGAGCCGGAGGACTGATTCGTGCCTACTCAAAAAGTGTATCCAATGCACTGGATCAAGCCGTCATTACACAGAAGCAAAAACGCCTGGTGTATTCCATGACCTTCAGCTATGAGCTGATTGGAAAGCTGGATCACTATTTCCGGCAAAATGAGGTTGCTGTTTTAGATAAGGATTACGGAGAACAGGTTACCTATCTCTGGATGTGCAAAGAGCCTCTGGATGCGGATATGGCAGAGATTACAAACGGGCGCTTTCTACCGGAATTTATAGAGGAACGCATCGTTGATGTGGAAGTCTAATGCTGTCGCCGTCTGATATCTTGTGATGATTGTTGGAAGGATTGATGCTGTGACCCAAAGGGTATACGGTTATATTGAAGAAGAAATGGACACAGAGATTTCTATCCTGCATGAGCAAAGAATTTAATAACTCTCTGCAAACTCGGATTTCAAGCTTGATTCCCGCATGAAACAGGAGTGTAAAATTCGCTCAATGCTATTTGAAGAACATGACAGTATTTTTACAGGAAGCTATGGAAGCAGTGGTCACCTGTACTTTTATCCTTTCTATGCCGATAGGTTCCCAGTATAAGAAGTCCGAGGAACATACGGAGATGAATGAGAAGATTTTCAGCTTTGACGGTCCTACATGTGCAGGCGCATGCAGATTATTCCAAAGCAATAACAGCCAAAATAGCAGGAGTCATCATTGATTTCTGCTTTTTTATCGTATCTCCTGAAATGCTGTACGGGATAAAGCAGTATAAAAAAAGAAGAATCATCATCCTTCTCTTATACGATTAACAATGTCTGATAAAGAAATGCTCTGCATCCCGTTCATAAACCGACAGGAAATTCAAAAGAAAGCGCTGTGCCAGAGAAGCCGGCTTTACCGAAGCCTTTGCCTCATCAAAGGTAAACCAGGCAGCACGGTCCACTTCCCATGTACTTACATTCTCCAGGCATTCACTGTCAATAACCACAGCAAAATTGAAAATCAATGTGTTGGTTTTCGGGAAATACTCACTGCGCAGAAAACGGTATTCCAGCACCTTTCTTCCAATCTCCTCCTGCATCTCCCTGATCATGGCATCCTCTGCACACTCTTCCTTATTGACGTAGCCTGCGACCAGTATATTATTGGGCTTTCCATACTGCTGTATCATCAGAATTTTATCCCGCTTCGGATTCAGTGTCACCATGGAAATCGCTGTACTGAAAATAGGAAATCGATATGCGCGACAAGCTTCACAAAAGGGAACCATCCCCTCATGCTCCAGCTCCTTCATATGCAGCTTCTCTCCGCATTCATAACAATATTTCATAACGTCACCTCACAATCATATCTATTATACGCCTGTTTATATTCGACATGCAAAAGAAAGAAACCTCTCGGTTTCTTATCTTAGCTCTTTTACCAGCTTCCAAAGCTCGCTGTAGGATACAAAGCCAATGGCATCACATTTCTCCTTTGCCACCTGACGCTGCTTCTTGACATTTCCTTCATGCACCCTGTTCAGATTGTTTTTATCCATCATGTACTGCACATAGGAGAATTTTTTCAGCAGGAACCAGTTTGCGATGATGTTGTTAATACATTCTTCCTTATCATCGCATTTCGCAAGAATGTCTCTCAGATTTACCAGCTGGTAGCTCGCGATCTTCTGAGCAAGTTCATACATTTCATCATAGTTCAGGAACAGCTTTGCATCAAGCTCTCTTTGTACAATACCAGCCTTGCGGTTTCTCTCGAAAAAGCTTTCCACCGTATCCAGCAGGGTATCAACACTTTCCTTGTTTACACTTAAGGCGATAATCTCATTCCGCGTTCCTTCATATTCATTCTCCGGTTCGCTCATGACATAATACAGCGCCTTTGCCATCACATATTCCTCTTTATCTCCCAATGTAAGAATAATCGCCTTCTGGTGTTCATCAAAGCTTCCATATACAACATACGGACATTTGATTGTTCCCTTCGGCAGTTTAAATGAATCCTTGTAGCGTATAATCTGATTGGCGATCGCATCCTTGTTGATGTTCAGCCTCAGATTTGCACAAATTTTCAGATTATGATCCTTTTCAAAGAGCTGCGAAAGGATAGTGTAGTCGTCCTCTTTTCCTTCTGCTGTTTCTATGATGGAAAGATAATCTTCTAGGAAACCATTGAATTCACAGATACCGGTATCTGCTTCTCTTACGTCTTTTACTTCACATAAAATATCATAAATAGCCATAGTTCTCTCCTCCTTTCCCTGTCGTATTTTACATTTGAAGATAAAATGAACTATGTATGTCTATATGGATACAGATTCACCTTCATAACCAGTATATGATGTTTATCTGCCGAATTATTCCTATTTCTTAAAAATGTAAGGGGATTCCTAACTTAATTTTACAACCTTTTGAGAATTTTTCAACATATTTTTCCATAATTGGTCGTTTTCTTCTCATATTTCTTCCGCAATCCATCCAGAACAGGGGGATTACTGCCTATATTTTGCATATGCTTACAAATGGCAAGGTATATGTAAACAGGAAGGGATCTTCGGATTCCATAAGAAAAGAGACTGTAAAGCACATAAGAAATACTTTTCTGCCAATCATGTGCATACCGCCTGAAAAGAAAAAGACGGATATCCGTCCATTCTAATTATGTAATTGCCCGCAAAAGCTGGGAAGCAGAGCGCAAACGATTTCTGCCGATATCGCGGAGGCCGCAGCACAGTTTTTCTCAAATTCCCCGATTCCTTTATGCCCCGCCGTATCGGTTATCGTGCGTATGGCCAGAAAGGGAAGCTTGTTCACATAACAGACATGGGCAACAGCTGCTGTTTCCATATCGGTGCATAACGGGGTAAAACCAGTCAAAATCTGTTCTCTGTTTTCCTAGTCACACGCTGTTCACCGCTTACCATTGTTCCAAATAAAATCACCTGCTTTGTTGTATTGCTGTAGGCTTTCGCAGACTGCAGTAGGTTTTCATCTGCATAAAAATATACACTGTCCATCCAGGGATGAAACTCTGTCAGAATATCATCCGCCACATCATGATAGGCGATTCTCTCGGAAATTACGGTATCAAAAAGCTGCACTTGTTCCTGTATGCCCCCTGCAGTACCTGCGTTAATGATACAGTCCACTGCAAAGCAGTCAATCAGCAGCTGTGCCGCAATTGCCGCATTCACCTTACAGACACCGCTGTATAAAAGGACCACTTCCACACGATCAATGTTTCCGCAATGAAAGACGAGCATCGCTTTCTCGATTACTTCAGTCTCCTTTACATATGGTAAAAATGCCGCCAGCTCTGTATCACCGGCACACAGTATTCCAATTTATTTCATATATGACTCCATTTCTCCGCTTTCTTATTCGGATACAAATATCACATGTAAATTATTTTAAATTGTTTATTTTATCAGAGTTTCTTTCACGCTATTCTTTCCTTCAGCTTCCTTCCCCATGCTTTGTTTTCGTAACCCTTTTCATGCAGGACTGTACCTCATCTTTATGTATTCCAAACAGTCTGCTTTTATATTATCAATCCTTAAAATACCAGTGATTGTCCTTTAACGTACGTAAATCCTGTGGATATAGGGCCGGTACTTCCAATAACACCGTCTTTGATGTTCCTGTATCCCATGTATAAAAGCGATACACCGGTATAACATATGGCAGATAGGAGACATATCCTTCCTTTCTTCCACCATAGGACAGCTCCACATGCAAAATTTCAAGTTCATCAATAGAAAATTCAGAAGGCTCCAGCGTGCTGTAAAACCCTCCCTGATGCATGACCTGTTCTGCTTCTTTCCTGCTCATGATAGTAAAATCCTGCAGCTGCTCCAAATTTTTATCATATGGAAAACTCAGATAATATACACCATCTCCCGCATTTGTTAGTGTGGCACCCTCTTTTACCTGATACAGCAGGCTCTTTTTATCATCATCCTCTGCCTGAAAGATTTCCGTTTCGCAAATCATTGTTCCATTTCCCATACTGATATTACAGCTCGTTTGAATATCTCCTCTTTGAAAGGAGAACAGCTCAGGATATGTCTTTATCAGCTCTTCTGCAATCTTTTGCTGCTGTGTTCTTGTACCTTCCTTCTTATCTGTATGCAAAATCAGGCGCAATTCCCCGTTTCCATCTGCCATAATATCTGTGATGTTAAGTATTTTCGATGTTTTTTTCTTTATTGTCTGAAACAGCTCTTCCGCTTTCTTTTTATGCTTCTGCATTTCTTTTTCCGGGATAGAGTCCAAATTCGCTCCATTACCATACTGTTTTCTGAAAACAGGTAGGGTGCTTTGTATATCCAGGCGATCCTTCTCATACGGCATTTCTTTTATTTTTTTCTTTTGTATGAAAGCCTTATCCGTAACCCCCATCCCTCCTATCATATACGTCTTTGTCTGCGGCTCATAGGTTTCCTTTGGTATCACACGATCCTGTGCTGATCCGGTTTTACTTTCCTTTGCCTGTTCCTGCACCGTACCCGGTACAGCTTCATCCGCTGCTTTATTTTTTTCTATGCTGTTCGCAATCTGCGCGGCGTTTTCCGGCTGCTGTGATAGTGCATTCCTATCATATACATTGAAGCAGATAACAATAACGACACACAGGGCTGTACAGCCATAGATGAAGCGTAGCTGCTGTTTCTGACGGCGCTGTGGATGTTCCTGCTTTGCTGCTGCATTACGTATCCTTTGCTTCAGCTCCTCACTCATATGTATCTGATTCAGCTCCTCGCGATATTTTCTCATTGCCTGTCACCCTCTTCCAGTTTGTTTTTCAGCTGCTTTCTTGCCCGATGCAGCCATGTCAGAATCGTCGCCTCTTTCCTTTGCAGTATATCCGCAATCATAGCAACGCTCAGCTCCTCATAATAAAACAAATAAATAACATTGCGATACTTTACAGGCAGCTGCATTACCTCATACAGCAAACCGAAATCTGTATTCTCTTTCACTTTAGCCAGATTTTCCTGAAGCTCCACCGTTTTGCGAAGCCGCTGGTATTTCCAGTAATCCTTGCAAATGTTAACAGTAACCCGTAGTACCCATGCCTTTTCATGGGTTGTTGATGTAAACTGCGGCTTCTTCTTCAGAATACGCAGAAAGACGTCCTGTGCAACATCCTGCGCATCTGCGATATTCCCCATATTCTGCAGGGCAACCCGATACACCATATCGCCATAAACCTCCAGCAGCTCATCCAGATCCCCGCACAGCTGTTCCCTTTCATTCATAAGTTTTCTCCTTCATGTGTAAAACGATCAGCATCCGCATAACATTTCATAAATTCCAATTTCACTATTGAAAATGCACTGCGGTAACCTTCAGCCTATCTTTGGCTTTTCCTATGACTGCGTGCAGACTATACGGCAGCTTATCCGTATGCACACCCCGTTCTATCCAATCTACCACTTTTATATGACTGCAATACATTTTAATTTCCTGATATTCATATTTTAAAGCATATGTTAATACCGCCTTACTTGCAAGAATTTCTCCTCCGACAGCACCTATCTTCTTCATCTTTTCATTTTCATGTATTATATTTTTCATTTTCATCACGATGCCATCCTTTGAAGCAATTATCCAAAATGCATAAAACCTGCGGGTATCCGCATGAAACCCTCCACATACATACCCCGCAAGACTTCCATTCATGATGGTTTTGTTCTCATACTGCAGACTTTGATTCACACGATAACAAAAATCATTCCAAAGCTCATTTATGGATGCTGTGGAAGCTGCGAAACAGCTGTCTGCCAAGTAATCGAGAAAAAAATCCTCCGCCTGTGCATAGGAAGAAAACACCCTGCCAAAAGCATTGGAGTACCCTATTATATTACGTTCATAGTCATTGACGGTATCGTATATACCAGGCTTATATCCTCTTAAGACAACATAATATTTCCGTTGGTCTTGCATGCTTGTAACATTTACATAATTTCTGCGTATTTCCATATATTTTTTTAAATGCCAGTAAAGCTCACAGCCCATTTTTCTACCATACTGTTTTATACAGTGAAGATAGATAGCTTTGAAATCTGAACAGGAATTACCGATCTGATCGTATTCAAAATCAAAGAGAGCGTGATAGATGGTATCCCTCAGAATTATCCTTTTTCTGATATCCGCTACATACATCCAGTATTCACACAGTGCCTGAAAGCCTTTATCCCCGCTTATAACTGCGATATCCTGTTGCATCCCCTGTCCGCATAGCTCTCCTATTTTTGAAGCGATATAAAAATCCAGCGCATTCTTTCCCCTTTTATACAGGACGACAGATTGAATGGAAATGCCTTTTTCAGCTGCTTCCCTTAATTTACCGTTTTCAACATTTTCTTTATCCCCCATATTATAAAACACGAATATTCTATCATCCTTCTTGAGCATTTCTATACCATATAGACCTTCTTCATGCACATTCTCATAATCTATCATATACCACATTGCCTGCTCTCCCTTCAATTCAATCATATGTTTGCCCGTCATTTTTTTATTATATCAGAATTTGTACTGCTATAAGCTTTACATTCCTGGATTTATAGTGTAAAACACATCAATATAGCTGCTGCCTCTATTCAAACATCATTTGAATTTGTGATAAGATTCGCAATACATCAACTTTTCACCTTTTTGTTTACTTCATAAGCATCTCGGTTTAAAATATAAGTATTATGCGAGGTGATAAAGGATGAAAAAAGAATTATTGCTGTCATTGCTGGAAACAAACGCAAGATACTCCACCAGAGATTTGGCGGATGTATTGCTGGAGGATGAGGAAAGTGTCATCCACACTATGAGTGATCTGGAAAAGAAAAAGGTCATTTGTGGCTACCATACAATTATCAACTGGGAAAAGACCAATAAGGATAAGGTCATGGCACTGATTGAGGTGGATGTTACACCGGAGCGTGATTTCGGCTACGATCGCGTTGCCAAAAACATCTACCGCTATCCGGAAGTCGATACCATGTATCTGATGAGTGGAAAGAGTGAATTTATTGTCATTATCTATGGAAGAACCATGCAGGAAATATCTAACTTTGTCGGTGCCAAGCTGGCAACAACAGAAAATGTCGTTTCCACATCTACCTTTTTCGTGCTAAAGGAGTATAAGGTCAACGGTATTGTTCTGGATGAAGAGGAAAAACCGAGTGAACGACTGGTGGTGACACCATAATGTATGAGAAATTTTTAAGTAAGCACGTACAAACCATCAAGCCAAGCGGCATTCGAAAGTATTTTGACCTTGCCAGTGAAATGGAGGGTGTGATTTCTCTGGGGGTAGGAGAACCGGATTTTGACACACCGTGGCATATTCGTGAGGCTGCCATATATTCCATAGAAAGTGGAAAAACACACTATACAGCAAATCAGGGCCTTTTGGAGCTGCGTGAGGAAATCTGTCTTTACCAGAAGCGCCGGTTCCAGCTGGATTATGACCCTGTGGATAATGTCATTGTCACGGTAGGCGGTAGTGAAGCCATCGATATTGCCATGCGTGCCATTGTAAATCCCGGAGATGAGGTCATTTTGATGGAGCCAAGCTATGTAGCCTATACACCGAGTGTTGAGCTGACCGGCGCAGTACCGGTGCATATTAAGCTGGAGCACGAGGATCAGTTCAAGCTGACCCCGGAGAAGCTGAAAGCCGCAATTACACCGAAGACCAAAGCAATTCTGATGAATTTTCCGAGCAATCCGACCGGCGGTGTGATGACGAGGGAGGACTATGCAAAGCTTGTCCCCATACTGAAGGAGCATGAAATTATCGTAATCAGTGATGAAATCTATGCAGAGCTTACCTATGACGGTACCTTCTGTTCACCTGCGAATTTCAATGAAATCAAGGATCAGGTTATCATCATCAGTGGATTTTCCAAGGCGTATGCCATGACCGGCTGGCGGCTTGGCTATGTTCTTGCGAACAAGACCTTCACGGATGCGATGAATAAGATTCATCAGTATATCATCATGTCCGCTCCGACAGCTGCACAATACGGTGCCATTGATGCCATGCGCAACGGTGATATCCATGTCGCAGAAATGCGGGAATCGTATATGACAAGAAGAAACTTCATTACGAAGGGCTTCAACCGCATCGGTCTTCCAACACACCTGCCACACGGCGCCTTTTATATCTTCCCGGATATTCGCGGTACCGGTTTAACCAGTGATGAATTCTGTGTTCAGCTGCTCGAGGATCAGCGTGTAGCCTGTGTACCAGGCACTGCGTTCGGCGATGCAGGCGAGGGCTTTATTCGTGTATCCTATGCCTACAGTATCGACCATATCCGTGAGGCTATTGAGCGCATTGATCTTTTCATGGATAAATTCCGGCAGAAATAAATTTACAGACCTTCTGCATGCATAACGAGGCATGTTTATGCTTAAACACTGAAAGACTCAGACAATCCTTATAGGAAGGATAAAGCCTGAGTCTTTTTATTTATCTAAGTTTTTTCTTACGGTATGTTTATCAGCGGAATCAAGCTTTACAAAAGTCTGCCGTAATGCCCTGTTTCTTATGCATTACAGCTCCAGCTCCAGCTGTTCGATTTCCTTTTTCTCGACTACCCTCATGCATGTTTCTCCTGCAAGCGGAGCCTCCAGACGATCGATGAGAAATTTTACATTGGCAAATGCCGTTCTGCGATACTCCATCAACGGCTTCACATATCTTCGAAATACATCCCTGGAAAAGAACTCCTCTGCCTGTTTATCGCTGCCATAGCTTAGATTCCATGCGGTAAGTGCCAGCTCCAGAAAGCTGTTTTTCTGATCCTGACCTGCATTCCACAATATAGCGTTTAAAGGATTCAGAAAATCGGAGAAAAGCTCCTCCTTCTTTTCCTGCATATTGCGCTCCAGCACCGAGAAGGAAGCTGTCTCATGCTCTGAAAGCAGCGCACCTTTTTCCATAGCAATACTGCGATATTCCTCAAAAAGCTCTATTACGAAGGATAGATCCGCAATTGCCTGCGTGTTTCCGATACTGTCGAGGATGAAATGATTTTTATATGGCAGGATGGCATACTGCACCATGCAGGGTAGTGTCTGATTGCGCAGCAGGAAGCTCAAAGAATCTGTAATCCCCTTTACGCCATACAGCGTTCTGCCCCTGCGATCCATTACAAAGGTATATTCCTGCTCATACATCATAACATACAGCTGCTGCTTACGACAGCCTTGAAACCTTGCAATACAGGCAGCGTCCTCTTTCGGCAGCTGAGGATGAAGCTTGAGGTATTGTGAAATGAGACGCCTGCTTGACTGTTCATTGCGGAACACGATCGTACTCCCCACATGGCACAGATGCTCCATATTGTCCATGGTTACTTTTGCCTTCTTATTCTTTGTCCGATATGCGTACAGGAACAGTCCGCTGAGCAGATTGATGACATGCTTTGCCTCCTGTGCAGGTAAATGATCCATACGAATTTCTCCCTTACTTTTTATATGTATATAGTAGCATACTTTCAAGCATTATGCGCCGCTTATTTCACATTCCTGTTCCCTGCGGACAAGGACATGAATCCATTTCTTGGAGCGGAAGCGCCATAGTGTAACCATAGCCTTTACCAGCTCATCACTGAAGGACAGTGCAACAACCCAGTGAAGCGGCAGCCTCCAGACAGCAGCCGCAAGAAAGGACATGGGGATTGCGACACACCATATACCGATCAAATCACAGAACATACAGAACTTCGTATCGCCTCCGGAGCGCAGAATCCCGCATATATGTACATATGACATCATTTTCGGTGTGGTATACAGCGCATAGGCGATCAATGTAAGATTCAGCATCTGGCTTGTGGCAGCATCATAATTGTAGATATCGATAATCCTGCCTTTCATAAGAAGCAGGGCTGCTGTCATAACCAGGCAGAAGCCGATATTGATTCCAATGAAGACTCTTCCATACGAATACGCCAGCTTTGTATGATTTCTTCCCAGCTCATTCCCGATCATGACAGCACAGGCATTCCCCAGTCCGAAAAACACGCATTGAAACAGGTCATTGATTACACTTGCCACCTGCACAACGGCAACTGCACTCGTTCCCAGCAGACCGTACGCTATAAAGCAGACCGTCGTTCCGATACTCCATGCACTTTCACTCATAGCCACCGGAAGAGCAGTTTTCACTACACGCTTCATCAGTGGTACATCCAGTCTGCGAATGGTCGCACCGTCAACTGCCAGCGGATGGTCTTCACTGAAATAAACATAGCCCAGGATTAGCAGCATTTCCACAAATCTTGCGGTCAACGTAGCGATAGCAGCACCCTCAACGCCCAGCCTCGGCAGATGAAAATTGCCGAATATCAGTCCGTAATTCAATACGGTATTGACGGTTATCGCCAGGACGCTGGCAAGGGTAGGTACCTTCAGATTATGAATGGCACGCGAATTAAAGCTCATAAGAAAAGAGAATGCAGTCATGAGATACGTAAAACAGGTTATACGCAGATAGGAGGCACCGATTGCCACAACATCCGGTTCTCTTACAAACAGATGCAGAATCTGCGGTGCAAACACCAGCGCCAGCCCAACGGTAAACAGGGCAAGGAAAAATCCGATGCGCATTTCGATTGCAATCACCTTGCGGATATTTTCTACATCGCGGATTCCCCAGTACTGGGATACATAAATACTCGAGCCGCTGTAAATCCCAAAACAGATAATGGAGAATATAAAGTATACCTTATTTGCCGCCCCTACAGCTGCCAGCTCACCCACACCGATACTTCCAATCATGAAGGTATCGATCATATTCAGACTCAATGAAATAATCTGCTGTAAAACAATCGGCAGTCCGATTGTCAGAAGCAGCCGTACAAAAACCTTTCCGTCTATCATGCTATCACCTCAAACTGTGAGTAATTTTACCATACTTTTATGCTGGCAGGCAATGATGCTTATAAGCATAGGAGCGCTTTTTGTAAGAATTAAAAAAGAAAAACCGTTTCGACAGGCTGCTGATATATGTGATGGAAACCTGATGCCGCAGGGCTTTCCTTTTTGCTTCATGTAAGCTTTTGCGTTTGAAAAAAGGACGGCGCAGCGTCCTTTTTCATGTATCATGCTCAGACTTCATGATACAGCGACATCTGTAAACAAAGGATGTCAATCGCCATGGGATGATAACATCATTCCTGACATCTTTATTATACCGCAGAATCATGAAAACACCTACGTACAATTTACCGCAATAATACGGTAATTTTGGACGAAGCTGTCCTTTTTAAATTGTGCTATACTGATGATGTGATGAACTATGAAACCTTATTTTTTATATCCGGTACTGGAGCAGCTGATCGTCTCTCCCTTTTGCACAACCTTTCAGCTGGCGAAACAGGTCGGACTGTCTGAAAAAACCGTACGGACGTATCTGAAGCAGGCAGATGCTTTACTAGCTGCATTCTCATTGACGCTTACACGAAAACCCGGATGCGGAATAACACTTTCCGGAAGCAGGGAAAATATGATGAAGCTGCAAACTTATCTGCTTGATGAAAAAAAGCGCTGTCCTCTTATATTGCCAAGGGAGCGTGTCAGCTACATCCTTTACAGTCTGCTTCGCTTTTCACGTCCACTGCGCATGTTTCAGCTGGAGGAAACACTCCATATATCTCGCAGCTCTCTGTATGCAGACATACGAAAGGCTGATCAATGGCTGCGGACCTATCAGCTGTCCATCTCCCATACAAGAAGTGGTATACAGATATTGCAAGGAGAAAAGCGCATTAGCAAAGCATTGGCACAGCTGGTTAACGAGCTGCATGAAGCCCGTACCATAACCTTCCACAAGCCGCTGAATGATTTTGTTGAAGCATGCTTTTCAGACAATACCGTAAAAAGGAACATCCTGCTTTATATCCGTCAGTTCGAAGTATGCAGCTTTTTACAGCTGAATCAGGCGGATAAGGAATATGTCAGTGTGTTGTATTATATTGCACTGGATCGTATATCCAGAGGAAATCATGTGCATATGCACAATCCAAATCCATTGCAAAAGACGGCGCTGTTTCAACAGTTGATGCACCTGCGCAAAGAAATAGAACATCATCTGCAGCAGACAATTCCCGAGGAAGAGCTTTCCTATGCCTTATCTGTCCTTCTGACATTGAAGAACACCAATACCGGTTTATTGCAAACGCCGGAAATACAGGCAGCCTGCAAAGAAATCCTGCGGCGGTTCACACCGCCGATTTATGCACGTTACCCTAAAATCGACAGTGATACGTTTGAAAAGCGGCTCTTTCAGCATTTATCGAATGTTCTGGAAAAATCCGTCTATTATTATGAATATGACAATCCGCTGAAGGATGCTATGAAAGCTAAATTTCCGATTCCCTACCAAATGGCTTCCTCCATGAAAGAGATTGTACAGGATATCTGCGGCCTGCAGCTTCCGGAGGATGAAATATCCTACATCACCCTTCATATAGCTGCTGCTTTGCAATACACACTGCAGCCGCTGGAGGCAGTCTTTTTATACGAGCATCGCTACAGTGAGCTTATTTTTTCCTTACGGCTGCTGCAAACGCATATCCAGGAGGTGAAAATCCAACGTGTAATACGATGGCAGGAGGTTAGCGAGCCGGATAGTTGGATGCATTATCCTGTCATATTTTCCACCTTTCCCCTTACCGTACCGCCATCTGTTCACTGGTATCAGATTCCCATGCTGCCGGATCAGACATTTCTACAACGGCTGCGGGATGATATCCAGAGTTTGTTCAATCATCAGAATCATTTCTAAACCACAGAAAAAGGGACTGTACATGCAGCCCCTTTTTCTCATAAAATATACCGCTGTATTGCTTTAGCAACCCCGTCATCCATGTAATCTGCAGTTACAATATCGCAGGATGCCTGAATTTCCTCAGCAGCATTTGCCATGGCTACAGTAAGTCCCGCTTCCGCAAACATGGGAAGGTCATTCATGGCATCACCGAAAGCCATAAATTCCTCCTTCTTCAAATGCAGGGATTGCAGTACAGCTTTTATAGCATTCCCTTTATGAACACCACCGGCAGTGATATCAAAGCTGATAGGCTGATAATCGGTTACCGTGATGTTGTCTATACATTCTATCTGTTTTCTGGCTTTTAATAGCCGATCCGTCTGCATATCATAGACCAGTATCTTCGCAATATCATGAGCATGGTGCTTCAGCTCTTCCCAACTCATGCCGGTAAAGGATGTTACCTGAACATCTGCCGGCAGCTGATTATTTATATGATCGTAGAGAAATCTCTCATCATAAGGCTCATGCGTAAAGAATTCGTGCTTTCCCTTGAAAAAGGCACGTGCGTGTGCATGCTCCTTCAGCACATCAATAATCTGATACAGGACATGCGGCTCTATCGTATGCATGATACACTTCGTCCCTATTTCGTATATCGCTCCGTTAGAGGAAATCACCCTTACGGATGGATGAATTTTTTCCGCAATCATCCTTGTAAAGCAGTAAGGACGTCCGCTGATCAGATATATCTGAATGTTTTGTTTTATACATTCCTGCAATGCACTAATATTTTCATCACTTACCGAGTTGTCCCTTCTCAGCAGGGTTCCATCCAGATCAAGACCTATGAGGCGAATTTCAGGCATAGGAGTCTTTCAGAATAGCCTCCAGCTCCTCTCTGCTTCCGAATGGCAGATGATCCAGAACTGGAGATGCCAGAATTTCCTGAAAGTCTTCCTCACTGACTCCGAAATCCTTCAGCTTCTTGTGAAGCCCGATTGTTTCCAGGAATTCAATCATTGCCGTATATAAATCGTCACTGCCAAACAGCTTTGCGACATCCGCAAAACGCTCCTTGTTTTTATCTGCCATATGCTGAATGAAGGCAGGGAAAACGACAGCCAGTGCTTCCCCGTGCGGCAGATGTACAATTCCGCCAATAATTTCAGAGAGCGGATGCGGTGCACTTGCACCGGAATTAGCCAGTGCGCGGCCAGCCAGTGTGTCGGCAAGACACATGTTTGTACGGAATTCCAGATTCTGCGGATCTTCCAGTACATGTGGCAGATGATCAATCACCAGTCGCATTGCCTCCATGGAATCCATTGCGCTGTAAGGAGATGCATTGGCATTGATGTAGCTCTCAAACGCATGGGTAAACGCATCAAAGCCGGTAGCGGCACTCATGCGCTTTGGCAGGGTCAGCATCAGCTGCGGGTCCAGAATCGTTTCCTGTGAAAAGTTATCCGGATGAAAGAATGTGATTTTCTCTTTTCCTCTTGTGATGACAGCCGCCTGTGTTACCTGAGAACCGGTTCCTGAGGTTGTCGGTACACTCAGCAGGGGCAGGTGTTTTTCACTGTAGGAAGGATAATATGCAAACGGTGAGCTGTATTCGTTAAACAGATGATCCCAGTCAATCGACTCTTTACCATTCGCAAATGCAATCGCCTTTGCTGTGTCAATCGAGCTTCCGCCCCCGACTGCCAATACAAAATCGGCAGGCTGCTCCTTCAGCATGGCAAATCCCTGTTCTACGATTTCCACACTTGGATTGGGTTCTACCTTATCAAAATGAATAACGCTGATACCTTCCGCATCCAGCAGTTTCTTCACACGTTCATATAACGGCTGCAGGGGAGCATCCGGTGTTGTTACAAGAAAACAGGTCTTTCCATAGCCTCTGCAAACATGCCCCAGCTCATTCAGCTGACCTGCACCGAAATGAATCTTTGTAGGCTGATAATAATGAAACATAATACATACCTCCTCTTTACAGCTTCATTATACGTGTTTTTTCACCGCTGTATAGAACACAACTATACAGAGTGCTTCCATAATGATACGGAAAAAAATACAGGGAGATATTTACCGCATCCTTATGGAAACAAAGGTTGCATGATGAAGGCCCTAATATGCACAGATTTTGTATACTTAAGAAAAAGAAGAGGAGTGATGGTATGCTGTATCTGATTGACAGCGGAAATGCACAGGAAATAGAAGAGGCTTTGATGCTGGGCGCAAGAGGTGTAACAGCCAACACAAGTATGTATCGCAAAAACGATATCCGTCTGCATGATTTTGTTAACGGCTATTCAAACAGGGAGCTTGATTTCCTAAGTGGAGAGGTCATCGGAACCTATGAGGAAATGCTGCAGCAGACAGAGGAGCTTCTTGCCCTATACAATGAGATCGTTATTAAAATCAATTTTTCAAAGGATGGTCTGCATCTTGCAGACACGCTGCATAAACGTGGAGTTAAAACGGCAATGACACTGATTTTCACCATGGGACAGGCTGTGGCAGCCATCAATGCCCATGTGGATTATCTGTTTTTCTTTATCGGAAGAAACGAGGAGTACGGAAGTGATGCCATGCGTATTCTCAGCAATATTCAGGAAATGATAGCAGCTAAGAGATATCCGGTGAAAACCGTTGCCGCATCCATCAAGAATCTGGCACAGCTGGAGAAGCTGGCAGCAATGAAGGTGGACTATGCCGCGATTCCATACACATTGTATATGAAATCACTGGAGCATCCGTTAACCGATAGCGGAGCACGTACCTTCGAGGATGATTTTTATCTACGATAAAGGAAATGTAGAAAATCCGTTTGTCTATCTACTATAAGAAGGACTGTCATCATATAGACACAGTCCTTTTCTTTGTTTCCTATCCGAATTTCAGTCTGCGTCTTCCCTTGCTACTTTATGCACCGATCACGCAGGCATGACGTATACTATCTGGCTATCTGCATTCAGAAATAGTTAGCCACCATTGCTATTTAACGGATTTCACAAATGCCTTCATCATCAGCATAGCAACGCAGGCCCCCGGATCTTTCAGCGAACGGCTCAGTTCTCCTCTGGTAGCCGCCCTGCCATGAACCGCCAGCATGGTAGCAGTATTTTCATAGCCTGCACATGCTGCCTCATATGCTTTTTGTGCGAAGCTTTCCAGGCTCTCATGGTTTTCTAGGCTGCTTCTCATACTCTGTACAGCAGGGTCAATACCATCAAGGAACGTTTTTTCGTTTATGTTTGCTTTTCCTCTGTGCATCACACCAGCTTCATATGCCTGAAAGAACTGTGCTATATGGTTCAGATCGAGCTCACAGACACCCTTTAACGCTTTCCCCGCCTGCATAAATCCACTTGCCATCAGGGTACCCATTGTAGAGGGTACGGCAACAGACATCGCTTTTCCTGCCATATATAATAGCTTGCCTGCATCTGTTTCATCGCTTTTGCGTACAGCCTCCGCAGCAGCCTGAAAACCGTCACTCATCGTTAAGCCGAGATCCCCGTCTCCCACGATACTATCCTGTTCAATTAAGAACTCTCTATTCTCCTGCATAACCTCTGCAAAACAGTTTAACAGGCTTTTTATATATTTAACATCCATATTAAATTCTCCTACCGCTGTTTAAAAAACGGGGTATTTGCCGGATAATCAATCAGCTCTGTAAGCTCTTCGTCAAGCTTCAGTAAGGATATGGATACTCCTGCCATTTCCAGTGAGGTTGCATATTCCCCCACATAATAGCGGTGAACAGCTATTCCTTTATCCATGAGAAGCTGATTGATTTTTCTCGTTACGATATATTGTTCATCCAGTGGAGTCGCCCCCAGACCATTTACAAGTACCGCAACACGATCGCCAGGTGCATAAGGACGATCTTCTATTATCTTATTCATCATCTCTTCTGTTATCTGATCAGCTGTTTCAATCTTTCCTCTGCGAATACCCGTTTCTCCATGAATTCCCATTCCGATTTCCATTTCATCCTCTTCGATATGAAAACCGGCATGCCCGACACGGGGGACGACACAGGATGTTAAAGCAACACCCAGCGTCCTTGTGTTCCAGCTTGCTTTTCTTGCAATGCGTGTCACAGTGTCAAGGCTCATCATTTTATCAGCAGCTGCTCCGGCACATTTATAAACAAAGAAAATACCCGCAACACCCCGCCTTGTTGTCTTCTCGTCCTGCGAAAGCGGTCCGATACTAGCGACGTCATCTGCACCAAGCACTGTTTCCACACGAATTCCATCCTCAAAATCCGCCATTTCTGCCGCCATATCAAAATTAAATATATCCCCATTGTAATTTCCGTAAATATAGAGAACTCCGGCACCTGAATCAATCTCTTTTGTGATTGCATGCATCTGTTCAGCGCTTGGAGACTGAAAGACATCGCCTACACTGCAGCCGTCCAGCATACCGTCACCTACATATCCCAGAAACAAAGGCAGATGTCCGCTTCCTCCACCGGTTGCGATTCCCACCTTCCCTGCTTTTTTTGTTTTGGTAACCAGACATTGCGGATCATCATTTACATATGTCAATTGATTTTGATGAGCGATATAGATCCCTTCCAGCATCTCCGATAGATACTTATTCGGGTCATTGATAATCTTTTTCATAATAGCCTCCGTTTGTAACATATTCTGTTGAGTTGATGCATTCTACCGTGTACCTTCCCTTATGATAGCCGATAATTGTCACACTGCAATTTCCAAACCTCACTTCATTCCTCAGACATTCTTCATAAACTTCCTTATCCGCAGTATGCAGAGCAGCCAGTATGGAAATTCCATGACTCACACATAGAATATTCCCATGTCCCCCTTTATTCTCTTCCAATATTTGTCTCATTGTCTGATGGATTCGCTGGCAGACATCCTCCAGATTTTCTCCACCGGCAGCCTTCCATGGAAACTGAATTCTCTGTAGATAGGTTTCACATCCGGCAAATGTATTGGCCTTGGTTTCAAAGGTACCGAAATTCATTTCCTTCAGACCCCTGCACATGGTTATCTCCATATTTCTTTTTCCCCGTATATAACAGGCAGTATCATAAGCGCGTTCACTTGTTGATGAATATATCTTCTCAAACGGTGTATTTGCCAGTCCTCTTCCCAAAGCCTTTCCCTGTGCGATTCCCTTTTCCGTCAACGGAGTATCCGACCATCCCTGCAGCGTATGCCATATATTGGATAGTGTTTCCCCATGGCGCACAAAATAGAAATACATCATATCACTGCTTCGGGAATTTGATTTCTTTTGGGTATTCCCATTTCTGTAATTCTTCCTGAGCGAATGATTTTGGTTCCTTGCCCTGTAAAACAGTAACTGCATTATAATAAAGCTGTGCCAGTTCCTCAATATAAGCGGCCTTCAAAAAGGCTTCATAAATATCCTGAGAATCAAAGGCTACAGCGCCATGACTTTCCATCAAAAAGCTTTCAGCTTCCATGCATGCATCAACCACACTGTTTGCCAGCTCCATCGTCCCCGGTCTTCCATAAGGCGCCACCGGCACGCGTCCCTTTGTAAGTCCCATATTTGCGACTTCATATACGATAGCAGGAATCGGCTTATTTAATAATGCAAACGTAGTTGCATACATAGAATGGGTATGTGCAATAGCATTCGCATCCTTTCTGGTCTTATAAATGGTAATGTGCATCAGCGATTCACTTGTCGGTTTTAAACCGGACAGGTTTTCAATTACATTGGCCTCCAAATCCATCACGATCATATCTCTTGGAGTCAGCAGCTCACGATCCACACTTGTCGGTGTAATAACAATATAGCCGCTTTTCACATCACGGGCTGAGAAATTCCCTGATTTATGCTTACATAATCCATCACGCTGTGCTCTTTTCGCAATCTCACATACATCTTTTTTTAAATTCTCTAACATACCTCGTACCTTTCTTTAGATATTATATCTAATATTTCCGAAATGGAGTCTGTAGACTTCATCCGATTAAAATCTTCTTCATTTTCTACGATATCAATCAGTGCATACAGCGCCTTTAAATGAATTTCACGATTTGGTGTTGCCATAACGACAACGATAACAGCTTCCATATAACCATTAAAGCAAATACTTTCCGGCAGCTTTAGAAGGGACATGCCCAATGCATTAACCCCCTCCTCTACACTTGCATGTGCCAGCAGCAGACCATCCGCAATCGTCCAGATCGGTTTATCATATTTGACGCTGTAAATCATATTCTCTATATATTTCGTTGTAATACAGCCATTTCTCAGCAATGGTTCCGATGCAGTTTGAATAGCTTCCATCCAGGTTAGTTCATGCTCTGCTATATGCACGGTTTCCGGTGTTAACAGATCATGAAGATTGTTTGTGTCCATTTGATGGCAATGCTCTGTCAGAACCATTTCCTGCGTGGTTTCACCAAGATAGCTTTTTAATGCCGTCAACAGTCCTTTACGGTCCTTTACATCCACATATTTACCAATAACATGAAGTAGACTTGCTGAGTTAACCTCATAAATAGTTTTATTCAAAAGCTCGTTGAACACCTTTTTGCGAAGATTATGCAAATCGTTATCATCCATAATCGGCTTTACCAGAAATTGTGGTACCGCTGTATCAAGATGAACGGTAGCAAATACAACATCATATTCCTTATGGTATTCGTAAAACTGCCGTGAGGATAAAGAACAAAGAAATTCAAGCTCAGGGAATGCCTCCTTCAGCTTCAGAAACAGAAAATTGGAAATGGAAATACCATTGGTACAAACGACAATAGCTCTTCTTTTTTTCTCAAGAAAATCCAGTGTTCCTTCCTTTGTCATCCACCCGCCAAACAGGATGGTGATATACGCCATTTCCTCTTGCGGAATAAGAATATGGAACATCTCCTCAAACGGCACCATTGCATGTCTTGTGATTTCAAATAGATAGGAATGATGAGGAAGTATCATATTGAGAATATTGCCTTCGATATGATACTGATAGCGTATTCTGTAAAGGGCCGGTTTCAGATGCTGAATCAGAGCATCCAGCAGGGCCTTACGATCCTGAAAACGAATACAGACGAGATTTTCAAAATTCTCAAGTGTCTTCTCTGCCGCTTCCGCCAGTTCCTTTTCAAATTTCTTACTGCGGCTGTCTTCAAAATTAACACTTGATATCTGAAACTGTGATACCAGATATAATTTATCCATTGTATTCTGGATATCATATTTAGCGAAGATATTCATAATAGAGCCATATTCACTGGTACCTGCAATATGCTGATAATCCTCCGGAAGCACATCCAAAAATTTCTGAGCCTCGATTCGAATAAGAATGAAATATAGGATAAAGGGAATCTCCCGTATCCGTTCATCGGTATAACGTACTTTCAAGGTTTTTTCTACTTCCTCTACATCGGCACAAAGCATCCGGATCCGTTCCTCATCAATTTCAAGTATGGAAAGCAGAATAGATTCTCCGCTCAGCAACGGCAGGATGCTTTGAATCATGCGAATCATCAACGTACGCTTTTCATATTCCTTGCCAACCAGATAATATCCCTTGGAACGATCATACCATAGCTTCAAATCGAATTCCTGTAAAATCACCGTCTGCAGTTTTTTCAAATCATTCAAAACCGTATTCTTGCTAATCCTCAGGATCGAGGTGAAATGGTTAATACTGAGCTCCTCTTTATGCTGCAAGAGAATCAGGGCAATCAAGTAAAGACGCTCTTTTTCTATAAATACATACGCACCTTCATCAAAGGTGAACTGATTTGTTTTATAGGAATTGATAACATTATGGGGTATGATAAATTTCCCCGTCCGCATTCTTCCGATTTCTTCAAATCCATTTTCCTTCAGATAAAAATTTATCTTCGCTAAAGAATAACTAAGCTGTTTTCGTGACAATCCTGCTTCTTTTTCCAGTTGAGAACCACTGATCGTCGGATTATTTACAAGCAGTTTTAAAATATTCAAGCCTCTTTCATCCAACGACATTGCGATTCCTCCTTATAAATAACGTGATCAGCAGGGCAGCATCATCCTCTACTGATCCGCACAGCTTTCTCAAATTTCATTTTATAGTGATTGCCGGTGTATCAACAGGAAAATCCAGCAATTCTTTAAATTCTTCCTTCATACGCATCACCGTCAGCGCAGCTCCACTCATCTCCAACGAGGTTACATAATCACCTACAAAGGAGCGATAGACTGAAATATCGCGTTCTGTAAAATAATTCTCTATCTCATCATAAAGAACATAAAGCTCCATAATTGGCGTTCCGCCCAGCCCGGATACGATGACAGATATTTCTTCTCCATGCTTCAGCTTTAAATCTGCTTCTATTTTCTCACAGAGTACCGCGGCGATTTCTATTGCGCTTTTCAATGATTCTACAATCAGCCCGGGCTCACCATGATGTCCGATACCATATTCCATGGTACCTTCCTGAATCTCAAAATTAGCATGACCGACAGCAGGTATTGAGCAGGGGGTCAGCCCTACACACAAGCTTCTGGTTTCATTTACAGCAGCCTGTGCTGCATCGATCACTTCATCCAGCGTACCGCCAAGCTCTGCCTTTGCACACCCGATTTTCCACATGAACAGACTTCCTGCAATTCCATGACGCTTCTCTTTTTCATCCAACGGTGCGCTTGCAATATCATCATTGGCCGTAACATAGCGTACATTTACCTGCTGCATTGCCGCCATTTGTACTGCCATTTTCACATTCATATTATCGCCGGCATAATTGCCAAACAGACAGGCAACGCCTGCACCGGTATCAGCCTCTAAAAATGCCTGATGAAACGCAGTGGCAGGGGGAGAAGAAAATACTTCTCCTACTGCTACAGCATCCAGCATGTGTTCGCCGACATAACCAAGAAAACATGGCTCATGACCGCTTCCCCCTCCACTTACGATTCCTACCTTATGCTTCCTTTGCCGGTTTTTCACAACTACATGATCGTTCTTTTCACTGATATGAAGGATATCCTTATGACATTTCACATACCCCTTTAACATATCATCTACAATCATGTCCGGATCGTTAACAAATCGCTGCATCTCCAGTCTCCTTTCGTGAAGCTTTTTCCAACGCTATTATCGTTGAGCAGAATGTCTGCAGAATCAGGCAGCAGGAGGTTGCCCCTGCATCCTGATGACCGATTGATTTTTCTTTCAGACGTGATGCTCTGCCTAATTTAGCCTGCATATCACAGGTCGCCTGCATCCCCTCTTCTGCAGCCTGTGAGCAGGCTGTAAGAGCAGCGCATGTATCCTGTGTTTTTTCAAAGACTGATGCATACGCTGAAACAGCAGGAGCAAGGACATCTACCAATGTTTTATCTCCTGGCTTAGCCGGTGAGATCATCTGAATATTGTCATAGGCCTGCTTCAGCATCTTTTCAATGATTGCACCGTTAATGTATTCTGCATTTCCCAATGCGGCCTGCATTCCCATAAAAATTGAACCGTAGAGAGGCCCCATGGATCCTCCTATTTTTTCCATAAGCACACAGGAAAGCGTGCACAGCGCTTCACTTAATGTCTCGTTTTTTTCCACCTGTGACTTTGCGATCGTTACTCCTTTATTCATATTGATACCATGATCGCCATCACCGATTGCACCATCTATTTCACTTAGGTAATCCTTATGCTTTTGTATTGTATCTATGATATTCAATACGATAAGCTTACCTTCTTTATTAGTAAAAGACATGCCTACTCACCTGCTGCTTTTGCATTACCATCCTTCGCCTCGGCAAGCTTGTTTTCTTTGCTTAATGCGCGGTAGTAGAATGCATAGCAGGTAACCCATACAAACAATACGATAATCGGAATCCAGTTGCCGTTGATCACATCAAATACCTGTGAAATTGCATACGTGAATACCGGCCCGTCAATCGAGGAATTGGAAATCATTTCGCCGGCCTTCAATGCTACCGCACCGGTTGTGTTTGCAAGGTCTGTGATAAAGGGAGCAAATGCAGTACCTACCCACAGGAACGCAGGAACTCCAAGTGTGCATAAAATAAGCATTCTCGGAAGATTTCCCTTTGTTACAAGATAAGCAGGAACAGCAAGTGCTATATTGATGATTCCTGCAAACGGCAGTATCGCATTACCCGGTAAAAGCATTGCACAGATCAAGGTTACCGGAACAGACCAGATGACTGCCAGCCATATTTCATTGGAACCGCCAAGGAAAGGCCAGTCAAGACCGACAAGCAGTGTTCTTCCCTTGAATTTTTTATTCATAAAGTCAGATACCGCTTCACTGATTGGTGACAGCGCCTGCATAAAATATTTTGTGATGACCGGGAACAGTGTTAAGGCTGCGGCACACTGAATAGCAAGCGTCAGTGTTTCTGCGACAGGATATTGAGCAAGCAAACCGAAGATAACGCCCAGAACAAACCCCAATACATGATTCTCAGCAAAGATACCAACTTTATCCTTTAATGCAGCCGCATCAAATTTTTTGTTAAATGCAGGTATCTTTTTCAACAGGCAGTCAATCGGATACATCAACGCTCCAAACAGGACCATCTTATGTGTACAGGTTACGCCTGGAATACCGGATAATTCTTCAATTCTGCGCTGGTGCACATCCGCTGTTTTTAATTCAAATACAATCTGTATGGCGGCTACCAGAAATGCCAGCGGTACGCTGCCGGTAATTGCCACAACGCCAACCGCTGTAAAAATTTTACCCCAGACATTCCATAAGTCCGCATTGAATGTATTTGTTTTTTTAATAACCAGCATGATTATATTGATGACAATCATGAGTGGAAACATTAGGAACGCATATGGCCAGGACCAAGAAATGGTTGACATTGTGGTCCAGCCACCATCTACGATTGGCAGAGATATCCCTGTATTTTTCAGCATCGCTTCCGCAGCCGGTGAAATTGCCCCCGTCATAAAATTGATCAGCATCGTCATCCCGGTAAACGCTACCCCGAGTGTAATACCTGCGGATATTGCATCCTTCAATTTCATTCTAACAATCAAACCGGCAATGATAATGATAATAGGAACAAAGATTGCTGCGCCTAAGCTTAATAGATAATTAACAACATCTGATAAAATTTCCATTATATTTCCCTTCTTTCTCTTCCTTCAAAGTTCTATTTTCCGTTGTTTATTGCCTCAATCAATTTACTCAGTTCCGCATCCTGATTCATGCCTGTCAAAAATGCGATTCCGTTGATTACAGGGATTGGGTATTCCTTTGTGACCTTTGTTATTGTGATATATGCTGCAGCATCTACAAGGTAACGGTCTACCGATTTTAAATCTACGGCATCTACCTTTGCATCAACGTTTTTTTCCTTCAGCAAACGATTTACCTTTGATGCCACTGTTTGACTTGTAGCTACTCCGCTTCCGCAAGCCACGATTACTTTTTTCATAATGTTCTCCTTCTACCTGTTTTTTATGATTTTGATAAGTTCTTGAAACGCTTCTTCTTTATGCTCTCCTGAGAGAAAAGCAAGTCCGTTAACAGTAGGAATTCCATAATCCATATGACTATTTGTAATATCGATATAGGCAAGAGCTCCATGAAGCTCTCTTTGTAAAGAGCGCAGGTTCACTGCCTCCACCCTGACATTGGTGATATTCTCTTTTTCCAGCATGCGATTGATACGAAAAGCCACTGTTTGAGAGGTTGCAACCCCATTCCCACAAGCAACGATTACTTTTTTCATTAGAGTCCTTCCATTTGCTTCACTATTTCCAGAAATTCTTCCTTTGTTGCGGCCTTCAGCAAGCTTTCCATCGTGTCCTCGTTCTGAAAGTTCTGCAGCAGCAGCTGTAGAATTTCCACATGTCCCTCTTCTCTTTTAAAGCCCAGAAGAAACACAATTTGTACCGAAAGGATGCTGTCATTGTTCGCCATTTCACACCAGCTGATTGCATTTTTCAAACGAACAGGTGCAATAAACTGCTTCACGATGTTGATGGGATCGGAATGCGGTATTGCAACCGGATAAGGCTTTACCGGCAATGCGGTAGGATAATCCTGTTCCCGTTTTTTTATGGCTGATAGAAATTGTTCTGTTACATAGCCCAGATCCTTAGCCTTTTTGCTCATGACTTCAAAAAACTCATCTGTACTTCTCACATCTAAATCAAGTTCACAAAGCTCATCACAGATCAATGTATCATTCATCTTATCAAACCTCCTTTTGTTAAAGGAAAATCATATTTGCGCGCAAGCTCTTCCTTACAAAATAAGTATATTTTATAGAAACCGTTTTCACAAGAATTGTTAGGTACTATGTTTGGATATACATTTGCACATCACTATGATGAGCATTCACGTTGTGCAAAAAATAAAACGATTCTCTTTGAATGAGATACCAGCAAGTACGAAAGTACATTCACCGGCAATGATGAAATGCCGGCACATAGCTTTTAATTGGAAATTTACAGGAAGTCTATATTCTGAATAGATAAAAGCAATAGGACATGCGTGTGAAACATAAAAGAGCCACGCATTAGCCCATACCTTATGAGGATATTAAAAAAAGCAGATATATCCGATTCGACGTATCTGCTTTAAGTAAATCTCTGTTTATTTATGGATCAAAGGCTTCCCCGGCACCTCATGGCAATGACGGCATCTTGCCTCGTACTGCTCACTTGCTCCCACCAGAATGATTGGATCATCGTAGCGGGCGGCTCTGCCGTCAATCAGCCGCTGGCTTCTTGTGGCAGGTGCTCCGCATATTGTACACACCGCTGTCAGTTTTGTAACGAATTCCGCATGTGTAAACAGCTGCGGCATGACACTGAACGGCTCCCCGCGAAAATCCATGTCCAGCCCGGCAACCATGACACGCTTTCCATGATCTGCAAAATAATCGCATATCTCTACAATCTCTGCATCGAAAAACTGTACCTCATCGATTGCAATTACATCATAGCTGTCATCTATGTAATCAAAAATCTCATGTGCACGGTTTATCACAAAGCTTTTTGCCGTGCTTCCGCAATGCGATACAACACATTCCTCACTGTAGCGATCGTCGATTTTCGGTTTAAATACGGCGATTTTCTTTTTCGCATATTCCAGTACCTTGATCCGGCGAATCAGCTCCTCTGTCTTTCCTGCAAACATACAGCCGGATATTACCTCCAGCCATCCTTCCTTATACTGCTGATACATAACGACACTCCTCACTAACATTACGATTTGTATTATATCATAAAGTGATTCCGGTATGTGCAATTTACATCTGTTACTTAACTTTCATTTTCTTTCATCCTATATCTCAGCTTTTAGGTAAACCTTTATCCACTTCCTGTAATTCAGAAAATATAATACCTGTGAACTACCGCCAGCTATAGAGCAAGCGGCTTCTAATGGATGCCTGCGCATTCATCAAAACATTTTGTGCGTGTTCAGATACACGTAACTGGTACGTTCACAGTACCTCTACTCCATCGCTCTCGCTTTGGCATACATGGATATACTTTTCGTATGATATTGCTTGCTCCATTGATATCGGCATTCATTAGAATGCCGTTTTTACTTCTGTACAATCCTCGCTTGATTCTTTTCCCTGTGAAGGTATGCGTTACATCATTTCCATAGACTGGTATTTGATCCTCGTCAATGGAACTAGCCTTCGATTGTATTGCTTCTTCACAGACTACGACTCTGATTCCTGCCGCTTCTCCTTTATATTTGATCATTTCGATCAGCGTATGAAACGGTATCTGCACAAATGTCTGATTGTTCTTCTTCCCCATATGGATACGCTTCTTCCAACCCGCATTATTTCCTACGACGATAACTTCGATTCCTTCCTCCACACATAGATCTATTATTTTTCTTGATGCTTTGTGCAGGATATCCTTTACACGTCGATTTCGCTTTTCGCTGATACGTTTCATTCGTTTTGTTTGATGGATCCCTTTGCTATCCTTCTTTCCAGTTCTTAGCAGTGAGCGATAATGTGCAATCTGTTTGTTATAGAATTGATTGACTGCCTTTATTTCATTTCCTTTTATCAGCACAGGGTGGTGCCCACTCGTAAACGCAATTGCTGTCAGATTATCGACACCAATATCTATACCGGCTACTCTGGTTGCCTCATGGATTGTAATTGTCGGTTCCTTGATTTCTATCTCGCATACGATTTCAAGCTTGATAGTATCTCCATTGGGAATCAGACGTACTTCCTTCAGCTTCTGTTCATGCAGGTCCATCTTACCAAGATCATATCGGTCACGTACACACCCTGCCTGCAGCATTGCCTTAGGAAACTTTACATACCAACCATGTTTGTCTTTTCTCAGTTTGCATATTTGATTGGTAAAGATCAAGGGTTTATAACCGTCTTTATCTGCATATCGAGGGATATGAGGGATTGCTTCATATTTGTCTGGATGTGCTTTGTAATCCGCTAAAGCAGCAAAAAAGCTTTTCCAGTCACAATACAGCATATGCAATACGTTCTGATTTGCTTGCGCAGGAAGAGCACGGTAATCGATCTGGTCACGCAATTTAAAAAAACCATCCAGATGCTGCATGGAAACAAAGCGATGTTCATGATCAATGATGTGGAATGGTGTGCTATGATGCTTTTGACGTATGACATTCAATTCATCAACGACACCATTGAGTTCTTCCAGGACCTGTATCTCATGTGGAAAGCGATCCTCATTTGATTTGATGGAAGCACTGTACGCATTTCTTATATAGAACGAAGCAACGTTGTACAGATTTTTAGCACGATGTGTAAGAGCAGAAAAGCCGGGGGTTTTGCGGGTGATTAGCAGATAGGATACTAGAATATGTGCGATATGATTTCATGAAGGAAAACCTCCTTTTGTTGACATCATTATACCACGAACGCGAGAAAAATTTAAGAAACGATTCGTGAAAAATAGAAAGAAAACAAGGATGAATAGAAATATGGCTGCATTCACGCCCGCAGGGTATACAGAGTATCCCCCACCTGTTCATCGACCACTGAGGTGGGGGTATTCTGCCTGCTTTTTAGATAAAAGAAAAGAGGCATATGCCCCTTTTCCACTGTAGTTGTTATTTAAGTCCGTATTTTTTGTTGAATTTTTCAATACGTCCCTGTGCAGCAGCGAATCTCTGACGTCCTGTATAGAAAGGATGGCAGTTTGAACAAGTATCAACACGCAGCTCTTTGCTGGTTGAACCAGTTTCAAATTCAGCTCCACAAGAAGTACATTTTACCATAATACGGTGGTACTCTGGATGAATTCCTTTTTTCATTTTAACTCTCCTTCCGCCTTAAACCTCAGGTGGGTTTAAAGTAAGTGCTATACAATTATAGCAATAAGTTTCTGCGAAAGCAATAGGTTTTTAGTAAATTCACATAAGAAATACATGAAATATTTCGTGTGAGACATTGCGAATCGCAGGACCATCAGATGATTTTCATTTACTGTTTGAAAATAAAAAATCGTATTGCATATTGCTAAGGAAATCCTTTAAAAGCAATGCCAGTATAGTTAAATTCCTTTTAACGTGAAAAATAACAAATTTTATCAATCATTCGTGGATTTTTTAGGAATTTGACAGATTCCATACGTATAGAAGGGAGTAAGGAACCCTTACAGAATGGAGGACATATAAATGTCAAATGCAAGGAATCAACTCAACTACAGTAACGATCTATTTTTTAAGTACGCCCTTTCCCGTGAGGATGAAGGCTCTGTGTACGCCCGCAACACCATCATTGAACGTGTTACCGGAATCAAGGTAAAGGAAAGCACCGTCCTCAATCCGAATCTGGATCCGGGCATCATCGGAAAGAAGCGCATCATTCTGGATGTGCATGTAAAGGATGAACAAAATCGTCATTTCAATATCGAGATGCAGACGACCTGTAGGGGAATAGCGGAAATGATGCGCTTTGAATTTTACGGTGCCAGAGCGTTGAACAATCAGCTGAAAAGCGGTGAGTTTTATGATCAATTAAAGCCGGTTTATCAAATTATCTTCATTGATGAGTATGCATGGAACAACAGAAATCTGATCAATCAGTATCAGATGCGCAATGAGCAGGGAGAGAATGAAAGCTACTATCCACTCATCCTTCGCACCTTTGTTCATATGCCGGCAATTAATGACATCGTAAAGGAGAAGGAAATGCAGAGGCTGAATGACTTTGAACAGCTGGTATACCTGTTTGAAAATAATGAAAAAAATGATATACTGAAGTCAAAGGAAAGGCTGGTGAAGGTATTCATGGACAAGTACGAGGAAATGCGGAAGGATGATGAGCTGTGGTCAACCGCAATGGCGATTCAAATGGGAGAAGCACGTTACCGCAACGGCTTGCGTGACAGCTTTGAAGAGGGAAAAGCTGCCGGAAAAATGGAAGGAAAGATAGAAGGTAAGCTGGAAGGAGAGAGGCAGCTCTTACACAGACAGATGCAAATCAAGTTTCATGAGGATTGCGCAATGTGGCTACAGGCATTAACTGAGGAACAAATGCATATAGTATCCACATTGGTTCTGGAATGTGATACCTTCGAGTCTGTAAAAAAACGAATAAGCAAGTCCGACACGACGATATAAGCTGTCATTTGTAAGCAACGCCTTTTAACACCTCTCCATACATACATTGTGTGTTACTGTTTTAGATGTACAACGCAAAAAGGCTCTCTGCACACATAAGTGCTGAGAGCCTTTTGCTTACTATAAGAGGTATCGCAATCCCCTTGCGAATTGTGTACTCTATTATGCAATAGAACCCCTTTCATCCAACAGCAAAGCCTTCCTTTTGTGGTAAAAGAATGACTTTTTTTCTTCATACTTTCTATGAACAACAAGAAAGATTTTCTTACTTTCAGCTCATTTCTCAATGCTGCATAACAGAGAATTTTTCCGTATGCTTCAGCTCTTCCATCAGCTTTTGTAGATAGTCCTTATTCTTTTTATTCATTTTTAGTGTATAGTTTCGAGAAACCTGAAAGTTATCCTGCTTGATATAGGAAATGCTGATATAAAACGCATTATCATAAAAGTACTCCTTCACACTCCTAGTACTGACTTCCTTTTGCACATCCAGCAGATCTTTCATGGATTCCTCATCCTGAACAGAAGTACCATATCCATCATAATATTCTTTATTCTTCGCATCATAGAACTGCATAGCGGAATCATTTTCAATAGAAGATGAATTCACATCAATATTTACACGCTTCATATCTGTCAGCGATGGAAATTCCTTTACCATCCCCAGCCCTTTTGTCTGCGTATACATATAGCTAAAGCCGAAAGTTCCGATATAAAGCAATGCAAATACGATTACGTGAAGCTTTTTTATCTGTATCTTTCGATTGGAGAAGAATATCATACAAAAATATGCAACCAGTATAATCAGGCTGGGAACAACGACACCGCCATTGATATTCATGACGAATAAAACCATACAGAAGGTGATAACCGTGATAATCACCGGGTATCCGAATAAGGTAACAGTTCGCTGCTCTGCATCCTCAGGCTTTCTATCCACAAAGGATTTCCAGCCAAACCAGAAGCATAGCACACCGATGACTCCCCAATATAGAAAGTACAGCCAGTTAAATGCGTTTATCAGAGTATCAATTCTATGCATTTCCGACGCCATGGAAGCTATCATATTAAATAGAAAGGCATAAATTGTGCTCGGCATGGAAAGCAGCATCTGGATCATTCCCATATTGATAAATTCACTTGGTGATGCGCCGATATCTCCAAGAATTGTCGTTATCTGATTACTAAAGAAAATCGTCGCGGAAAGCATGACAATAAACGGCATGACAACGTAAGCACCGTTGACAAGAATACTGTCAATCAGATTGTTGCATTTCACGCTTAAAAAGGTGAAAATGGAATACTGAATCAAAAGCAGGATGGATAAACCGAGAAAGAAGATTAACGGTATCAGCATATAGAGCGGTCTCTCCCGATATCCGAGCCCCAGCATTATAAAGTAGCCCAGAAGATAGTTCATCAGCAACGGGACCAGTACGACAAGCAGCCCGCTGATATAGTTGTATAGAAACAGATGCTTTCTTTGTATCGGTAAAGAGAAGTACATCTCATGACTTCTTTTCTTATACAAATAGCGAAAATTATATATTGGTAACAAATATGACAGGATACAGCCTCCAGCACAGGTTGCCGCTCCCAGAGCAATGAAGCCCATATAGAAGGTATCCAGTGAATACGGGTCGCGCGGCAGTCCCATATAATTAAAGGTAAAGAATGGCATTATCAGAAACAGAATGATAAAAACCAGTATCAACAGCCGTTTATTGCTGTTTACATAATAGCGCAGATAGGCCTTAAAATCATTCATCATAAACACCATACCCCTTCTTTTCCATTTCATAGATGAAGACCTCCTCCAGATTGACATTCAGCACTTCCATCATCAGAGGGTCCATCGTATTCAAATAATTTTTAATTTTTTCAATATCTCCCTTAACAACCAGATTCACTACACGCGACTGCACATGCATCGACAGCAAATCCAGTGCCTTAAAATCATCTTCACGTTTTTCTTCTTTAAACGCAAGCTGAATCTTGTGGATATTTTCCTTCGTTTCATCCACATAGCCGGCAGTTCGAATCGTATTATCCTCCAAGATACCGAATGTATCGCAAATATCCTCCAGCTCACGCAGATTATGACTGGATATGATTACAGTCATTTCCTTTTCCTCGATCATTTTACTGATTGCCCGTTTAAAGGTCAGCCGCATCACCGGATCCAGACCGTCAAATGCCTCGTCAAGAAACAGATATTTTGGTGAAATTGCAAGTGCCAGAACGATAAAGGACTGACGCTTCATACCCTTGGAGAAATTCTTCAGTGTCTTATTTTCATCCAGCTTAAAGATAGCACGATATTTCTCGTAGATTTCATCATTGAGATTTGGATACCATACACGGTAAAATTCCTTCATATCCTTTAACGTGGCATTAAAGAAATAAAACGGATCATCACTGATCAACAGAATATCACGTTTCACTTTGGGATTATCAAATACCCTTTCATCATCAATACAGATACATCCCAGATCCGGCTTCATAATACCGGCCATGATTTTCAGAAGTGTGGATTTACCTGAACCATTGGGACCGATCAGACCAAAAACACTGCCGCTGTGAATATCCAGGTTTACATCCATCAGCACGGTCTTTTCTTTAAATTTCTTTGTCAGTGACCTGATTTTAAGCATGATCCTTTCCCTCCTCATATACGGAATCCACCACTTTATAGAGCGCTTCCTTTTCGATATGATGCTGCTTCATATCAAGAACTGTTCCCTTAAAGTCCTTCAGCTTTTCTTCCTGTATCAGCTTATCGGATTCATTGTCTGCCACAAAGCATCCCTTTCCTTTCTCCGAATAAATATATCCATGCTCCTCCAGCTCCTGATAGGCTTTGGCAACCGTGTTGGGGTTTACACCAATCTGTGAAGCCATGGCACGGACAGAGGGAAGTTTGTCGTTTGGTGACAGAATACCAATTGTGATAAACTCCAGTATTTGCTTTTTCAGCTGTTCAAATATCGGAAGTTTGCTTTGCGTGTCAATTACAAACATCAATTGCACCTCCAGTGTATTAGTGTACTAACTACAGCAATACACTATCATGGTATTCGTATTCTGTCAATAACAACTATATCGGATATCTGTTTTCTCAAACTATTTATGACTATACCGGTTACCATAGGACCAAATGAATATGAAGAAAAAGGTCCGGACAATCTGAATTCAGATCATGTCCAAACCTTACGTTCGGTATAAGCTGTATAGCGGATATACAGTAAACAGAGTGTGAATTTCCATAAAAACAGCTGTTATTTATTCTGCTTTTCCTCTTTTTCAAGCTTTCCTTCCCGATTGCGCACAATCACCGTACCAATCGGCTCGTCAAGAAACGGGATGATTTCAGGATCATAATTGCATATGGTATTTAAAGCGAAAACCTGCGTATGTTCAATATCATCAATATACTCCTGTGTTTCATCTCCGGCGAAGATTCTCCAGCCGCTGTCCGGATTGTCTTTGGAGGGCTCCTCGCGTACCATATAACAGATGGCATCCTGATCTATGCTGACACGATCCGTCACAAAGCAGCCCAACGTGCTGTCAATCAGCTTTTTCCCTTCTTTAATGCCCGGGAAATACTTCTTTCCCTCCAGCCAGGAATAGCGGTTCCATACATTGGTACGATTTTCAAAAAACAGCTTTTCAATCGCCTGCAGCTCATTTTGAAACATCATACTTCCATAATCGTTGTTCATCCCGGAGCTGCGGAACATGAAATAACACCCTCCGCACAGATAACTGAGCGCATATTCCTCCCAGCTGTCAAACTGCCGGAATGCACGGGTTCCGATATCCTGCAGCATCATGTCCGCCGTTTCCCGATCCAGAATGTCCACTGCATAGCATTCCCGTATCATGCGGACACATTCTCCATAATCAAAGCCGGCAAAGCCCTGTTCCTTCAGGAACGGGTAAAACTGCTTCGCAAAGGTTTTGCAGCCCTCAAAGAACAGCCTTGCTTTTTCATCCAGCTCTTCCAAATCGAACTGAGGCTCATCCCTCCAGAAGCCCAGAAACTGCTCGTACTGCCATTGCACATTATCATTCAAAAAGGCTTTGATTGCCCTGATTGCACTCTCTTTATCGGTGATTTCAAACTGTTCCTTCAGATGCTTTCGCAATGCCTCACGGTTGATGTTTTCACCTACCTCAAGCGTTACCAGATCGTATCCGTTTAAAATTGAAGGTATTCCGGACAACAGAATTTCAAATTCTTTTCTTTGTATAGCGACCTTGCCCTCAAGGCGTTTGGTCTTCATCTTTTTTTCCAGCTGATGCAGCAGCTTGATATAGGTAATTTTTTTCTGTGACATATCCTTCGTCTCCTTGTATGATCAATATCACTATTATACAACAGTTTACCCGGTAGGGAAACGACGGATGTATAAGATTATCTTCGTATTCAGCTTAGCCTCTGCATGAATACGAAATCGTTCTGAATTTGAATATGAATAAGCCCATTGCCGCTTTCCATATCTTTCTATCAAAGCATCTGAATTATGATTTATTGCCCTATGGGAATAGAAGGGTTGCACATTCTGCGATAAGTGCAGCAATACAGAGGGCATCCAATATGTAAAATATCAAAATGATCACCTTGAGCAGCGTCATATTACGCAGCAGCGCAACCAGATGTGTTGTCAGTGAATACGGATGATCTGTAGTTTGCAGTGATAAAATTTCCGTATAGTCGCCGGGATTCCACTCCTTAGACTGCCGGATATGAAACAATATGTCATCCACCTGCATCTGATTTTTAAGTAAAGCATCCTTGGATATCATAAGCTGTTCCTTTTTCTGTTCCAGCAGAATCAACAGCTGTTCCCGATCCATGACTCCCTGCTGAAGCTTTGTGATTTCCTCTAGACTTAGGCCCAGTACCTTCCATGCAAGGATACATTTCAGTTTTTTCTTTGCTGCTTCATCATACACACGAATGCGCCCTGATAACCGCTGGGCTTCAAAAGATCAATCTGATCATAATACTGTAGTGTCCGTACACTGATATTGCAGGAATCCGCAAGCTCACGTATGGTAATCATTACAGAATTCCTCCCTTCTCCAGCCATGCAAACACCAGTACAATTACAAGAATCGCACAAAACAGCCGTGTGGAAATAACCGCATGCTGATAGGTCTTTCTGCTGCATCGATAGTTATAAATCTGATAGATGGAATTCCACTTCCAGATCAGCATCCCCTCCATACAATCATCGTCATGCTGTTCATCCGATACCGCTGCAGTGATATCAAATTCCTCATGCTGCCGGATCGCATGTATAACATTGTTTACAGCCCTCAGCTGTTCCTGCTTTTCCTCCAGCTTTTGATTCAGCTGCTTTTTATGTGTCATAAGCAGCTCCTTCAAACATTTTTCACTGCTGCCATGCAACAGCTGCTGAATCTGTTCCAGAGAAAACCCAAGTCCACGATAATAGCTGATACATTGCAGCCGCACTACATCTTCTTTATTATACATTCGATTTCCCTGTATCCTTTCCGGATGCAGGAGTCCTTTTTCCTCATACAGACGAATCGCTTTTCTGCTTAAATGACAGCGTTCGCACACCTCATGAATCTGATACATATTCTTCACCTCTTCCCCTATTGTAGGCTATTCCCCTGCGTCACCCGCAAGAGTTTTCAAAGAAAAAACCGCCATGTTTGCGGTTATCGTATTCCTATACCATCCTGCTTCTGTTTATATTGGGAATAGCGCAGAAACAACAGCTCTGCCAATACAAAATACAGATTTGCCGCCTCATGAAGTATATGATTGCCAATCATCACCTGTGAGGTTGTGATATAGATGCTTTTCGTGCATTTATGAGCGAGCTCATTATTTTTCAGTCGCGTCATGGATATCGTTTTGATGCTTCTTAGACGAAGCTGAGAAGCAAACTCATTGATCAGCTCCCCTTCTCCGCGCAGGGAAATCAGAATCACAACATCATCACGGTTCAAGAAGGGCAGAACCATTTCCGTTTCCTTTTCACCGGATAGAACATAGACAAATTCTCCGCAATATAAAAACATACGCTGCAGCTCCCTTGCCACAGAATCCTGCAAGGCTCCTGTTCCATATACGAATATGCGTCCGGAGTGATACAGCATTTCACAGATATCCGTGAAATCACGCTCCCGCAGCTCATCAATGGCATATTTGCTTGTATCACATACATGCTCAATCAGATGCTCATCAATCACCATATCCCCGGATGGCCGGTTTTCCCAGCTCAGATATACCTTCAATTCACTGTATCCCTTCAGCGACAGCTTCTGGGCAAAGCGCAGGATCGTCGTTTTGGAAACATGGCAGCGCTGTGCAAGCTCAACGATAGACAGATTCTGACATTCCTTTCGATGCGCCTGTATATAGTCCCAAATGTACAGGTCATTGGAGGACAGCTCCTTATAATGCTGATTGACTAGCTCTGCAAGTTTCATGATCCTTCACCTCATTCTCTACGATTATATCATGAATTCCATCATAAACCAGCAATTCTGAAAAAGATCACAGCATTCCCACGCAGTTACAGCAAAAAACACCCGTATGCATAAGCGTATGCAACCACGGGTGTTCTCTTCTATAATCTATAACATAAGTTTCAGATTCTTATTTTAATTCCGGCCAGTAATCCTTATTCGCCTCGATCAGATCATCCAGAATCGCTTTTGCGACGCTTGCACTTGGTACCATGCGGCTCAGCGTCAGTGCCTGCCACAGCTTCTGATAGCTCTGTTCCGCCCATGCTTCCACAACCAGCTTTTCCACAGCGACCTGCTGTTCCATCAATCCCTTCTGGAACCGTGGAATATCCCCGATGCACAGCGCCTGCGGTCCATCGCTTCCCACCAGACAAGGCACCTCAACCATTGCAGTCGGGTCAAAGTTTTGTACAGCACCGTTGTTTTCCACAATCAGCAGCATTTTTTCCTTCGTATTGTATGCCAGTGCACATGCCAGATCGACAATATAGGATGCATGCTCATCAATATGCAGATCCGCTCCCTCACTGCTCTGTGCCTCTGCGATCTTGCGGCATTCTCCGAATACAAATTTCTCACGACCGTCCATGACCTGATTGGCACGGGTATAGGCAGGATCGGTATGTTCCACTACATAATCCGGATAGAAGTAATATTTCAGGTAGGTGTTCGGCAGGGTATCCGGATCCAGTGCATAGACATCCCTTGCCTTTTGGAAGGTATCCGTCCAGCTGTCATCCGTGTGCTGATACATCTGTGCTTCCACACAGTATCCCTTTTCTTTGATATGTTCCTTTAACGCAGGCATCAGATCATTTCCCGCATGATCCTTAATACTCGTCCACCATCCGAAATGGTTCAGTCCGTAATAGGAGATGTCCATATCCTTTCTGGAATCCAGATGCAGGATTTCCGCCATATGACGTTCAATGCCGATTGGCATATCACAGATATTGAGAATACGAGAATCCGGGCGCAGCTTTCTTGTCGCCTCCGCTACGATTGCAGCAGGATTGGAATAGTTCAGCATCCATGCCTGCGGTGAATATTTCTCCATATAGTCAACCAGCTCCAGCATCGCACCGATGGAACGCATACCGTAAGCAATTCCTCCAGGTCCACAGGTTTCCTGTCCGACGACATTATATTTCATCGGTATTTTCTCATCCAGCTCCCGCATGGCATATTTTCCCGCACGAATATGTGCCATGACGAAGTCTACATCCGTAAAGGCTGTTTCCGGATCGATAGTTGCCAGAAAGCTGATCTCCGGATTCCGCTCACGAATCAGGACCTCGCATGCATCCGCAACAATTTTCTGACGCTCTGCATCATTGTCATAGAACTTGATTGAACGAAGTGGAAAGCGGTCCAGATGGCTCAGCAGCATCAAAACGATGCCCGGTGTATAGGTGCTTCCTCCTCCTGCAATCAGTATTGAAAATTTCTTCATATCAGTATCCTCCTTTATCAGCCTTTGTTAAGGGCTGTCGTAATAAACTATACTCGTTATTCTCTTCCAAGCAGAAGCTCTGCCTGTTCTCTTACCTTTGGTACATCCAGACCGATGATGACCTGAATGGAGGTGCCGTTTTTCACAAGGCTGATTGCCCCGTATTTCTTAAACTCTTCCAGGCTCTGTACCGCCTTTTCATCCTTAACAAGCAGACGCAGGCGTGTCGCACAGTTGCTGATTTCCAGAATGTTATCTCCACCGCCAAGGGCAGCTATAATGCCTTTCACATCAAAACGGTCACTGCCAAAGCTTTGTTTCTCATCCTTTAATGCCTTGTACTCATCCTTTGTCAGCAGCTTGGTATCTTCATCCACCGCTTCCCTTCCCGGTGTTGCATAATTGAATTTCAGAATCATGAATTTGAATACAAAGTAGTAAATTGCGGTAAAGGCAATACCGATGACAAGCATCCAGACATACATCATTTCATGATTTTTAAACAGTGGTATCAGATTCAGGAAGATGATGTTGGGAATACCCTGACCGAAGTTTCCTATGACCCCGAACAGCAGCATGACCACCGCAAGCAGTGCGGACAGTACTGAATAGACAACGTACAGCACAGGCGCCACAAACAGGAAGGTGAATTCCAGCGGCTCAGTAATCCCGGTCATCATCGCGGTCAGACAAGCTGGCACCATCAGTGCGACAACCATCTTCCGTTTTTCAGGATGTGCCGTTTTATAGAAGGCAAGGGCAACACCGATGACACCAAAGATTTTCGCAAGCTCTCCGTTGGAGAAGCCGCCAAGTGGATACAGCTCAATCAGCGGCTTGGAGGAGTTGACGAAATCCGGCAGATGCTGTGCCCAGTAGGATATCGTACCACCATCCACAATGACGTTATCAAACAGAACCGGTGCATAGATAAAGTGATGAACACCGAATGGCAGCAGCAGCTTCTGTAACAGATTATATGTGAACAGACCGGCAGCACCACTCGCCTTGAAGAAGCCCTGCAGACCCAATAAAGCGGATTGAACATGCGGCCATACAAGTGCAATGAGGATTGCGACAGGAATCATGACGAAGAAGCCGATCATGACAACAAAGGCAGACCCCTTGAAGACACCGAGATAATCCGGAAGCTCCTTGTCATAAAATTTATTGTGCAGATAAATGGCAATACCCGCAATCAGGATAGCTCCAATCATTCCGGTATCCAGCGTTTTGATACCGGCGATCATGGCAAGTCCACTGGTACCTCCCACCTCCGCGGCAAAGTCAAAGCCCAGTGAAGAACCGAACTGGTTTAAAAATTCACTGACAAAGTAGTTGAACGTGATATAGATCACAAAGGTTTCCATGCACGCTCTGGCATTCTGCTTTTTCGCAAGCGCAATCGGCAGGGAAACAGCGAACAGTACTGGCAGCTGATTGAATACCGTATTCGCACCGGCACTGATCATTGCCCAGAATTTGTACCATATAGACTCCGGATTCGCCAGATCCCCCATGATCTGCGGATTCATACAGGTCGTCGCAAGACCGACCATGATTCCGGCAAAGGCAAACAGCAGCACCGGTGTAAACATGGCCCCTCCAAATTTTTGAATCTTCTGTTTCATAACATCCTCCAATTCTCCCAATTACATGTAAAGGTTTTCATTAACACCGCTATTGTATCGTAAAAGGCTTACCATCCACAAGCAATCCGGTTCGTTTCGTTCCAAGGTGGCAGAAGTAGGAATTTTTCCCTTTTTACAGGAAATTTCCCAGAGAATCGTTTATGGGTCAGACGGTTATGGAGTGGCACCGGCAGCTATTGATGTTTACAGCGATTTTCATATCACACAGGTATATGAAAAACCGCAGATGATTTCTGCGGTTTTTCATAGATTCCCTATGTATTCGTATACTGATTATCTGCTTTTTGGAAATACGTGGCGCATCGCCTTGTATCCAACACCAACCAGAAAGGCAGTGGCAAGCAGAACGGACATCGTTTTTTGTGTCATGCATTCAGCCTCCTTTTGTTAATAACAGTATATCGTAGAATACTTATCCATACCATACGATTTCCTTACCCTTCCCTTACAGTTTTGTCATGCTTTTTCTTAACGTTTACGAAACATGTGGTTTCTTATGTCATTTCACTTCGGATAAGATGAAGAGACTGTCTGCTTGCTATCCTCCTGCAAAATACAAATCTGTGAAAAATAAAATTTCAGAAACAAATAATCACTACATCGTACCTACAATATCCGTATAGTATATGATTTCTTTTCCTAAAGCTCTTGCGAATTCAATTTCACCTTGTGTGCTGCTTCCTATGTAATGATCATTATCCACAACAAGGATTGCATCGGAGATACGTATCCTTTCCTTATGCATGTTACCAAGCAGCTCCCTTTCTTCTCTTGTATACACAGCTATATCTGAATTTGTCGGATATACAATACTTAACATACAATTTCCCTGCAATGTCATTTCCTCTGTGATTTTCATAATCTCGTCCCTGAATTTCAAACTCCCACATACCGTGATGATTTTCATGTTTTTCTCCTCGTTTTCGTTTTCATAAACTCTGCATTAAATGCTTTGCATTCCATATTCTTATTTTGTTTTTTAACTCATCTTAACTGCAGAAATCTGTTTAATTACTGTTATTATATTATATCGATATATTCATTATATAACAATATCTGTTGTTTCAATAATGGTTACATAGGATGATCAGATACAATCTTTTGATGAATATCCAATTTGGGTATTCTTTGACCGATTTACTTTCGGGACATGAAGTGGTATCATACATAATAAAGAGGAAAAGGAGCACAGATTATGAACATACTTGTTATCAACGGAAGTCCGCATGTGAAAGGCACTTCTGCACTACTGATGGATGAGTTTATACGGGGAGCACAGGAAAAAGGACATGAAATCCATGTGTTTCATGCTGCCAGAGAAGATGTCCATCCATGCATTGCCTGTGATACATGCCGTAAGACTGGTAACGGATGCGTGTTTAAGGATGGAATGGAAAAGCTGAATCCAATGCTTGAGGATGCAGAGCTGGTTGTATTTGTAACACCATTGTATTATTTTGGAATGAGTGCACAGATCAAAGCCGTATTCGACCGCTTCTATGCGAACAATACTGCATTACGGGAACAGCAGAAAAAAACCATCGTATTAGCTACCTGCGGCGATACGGAGGACTGGACATTTGATGCATTAAAGCACCACTTTGAAGATGCTTTCCGCTATATGCGGTGGACATGCATCGGCAGTGTATATGCATTGGGAATGTATGTCAGAGAGGATATTGAGCAATCTGATTATCCGAAAGAGGCGTACGAGCTGGGACGCAGCTTATAAAGATTTAAAAGGGTGAACACCATATAAAAATGGGTTACCCTTTTTTATATGATGTTTTGAATTATGCAACATCAAAATAAATATGTAAGTAGAGATTAACGAAACATTTAAAGAACGATTACAATGAATTAGCCTTGCATCTTTATTTGATCTAGCACCGTTTTATTTAATTGCTCCTCGAATTGCTGTATCCTTTTCATCATTGTTTCACAGGGTATGGATTCACCATAAATCATATTGCTCATCGCCTTATAATCCTTTCCAATATATGCGATAGCATTTTCCTTCGGTACCAGTTTGCAGTCGCCTTGTAATACTAAATCATATCGTGCCCAATTACATGGATAAAACTTCTTTTTGAAGGATACCACTCCAGACGGACAAATATTCCATGCATACTTCTCAGCAAGCTTTTCTGCCATAGCATTTGCCGAAGGATATCCATATTCATGTAAAACATTACTGTAGTATGGGATAGTATAATATCCACTGATAAGCCGGTATATTTTATTACTGCTGTATAGTCTGTGAAGAGGTATTTTAACTGCATCCGAATTGCTTATATCATAGAAATCACTGTTTGTGAAAATAGTGCCTTTGGGGGAGTTTTTCATCCGTTCTTCCATTTTCATCATAAGATTTTCTCCCACAACACATCACTCCTTGTTACAAACATGCTTTTAGTAACAAAATTACAATAGGTATTGTATAAAAATGATATCTTTGAACATTATGCAGATATTATCAATTCAAACCTGTGAATGACTGTCCATCATTTTTCGAGTTAAGTATTGAGTTATCGAAAAAAGTGGAAATTAAAGAAATTAAAAATTTCGATATGTTGTTCCTAAGTATGTCAAGTCTAATTTATCTATACGGATAATACACAAAAAAGTTCTTCTTTTGAGAAAAGAGGATTTTTTAAAATTAGGATATTTTCGGCCTTTTGTGATAATTCATTAATGTACTTTGTGCTTTTTCGTTAATGTATTTTGCGGTATTTCATTAAAGTGACTTGTGCTTTAGCTATTCCTGTTGCTTATGACAGCTATAAGTGAAATACACATCCTCCATTTCACAGTAATCCGGCAAAGCGATATGCAATTCCATACCCTCTGAAAGAAATACCATTCCATCACGGTAAAAAAATCCCGGTCTCCATATGTACGCATACAAAAAAAGACCCCATCTCTTATGACAGAAATGGAATCCTTCTTCATACTTTCTTATTTCTCTTTTTGCTCACGATATGCTTTCGTAAACAATACCAGACGTAAAATCCCAACAATCAGCAATGCCCCGCCGATCACCGACAACACGATCTGATCACTGTCGATACCATAATAGATAAAGAAACAGGAAATCAGACATACGAATATAGCTGTCAGTAATGCAGGCAGTACCGTTTTTGTTTGCAATTAGCTCACCTTCGTTCCGTTTGGCAGATCCTTAACAATCGTTACAATATCCAGATCATCCGCATTGCTGGCACACAGAATCATGCCCTGACTCTCTACACCACGCAGCTTGACCGGCTTCAGATTGGTCACAACAATGACCTTCTTTCCGACAACATCCTCTGGTGAAAAGCTTGCGGCAATACCACTGACAATCTGGCGGGTTTCCTCACCCAGATCAATCTGTTCCACCAATAACCTGTCCGCCTTTGGATGCTTTTCGGCAGAGATAATCGTTCCAACCTTCAGCTCCACCTTTGTAAAATTCTCGATTCCGATTTGTTCAACAGGTGCATCTTCTTTCTTCGCTTCTTTTTTATCCGCCTTCTTTGCGGCTTTTTCTTCCTTCTTGCGGTCTGCTTCCAGTGTTTCCATAAACTCCTTCGCATCAATTCGTGCAAACAGAATTTCCGGCTTTCCTTCCACTGTATGCCCGCATTCCAGCATTCCAAACTCCTTCAGGCTGTCTGCATCACGCTCGGATGTGCTCAGCTCCTCAAGAATTTTATCAGCGGTTTCCGGCATATAGCTGCTCAGCAGTACGGCGGAGAAACGGATACATTCCAACAGGTTATACAGAACAGTTGCCAGACGATCCTTCTTCGCTTCATCCTTGCCAAGCACCCATGGCGTTGTTTCATCAATATACTTGTTGCAGCGCTTCAGCAGGGTAAAGATTTCATCAATCGCTTCTCCGACATGCAGGGTTTCCATTTTCTTTTCCACACGCTTTGGTGTATCCAGAGCAAGAGCAATCAGCTCCTTGTCGATATCCTCCTGCTCCAGCGGATTGGAAATCACCCCGTTGAAGTATTTATTCTGCATGGAAATGGTACGGTTGACAAGATTTCCAAGAACATTGGCCAGATCAGAGTTTATACGCTCCACAACCAGATCCCAGGTAATCGTTCCATCCTGTGCAAACGGCATTTCATGCAGTACGAAATACCGCACGGCATCCACACCGAAGTAATGCACAAGCTCATCCGCATAGATGGCGTTTCCTTTGGATTTGGACATCTTTCCATCTCCAACCAGCAGCCATGGATGACCGAACACCTGCTTTGGTAGCTGCTCACCGAGTGCCATCAGCATAATTGGCCAGTAAATCGTATGGAAGCGCAGAATGTCCTTACCGATGATATGTACATCCGCAGGCCAGTATTTCCTATACAGATCCCCATGGTTTCCATCAGCGTCAAAGCCCAGTGATGTAATATAGTTGCTTAGGGCATCAATCCAGACATAGACAACATGTCCCGGGTCAAAATCAACAGGAATCCCCCATTTAAAGGATGTACGGGATACACACAGATCCTGCAGACCCGGCTTCAGGAAGTTGTTGATCATCTCATTCTTTCTGGATTCCGGCTGAATAAATTCCGGATGGTCTTCAATATGCTTGATCAGACGCGATGCATATTTCTGAAGATTGAAGAAGTATGCTTCCTCACTTGCTTTTTCCACAGGACGCCCGCAATCCGGACATTTTCCGTCAATCAGCTGACTTTCCGTCCAGAAGGATTCACACGGCGTACAATATAAGCCCTCATAGGTGCTCTTGTAAATATCGCCCTGTTCATACAGCTTCTTAAAGATCTTCTGGACCTGCTTTTCGTGATAGTCATCCGTCGTACGAACAAAGTAATCGTAGGATGTGTTCATCATATCAAAGTTTTTGCGCACAATTCCGGCAACTTTGTCGACAAATTCCTTCGGCGTTACACCGGCTTCCTTTGCCTTTTCCTCGATTTTCTGTCCATGCTCATCCGTACCTGTCTGGAAAAATACATCGTAGCCCTGCTGGCGCTTGTATCTTGCGATCGCATCTGTCAGTATGATTTCATACGTATTACCGATATGCGGTCTTCCCGATGTATAGGTAATCGCGGTTGTGATGTAGTATGGTTTTTTGTTCTTACATTCCTTACACATATTCATATCCTCCTTATATAAGAAAAAGCCCCCGCCAAAGGACGAAAGCTTCGTGTTACCACCTTTATTCATGCACGCATACACGTACACCTCATTTGCCGTTAACGCCGGCCTGCGGTTCTTCCTAATTATTCAGAAAAACGGTTCCAGGGCCATGTTCGCTTTTTCCTCATGAGAATTTACACCAGCCATTCTCTCTCTTCGCCTTGGATAAAAGCTACTCTTCCTGTCATTACCTTTGCAGTATCATTATATAGAATTCTTCCCGCAAAGACAAGGAAAAATACATAAAATAAAGGATTTCAGTTATCTATACTGCACAGTGCAGAAAATCCATCTTGTCCGTGATACAGGGAAAAGGAGATATTAGTTCAATACGTGAAACCGTTTTTATCTCTTTCATTACCTTTGTTATTTATTGAATTATGTAACGTGTTTTCTCCTGTTTCACACCGAACCTCAATCAAGACAGAGAGATACCGCTATAATCCTTATGTAGCAGCCTGTTAAAAGTATTGAATAGATGTTCTTTCATAGACGATAACGTCGCTTGAAAAAATTTGTTAAATATATAAAGAAATTTCTCCTTTTTTTTAGGAATTTCGCCATTTCATTACGTATGTAGTAGTGTAAGGCATAAGACTGCATACGAAAGGAAGTGAATGCTATGCTTACAAAAGATATATTAGGAAACAAAGATATGAAAAAAGAGGAGGTGGAAGAACGACTTAATTATGACAACGATATTTTCTTTAAGTTCGCTCTTGGGACAGAGGATGAAGACGCGGCTTTTATCCGTAACACCATTATTGAACGAGTGACAGGGATCCATCCTAAGGAAAGCACCGTTTTAAATCCCAATCTGGATCCTGTTATTCTCAAAAAGAAAAAAATGGTATTTGACATCCGTGTGAAGGACAGCAAAGGAAGAGAATACGGAATCGAAATGCAGACCACCTATTCAAAGAAATCAGAGTTGAAGCGCTTTGAACTGTACGGCGCCAGAATGTTATCGAATCAGCTTGATAACGGAGAAAAATATTACGAGCTTCTTCCTGTTTATCAAATCATCTTTCTCGATTCCTACGCAGAACACACCAGGAAATTGATTGATGCCTATCAGATGAGAAATAAGGAAGGTGAAGTGGAAAGTAAGCGAAGCTTAATGAGGAGGATTTACATCTATCTGCCGGAGATAAATGCAATCGTTAAGCACAAGGGATTTGAGAAGCTAAATGACTTTGAACAATTGTGTTAGGTTCTGCCCTTCGGGTACCTGTTTAAAAACAATGATGAAGATGGTATACTAAAAACAGAGGAAAGGCTGGTGAAGAAGGTTATGCCCAAAGGGCACCTAGTGGAAAAGTACAGGAAATTTCATGATGCGGAAGACCTCTGGTCGATAGCGATGGCAACGCAGATACAGGAACAGCGTGAAAAAACAGCTATTTTGGACAGTTTTGAAGAGGGTGTTGAGCAAGGACGAGAAGAAGGACGAAAACAAGGCATTGAAGAAGGACAAAGAGAAGGTATAAGATTACTGTTGAATCGACAAATGGAAAGCAAGTACCATGAAGACTGCTCAACATGGCTTTGTCCTTTGACAATGGAACAGCTCAATGTTGTATCCAATCTGTTGTTTACCTGTGATACCTTACAAGAACTGAAGAATCAGCTTGAAGTTAAAAAATAATACATATGAAACAACAAAAAAACTGTTTTATGAACGAAAACAGTTTTTTTCATTGCTGCTGTATACGAAATAACGCCTTGAAACATGCTGAAATCTTCTATATCTGTGAAAACAGATTGGAAAAAGGGTAAAACACAAAAATGATTGATTCCTTATTCCCTGGTGAACAGTAACAATTCGGCATAGCCGAAAACATCGCTCAGGGCGACATGTCTCTATAAAAAGAGAAAGCCGTTTGCAAGGTTTGTCCGTTTGGGAAATCACCGTAGGAAAAACATACTGCTTTTCCACTTATTGATAAATAACGGATATGGCTGTATACCCGACGGGTGTGCCATCAAAAAGGGCATACATCAACAAAGGTGTATGATTTTCAAGAAACCGGAAATCATAGCATTTTGCCATATCATATTTCATGTATCTATCACTGTCAACCTGTGCTATACTATGAAAAAAGGAAGTGCATAGCATGAAGAAAATCGGACTGGCGCTGCTGTGTCTGCTGATGGCCTGCGGGGTATCCGCTATGGTACTGTACGGTATCTGGAATCAATACAATCCCACAGCGATTATCGGCAGCAGCATACAAACGGAAAACACGGACGTAAAGGAAGTCACCGAGCAATGGTTTGATGAGTTTTTCAAGCAATATGAAGGACCTTTTGTCCCCTTTGAATTCCGCATCAGGGATAAAAGAGTAAAAACCATTGAAGTCTTAAATAAGGAAGAGGGCTTTGTACAGCTCGATTATGAATTCAGGCCCGCAAGCGATAACCCTTATGTCACATCCTACTATACCGCCGCCTTGCAGGAGAACGGCTGGTATGTGGCGCAGGTTGTATTACAGCTTGAGAAAACATTGAATGGATATACTGTAAAAAACAAAATGTCACCGGTACAGTATCAAATCCAGACAGACCCTTCCCTGCGCAAACCGCCAACCACGCATTACGCGATGGCTGACAGGAAGGAAACCTATGCATTCTCTCAAAATCAGCTGTATGTCACCTATGATGCAGGGAAAAGCTTTACCGAGGTTCCGGTACCCTATGAGGATATCGCAGGTACAAATAACAGTACCTACAATGAACTGCTTCCCGCACATGGATATATTGTAAGCAGGGACTTTACTGCCTTTGTCTGCTATGACGAAACCGGTAGCTACCTGCAATACAGTGAAGATATGGGAAAGACATGGGAAAAAAGCAGAATTATTTCAAGAACCTATCGCGGAGATACGCTTTATCTGTCAAAAACGGAAAACAGCTGCTATATCACACTGGCGACAGATCGTTCACTCGGTCATGAGTATTACAGCACGTTTAAAAGCAGCGATTTAAAAACCTGGAAGCAGCTGTCTGATAAAGTATTGAATGAGAAAAGAGACATTATCTTTCTTTCCGATGAAACTGCCTACATCGGCGCCGGAACGGATGAACAGGGAAATCCGCTTGTATACTATACAAAGGATGATGGAAATACGTATACCACACTGACAATCCCTGCTCATGAGGTGGAGATATTGGGCAGCAGCTTCAAGCCATTCGTTCAGATGGAATATGTTTATCAGGAGAAGGGAATAACCTATATGATCGTCGCTCAGGGTACAGACGGCGATTATATAAAGAATAATGCTCTTGTCAAGGGACGCTATAAATCAAAGGACGGCATCAATTTTACCTTCGATAAAGAAATCAGTGACTCGCCGATACTGGCAGGTTAGATAGGAGAACCGATATGAAAGCATATATAAGGTATGGAAGCATTGCGCTTATGATTGCATCCCTCATCCTAACAGGCTATCAAATGACCTGCGGAGCCGTACTGTTTATCTTTTACAATGACAATAAAACCGCCCTGCTTTATCTCCTCAGGGGAGGTCTTGCGGCCCTCATCTTCCTTCTGCTGTTTTATCAGAAGGAGCTAAAGCAGCTGTACCTGAAGCATAAAGCAAATACGTCAGGCTCTCTGGAATAAGCACCTGTATAGAAAAAAGCCTTTCTACTGGATATCAACACCGCTGTGAAGAACTTCATTGCCCGTGTCCTTACACCTGTAGAAAGGTTTTCTTTTTCTCTATGACAGGAAATCAGATGTAGCTATGCATCCATCAGGACAGCTTCAAGAACTCCCTTAACTCCTCCATTCGCTCATACTCACCATATGCATCGAACGCTTTCTGAATCTCATCCATCGCAAGCTTACGCACCACATAGGGATACGCCACACTGTTTTCCTTTTCAATATGACGTTCAAGCAGATCAATATATGCCTGAATGAAACCGATCAGACGTACACAGACCTTCTCAGTGACATCCTTCTTTAGCAGCTTCTTCATGGAGCGGATGTAATATCTTGCGAGATCATGCTCCACAACCATTCCCTGTTCGACAAGGATTTTCCCCTGCGGACTTGCCTGCTTCAAACGGCTGAACACCAGCTCCTCCTCCTTCTGATGATGAAAGACATCCGCATAGTCCTGCAGATAATCAAGACAGTTTTTCAGCCATTTCCTGTCCACCTGCTTTGTCCGCAGTATGGATAGCGAGTATTCCTGCATGGCAGCCAGCAGGTGTGAAATCATTTCATGCTCATATTCCAGCTGTTCCACCCATGTAGGGGACACAGCGTCTTTATATAAAACTGCTTCCTTTGCATACTCCTCATATACATAATCTGCCGGAAGCATTTTTTGAAGCAGCTGTTCCCGCTCCCACAGCCATAAGGAAGGATTTTGGTAATACTGCAGCTGGGAATCATTCTTCCATACAATACGTGCATGTGTATCATCCTGCACTTCCATGACCAGGTTACGTTCACAGGGCATTCCATGAAGAAACACTGCTTCGATCTGCTTCAGCAGCTGTGTCAGATCGCCATCCACTGTATGCCGCTGTCCAAAGCCTGCAATCACCTGCGCGGCAGCCTCTTTTCCCTGCTCATGTAGAAGATGCTCACTTAACACAGCATGCTCGCGCTGTACCTCTTTCATCATTTCCTGCAGGCTTTCATGAATGTTGTTTTCATCAATCAGATCCGTCAGCTGCAGCCTGTGACAGCGATGCTTCTGTTCCCTGTGCAACGCAATGCACAAGGCTTCATTCCATTCGCTTAGAAAACAGATGCGCTTATACAGCAGCTGATGAATTCCTCCCAGCCGCTTACTCATGACGGTACTCCCGTATGGCTGCGCACACCTCATCAACATTCAGGGCATGCAGCTCACAGGCATCGCGTAAGGACTCAAACTGAGAGCTTGGGCACCCCAGACAGTGGAAGCCTGCTTCATACAGCACATCCTCCATCCCCTCATCCAGCTTCAACAGCTCCGCCATCGTCATATCCCCATAGGATGGTTCACGTTTCGTAATACCGAAATTCTCCATATCTTTTTCAACCTCCTGAATTGTTCTGATTCCATAGCTCTCCTTTAGCCACTGTACGACTTCAGGGCTCAAAAAGGCAGGCAGCGTCGGTCCCAGATGGATATTCTTCACACCCAGATGCAGCAGTGCCAGCAATACGATGACCGCCTTCTGCTCATACCATGCAATGTTATAGAGGATTGGCAGCTCGTTGATATCCTGTAAGCCAAAGGCCTCCTTCAGTGCTTCTGCAATCAGTACTAGAGAATAGGAATCATTGCACTGTCCCGCATCCAGGACACGGGGAATCCCGTTGATCATTCCCAGATCAAGCTTCAGATAACGGTATTTTGCACATCCGGCTGTCAGAATCACCGTATCCATTGGAAGTGCCCTGGCGAAATCGGTATAGTAGCTTCTGGTGCTGTGCCGTCCATCACAGCCCGCCATAACGATAAACTGCCGGATATCCCCGTTTTTTACGGCTTCCACGATTTGATCCTGTAACGCCATGACCTGTGCATGTGCAAAGCCGCCGATTACACTCCCTGTTTCCAGCTGCTGCGGTGCAGGACAGTGCTTCGCCAGTTCGATAATACAGCGGAAGTCCTTCCTTCCATTCACTGCTTCTATATGCTCAAGTCCGTCATATCCGACAACACCGGTTGTAAAGATGCGCTGCCTGTAGCTGTCCCTTACCGGAATGATGCAGTTGGTTGTCATCAGAATCGGCCCGTTGAATGCTTCAAATTCCTCATTCTGTTTCCACCACGCATTTCCGTAATTCCCTTTGAAATGCTCATATTTCTTAAATTCCGGATAAGAATGCGCCGGCAGCATTTCCCCATGTGTATAAATATCGATTCCCTGTGAACGTGACTGTTCCAGCAGCTCCTTTAAGTCGTGCAGATCATGTCCGGATACCAGAATACCCGGGCGGCTTCCTGTTTCCAGAGATACCGTGGTGATTTCCGGCTGACCATAGGTGGCTGTGTTTGCTTCATCCAGCAGTGCCATGGCCTGTACTCCCATCTCGCCGGTCTTATCAAGCAACGTCAGATACTCCTTTTGTTCGTGATCCTCCAGCAAATATACAAGGGTGCTGCGAACAAAGCTGCTTAGCTCTGCTTTCCGAAATCCCAGCACAGCTGCATGCGACAGATAGGCGCACAGCCCCTTCAGTCCGTACAAAATAAGCTCCTGCAAGGAACGCACAGTCTCTTTTTGATTCTTCAGGCATCCCTCCCGTGTCAGCTCCTCCACAGATTTTCCGGTATATGTTTTTTCAATCGCCCTGCGGATATCCGCTGTGGAAAAGTTAGCATTCGTTATCGTCATGAACAGATTGTTCATAAGCTGTTCGTCCGATGCTGTATCATATAATGCGGCATACTGACTTGCCCGTATCAAGGCATCCTGCAGATTGGCGCACGCTGCACTTTTCCCGCACATGCCCTGCACGGTACATGCCGTCTGGTTCATCGTTTCCTGACACTGAAAGCAAAACATTTCTTCCATATTACTGCTCTTTCTTCTGCATCAGCAGCATACGGCTGTTTGTGTCTGCACGCAGGGCATGTACAACAGATGCCGGAAGATGAACTGCCTCCATACCCTGTATTTCCTTTTCTTCTCCATCAACGGTGAATATAATACGTCCCTCCAATACGATTGCCAGCGCTGTCCGCGTACTCGTATGTTCCTGGATTTCCTCTCCCTGAGCCAGTGCAAACAGCGTTGTGCTTCCGTTTTGCGTCAGTATTTTCGACACGATAGCACCGTCCTGCACTCCTGCCATTTCCTGTATTGTTTCTGTTTTCACAGATATCGCCTCCTTGCTTACGAAGCAAGTATAGCGCGCAGACAGAAAAAAAGCGGTAATCTATATTACCGTTTTAAAGCTTCCATGCTCATCAAGAACCAGAAGTCCGTCATCCACCATGCGATACAGCTCTCTGGAAAGAGCCGGTCGGCTGACACCGAGAAAGCTTGCCAGCTCATGGCGCTTCAACAGGACATCGGGATGCTGCTGCATATATTCCATGATTTTTTCACGCAAACTGTCCTTCATTAACAGCTTGAGCTTCTGTGACAGCGTATATGCTTTTTGTGAAAGCATGACATTCAGGTTTCGGCTGATTTGGGGAAACTGGTGCAGCACCCTGCGGGGAATCATAAGCACCGTGCTTTTCTTCATCGCTTCCGCAGAAAAGGGAAGCTTTTCATCAATAAACAGATAAACCTCTGCAAAGCAGTCCATCGGCTCCCGTATGATGGTCAGAATATTGCGGGTACCGTCCGGTGTATCATCAAAAACACAAACCGCTCCCTCCAGCAATACATACAAATACTTCGGCGTGTCCTCCTTATGGAAAATGATTTCCCGTCGCTGAAACGTTTTCGTGACAGACTGCGCCTTCAGCTCTGCGACCTCCTCCGGTTTCATCTGATCCAGAATATGCATCTGCTTCATGGCTTCACCTGCTTTCTCTGCTTTTATGCGGCAAATGCATTGCTTATTTTTATAACAAAGCGAAGATACCGGTATACTTCATCATAGCTGTCCTTCTGTATGCGTACCGTGCAATCCGATATCCGTGTCACGCCGTCCATGCGGGAAACAAAATCGGCATTGCGTTCATGATGAAAGGTGATATCCACACAATGTGGTTTTTTGGCATAGACAGGCGCTTGTCCACAGAGTGCTTCCATGGATGAAACGGCACGCTCATAGCGTTCCTCCAGCATTTGCCAGCTGCAGGAAAGGGCACACTGGGAAGAGATTGCACGCTTGGTTTCCACATAAGCAAACGGCATCGGCAGTTCCTCCTTCAGCTGTTCCTTCAACAGATCATCGCCGCTGATGAGCACGATCGGAACACCATATTCCCAGGCAAGTCGGGCGTTGATGCCGCTCTCTCCCATTTCCTCGCCGTCAACGTGGATGCTTCTCACCAGAGTTCCCCATATCGTGTGTGCCATGACGCCGCGGGTATTGCTGCGACAATGATATCCGACAAAGCATACACCGTCAAAGGTATCGTCCAGTCCCTCCATCATCCCATATTCCTTATAGGCACCATTGCTTACCACCATACAGGCACGCGGGTCCAGTCTTGATGCGCTCAGATTATCCATATTGCCATGACCGTCATTCACCACGACTTCCTCAGCTCCTGCCGTAAACAGCTTATCAATCAACAGGTTTACCTCCGAAATCATATTCGTGCGGTATTCCTCATACTCTGTGCCATTCTTCGCAGTATGTGCAAAGGCCCCGTTTCCCCAGATTCCTTCGATATCCGCAGAAATATACAGTTTTTTCATAGCTGCCTCCTGTTTATTCATATGCGTCATACTTCGCTGCATTTCCTCTGGCTTTTTCCACAGGATACTTCTTTTCATTCTTTTCCATTTTATCCAGAATGATATCTTCCATATTCACCTGCAGCTTATCCGCGAGCTGCATACAGTAAATCATCACATCCGCAAGCTCCTCACACACCGCGCGATGTTCATATTTCTCCGGTTGCCACTGAAAGCATTCCAGCAGCTCCCCTGCCTCTATGCAGATGGATTTTGCCAGATTATCCGGCGTATGAAACTGATCCCAGTCACGATCCTTCACAAAAGCTCTTACTCTTTCGATTGCTGTTTCCATAGTATACCTCTTTTCTTTATGTTCTATTGTCTTTTTGTGTAGTACAGCTTCTGCAGCTGTATGCATCCAGCGCTATTGTATCATATATCCTTACTGTCGTGTATTCCCAACACATACCGTTCTACGATATGCAGACCTTACAGTCTTTAACAGATCGTCTTGCAAGCTCATGAAGCTGACCCTCTGTGCCTGATTTTTAAACAATTGACAATCAGGGTGATCAACAGCAGCATATACAGGAGCAGGACAAAACTGATAAGTAATAAAAATTCCAGCGGCCGACCATATCCCTTTGTCGTTATGACCCAGATCAGAAGCACAGCACATGCTATGTGGTTCACCCGCCCCCAGATGAAATAGCGTTTGTCGCATACCTTCTTCTTTTTCAGCATGGAAAGCGTCCCCACTGTCAGCATGATGGAAATCGCCAGTCCGTGCATAAAAATAGGTATCAGCGTGGCATTTTGGTTGAAATCTGTAAGATATAGGTTCATTGAATAACCCTTTCCTGTATCGTGTGCACGATAATGATAAATGTGTAAATTGCCTTTATCCGATGAGGAGGAGCAGGAAATTGCCGTGAATTCGATGGTTTTCCATACCGGTAAACGGATGCATCTGCATTATTTATAGCATATATCGTACAGCTTGTATAGGATGAAATGCTTAAGCATTCTTAAGTCGAAAAAGGATACTTCTTTTATCATAAAGCAGGGATACGCCCTTATGAAGCAGGCAGCTTTGCAAAGCAGCTGAAAAAAGACAGAAACCGGCTTGTATGGCTTCTGTCTGTTCTTATCTTCTTACATACATGCATGCAGCATCATATCGATTAAGCCTTCTGCCTCCTTTGGACAGTTGCATCTTCCGATGCGTGTGTTTCCTTCCATATTATAGAAGCCGCTTCCCGCACTGACGAGCAGCTTACGGTCTGTCGCAAGCTTTAACAGACTTGCCATAAGTAAGCGTAAGTATACTTAATTCTGAAATGAATGTTGAATATAATTAATTCATCTTTGTAGAGGAATCAAAAGTATATGCTTTTTATATGATAGTTAAGAATGACGGTAATTGCTTGAATATTATCATAATCAAGATACAATAAAGAATAAATATCCACTAGCATAGCTGGTGTTTTTACGTAATCGCCCCAAGGAGCTCAAATTCAAGCTACGCTTTCCAGCATAACAATACGTATTTGCATTTCTATTTACGATTACCCGTAAACGAGTCCTCTATATGGAGAATCTATTGTTCACTCAATTCATCTTCTTTCAGTTGCTGCTCTATACATGCTTTGATTACTTTGTCATTTTTCCTACTGTATTCCTCTACACCAGAATGATCTGTTTCTATAATTGTATTTCATGCTTCTCCATTTCTGATATATCATAATACTGCTTTTCCCCTTCAGAAATCCCATGAATCCTGATACTTTCATTTTCGGCGGTATTTCCACTAGCATGTACATGATCTGGACATACTTCTGCTGTTATTATTTTACCCCTTCCAATCACATAATTATCTTAATATAACTCCAATTTCCAGCCTCTTTTCTCCATAAAACACTTTTCTTTTATATTTGGGGGTAAACAATATGATACGAGCTTGTAAACAAGGGGATAACATGTTATAATTAACTAAAGAAAAGGGGGGGTACTATGAAAAAAATTTTTGTATGCTTTTTCACCTTAGTTGTTGCTTTAACGACAACTCTCTCAATATCTGCTACTCAATGGTCTTCAAAAGAAACGCTAAATGTCCCAGCTTGGGGTGCTTGGAGTGAAAGAACGAAAACATCTACTAAGAAAAACAAAGCTTGTGACTATGGTTATATTCATCTATATTCTAATAATACAGGTTGGACGACATATGGAGACTTTTATTTCCATGGGGAACGCCGTTCCAATTCATATTATTCTTTAGCGGAAGGTTATGATAAAAGAATTTATTATTTAAACGGATACAAGTCCAAGGATTGGTGGATTGGCGCAAGAGTTTCCTCTTCTAATGTAAATTTTGGAGGTCAAGTTTCCATTAATTTTACACCGACAAATTAAATGAATACATAATAGAAAACCGAAGTCTTTCGGTTTTTGTTATAAAAGGGGCCATTATGAAACAAAAAAAACACTTAATAATCTTATTTACTGCACTAATTACTCTCAGCTCCTATGCTGTTTTTTATGCAAAGGATTTTTTCCAATATGCAAATGAATGGAATTTATTCTCTGTTGGTATTCGTATCTGGGATTTTAATTTAAATCTTATATTTATTCTGTTACTATTGCTTATTCTTCCTAACATTCTGCTATATAATATATTCGCACTACATGAAAATGGCGCAGAAAACATCGCAATATTACGAATCGGTATAAAAAAATTTCACATCCGTAATTTGAAAAAACTTCTAGCAGAATCTTTTCTTTCCATATCTTTATTACATTGTTTCATTCTTTTAGGTATATATTTTGTTTATCATCCCTCATTGTCTATTCATTTTATTCCTGATGATTATTTATTATTTTTTAAAAATCCCATTATCAATTATCTCTTGTTCTCACTATTCAGTTGCCTAGGCTTCACTCTCTTTATCATTTTTGTATATGTATCCATTTTCTTTATAAAAAGGCGATATTTCTTTCACCTTTATCCATTATTGATAATGATAGGTAGTGTAGTTTTAGTGAATTTAGTAATAAGATTAAGTGTAATTATTTTTCAATATAAATCAATACCTTTATCCTTACGGTTATTGACAAATGCAATTTTACCTACAAGTTTGATTTGTCCTGGAATGTCATTGCTTCAAATAGGGTATTTAAATTATCTTTCTGCCTTCATATTTTATATATTCTTTATTTCTATATTGTATGTGCTTTTAAAGAAATGGAGAAAATACTTATGCTGAGAAATTACATAGTATCTCTTAAGAGTAAATATATCCTATTATATATTCTTTCTATTCTGATTTTTTTCCTATTTCTATATGAAAGCGATTCGAAGATTGGCTTTATATCATACATAGGGAATAACTACTTGCCTTTAGTTACGTGTTCGATATTTTTTTCCTTTAACTATTGGAGGGCTAATTGTTTATATGCTATGAAATATCACATATTCTTAAGGATCAAAGAAAACAAACTTGTAACTCAAATCTTATGCATAGAGTTTCTTAATTCTCTTATTTTTATCATCATAACTTATATACTTCCATTTTATAATCAACTTGCATATATGCCAAAGATATATATGCTATATTTGATTAACATCAGTATCCTATACCTTATGATTAGTTGTTTAAATGCTGCCGCTCTTTTTGTTAGCAAAAGAATAACTAAAATATTATTAATGGCACCATTTTTATTAATGTTTGTGTTTCATTACTTAATCATGCTGCCTATACTCGAAAAATTGTGAAGGAGACAATCAAATGATACAACTTGTAAATATTTCTATCGCTTTTCATAATGTTAGCATTCTACGTAATGTAAATATGGATATTCACAGAGGTGATTTGATTCATATCACCGGATCAAATGGTTCAGGAAAATCTACTCTTTTAAAGATAATTGCTGGTCTTTTAAATGCAGATAAAGGTGAAGTAATAATCGAAAATAATGATATTGACATAGGTGCTTTAATTGAAAATCCTGCGTTTATTGAGAACGAGAGTGCTGAATATAATTTGAAATTCTTATATGATCTGAAAAACAGTTACGATAGAAAAACTGTTCAAAGCTATATGGAATATTTTGATTTAACTTTAGAAGATAAAAGGGCAGTAAAAAAATATTCAGTAGGTATGCGTCAAAAACTTGGTATTATTCAAGCTATTATGGAAAATCAGAATATTATCTTATTTGATGAGCCTACAAGAGGTCTCGATAATACATCAAGCAATAAATTTATTGAACTTGTAAAGAAATTAAATTCTGATAAGAAAACTATTATTATATGTGCTCATGATGGAGTTGACGAAATCCCTTTCAACAGGAAATTTACTATAGATAAGGAACAATTATATGAATGTATTGATTAGAAAGCACAAATATCTATTAGCTTACAGTTTGCTTTTTCCTATCTCCTATTTATTATTAAACTACAATAAAATATTTTTCAATCAGGTAGTTTACGGTATGCCTACGAACATTTTAATGATATGTCTTACTTGTCTCTTCTTGTTATTTGAAATACTATATCTTTTTGATACTACATTTTACTTTATGAATTTAAAGTATGAAATAGAAATTCGAAAACCTAATTTGCTTCGTGATTTAATTATTAAAAAAAGTTTGATAAGTGATATATTTTTAGCAGTAATACAACTTATTTCTTGTTATCTATTTTCTCATCATATCTATATAGGCTTTATTATGATAGATAAAGCAGGGTTGTTATTTATTTACTTGCTATTACTTAAAATAAAGATGACTAATGACAAAAAAGTAGACAGTATCATAATATTTATATTCATGATTATTCTTCATTTATGCATTGATTATTTATATGGCCTTTTAACTATCTTTTAAAATCGTGTTACTTACAGGTGATAGTAGCTTCTTATTCATTAAACTATTTTTACATTGGACTTCGCCAGAAAGAGTGGAATAAGGTAACTTATACTAAAAAAAATAATTCATTATAAACACCCCTAATACTGACTACAGCAGCTATATATAAAACATTAATATTTAACTTTTAAGGGTTCATAGGGATAAAGAGACATAATAAATAAAAGTATTACGTAATGATTGTAATGACTCTTCTCGTATAAGTTTAAGTCACTAATTGGAAGGAGTCCTGTAGATAAACGACTTTTAATAGTTACAAGAACAGACAAATTCATCCTCTATGAATCTGTCTGTTCTTATCTTCTTACATACGTGCATGCAGCATCATATCGATTAAGCCTTCTGCCTCCTTTGGACAGTTGCATCTTCCGATGCGTGTGTTTCCTTCCATATTATAGAAGCCGCTTCCCGCACTGACGAGCAGCTTACGGTCTGTCGCAAGCTTTAACAGACTTGCCATTTCCTTCTTTGTATGCATTGGATGGAAGACTTCAATTCCCTGTACACCCATGCGCAAAGCCTCGTCCAGTAGCTCCGGCTCCTGTACCAGCAGCTTTCCTGGATGGGCAAGCACAGAGATACCGCCCGTCAGTTCAATGACATCCAGTACATCCTTAAGATATGGATACTTCACAGGTACATAGCAAGGCTTTCCGTATGCGAAGTAATCTTTTTTCAAAGCTCGCCATCCGAATTCATCTCTGCGATACGGCTTTAAAATGGCACAATCATCAAATTCCGGTCGATTCAGTACATGCTTGGCAATCAGTTCACCGCTCAAACGCTGGAACCGGTTGCTTTTCAGAAGCCGTTCCTCATCAATATTACGTCCGAGCAATGCCTCAAATCTGCGGACACGGTCAATGCTGGCCCGCTTCTCATTCACCAGACTTTCATTTTCAATGTGTGCGAATAATTCACTGTTATACTGAATGAAATAACCGAGAATACGCACACGTCTTCCACGCAGATCACAGTTGATTTCAATACCCGGAATATAGGTTACACCATACAGCTCACTCATTCTCACCGCAATACTGTTTGCCTTTGCACAGTCCAGATCGGTTATGGAAACCGTCCGAATGTGGTTGCGCTTCGCATATTGGAAAATCTCTTCAACATTATACTGCCCGCGATCGGAGAAATTGGAATGAATATGCAGATCCATCGTATTCATAATCAATTCCGGCTGCTCAGCCTGTTTCGGCAGCAGCTGCTTTACCGCCTGCGGAGCTTTTTCTTTTTGTACAGGCTGTTGTGCTTTCTCTAATGCAACAACCCGTGTTCCAAGAACAAGATCGATCAAAGAGCGATGACGGCTGTCCGCAAGTGTAAACAAACCGTTCAACCCCCAGTATGCAGCAACACCGAATGTATTTGTAAAATACATCAGAATGATAAACGGAAGATCGAAGCCTACAAGCTCCCGCAGAAGTAGCTGCTGTCTGCTGGCCCTGCGCCCGCTTTTCTTGACCACCTTAAAGCCGAACATGCGCATGCCGACACTCTGTCCGCCGGTTTGCCGGTAGATATAGCTGTTCAGAAATAAAATAGATATAACAAGCAGCACCCCGATAAAGATGCTGATCAGCTTAATGCCGGAGATACTGATGATATTTCCCAGCACGGCAAGCAGAATAATATTCCATAAAGCAATCGGACACAGCATGATGCTGACATCCATACAGAATGCAAGCAGCCTGTCCTTACTGTCCTGTACATTCAGCGGACGAATGCCATCCACAGCCAGCTGATATTGTTTTTCTGGTGTTTTCCTCATTTTTTTCATGCCTTCACCTGTTTTCCTTCTCTTCATACGTTAACAGTCCTGTCTTGACACAAAGCGTGCCCAGCAGCCCCGACAGCACAAAAGACACTGTCAGTATATAGATACATTTAATATCGATTGTTCTTCCCTGCAGAAATCGCAAGCTGGTACCAACCGCCGCCGCAACGGACAGCAGAGGTATGAGCATATATTTTTTCAGGCTTCCAGTATCAAGCTGATACTCTGCCCCGCAGGCAGGACAGCGCAGATGCACATAGCCCTTTATAAAATGCAGTTTGATAGAAGTACCGCATTTTTCACATGTAAATATCTTCATTCTTGTTTAACCTCACAAGGATATTATACTACAGAATCCGCATTTGTATATGGTATTTCCCGTCTTAAGAAAAAGTTAAAGATTCCCGTACAGTTGTCCGTACACTGCTTTTTCATCCTATATTTTACACGGGGATATCCGTTACAGTATATGGTATCGCCCTGTGATTTAGTAGAAGAATCCGTTGGAGTTTTTCTTCCGTGTCCAACAGCTTTTCCAAAAAAACGACAGAATGGGAAGTTCTGCTGCCGCTTTCTTCGCTTATCTTATTTCTTTCGACAAACATAAGAAAATATTAAGGCTTCTCCTCTTGTGGAAATATCCGTTCTCCTATATCATATATACACATGAAGGGAGTTTTTGCATGTCCATGAAATATAAAAAAGAGCTGTCCTATGTATGCCTTGGCATATCCATAATGGCAATGCTGCTTTATTTTTATCTCACAATAGAAAATTATCTGAACTTCTCAGGAATCGTTATGTTTTCTGTCCTCATATGCTCGACACTGATCCTTGGTGTCTGCCTGCAGAACCGTCTCTATGATACACAAAAGCAAACAAGAAATCTGCGTCTCATGTGGACCGTCCTGTTTTCCTTCTATATATTTCAAATGATCTATATCCTCTTTTTTGCCAGTGAGTTCGCACGAGATTATGTAGACCTGCGCTCGCAGTCCTATCCGGATGCCCTGCGGATGCAATGGGAATATGGAACCAGTCTGAAGCCGTTCGCAACCATTCATCAGATGATGGCGATTTTCGATATGCCGTATGTGGACAACCGGATTGCCGTTATGAATCTGCTGGGTAATTTTGTTGCCTTTATGCCGTTTTCCTTTTTCCTGCTTTTACTTACTGACTGGGCGAAGCGTCCTGTGAAGCTGCTGCTCCGTATGGCATTTATCATCATCATGGTAGAGATTCTGCAGTTTTTTACACTGAGCGGTACTATGGATATTGATGATTTTATCCTGAATTTCAGCGGTGTTCTGTTGTCTTATATAATTTTACGTTTCACTCCGTTGTATAAAAGTCTATCTATCTTTTTGAAAAAGTAAATAGTATTTTCCATTCGGCTCATACTTCGTTCACTAGAATCTAGCTTTGTGATCTTCGCCTAGACAAACAAAATCAGCGTATGGATTCACATTTAATCAATTCAGGAAACTTAAAAATAAAGATACCAAAGCAGGTTGAAATTATAAAATTTCGTTTTGATACACCAAAAGCATATCTCTATATTGATATCCATTGTATGTTATAGATGCATCCCTTATAATATTGCTATGCTTACAGACTGACATGAAAAAGGAGCTTAACAATGAAAAACAAAACATTATGGACGGATACCGAAGGAAAACCTATACAGGCACATGGCGGAATGATACTGCAGCATAAAGGAATATATTACTGGTATGGAGAGAACAAGGATACGGAAACAGTTAATCGTCACGTCGATTTTATTGGTATTTCCTGTTACTCCTCTGAAGACTTGGAAAACTGGAGGAATGAAGGTATTGTACTTTCACCGGTAGTAAACAACCCTGCACACATGCTGTATACCAAAAACATATGTGAACGCCCCAGAGTATTATATAATAAAAGCACCAAGCAGTTTGTAATGTATACCCATGCGGATACTGCAGATTATTACTATGCCGGTGTTAATGTTGCGGTCGCAGCTTCTCCAACCGGACCATTTGTCTGGCTAAAGAGCTTTCAGCCCAACCGGCAGGACAGCAGGGATATGACGCTGTTTCAGGATCTGGACGGCAGTGCCTGGCTGATTCACAGTGCAAATTACAATAAAACAATGAATATTGCACGATTAAGTGATGATTATCTGGATGTTACCGGTTCCTATATCAGTATTTTTCAGGATCAGGAGAGGGAGGCACCGGCCATCATGTATTTCCATAACCGCTACTACATGATTACTTCCGGATGCAGCGGCTGGGAACCCAATCCCTCCTTATATGGCATCTGTGACCATCTGATAGGACCATGGAAGCTGATCGATAATCCTTGCACCGGTCCTGCATATCATACCACCTTTGACGGACAGGGGACCTGTATTTTCTTTGTGCAGAATCAGCCCTATGTACTGCTGGATCACTGGCACCCGGATGATTTGCGCTCCTCTGCCTACAGCATGCTTCCGATTCAGATATCAGATAACGGAGGATTAAAGATTGAATGGCAGGATGAAACGTTCTTCACAAATAGCAAAAGAAGAGAAGGAGCCTCATAAAAGGTCTTTCTCTTCTTTTTTTCATTTACTGCTCCAATGACATTTTCATTAACGCTTCCCTTGCGTTATCAATACTTTGATCAAGCAGCTGATCCACATCCTCTGCATAATCCCTTGATAAAACCAAATCCAGCAAAAGAGGAAAGTTCGTGCCGGTTACCGCTCTGGCATAGTCATACTGAAAGGTAGCCATTGCGGCAGCTTTAAAAGGAGAGCCGCCCGGCAAGTCAGTGAGGATAATGACATTTCCGTCGATAAACCTTTCCACTTCCTTATTCACCGTGTCGCACAGGTCTTCAAAGGAGGTTCCCTCCTGAAAGCTTATGCAGACAAGATGCTCACACTCCCCATTTAACAGCTTCAAGGAGCTGTACATCCCTGCAGCAAAGTCACCATGACCGCAGATGATAAGTCCTGTCATTACGATCTCCCCCGTTTCTTTTCTCTGGCCTTTTGCACACTGCTCATGAAAATCTCTGCACGCTTTGGATCAATTGGATTTTTCATATTTCCATTTTTCACCCATGTTGCGACCGATACACCATCATAGTATTGCAATAGCTCTTCAATGTTTTCGCCATTGGCGCCTCCACCTAAAATTACCGGTGTATCCGGAAGCTTTTTACGTACAGCATGTATCATTTCAAGGCTTTCCTCCTTGCTTTTGCCGGATACAAACAATCCATCCGCAAAAGCCTCATGCACTGCTTCCCATGCTGCATCATCAATCGGCTTACCACCTAACGGGATTCCATGAACCTCCTGTATATCCGCATATACGGGTACCTTGGAGCGTATTCTCTTACGCAAGGCTGCGATTTCAACACACTGCCCCTCCAATATACCTGCACTTGTAACATTTGCACCTGTAAACAGATGCTCCACACGCACAAAATCAGCATGTACGGCATCCGCCACAGCAAGGCTAGCAACGCCATCCCAATTCACAAGAACACCAAGGATAAGCTGCGGATACTGATGCTTTATTTCATATGCGATACGCGTCATATAGGCGATTGCCTCCGGAGCTGCAATTTGCTTGATTGGCATATCGTTCATATTTTGTAAAATTACGCCGTCAAAGCCATTATCCACAATCATTTGTGTTTCTTCCAAAACCTCTGCAACGATATCATCAATCGTTTTATCCTCATGCCGGTAGCTTCCAGGCAGCGCACTGGGCTGGATCATGGCAAATGCCGTACAATCAGGTTTAAACATCATCTGCACCTCTCAGTTCTTTTATATACTTCATGCTTATATCATACATTTGCGTAGCCGGAATTACTCCCTGCTCCGTGATGAACGCCTTGATAAACCCCGGTGACACCGCAAGCAGCTCCGGTGCTGTATAATCAATGGTTCCCTTCACCTGCTTCGGATTTGCCACAGGTTCCAGCTTGCTTCGCAAATCGTTTATCACCGTACATTTCTCTTTTCCATACACAGGACGTACATCCAGCTTGATCAAAGGGGATATAAAATACAGCGGCACATGAAAATAATCACAAAGCAGACCGACAATATCAGATCCGGTTGTATTGAAGCCCGTACCATCCGGGTATATGCTCTCTGCCCCCATAAAAACACCATCACAGGATTTCATATAATACATCATGCTCGCATCAGGAATGAAATGAATCTGATGTCCTGCTTCAAGACATGACTGAACGAAGGGAGCACCGCCATTGATCACACGGCTTTCCGGTATATAAATACGCTTGGGACCGTTGATTTTACGCAGGAATGCTTCCACACTGCTGGAATAATCATATACCATGATTGCAGACATACGATTCCCTATTTCCACAGCATAGGAAACAGCGGTTTCTGATGCGGCCGTACAATCCCGCTCATATTGCTTTTTCACATCTATAATACGCTGTGCATAGGTACGAATATCACGTTCCTCATGCTGTCTGTATCCGGCAGTCATCAGATAGACAGCATTCGTTATCGCCTGCGATGCCTCTCCTCTGGTATGAATAAAAAACTGACAGACCTCCTGGATTCGCTCCAGCATTTCCGCTATCGTACGATTCGTTTCAACACTGTCAACAGCAATTTGCTCAATCATTTTCCCAATCATTTGAATATGCTTGCTAGCCCCTAATACTCTTTGCTCAACAATGTCATCAAAGTCCTTCACAGCAGCAGCCGGAAGAGCTTTCCTCGCCTTTTCTAAATTTACTGTATACATTCTTTTTCCTCACATCTGCAGCAGACGTTTGGCATTTCCATCCGTAAACATCTGCAGCTGATCCTCTTTCAAATCAAATAAATCAAATACCTCCACAGCATTTTTTGTAAAACGCTGCGGATAGGTTGTTCCGAATACGATCTGTTCTTCACGAAGCTGCCGGAATGCCTTTTTCAGAATCTGCATTTCATACTGATTACTCGTTTCTACATATGCATTTTTATTACGCTTTACAATATCCACGCAGCTGTACCCGTAATCAAAGCATCCCATATGCAAATAGATAAACGGTATTTGCGGATATCTTCTTGTATACGATTCCCACTGATGCGGCAAGGCCTTTGCGCCAATACCGGAAAATACCTTAACAGGCAAACCGCGCTCCTGCAGCATTGCGAACACCTCATCCAGAACAGGACAATCATCGGGAGCATAGCCATGACGATATGAATCAAATTCTATCATACGGATTTCTTTCAGCGAGCAGGCATGTCTTGTATCCTCGAGAATCGTAGATAGTGCAGGATTCAGCACTGCACATCCGATCAAACGCTCAGGGTATTCCTTTACCAGCTCAGCAATTTTCTGGTTTCCGTCTTGCACATCATCATAGCGCATATCTGAAATAACACGCCGATTGATATGGAAACGGTCCATATCCCGCAAGAGCTTTTGCACACTGCCTTCTCCACTGTCTGTTTTTAAATGCGAATGAATATCTATCATCAGAGCACCTCCTTAGCCAAGAATGCCTGCATAAACTGCAAGTATAGCAAACACCATTGTGAAGAAAATCAGTTTAACTGCCGAGATTTTTTTCTTTGTTACCAGATAATACATCAGGAAGGTATAGGCCAGACCCAGAACACCCGGCATCAGACCATCCAATGTCTTCTGAATATTGATAACTGTCTCACCGGACTTTATTTCAATCGGAATGTTCATAACAACCAGAGCCGGTATGAAGCCTCCGACAATCGTATAGGCAGCGATTGCGGCAATATCTGTAATTTTGGAAATCAGACCACTGGAGTTAATTTTTTCAACAAGCTTGATTCCCTGCTTATATCCCTGAAATACTCCCAGATAGCGGATGCCCAGGGAAACGATACTCATACCGATAACAAAGAATATCGGTCCTACCCATCCCAGATTGGCATGTACAAGAGAAATGGCAAGACTTGCCAGAATAGGTCTTGCTGTACCATTCAGCAAGGAATCCCCAAGGCCTGCAAGAGGTCCCATAAGGGCAGTTTTTACCGCATTGATTGCATTGGGGTCCATATCTGGATCATTCGCGTGCATTTCTTCCATTGCCGCAGCAATTCCGACAGGAATAGCACTTGTGATATCATTTGTCAGAAAATATTCCATATGCCGTTCATAAGCCTCCCGCTTATCCTCATCATTGTCATAGACCTTTTCAATGACCGGCATCATAGCCTGAGTAAAGCCGGCATTTTGCTGGCGCTCATAGTTATTTGCTCCACGGATTGTAAGCTGACCGCGGAATACCTTCCATAAATCTTTTTTTGTTAGTTTCTTTGCTTCCATTTGCCTACTCCTTTCCCTCATCTGCAAGTTTGAAATAGTAATACAGTGCCGCAAAAACAACAGCCAGCAGTGCAATACCTACCATATTGATCTGCAGATAGGCCGCAAAGAAAAATCCGAGAAACAGGAACGGCCACATGGTATGATTTTTGATAGAGCTGAGCAGTAAAGCAAAACCGACAGCACCTACCATATTTCCTCCTACAGATAATCCGGTTATAATCTTATCCGGAATCGCTTTAATGATATCTGCTACAAAATCGGCACCAAAATATACAGCAAGAAAGGTTGGTACTCCATAGAGAAGGGCATTCATCGCCATTGTAAAGACGATATTGTTCATAACCAGCCCTCTTGTATCCAGTATTTCAATCGCATGCTCCGCTCTATGCATAAACCATACATTGATTACGGAATTTTGCACCGTCTCCGCAATCTGACCTATGAAGGATACAGGAAGTGCAGTTGCTACTGCCAGATCTGTCCCTCCGCCACCCAAAATGGCTACAGCAGTTGCGATTGCTGTTGAAATCGTGGGATTGGGGGGTACTGCTGTTCCAACAAAGATAACAGCAAGAAACATAAGCTCAACGGTTACACCTACCTGCAATCCGGTATTGAAATCCCCCATGATAGCACCAACCAGTGGTCCAATAAATATTGGGCGGAAGATGTGTGTCTGTGTTGTATGTGCATCAATAAATGCAATTGTCACAGCCAGCGCGACAAGAAATGCCTGTAAAAATAAACTCATAAAATTCCCTTCCTTTCTAAATTAAAGCAGATTTACCAGAATCTGTTTATGCTCATTTGGTACAGCGCGTACTTCAACCTCCACCTTTTCTGCAAGAAGACGAATATCCTTTTCTTCCTCATCATTCAGCCAGCAGTTCCCCAGAATTTTTCTTTTCCCCTTTTTCATATTGATATTTCCGACATTTATACTTTTTACATCGCTGCAGCTGTCAATCAAATACAACGCCTGCTTCGGACCGCGTACAAGCAGCAGTGTTTTTGTATCACTCTCGTCGTTTTGAATCAGCTGCTTTGCATCCTCAAGACTCATAATTTTTAAATCAACCTTTTTCGGTGTTGCCATTTTGAGGAGGGACTGCTGCAGGGTATCCTTCGCAGCCGCATCATCCGCAACCAAAATCTGCTTAGCATCACTATGTGCTATCCAAGCGGTTACCACCTGTCCGTGAATCAGTCGATCATCAATTCGAAACGTAGTTATGTTCATATCTGTTCCTCCCTTACTCGCTTCCATAATTTTTCAGCATTCCGATAAAAAATATCAGCGCGCTGCTCTTCTGTTAATTCCAACTCATAAAATTTGCTGATCTCCATATTTACCGGCTTATAGGGCCAGTCCGTACCAAAGCAGACACGTTTCGATCCCAGCACAGCTATCGCTTTTTTTAATACCTCTACATCCATTTGTCCGGAGCTTTCCACCCAGACATTCGGCAAATCCTTAACCGCTTCTATCGTGGACATCCCGAATTCATAATACCCGATGTGAGTGAATACAAAACGGACATGCGGATGCTTTTTGGCATATTCTGCCCAGACATAGGGATTGCTGATTGGTGCAGTACCGACATGGGTTTGCACATGCACACCATAGGAATCGATTTTGTCCAGCAGGCGATCGAGGGATCCGGAATTATCCGGATAATAGCCATGCTTCCAGGAATGAAACTTCACTGCACTCATGCCATATGTCCCAAGGCATAGGTCTATTTCATTTTCTGCAGCTGCATCCTTTGGATTGATAAACGCATAGCCCTCAATGACCTCTGGATATTCCTGCATTGCACGGTAAATCAAATCATTCTGCTCTCTTGTAGATATCCCTGAAAGACAGCTGATACCGACCTTTTCAATACCATACCTCTTCAAATCTGTTACCAGCTCGCTGGGTGTGTTTTCATCTCCGGAGCTTGTCTTCCCTAAATGGGAGTGAATATCATAATACTTCAAGTCGTCTCCCTCCTGTTCTAATCATGATATAACATGTTACAGCCATATAATAACTTATTATATCATGTTTGTCAATATTAACTGTATGAATTACAAATTTTGTTATCTATGTAAGCCTTTTACATAAAAACATGCGGTATAATAGCTGTTTACTTGTTATATCATCGAAACAAAAAAGTAATGGCGGACTGGATTATATGCCCTTTTTTATTCTATTTACTTATGAAGCAATACGGTATGCATTACTTTGCTGTAAATTAAAAAGAGCAGCAAACAACCGTTCACTGCTTTCATCAAAAATATGACATATTCATTTTCCTCAACGGGATATCATAAGCATGCAGACAGACTCGTGAAGCCACAGAGTGAAAGCCTACTGCAACAGATCAATAAGCTGCTTATAGCTCATCCTTTTTCAATGTAATGATATATTTGTATTCATCCGCTTTATAGGAATTTATCGATAATTCCAGCGGCCTGTTCTTGTAATCATAAGTGATTCGCTCTCTCCTAAATAACGGCTCTCCTTCATTCATATAAAGCTCTTTCCGCAATGCCGTAGATGGCATTACCGCCTCTATGGATTCTACTGCACGCTCTATATGGAGACCCTGTTCTTCATATAAGGCATAGATTGATGTTTTTTCATTCAATACATCTGCGTGTAGTTCAAAACCGGTTTGCCTCGATATAAACTGTTCATTCATCCCGATGATTCTTCCATTTTTCAAGCGCAGACGTTTCAGGCGGTAAATATCAGCGCCCTCCTGAAGCTGTAAGTAATCACATACGATTCCGGAAGCTTTCATTTCTTCAAATTCCAAGATAATAGAAGAAGGCCGTTCCCCGGACTTCATAGCATCCTGTGAGAAACTGCTGACACCGACTAAATCGGTATATTTTCTATTCGCCAGCACCATAGCACCTTTCCCCTTTTGCACTTTTATAAATCCGGCAAGCTCCAAATCCTGAAGTGAACGTCTAATCGTTATACGGCTGACATTGAATTCCGCTTGTAAGGATGCTTCTGATGGCAGAAGCTCATTTTCTTTATATACTCCATTTTCTATTCGTTTCTGCAACTCCTTGTAAATCTGCAGATACAGCGGAGCACCTTCTTTTTTCTGCATTGTTTCATCCCCTTTCCTGAATGTAGTTCCCCTTAAAATATAACACAACATGTTATAAAAATAAAGATAACATGATATAACATCTTCTCTTTTTTAAGGTTTTACTTCGTTCATGTGATAAAGAACACTTAAAAATGGCAGAACCATGTATGAGAATGAAGAAGGACAGACGCAGAAGCCTCATAGTTTCTGGAATTTCCGGTATATCTATTGCATAGCATTTTATGTGTTAATTCACTGATATAATACATGTTGTCGAAGACGGATATGCATACAAAAAGGAATCAGATTCAGACTGATCCCTCTTTGTATTATTTCAATGTGTTTTCCACTGTCTGAAGCAAATCCTCTGCAGTTAATCGGAATTCCTTCTGCAAGAATTCCGGAGTACCTACTGCGCCGAAGCGTTCTTTAACACCATGTCGTTTGAACTTTACAGAGATATTGTTCTCCGCAAGAACCTCTGCGACAGCACTTCCCAGACCACCGATAATCGAGTGATTTTCAAATGTTACAACAGCCTTTTTCCCTGCTGCCTCACGAATGATCAGCTCCTCATCCAGCGGCTTGATGCAGAACATATCAATGACTTCCACGGAAATTCCTTGTTTTGACAATACTTCCGCACAATCCAGTGCATCGCTCACCAGCTGTCCGGCAGATATAATCAAAACATCGCTTCCTTCTCTTACAATGTTTCCTTTTCCCATTTCAAAGGTGGAGCCTTTTTCGTATACATTGCGTACATCCTTACGATTTGCACGGATATAATGCACACCTTCCATCCTTGCGAATTCTCTTATGATCCAGTCCAGCTGTACCTCATCGGCTGCATCGCATACCACAGCATGCGGAATTGCGCGCATCAGAGCGACATCCTCCCATGTAGTATGTGTACCCCCGTTTGGCCCTGCCGTAAATCCAGGATCCGAACTGTATATGTTCATTGTATTACCGGCATATGCACCAGACAGGAAAATCTGATCGTAGATTCTTCTGGAAGCAAAGGGTCCAAACGTATGTAAATACGGTTTGAAGCCTGTCACAGACAGCCCTGCCGCAACACCTGTCATGTTTGCTTCTGAAATACCGCACTGAATGAACCGGTCCGGATTGCTTTTCTGAATCTTGGTAAAGCCGCTTGCACCGCCAAGGTCAGCTTCCATTGCCACAACCTGAGCATCGCTCTTCATCATATCCTGCAGTGTTTCCACGACAACCATACGCAGCTCTTTCCCTTTTTTACTGCGGTCTTTGCTGAGAGTAAACATTCTACTGTCCCTCCTTTTCAATAAATTGCTTTAAATCTGCAATCGCCTTATGTGTTTCATAGATAACTTCATCACTGTTGAATTTAACAGAATGATTGGATACCATTTCTTCAAAGTACGGTACACCCTGTCCTTTGATCGTATCCAGAACGATACATACTGCCTGATCCTTTACCGCTTTGGCCTGTTCAATTGCCGCATCAATCGCTTCAATGTCATTTCCCTTTACGACCTGAACATCAAAGCCGAATGCCTTCATCTTATCAGGAATACTGAAAGGATTCATGACATCCTTCGTATACCCGTCAAGCTGCCGCTTGTTATCGTCAATAATCACGATACAGTTATTCAGCTTATAATGAGCAACATACTGGAAGGCTTCCCAGCACTGCCCTTCATTCAACTCGCCATCTCCCACAATCATGTAGACATAACGACTTGATCCTTTCATACGCAGCCCCGTCGCAATACCTGCAGCAGCACTTGTACCCTGTCCCAGAGATCCGGTTGTCATGTCAACACCCGGAGTTTTTGTACGGTCGGGATGACTTGGAAGTCTTGTACCACCATCATTCAGTGTCATCAGCCATTCCTTGTCGAAAAAGCCCTTCTCTGCCAGCGCACAGTACCAGGCAGGTCCCGCATGACCCTTTGATAAAACGACCATATCGCGATCCTCCATCTTCGGGTTTTTCGGATCCACATGCAGCTGTTTACCATACAGAACACTCATCAGTTCAACGATGGATAGAGAACCTCCCAAATGTCCGTATCCTCTGTGTTCCAGCATTTCCAGTATATCCATTCGCAGTTGTGCAGCAAATACCTGCAATTCCTTCAGTTGTGATGTTTCCAATGCTATTACCTCCTTTTCAGATAGCGTGCAAGCCTTCAGGCAATGTATGGTACTGCTCTTTTTACGTTCGCTGTACAATTAGCGATGCTCCAGTTTTCACGCTTATTTCTGCTGTTTTTTATCAAAAATTTGTGAAGAAAAAGAAGGATGGAAGAAACAGCCTTCTTTTTCCGTTTTTTTAAAGACCGAATACTTCTTTCAGCTTGGTTTCGATTTCATTCATATCCATAAGCTGATTTAAGATGATCTTGTTTTTGTAGCTCGTCATCTGAGGTGCAAGGTCTGCTCCGATGACAAACAGGTCAGCACTTCCTTCTGTTACTTCACCGATTGCCGTATGCTCAACCTTTACACCGGATACACCCAGCTTCTTCAGAGCTTTTTCGACATTCATGCTGACGATCATGCTGCTTCCAAGTCCCTGTCCGCAGCAACACATAATGCTTCTGATTTCCATAATTTATTTTCCTTCTTTCTAAAGCCTATTCAGCTTTTTTTGCTTTCTTAGGTGCAACATAATTGTACACGATAGGAATCAGGAATACAACCGCACAGACACCTAACAGACCAACGCCCTGAACAATCTGAGCGATATTTCCGAAGACGATTCCCATCCAGGAGAAGTCTGCATCAGAGAATGTACAGTTAGCGAAGTTCAAAGACCCCATAACTGGCATACAGATTGCAGGCAGGAAGGTAATCAGTAACCCGTGCATGAAGCTTCCAAATACACAGCCCTTTAATCCACCCTCAGCATTTGCAAATACACCGGCGGTTGCTCCACAGAAGAAGTGAGGAATAACACCAGGCAGAATCAATGCAACGCTCATGATGCTGGAATCGATGAATCCAAGAATGAACAGACCTACGATACCTCCAAGGAAGGATACCAGGAATCCAATCAGTACAGCGTTTGGTGCATAAGGGAATACGACCGGACAGTCAATTGCAGGTACAGCACCCGGCACCAGCTTTTCAGCAATACCACGGAATGCAGGAACGATTTCACCAACGATCAGACGAACACCGCTCAGGATGATGTAAACACCACCGGCGAAGCTCAGACCGCTTGTAATAGCCCATACAGCCCAATGTGTCTTCGTTTCAGCCCCAACGTTCAGCAGACCGGCCAGGTTTGGATATTTTTCAAGAACAGCTGCAGCATCAGCACTCAGGATACCCTTGCTTACCGCCACAGTTGTAACGATCAGGAAGAAGATAACCATCGTAAGACCGATTGCTACGGTTGTATCACGCAGGAATGTCAGACGCTGAGGGAAGTTAACTTCCTCTGTTGATTTCCCTTTGCCCTTGAACAGCTTCCCACACTGTGCAGCAAACCAGTATCCGGCACCACCGAAGTGACCGAAGCCAAGCTCATCCGTTTTTGTAATCTTGCGCATTGTCGGCTGACAGAACGCAGGAGAGAATGCCATGATGAAGCCAAGCAGAAGTCCGCCGCCCAGCCACAGCTGCCAGCTGGTAAGACCACCGACATTCAGAATAACGGCAAGCATACATGCCATGTAAAGAGTATGATGACCTGTTAAGAAAATGTAGTGCATTCTTGAGAAACGAGCCATAATGATATTGAAGACCATACCCAGACACATGATATAAGCAGTATCTGTAGCGAAGTCCTTCAGAGCCAGAGAAACAATGGCTTCATTGTTTGGTACAACCCCCTGCATACTAAATGCATAATTGAACAAATCACCGAACGCATTCAATGATCCGGACTGCAGGAACGAAGCTCCGGCAGATAATACGAGGAAGCCGACGATTGTTTTAACGGTTCCCTTGACAATATCTTCGATTGGCTTACGCTGAAGCGCAAGACCCAGCAAAGACATCAGACCTACAAGAATTGCAGGTGTGGACAGTATGTTGATAATAAATTCTAACATATGTGTAAATCCTCCCTTTCAAATGGTTAACGCTATTTTTCACATGCGTTGGAAACAAACAGGTCGAATATTTCCTTCGGGCATGTTGCGTCCAGAATTTCCTGAACCTTCTTCTCATCGGAGAAGATGTTGGATACAGCCTGAATCCCTTCCATGTGGGATTCACTGTCTTTGGCAACCAGTGTTACCAGTACACGGACATCATATCCGTCCGGCTTGAATTTCACCGGCTCCTTGAGCACGGTCACAGCCATCTGTGTGTCATTGACACCGGATTGGTTGCTGGCGTGAATCAGGGCCAGGTTCTCACAGAGTACATAGTATGGACCAAGCCTTTCTGTGATTTCGTAAATGGCAGCTTCATATGCCGTTGTGCAGTAATTCTGCTCAATCAGTGGTTCACATGCAATGTGAACAGCTTCTTTCCAGTCCTGCACCCGATCTCTCAGGTAACAGTTTTTTTCCTGTAACAGTTTTTCCATAGATGTCATAACCTTACCTCTTTACGTTTTCATTATCTTTTTTTTCGGTTGGAAATACAAGACCAATTGTTTTCCCGTTTTTGTGCAAAATGTTAGATATCGTGCAATTTGTAATCGCTTAAGTGCAAATTAATCTTCATTTTCCTGTGTATGCGCGCGAATATAGCTCTGAATATCCTCACTGCTTTCCAATGCTGCCAGCTGCTCAATACTCTTCTTTTTTGAAAATATATTCAGCACATCATTCAGGATGCGGATATGCTTGGTCTGATCCTCCGCACATAATACGATGATGATGCGTGCCTGCTTTCCATTCAGAAAGGTAACCGGATGCTTAAAGGTGCATAAGGCCACATCAAGCTGCTTCACACCCTTTTCAATCGCTGCATGCGCAAGCACGAGTCCGTCTGCTAGAAACATCATCAGACCGCGGTTTCTCTGATCCTCCACGATTGCCTCCACATACTCCTGTGTAATGGAGTCCTCCATCAGAAGCGGACGGCAGGACAGACGCAGAGCCTCTTCCCAGTCACAATCCTCCCGGCAAATCTGAATATGGGAGGGCTTGAGATAATATACGAGATTCTGACCGAAATTACGGTGGGGCACCGTACGAATCTGTATGCTGGAATAGTAATCCTGCAAATCTTTTTCAAACTCATCCAGCTTGGAGGATGGAATATAACTGGTTGCCAGTCGCACAATCTCCTGTATCTGCAGATTGGCCTGCGGTTCGGTATACATGCAGTTACGCAGTATGGTAACCCTGTCCTGATCTGTCAGAATCGGATGTACGACAATCAGCTTCTTTTCCTTCGGAAGGACGACGGTGGATATCACAACATCAAAATCATGATTTTCCTCGTACTGACTCAACGGAAGGTTCACGATTTCAGTTGCCTGCGGCACAAGTGAAGCCACCTCATTACGCAGCATATTTCCTGTTCCGATTCCGTTTGGACAGATGATCAGGATACGCAGATTGCGCTTCTGTGTCTGATTGGTCGTCAGAAATGCACCAAAATGCAGTGTAATGTAGGCTACCTCTGCATCGGATATCAGACAGCCCAGCTTCTTTTCCAGATATTCACAGGATTTTTTTGTAATTTCGTAAAGCTCCTCATACTCCGTCTTGATGCTGTTCAGCATCGGATTTCCCAGCTGAATACCGTATCGATAGCGATACAGGGATGTTTTCAGATGCGCATTGATCGCATCCACCAGCTCCTCCTCCTGATCAAAGAATATACAGGTCAGGCGTTCAAATTCATGAACAAGGTTCTTGGAAATCTCGTAGGTTTCATCCTGCTCCTTCATGACATTGACAGGAATCGTCTGCAGTCTCGACCCCAGCAGATGCAGAGTTACATAAATCTTCTCACCATTTTCCAAATCCGGAAAATACTGTGAAACAAGCTGATATTCCTTTGTTTCTACAATCTCCTCCTCATCCATATCCGAGAACGTCAGCTGATCACTGCGCTTGTCAATAGCAGACATAAAAACAGCAAGTGTCGGCAGTACCCCGCTGACATATTCCGCATGCAGCTCACTTTCAATTTTCTTCAGCTTTACCAGAATTTCACGGATATACTGCTCATTTTCCGCAAGGACAACCTGCCGGTCATAATACTCCCATAAGGATGGAAACAGCATAAAGAAAATTGCACGCTTCTTAATCGTGTCTCCAGCAATACGATAGCCGCTTTTGATATCGTAGGTCAGCTCCAGATTGTAATTTTCAAGGAATCGTATGACATTTTTCAGATCATTGATCACCGTATTTCTGCTGACCTGACATACCTCCATGAAATTCTCTATATACAGCGGATGGGAACGGATAATGATTGCACATATCTCAATCCGGTTTCGCTCATCCGGGGTAAAGACATGATAGTTATCACTCCCCTGATCACTCATTGCCTCCTGTATCCTTCTGGACTGCTCACTGCTGACAAAAATACCCTTGCCGCGTTCCTGAACAAGCGGATCGATTTCCTGATCCTCCAGCCATTCATTGATTTTAGTGATATCATAATACACACTGCGTCTTGATATCTGCATTTCATCTGCAAGATCCTGTATTTTCAGATATCCTCCGGCATACATTAGCCTTTTTAAGATTTCCTGACAGCGCTTGTCAAGATTCAACATAATATTCATGCAATTCCTCCCGCGTCTTAAACGAAATCATGCTTTATTCAATAGCTGTTTGACTTTTTTATGGTATGGCGTACCCTTCAGATTCACTCTGGCTTTGTTCAGATACAGCTCCATCTGTCGGCGGTTTTTCTGGTAGGAATACTGAAGTCCAAGCAGATATTGTAGAATACCCATCTGTACCTGCTGATCCTGCTTTTGATCTTTTTTTATTTTTTCTGCTTCCTTTTTCTCAAGGAGTGCTTCCATTTCTGCGATATCTTCACTCTTTTTTTCAATCATGATGCGAAACAGCATTCGATCATATAAAAGTTCTTCCTCCCCTGCGCTTTTTTCAATATATGAGAGCAGCCGTTCACATACATCTCGGTTTTCCCGGTCAAGGAAATAAAAATAGGTTTGACTGGCTATCTGATATGCCTGCGCATTTGTAAGTCGGCTGTCAAGCAGCTTTTTGGTCTGTTCTTCAATTTTACGGTTATTTCCCTGTGCCAGATAAACACGCAGCGTGTTCCAGTTACGGTCATACTCCTTAAAAAACAGCTGAAACGCTTTGCTGTTCAGCATGATGAGAACCTTATCGTACTGCCCGTTATGAAGCAGTTTCAATACTCTGTTCCATAAAAGGCTGCGAATAACAAAGGGAACGGCTACCGCTGTCATAATAATCGTCAGTAAGACGAGAAGCATAATTTTATTCATACCATCACTCCTACGATATCAGAATCGAATGTTTCTATTTATAAAATAACAAGCATAGCTTTCAAAATCAAATCCAAATCTTTTCACATCTTTTGACACAATCTGTACAATTATAGATTCTATCCTTATATAGTTTGAAAAGAAATCGCTATTTCCTGGGAAAATCAAACGTAGCAGAGAAAAAAAAGGAGCATGCTTTTTTGCAGCATACCCCATATACCTTGCCGAAATGACAGCTTTTACCGCCCAGCAGCCTCAGTTTTGAAAAACGGCAGATATCTGCCGTTTCGTTTTGTTTGATTATTCAGCTTTACCGTAAGAACCGAATTCTTTCATCATAGATGTAACTTTATCTTTGATTGCATCGCATCCTGGCTTCAGCAGTTTACGAGGGTCGTAGCCCTTACCTTCCAGGTCTTTTCCAGCTTCAACATATTTACGAGTAGCATCTGCGAATACCAGCTGCAGCTCAGTGTTAACGTTGATCTTGGAAACACCTAAAGAGATAGCCTTAGCAATCTGATCAGCAGGAATTCCTGATCCACCATGCAGTACCAGTGGTTTTCCGTTTGTTACATCCTGGATTTCTCCCAGACGTTCAAAGTTCAGACCAGCCCAGTCAGCAGGGTATTTTCCGTGGATATTACCGATTCCGGCAGCCAGGAAGTCTACTCCCAGCTCAGCGATTGTCTTACATTCCTGAGGATCAGCAAGCTCACCCATGGAAGCAACACCATCTTCTTCACCACCGATTCCACCAACTTCACATTCGATGGATAATCCTTTAGAATGAGCCAGTTCGATCATTTCCTTGGATTTTGCCAGGTTTTCTTCGAATGCATAGTGTGAACCGTCGAACATTACAGATGTGAATCCAGCTTCGATACAGGCTTTTGCACCTTCGTAGCTTCCGTGATCCAGATGCAGAGCAACCGGTACAGTGATTCCCAGGCTGTCGTGAACTTCTTTAACCATAGCTACTACAGTCTTAAATCCACACATGTATTTAGCAGCACCTTCAGATACTCCTAACATAACCGGAGATTTAGCTTCTTCAGCTGCCAGTAAAATCATCTTTGTCCATTCAAGGTTGTTAATGTTGAAAGCACCAACTGCGTAATGACCTTCGTGTGCTTTATTCAGCATTTCTGTTGCGGATACTAATGCCATAATCAAATTCCTCCTTTAGTCTCTTAACACTATTATTCTACTGCATTTTTCCCCTTTTGAAAAGCTTTTGGACACATATTTTCAAAAAAGGGCATATTTCAAGTTTGCTTACGGAAAACCTTTTATATCACAGCAGCCATGGCAGGCATCCGTAGGTTGACGGCCTTCCTTCCCTGATTTTCCAAAAGCAGTATGCTGCTATGCTTCCATAGCACATGCTGATAACGGCTTAGAGGCATGAAAAAAGGGGATGCATCCTTTTTAGAATTCTTCATCCCCTGCTTTTGCAGCATCGTCTTCCTCGTAGTCATCGTCAGCCTCCTCATCGATAAGGATTTCTTCCGTATCCACAACAACTTCATGATAGGTGTGGCGTTCTCTGAGGTCCCATTTGTTTTCTCCGACATTTACAAATCGGTCATCCAGCGACAGATCACTGTAAAACTGTGCGATATTGTCTTCCTCCTGCTGCTTCGTAAATGCCATAACCTGGCAGACTTCTTCCCACAGCTTCAGAAATACAATAGCTTTCTTCTTCGTAGACATCAAATCATATGCTACATCGACCATAGACTTTTTCATAATAACTTCATGCTCCTCCTACATTTTTTCAATGGCGTCAACGCCGATTAGATATAAGGCATTCTTCAATGTGATCTTTGTGGCTTTCAGCAGTGCCAGTCGCTGGGAAGAAAGTTCCGGCTGCTGAGGATCTATTACCTTGCATACATTATAGAAGCTATGGAAATGCTGTGCCAGCTTCTGAATATAATTGCATACCTTATGCGGTGCACGGGAACGTGCAGCATCGCTTACTACATTCGTAAATTCATTGATATACTTCATCAGTGCGATTTCCTTTTCATGCGTCAGCAGCTCAAAGGACTGCGCCTCCGCAATTTCGGAAGCCTGTCGCAGAATCGAACAGATACGGGCGTGTGCATACTGCGCATAGTATACAGGGTTGTCATTGCTCTGTTTTCTGGCAAGCCCCAGATCAAAATCCAGGTGTGTATCCACGGCGCGCTGGACAAAGAAATAGCGTACGGCATCCACACCGACCTCTTCACAGAGTTCACGAATGGTTACCGCGTTTCCAAGACGCTTGCTCATCTTGACCTCTTCACCGTTTTCAACAAGGCGTACCATCTGGATAATATCCACCTGCAGCTTGTCCGGGTTATTTCCCAATGCTTCAATGCTCGCTTTCAGACGGGGAATATATCCGTGATGATCGGCACCAAGCAAATCCACGAGCAGATCATAGCCACGATCCAACTTATCCTTATGATATGCTATATCAGGTACCAGATATGTGTAGGAGCCATCCTTTTTTCTAAGAACACGGTCCTTATCATCCCCGAAACGTGTTGTCGCAAACCAGAGGGCACCGTCTTCTTCATACGTAAGACCCTTTTCATGCAATACCTCCAGTGCCTTTTCGACCTTTCCTTCATCACGAATGCTTTGTTCACTGCTCCATACATCGAAGTGCACCCGGAAGTTATCCAGATCACGCCGTATTTTATCAAGCTCGAATGCAATCCCCTTTTCCTTAAAGAATTTCAGGTTGGCATCGCTGTATTCGACATAGGCATCCTTATATTCTTCCGCAATCGCAATTGCGATGTTTTTAACATCTTCCCCGTGATAGCCATCCTCCGGCAGATCAAAATCCAGACCCAGATGCTCACGGTATCTCGCCTGCAGACTCTTGCCGAGATTTACAATCTGATTTCCGGCATCATTAACATAATATTCACGGCACACATCATATCCGCTTGCTTTCATCAAACGGGTGATGCTGTCACCCCACGCGGCACCTCTTGCATGACCCAGATGCAAATCACCTGTCGGATTCGCAGAAACATATTCCACATTCACCTTCAGACCTTGTCCATCGTTGCTGTTTCCGTAGTTATCCTGCTCCTGCAGAACCCTCGTTATGATCTGTGCAAGGGATGTGTTCTTGATTGTGAAGTTGATAAAGCCGGGTCCTGCAATTTCACAGCTTTCGATATCTGCCGCCGCTTTATCCAGTGCCTCAACAACAGCCTCTGCGATTTTACGCGGATTATTTTTTAATACCCGGGTCAATTGCATTGCCACATTCGTAGAGTAATCACCATGACTTTTGTCCTTTGGTATTTCAATTACAATGCTCGCTGTATCAAGCTCTGTATCAAATGCTTTCTGCACGGCATTGTGCAATGCCTGCTTTAAGTTGTTCTCAATCTGATTCACACCTTATCCTCCTTTAAAATCCAAAGGATACGATATCCGTCCGTGACCTCGTCACCGCTTAGAATATCATATTCAATGGCTATAATATTTTCTCTTTTTATATATTTATGCGTAAAAACTCCAATATCGATCGTTCCAAATTCTGACAGAATAGAACCTGTCGTCTGCTTTTTATGCTGAAACGTCAGCCGTGTCATGAGTTCTCCGTCCCGTTGAATGCGAAGCTCCTCGTTCTCAGCCTCAACGCTGACCGCAGTATTGCTGCCGCGTTCCTTGTAGGAAAGCCGAAGACAGCCGTCTGAATCCGAAAAAAAAGCCTGTCCTACAAACATGAGGTTCCGCTCTTCTGTGTAAAGATGTTTCTGTTTTACTACGATATGCTTTTTCATGCTGTCACCACTTATCATGAGCATTATAGCAGAAATTGAATATCGTGCAACCTTTTTTTCACTTTTTCTCTTTAAAATTTTAACTGCCACTTTACGCACAAAATATGCATACAGAACATTTTTATCAAATCGCGCATATTATTATAATAGTGGAATAACAGTAATCAATGCAAAACTATATTATACTTTTAGAATATATAAGCATATTCCACTTTGAGAATCAGATTGCGTACAAGGGATTATCTATTATACAATACAATAATCCATTCCGACAATTCTCCATCCTTTTACTTCCAATCATTTAAATCCAGGAAAAAACTCTTCCTTATATTATATAGTCACTCTGGTTCTGATGATTCATTTTTCAAAAAAACTCTTCCTTATATTATATAGGGCAGTGACAAAATTCTTCCTTATAATATATAGGGTGTGAATTCACAAAAACAGTCTCCTAAAGTTCTTTATCATTCCCCCTAACGATTTCTGCATAAGTTATAGTATAATTGATATATTATAATTTTATAATATAAAATAGACTCTATTTCAAATATGATTTTCTGTTCAGCAGGAGTTGGCAATTTTATTTCGTACAGGAAAAATTTATCTTCATCTCAGCTAACCTTCCATCAACGAGTTATTATATCAATCATAGTATATAATAATTATAGAATATTAGTGGATGGTGTATACCACTTTCATATTTTGTGTTTAAAGCACGCATAAAAGCTCACACTAATAGCATACGAGGTGTTGCTATGAAAAGAATCCGCAAGCTGGTGTTTGGAATGATCTTCGCACTGCTCACACTGATTGTATGTGTCTATGCCTACGCCCTGTTCAATCGACTACCGCTGGATGAACAGAGAAAGAACATTACAATTTATGATGTGAACGGCGATATCATATACGAATCCAATTTCAAAAAAAATATGCAGTGGACGTCCATTGATGATATTCCCGAATTTGTTCAGGATGCGTTTGTGAGTGTAGAGGACAAACGTTTCTACTACCATGCCGGCTTTGATCCTGTGCGCATTACAAAGGCGCTGGGTACCAATCTCATTCATGGGGATATCCGACAGGGCGGCTCCACGATCACACAGCAATATGCAAAAAATCTGTTTCTGACAAATGAACAGACCTTATCGAGGAAAGTGCAGGAATTTTTTTATGCAGCCCGTCTGGAAATGCAGTACAGCAAAAAGGACATTCTGGAGGGCTATCTGAACACGGTCTATTTCGGACACGGTGTGTATGGTGTGAATGCTGCCGCAGAGTATTTCTTTGATAAAAAGCTGAATCAGCTCAGCATAGCGGAAACTGCCATGCTGATAGGAATACCGAACGGCCCCAGTATTTATTCCCCGTTTCTGCACAAGGACAATGCAATCAAGCGGGAGCATTTGATTCTGGAGGTTTTGAAGAATAACGATGTCATTACATCAAAGCAGTATGAAGCAGCCAAAAAGGAAAAGCTGAAGCTTTCCACCAATGTAAACATCAGTACCTACGGCATTGATGAATACTACATTGATGCGGTTATTCAGGAGCTCAGCAAGCTGAATATCGATTTGAACCGGGAAATTCATGTACACACCTATTATGACCCAAAAGTACAAATGCAGCTGAGCAATGCTGTCACGAAGCATGTGGATTTAAGCAGTGAGCTGGAGGTAGCCGGCATTATCACACAGCCCTTCACCGGAAACGTAATGGCTATGGTTGGAGGAAAGGATTATACGATTTCACAATACAATCGCGCCATCTATTCCTCCCGACAGGTCGCCAGTACCATCAAGCCGCTGCTGTATTACTGCGCCCTCCAGCAGGGCTTTACCCCATCCACGCAATTCACCTCACAGAAGACGACCTTCCGCGTATCCGATGATGAGGAGTATGCGCCGACCAATTACGGCAATGTCTATGCGAACGGAAAAATTTCCATGATCAATGCCATTTCCCTGAGTGACAATATCTACGCCGTAAAAACACAGCTTTTTCTCGGTGTGGATACACTGCACAACGCACTGCTTGATTTCAACATCCGTCAATCCTCTCCGAATCCAAGTGAGGCGCTCGGCACCGTGAATATGTCGCTGCTGGAGCTGAGCCGTATTTACAATACCTTTGCTTCCGAGGGTCTGTATGTTAAGCCTGCGCTCATTTCTCATATCACCAGCGGGAATGATGTTGTATACAAGCGTGAGGTTCAGCCGAAACGGCTGCTCCAGCGGGATGAAACACTGATACTGAATCAGATGATGACCTCGACCTTCGATATCCGCAATAAATCCTATACCTTCCCAAGCATGTACGGGCATGAGCCGGATATCACCGTAGCGGCCAAATCAGGCACCAGCGACTGGGATTCACTGGTTATGGGCTTTAATCCGGAATATACCGTAGGCATCTGGAGCGGCTTCGATGATAACCGCGAACTGGAAAAGCAGTATTACACCATCAGCAAGGATATCTTCAAGGATACCTTTAACGGATTATACAAAAAACGTAAGGGTGTCTGGTATCAGCCCAGTGACGGCATTCAGGAAAAACGAGTGAATCCCATCACCGGTACGGAAGATTCCGAAGGCTCTGTCTACTGGTTCAAAAAAGAGTAGGGTATAAAAAAAATCAAAAAAATTTTATATATCCTGCCGAACAGTAAAAAAGCCCATGAATAAGCGGCGATTTGCTGTTGTGTCATTTCACTGTGCGCATTCTTTTGGCACATTTTACAGAAAATGGGTTTGCAAAAAGGAATTTTCTCTGTTAGAATGCAAAACTGTGAGGTGACAACATGAATTTTATTGAAAAACATACCAAAAAAGTGGCGCTGATTCTGTGCCTGGCAACAGCTGGAACTGCAGTCACAACTGTATATGCTGCCACTAATGCGGACGGATGGCATGGAACCGGAGCGGACCGCATTTACAAAGAGGAAGGCGCTGTCAAGACCAGCTCATGGCTGTTTGACGAAAGCGGAAGCTTCTACCTGGATGCAGACGGGCATCCGATTATCAGCGAATGGAAGACCATCAACGGCTCTGTTTACTACTTCGACTCCGAAGGACACCGTGTGAACGGAAAACAGGTCATTGACGGTCATGAATATCAGTTCCAGAAATCCGGCGTACTGCTGACCGGCTGGAATCAGACAAAAACATCCTACTACAGCGAATTCGGCGAAAAGCTGAACGGTCTGCAGACAATTGATGAAAAACAGTATCTGTTCGATAAGGACGGAAACATTGTCAGCGGATGGCAGACGGTAGATGGAAAGAAGCTGTACTTCAAAAAAGACGGCTCACTGGCAACAGCGAAAACAGAGATTGACGGAAAAACCTATAACTTCTCCAGCGACGGTTCCTTACAGAGTGGCTGGGTGAAAAAAGACGGAGAAAAATACTATTACGACAAGTATGGCTTTATGACAAAGGGCTGGAAGACCATTGACGGAAAGAAATACTATTTCAACCGCAAGGGACAGGCAGCAACCAGCACGAAGTACGCAGGCTACAAGTTTGATAAGAACGGTGTGGCGAAGAAAATCAAAGAGAAGAAAAAAGAAGAAACAACAGAAAGCAATGAGAATGTACAGAGCACACGCACAGCTGGCAACAGCTCCGCGGCGGCTTCAAGCAGCTCTTCCTCCTCAAGTGCAAATCTGAATCCGGCAGGTTCCGGAAGCAACTCCAGTGCGGCAGGCATTGCGGCTTCCATGGTAGGCTCCCCTTACGTTTGGGGCGGATCCTCACCTGCAGGCTTTGACTGCTCCGGTCTGACCTCCTATGCCTATGCACAGGCAGGCATCAGCATCCCGAGAACAGCAGGCGGACAGGCAAGTGTCGGTTCAGCGGTATCCTACGGCAATATGCAGCCAGGCGATCTGATTGTATGGAGCGGTGGTGCACACGTATCCATTTACGTAGGCGGCGGACAGATGGTTCATGCAACGAATCCATCTACAGGAGTTATCACATCCTCTGTAAGCTTCTGGAGCAACAACAGCGGACAGAGTATCACGGCAATCCGCAGACCGTAAAAAGCAAAAAACAATAAAAAGGGGCTACGGCTCCTTTTTGTGTTTCTGACGCATTTCGGATGAAAAACGGAAGAAATACAAAAAAATTTCATAACTTTTTTAAAATTTTCTAAAATCGGGTTTCAGCCTATAAACAAAGCTTTTAAAGGGAATCGTGATGGGACGGAAAAGTGACAAAATCGTAAGTTTTCAAAAAATAGGGGTTGCAAATAAAAAAACGCTTTGTTACAATGAGGGCGTTGATGTCGAGGTGATAACATGAATTTTATCGAAAAAAACACAAAGAAAGTTGCTTTAGTCCTGTGTCTGGCTACAGCTGGAACAGCAGTAACTACGGTATATGCGGCACAAAATTCTGACGGATGGCACGGAAGTGGCACGGACAGAGTCTACAAAATGGAAGGCCAGGTAAAAACAAGCTCATGGGTATTTGATGAGGCTGGCAGCTACTACCTGAACAACGAGGGTCATCCGATTACAAGTTCCTGGAAAGAAATCAACGGTTCTACCTACTACTTTGATGCAGAAGGTCACCGTGTGAATGGAAAACAGGTCATCGATGGTCATGAATACACATTCCAGAAATCTGGAGTATTGCTGACAGGATGGAACGAAGTAAAGGATACATACTACAATGAATTTGGAGTTGCTGTTACTGGTGTACAGAAGATCGATAACAAAACTTACAACTTCGGCGAGGATGGTAAACTGGTTACCGGTTGGACCAAGGTAAACGGAAAGAAAGTTTACTTCACAAAAGATGGTTCTCTGGCTTCCGGCGTTGTAACCATTGATGGTAAAAAGTACAACTTCAACGATGACGGTACGATTACGACCGGATGGGTGAAGAAGGACGGAGAGAAATACTATTACACAGATTACGGCTTCATGACCAAGGGTTGGAAGACGATTGACGGTAAGAAGTATTATTTCAACAAAAAAGGTCAGGCTGCAACCAAGACAGAATATGCTGGTTACAAGTTTGACAAAAACGGTGTAGCAAAGAAAATCAAGAAAAAAGAAAAGGCTGAAACTACAGATAACGCAAGTGAAGATGTAGCTGACAGCGAAGATACTGCAAGCAATGGTTCCGGTAGCAGAGCTGCAAGCTCTTCTAAAAACCTGGGAACTGCTGATGGCGGAATCGCTTCTGCAGCACTGGCTCAGCTTGGTGTTGGTCAGGACTGTACAGCATTGGCTTCCAATGCACTGGCAGCACAGGGAATCTATTTCCACGGCTGGCCGGCAGAGTATATGTCTCTGGGTAGCGTAACAAGCAGTCCACAGCCGGGAGATTTAATTTACTATGATGATGCCGGTGCCGGAGTTCCTCATATCGCTGTATATGTTGGTAACGGACAGGCTGTTCATGGTGGATGGAAGGGCGGAACGACCGTTGAAGCATCTGCTTATATCGGAAGTGGTCCTGTATTTATCCGCGTAAACAAATAATTTGTGTAAAAAAGAAGGCAAATGCCTTCTTTTTTGTATCTCTGCTCTCCGGTCAATTCTTAATTTTTCTTAAATCCTCATTTTTATTCGTTTTAGAGCGTTTTAAGAGAATTAACTGATTCCTGTATTCCCAGCAATACAAACTCCTCTTAAAACGAGTTTATAAGCGTCATTAGATTTCTTAACTCGCCTTGTCTGCCTTTCTTCTACTCTTAACGATTCATAGAATCTCTATTTCTGCTTCATAAGCCTGGAAAAATAATAGCTCAGGTATCGCATTGCAGGTTTCTGCCTTTGCATTCCATCCACAATAAAAGACTCATGACAGGTTTCATAAAAACCCCATGAGCCCTTTTATATTCCCATAAACGCTTCCCGTAAGCTATGCAAAACCTTCACAGCATCTTCCCATAAAATTCATAACGCACTTCTTCCGTTGATAATAACTTCTTTCACACGCATATCATGTCCCAGAATCACTAGATTGATATTTTTTCCCAATCCGATTTCATGGGCATAGGTTTTCAGCATCCTTGCAGCGTTGGTGGAACACATACGGATACAGTCGGACAGATCATAGCCCTCCTGCTTGTACAGATACTGAAAGATATCCAGCAGGTCACAGCTGCTGCCCAGCAGTACATCCTCTTTATAAACAGCGCCGTTTCGTATAACACTTCCATCCTCCAGCTCATAGCCGTCCGGATAATGAAAGCCAGAAAAAGGCGTGCCGTCACTTACCGCAACCACACGGCTACAGCCCAGCAGACGAATCACCCATTTCAGCATCTCCTTCTGCATGTGTACGCCGTCCATGATAACTTCACACAGACAGTCGGATAAGAATACGGCATCCATCATACCAGGCTTGTGATGTGTGATTTCCGGCATGGTATTTCCCAGATGTGTAATCTGTGTAGCTCCACTTGCGAACGCTTCATTGGTCTGGGTAAAATCTGCATTCGTATGCCCCAGCGAAATCTCAACCCCATACAGATGCAGTAACGAGATTGCTTCCATGGCATTTTTTACATCCGGAGCTATTGTCATAATTTTTATATCATCATGATACTCTGATAAAAAATCCTCCAGCTCACCCAGATGAATTTCCATAAGATTTTCTTTTTTCATGGAACCACGGCGATCCGGATTTAAATATGGACCCTCCAGATGCACGCCCTCATAGCGTGCTCCCCGATAATCTCCCTGAAAGGCTTTCCGATATGCGTCGATGATCGTACGAAATTCATCCAGTGATCTTGCTGATACCGTCGGACAAAACGAGGTGATTCCGCGTTTTGGATATTCCAGCGCCAGCGCATGCAGATTCCCGATATCTGTATTTTCACAGGAATAGCCGTGAAAGCCATGGGTATGAATGTCCACTAACCCCGGTATTGCTATATCACTCACCATATGTGGTGTTTTATAATCAATTCGTTCCACAAAGCCATCTTCCAGATGCAGATCACCAAACACCATGGTGCCATCCTGCATAAATTTTATATTTTCAATGATTCGTTTCATACAAACACCCTTTCTTCCTTAATTGTATTTCATTGGAATGCCTTTTACAAGCAAATACCCGGACTTCTTTAGAAAATCTTTTGAATTGATGCCGTCGTTCCTTAATACTTTTTCGATATACTTGCTTCAGGAGGACGGATTATGAACATACTGGATATCATGATACTGTTTATCGGATTCAGCCTTGCCGGATTACTCTGTCTGCATACCTTTGATATGTCTGCATTTTATGAAAAAACAAGAAAATAGCACATATCTGTTGTATAATTATAAAAAAGGAGTGTCATCATGAGTTCTGTCATACTAATTGCCGAGGATGAGGCATCGATTGCGGATGCTATTGAAATTTATTTAAAAAGCCAGGGGTATCAGACCCTGAAAGCAGCGAATGGAGCCATTGCCTGGGAGCTATTACAAAACAATACGGTGGATCTTGCAATCATCGATGTCATGATGCCGGTAATGGACGGGATTGCCCTGACAATGAAAATCAGAGAGCTGCATGAGTTTCCTATCATCATATTATCTGCCAAATCGGAAGATATTGATAAGATTACCGGTCTGAATATCGGTGCGGATGACTATGTGACAAAGCCGTTTGTCCCGATGGAGCTGCTCGCCCGTGTACATGCACAGCTGCGGCGGCATTTGCGCTATCAGCAGCTGCTCGAGCAAAAGCAGGAGGTGGAGGACAGGCTGCTTCTGGGTGGAATCGAACTGCATCGCAAAAGCAAGGAGGTCTTTGTGGATGGAGAATCACGCCGGCTGACACCGATTGAATTTCGGATCCTGCAGCTGTTTATGGAGCATCCTGGTCAGGTCTTTTCCAGTGATGATATTTATGAGCATGTATGGAACGAAACCGCAGTCAACACCGAAACCGTTATGGTCCATATTCGAAATCTGAGAGAGAAAATTGAAATCAATCCCCGTGCTCCCCGTTATATCAAGGTTGTTTGGGGTGTCGGGTATAAGATTGAGAAACAGTAAAAAGAGGTGAATTATGAAAAAAGTACATTGGACTACCCTAATTCTTCTGTCCGGTATTGCACTGGCAATCATATCTATGTTTCTGGTATTTCCATCCCTTGATCAAAAAGCCATCGAAGAGTACAAAACGCATTACAAATACATTAACAGCGAAGAGGAACGGGACTTTAGCGGTAATACATTTATCAAAGAACCGGCTGATGATTCCATTCCCATAGAATATTCCCGAATTGAGGAATATATGGAGCCGGCCCTGCAGCGCATTACTTTGCTGGTAGGCACACTGCTTTTTGCATGGTCTTTGCTTATGCCATATAAATGGGCGGTAAAAAGCGGCTTCTATCGTTTTTTTACACAAAGGCTGCCCTATGAAATCACGCTGGGTGCTGCACTGCTTGGACTTTATTTCTATAAAATCAGGGGCAGCGAGCTTGTGTACCGGATGTTTCGTCTGCCGGAGGATTTCTCACTGGATATTCTCTCAGCCGATACATGGCAGATTTCCAGCTATTATCTGTTGCAGATTGCTTGTTTAAGCGGACTGTTCGCAGTGCTTTCCGGATGCGGCTATGCGATTCGCTCCATGCAGCACAACGGTGTGCGGGTATCCCTGCAAAAGCACTCCCTGCTAACGCAAAATTCCGTATTGCTTGGCAGACAGGCAAAACGGCTGTATCGCTATATTATCGGCTTTGATTTTCATGATAAGGGAGAGCTTCGCCTGCTCGCCACTTTGTTCCTGCATATCGTATGTATCCTCATAGTATGTATCTACCGGGACAGCGGAATATTTTTCTATCTTCTGCTTTCATGCTATTGTCTGATCCTGTATTCTATCCGTCATCGTCAAAACAGCAGGATGAAACGAGACTTTCAATCGCTTGAAGGCATTATTCAGCGCGTTGCAAATGGTGACTTCCAAACCACTGTGGATGAAGATCTGGGCATCTATGAATCACTGAAGGACAATCTTCAGAATATAGAGACATCCTTTCAGGAGGCTGTTGCACAGGAGGTTCGCTCACAGAATATGCGCACGGAGCTGATCACCAATGTTTCTCATGATTTGAAAACTCCGCTAACCTCCATGATCAGCTACATCGACCTTCTGAAAAACAAGAATCTTCCGGAAGAGGAGCGGCTGCGTTACATCACAATACTGGAATCCGGCAGCAATCGTCTAAAGCACTTGATTGAGGATTTATTTGAAGTCAGCAAGGCCAGCACAGGCAACATACAGCTGGATCGCATGGATGTTGATTTAATTTCTCTGATTAAGCAGGTGGAAATGGAATACGAGGCACTGTTCATTCAGCATGACCTGACGATACGCAACACTTTCAGTAAAGAGAAGATCGTTCTCAGCCTTGATCCTCAAAAAACCTTTCGCATATTGGAAAATCTACTGGTGAATGCAGGAAAATATGCCTTGGAGCATACCCGTGTGTATGTCTATGTGGAGGAACGTGAGCAGGAGGTATATATATCTGTCAAAAATATATCCGCAACAGAGCTTGACTTTGACCCTGCCGATATCATGGAACGCTTTCAGCGCGGCGATAAGGCAAGGAATACGGAGGGCAGCGGCTTAGGTCTTGCGATAGCCAAAAGCTTTACAGTGCTGCAAAACGGGCATATGCACATCAGCTTTGATGCCGACCTGTTCAAGGTGGAGCTGATTTTCCAAAAGGAGCTGCCATGAAAAGCAGACTAGGCAACATCCTGGCTGTTTCGTACGGACAGATGACGAATATGAAACAGACACAGCAGGCATCAGCGTATCATACCGTTACTACGGAAAACAGGAACTGTTATACAGCCGATATACAAAAGCAACCCTAAAACAAAGAGCTTTCCTATGGCACATCATCGAATAAGGAAGCTCCTTTTTCTGTATTTCTAAAAAAGTATACCCGATTTCTATGATGGGATGTTAATAAATATTATAATGCTGGATACGTAAGCTTAGACCTATATATCATCACAATCATAAATGAGAATTAAACATGCAAATCAGCGATATCCAAAGGGTATAAGCTTGTGTATTCACACCACCTGAAAGCATAATAAAAAGAAACCCGGAGGTTCCTTTTTGCATTATAATTTAATGAATTTTTCTACATCGATAACGAAGATCGTTGCGCCTCCTACCTGTACTTCAACCGGGAAAGATGCATATCTTCCGATGTCGTAGGATGCTGTACTCGGTACCACTTCCGTACGGCGTCTGCTGTATTCTCCAATCACTTCAATCGCACGTTCAATCTTATCGTCATCAGTACCTACGATCAGGGTGGTATTTCCTGCACGCAGGAATCCTCCAGTCGTTGCCAGTCTTGTTACCTGATAATTTTCTTTTGTCAATGCACTGGAAACTGCAGGACTGTCGTCATTGGACATAATCGCTAAAATTAGTTTCATAAACACGCTCTCCTCTCGTCTTGTTATATGCTAATTTTATCACTTATGGAACGTATTTACAAACCCTAAATGAACTAAATATGGATATTGCCTGTAAAATTATTGTCACACCACGATTTCCTATGATAACGCCATTTTGATTTTTACCTTCGTGTGTAAGTACGTAGAAACTGTGCTATAATATACAGGTCATAAAGGAAGTGAAGAGAATGAGTAAGCTTGGACTTGTTCTGGAAGGAGGCGGCATGCGCGGAATTTATACTGCCGGTGTGCTGGACTTCTTTATGGAACAGAATTTATATACCGACGGTGTCATTGGCGTCAGCGCAGGTGCCTGTCATGCGTGCAGCTATGTATCCAAACAGATCGGCAGAGCGTACCGTACCAATACCGCCTATTTAAAGGATAAGCGCTATATGAGCGTATCCTCTCTGCTGAAAACCGGAGATTTCTTCGGAGCAAAGTTTGTGTATGAGGATATACCGAATACACTGGATCCCTATGATTTTGATGCCTTTAATACATCGCATACAAAGCTGTATGCCGTTGCCAGCAATCTGGAAACCGGTAAGGCAGAATACCTGCAGTGTATCAATATGAAGCGTGATGTTATCTATGTACGTGCCTCTGCATCATTGCCCCTGCTTTCCAGAATTGTCGAAGTTGATGGAAAAAAGCTGCTGGATGGCGGCGCAACAGACAGCATTCCCATCCATAAATTTCAGGAGATGGGATATACAAAAAATATTGTTGTACTCACACAGTGTAAAGAATACCGCAAAGGAAAAAACAATCTGCTGCCGATGATCCGCCGCAGCTATAAGAAGTATCCGAAATTCATCAAGGCGCTGGAAACACGCCATATCGCCTATAACCGCACACTGGATGAGCTTGCTTTAATGGAAAAGGAAGGAAGTGTCTTCCTCATACGCCCAAGCTCTCCCGTGGAAATTTCGCGTCTGGAGAAAAATGAAGCCAGATTGCGGGAATTATATGAACAGGGCTACATGGATGCCAAAAACAGCTTTGAGGAATTAAAGTCTTTTATAGCAAATGAAAATTAGACCCCTTCGGTCTTTTTTTTCTTTATGATTGTGATACAATGAAAAAAAAAGGATGGTAAAACATGAAAAAGAAAATTCAAATTGTCATATGCTGTCTGCTATGTTTTCTTATGGTAGCCTGCAGCGGCGAAAAAGAGAAGAAGGGACAGTCCGATGAGGTTACGGATATCGTGCTGAGTGACAAGCAAAGTGATATGGCACTTCAGTTTGTAAAGGATCTGACGCAGCGCAAATATGATAAGCTGCAGAAGGATTATGCATATGATGAGCAAATACATAAGGCTGTACGGGAGGATTCCTTCCAGAAGCAGCTGGATGCCTATAATGACAGTCTCGGATCACTGATTGAGGCAGAGCAGCCCTATGGACAAAGCTATCAGAATTCGACAATCATCATGATACCATGCCGTATGGAGGAACAGAATACCAATATTCAGCTGAGCCTGAATGAACAGGATCAAATTCAGGGATTGTTCTTTAAGCCGTACAAATCACAGAAGAAAGCAGCGAAAGCTCCGGATGGTGTCAAGGAGCGTGAAGTTGAGCTGCAAATTGCCGATGGAAAAAAGCTGAGCGGCAGACTGACAACTCCGGCAGAGGGTAAAAGCTTTCCGCTTGTAATTCTTCTGGCGGGAAGCGGACCGAATGATATGGATGAGACCATTTACGATAACAAACCGTTTCAGGATATCGCCTGGGGACTTGCGAAAAAGGGTATTGCGAGCTACCGCTATGATAAGCGAACCTACACATATCCTGAATCCTTTACAGTGAAGGATACGGTCGAGCAGGAGGTAATTTTCGATGCTGTGGCAGCATTCAGCCAGATGAAGCAGCAAAAGCAGATTGACACAAATAAAATCTATATCCTGGGGCATAGTCTCTCTGGCTATCTGATTCCAAGAATCGCAGCAGAAATGGACGGCTGTGCAGGCTATATCATGATGGCTGCCCCTGCAAGAGCATTGGATGAGCTGCTGATGGAACAGGTTACCTATCTGGCAAAGCTGGATGGAAACATAACAAAGGACGAACAGGCAGCTATCGAACAGTACAAACAGGATCAGCAGGATCTGCAGCGAATTGATGAGCTGAGTGATGCCAAAATATTTTTCGGAGGTATGTCAAAGGCTTATATAAAGGATTTGCTGTCCTATGATGCTGTTCAGCAGGCTGCGGATATCAAGGTTCCTGTATTATGTGCACAGGGTCTGCGTGATTATCAGGTCACAGAAGAAGATCAGGCAATCTGGAGGAAGAATTTTGAAACGCATAAAAACTGGATATTCACAACCTATCCGAACGCAACGCACCTTATGATAGATGGAGAAGGAACACCGACGAATGAGGAGTACAAAACAAAGGGTCATGTAAATCAGGCGTTTATTGAAGATATGGCAAGTTTTATTAAAAAATGATGATATTCTATAAATTGAATACTATATAAATCATATATCAATATGCAGAAAAATTGACCTAAAACAGGCAAAAAGAGGCTTCTTCCCGGATTATTCTACACAATCAATGGGAAGAAACCTCTTTTTACATATGATAAATGAATTGCATCAACAGGTGCTTTGTTTCCTAAACATTAAATCGGAAATGCAGAACATCTCCATCCTGAACAACATATTCCTTACCTTCCAGACGCAGCTTTCCTGCCTCCTTTACAGCCTGTTCAGTTTCCAGTTTATCAATGTCATCAAACTTATAGCATTCTGCACGGATAAAGCCTTTCTCAAAATCCGTGTGTATCACACCGGCACACTGCGGTGCCAGCATTCCGCGATGAAATGTCCATGCCCGGCATTCATCCTCTCCGGCTGTCAGGAAGGTGCATAAATCCAAAATATGATATGCTGTCTTTATCACCTTATCAAGACCGCTTTCCTGAATTCCAAGCTCGTTCAAAAACTCCGTTTTCTCTTCTTTATCCAGCTCTGAAAGCTCCTCTTCAATCTTCGCACAAACAGGAACAACCTCATTATGCTCCAAGTTTGCAAGCTCCTTCACCTTCTGAAAATATGGATTGGCTTGCGGATCGGCGATTTCCTCATCCGACATGTTTGCTATATAAATCATTGGTTTGATAGTCAGAAGGCTGAATGCCTTAATCAGCAGCAGCTCATCCTTATCAAGCTCTACACTTCGCGCAGGCTTTCCGGCCTCCAGCGCTTCCTTCAGCTTCTTCAAAACGACAACCTCTGCAAGTGCATCCTTGTCCTTATTCGTGACAGCCTTGCGCTCCACCTTGCTTAAACGGTTATCAATTGTCTGTAAATCCGCCATAATCAGCTCCAGATTGATGATTTCAATATCACGTATCGGATCAACACTTCCTTCGACATGCGTAATATCCGCATCATCAAAGCAGCGTACTACATGGCAGATGGCATCCGTTAGACGGATGTTGCTCAGAAACTGGTTTCCAAGCCCCTCTCCCTTGCTGGCTCCCTTAACCAGACCGGCAATATCCGTAAATTCAAAGGTTGTATAAATGGTTTTCTTTGGGTGAAACAGCTCCACCAGACGGTCGATTCTATAATCAGGCACTTCCACGACTCCAACGTTTGGCTGTATGGTCGCAAACGGGTAATTCGCAGCTTCTACCTGGCTTTTTGTAATGGCGTTAAATAATGTGGATTTACCGACATTGGGCAATCCGACGATTCCTGCAGTTAATGGCATATACTATCCTTCCTCTCGCTTTACCATTTTATCGTTTTTTTCGCATATATGCAAGCAAATACGGGGAATCCGTTATTTCTTCCAATCTGTCCTACGGATCCACAAACTTATGCTGATACTAAACACCATCATGAGGGAAATGATATTCATAACTGCCAGTGTTTCTCCGCGAATGAGATCAAAGATCGTCAAGGCTGCCAGCACGACCGACAACGCGGTAAATACATAAGCAATAAACGCCATTCTGCCATCCTTCAGCGGACCAAAATAAGAGTTACTTAAAATACTTGCCACAGAGCCGTATGTTATAGCAATACAGACAATACTGATCAGCGTTTCTCCAAAGCCGACATTCTTTTCGAAATCATACAGATGCATATCGTTTAGAAATGCAGCCAGTAACATGAGTATAATCGTTATGAGGAAGGCACGAGTCATAATTCTGCCGCGAACCTGTTCCTGTCGTTCATCAAAGTTTTTCATAATCTTCACTCCTCCCAAAATAAATCATTCAGTGTTTTTCCCAATACCCGGCATATGGTAATACATAAATTTATACTTGGGTTATAATCTCCCTTTTCGATGGCATTGATTGTCTGTCTGGTTACACTGACTTTTTCTGCAAGCTGTTCCTGTGTCAGATCCATCGCTGCTCTCGCGGCCTTCAATTTCAGATTTTTCGCCATTGCACCACTTCCTCTTCCCTTTTATTGTATGCTTTATTTTCTATTATGTCAATTATATTTTACATTCATATTTTATTAATGCTTTGAATAGGTTTGTCCTTGCTATTATTATAAATATAAGGCGCTGTTGTATCTTTCCCCTACCTTATAAAAAAGACATCACATAGGATGTCAGTTTTCATTCGTTTCTCCGGGAGCCTTTTCTATAATTCTTTTTAATTTCTTTTCAAACTGCACTCTGGGAAACAGCACACTTGTACCACAGCCCAGACATTTAATGCGAATATCTGCCCCCATACGTATAATTTTCCAATATTTTGATTTATGACATGGATGTTCCTTTTTCATTTCGACGATATCATTGAGATCATAATCTTTTTCTATCATAAGCACCTCCACATTTATAAGACAATTTCCAGAATTCCGATGATCATATACCCTATCAGAATCCACATGGTGATTCCCATAAGCACACACAGCAGCTTCTTCAGCGTTTTGTTCCAGCCCTTATACAGGCTGTCAAGAAACAGCTCCATCAGACCGTAGGTCCCACATGCCAGTCCCTCAACCAGTATCTCACCCAAAAATTCTATCAGCATATCAGCGGTGTTTCCGATAGGATTCCAGCGTATTTTCCAAGAGCATTGCAATGGTCATCGGTCCAACGCCCTTAGGTACCGGTGTAATTACGGCCGTCTTGTCTTTCACTCTCTCAAAATCCACATCACCGCACAGCCTGCCATCCACACGGTTAATGCCGACATCAATGACAACAGCTCCCTTTTTCACCCAGTCAGCCGTAACCAGGCGGGGACTTCCAACGGATGCGATCAGGATATCCGCTTCCGCACAGATTTCTTCGATATTCCTTGTCCTGGAATGGCAAATGGTTACCGTGGCATTGCGGTTTAACAGCAGCTGCGCAACCGGCTTTCCAACAATATTGCTGCGGCCGATGACGACTGCGCGAAGACCGCTTAAATCAGAATATCCAGCAGTGTCCAGCATACGCAGGATTCCCTTTGGAGTACAGGGCAGATAGGTATCCTCCTGCAGCATCAGCTTTCCTATATTATATGGATGAAAGCCATCGACATCCTTTTGCGGATCAATAGCAAACAGAACTTTATGCTCATCCATATGCTTTGGCAGCGGGAGCTGTACCAGAATACCGTCTACGGAGGTATCCGTATTCAATCTGTGAATTTCCGCCAAAAGCGCTTCTTCTGTGGTATCCTCCTGCAGCCGCAGCAGAATGTTTTCCATTCCGATTTCTCTGCACGCCTTTTCCTTACCGGTCACATAGGACAGGCTGGCAGGATTATCCCCTACCAGAATCACAACAAGCTTCGGAATCCTTTTTCCTTTCTCACGCAGCTCATCGATCTGTTCCTTCAACGAGGTACGTATATCCTTCGCTATTTCACTTCCATATAAAATTGTGCCCATTTCACTTCCTCCTACCATTCTTCACTGTCCAGCAAAATTGTAACCGGACCGTCATTCAGTAAATCCACCTTCATATCCGCACCAAAGATCCCCGTTTCCACATGGATACCATAAGTACGCAGCTCTTCATTAAATGCATGGTACATCGGCTGTGCAAAATCCCCGCGTGCCGCTTTTTCAAATCCCGGGCGTCTTCCCCGTTTACAATCCGCATACAGCGTAAACTGTGATATAGAAAGAATACTGCCACCGATATCCTGAAGCCCTCTGTTCATTTTTCCATTTTCATCCTCAAATACACGAAGCTGTGCGCATTTTCCTGCCATCTTCCTCATGATGTCCTCGGTATCCGTCGGCGTAATTCCCACCAGCAGCAGAAATCCCTGCTGTATACTTCCTGTTATAGCTCCATCAACACGCACACTTGCATGCTGTACCCTCTGTAGCAATACTCTCATGATGTCACCTCGCTGTTTCCTAGTATACCGTAACTTTGTAACAAACACAATTCTATTTTCTGAATATTTTTCATTTTAGGGAGAGATTCCGAAAATAAACATATTTGAAGCAGGCATTAGATGTTCAAAGAAACAATGATTTACATTTGCATCAAGCTTTCTGAATCATTCCTATGGAAAAAGCTGACTTGACGATAAAACAAATTCATCCCTTTTGTGTATCTTTAAAAAACTGTGACAGGCGATGTCTTGTAGCATACTGTCAGCCTTTGTCACAAGGGCAAAGCCTGATTCCGGTTTATCCATAGCATTCGCATTGGATTTCTGCGTATTTCAAACATTTCGTATATGTGCCGACATATACGATGCAGCCATATACAAGAAAAAGCCCAGTATTGGGCTTTCACTTCCTATATTGTTCATGCCTGCATTTTCTGTTGAAAAGCAATATCAGATGACACACACAGCATGAACATACATATCCGGATTCCTTATGCATTTCCATATAACACATTTAACCTATGGAGAATCCTCCTCCGCGCTAAAAACTGACTGACATTATTCATCAGCGAAGCTGATTTCCTTTGGATACTCCCAGCATTGCAGCTCCTCCTGTGAAAAAGCTTCCGGTTCCTTTCCCTGATGTACTGTCAGCGCATTATAATACAACTGTGCCAGCTCCTCAATGTAATTGGCCTTTAAATACGCTTCGTAAATATCTCTTGTATCAAAAGCAACCGTACCATGCTTTTCCAGTAAAAAGCATTCCGCCTCCTTACAGACCTCAACAACAGAATCAGCCAGCTCCATCGTACCGGGGCGGCCATAGGGTGCTACCGGAATACGCGCCTTGGTGAGCCCGAAATTTGCGACCTCATATACGATTGCCGGAATCGGTTTGTTCAACAAAGCAAACGTGGTGCCATACATGGAGTGTGTATGCACGATTGCCCTCGCATCCTTTCTCGTCCTATAAATCATCAAATGCATCAAGGCTTCACTCGTCGGTCGTAATCCGGATGCATGCTCCAAAACATTGGCATCCAGATCCATAACAATCATATCACGGGGTGTCAGCATTTCGCGATCAACACTGGTCGGTGTAATAACAATATAGCCGCTTTTCGCATCACGGGCAGAAAAATTCCCTGATTTGTGTTTACATAACCCATCCCTCTGCGCACGCTTTGCTATTTCACAAACATCCTTTTTTAAATGCTCTAACATATGAGGTTCCTCTCCTTTTCATATCCTTCTCTTTTATTTCATTCCAAAAGAAGCTGATCAAAACACTATCCAATGAGACATATGTTTCCTCTATGACAAAAGGAAAAGAAGTTGCTGTCTCCTTTTCCTTGCCATAATCGAAAGCTGAAGAAATCAGCTCAGTCCGAAATGTTCTTTCAATTTCCGTACATTTTCATCGGTCATTCCATGCATCATATTGGCTTTCACCAGAACATATACATACGCATTTTTATCGATTGCCTCAATCAAGCCGATGGCATCCGAAATGGAATTGCCACTCGAGAATATACCATGGAACGGCCACACAACGACCCTTTTATCCTTCATTTTATCAGCTGTCGCCGGACCGATCGGACCTTCTCCGCATTTCATCCAGGGCAATACTGCCAGTCCTTCTGGGAACACCAGCGCACACTCGGAATTCATCTTCCACAAGGTCTGTGTAAAGCTTTCCTCATCCAGCTCATGAATCATCGTCATTGCATTCAGGTAGGTTGGATGACAGTGCATTACAATTTTGTTGTTTGCATCATCTGCGAGCCTTGCACGATGACACAGTACATGGGCGGGAAGCTCGCTGGTTGGTCTTCCTCTTCCCTGATCAAGTCCCCACAGAATATCATATCCGTTTTCCTTGAACTGAATGATTCCCAGATCCCGTTCATACTTTTTCTTCATTGTGCGAAAGCATGCTCCGGATTTTGTGACAATAAATGCCTTTCCCTTTAAGCCAGCTGTATCAAAGGCAACATCAACAGATGCCGACACCTGCATATACTCCTTCAGCTGATCAAATTCATCATCTGAAAGAAGATAGCTGATATTTCCTGCATGATATTCTCCCCATCCTGCTTCCCAGAAATACTGGCAGGCATCAACGAGTTCTTCTACAAATGCTACGTCTAAAATATTCATTATGACGATCCTTTCTATATATGGATAGTCTTTCGATTCCGTGAGGACGGTATGCCGCATTCCTTTCGGTATAAGGTTACACTTCTTCTGGATATCACAAATCCGTCTTCCTCCAGCAGCTGATGAATTTTCTCATCGGAATAGGGATGCTGTTTATCCTCAGAACGGATGATTTCCTTAATCTCGTTTCGAATAGTATCTATGGAGGCTGTCACTTCTCCCTGCCGTTCATAGCATCTCGGCACTAAAAAGTGAAAGGAGTAGGTTCCATATTCACATTGAAAGAATTTACCGGAAATCGCTCTGCTTATGGTGGAGGTATGCATTTTTAGCTGTTCTGCGATATCCACAAGGCGCAGCGGCTTCAATACACGTTCATCTCCTGTCTGGAAAAAGGCGGCCTGATATTCAACCAGAAAGGTTATGATTTTTTTCAGCGTCACCGACCTTCTGGAAATACTATATTGAAGCCATTTAAAATCATTCAGCTTTTCCTTCAGAAAGGCCTTTGCTTCCGCATTGCAAGCCGCTGATTTGTAAAGCTCATAGTTTTCCGTATTCATACTGAGCTTATCCTGCAGTCTGGCGTTCATTTCCAGAAGAAACGTAGAATCTTCTTTCCTTATATATACATCAGGAATGATAAACACCGTCTTCTCCCGTACTCTAAAGCCGTTTGCGGGTATGGGATTCAGTGAACGAATCAGCGACAACGCCTGTTTTACATGCTCCACATCGGTATGCTCCAGCTTCGCAATTTTCAAAAAATCTCCTGTACTGAGTGCCTCCAGATGAGAACATACGATATGCTGTGCCAGAGTGGAGCCTTCTATTTCCGATAGCTGAATGCATATGCATTCTCCGGTATCCTTTGCGCCCAACCCCTTCGGATCCACATGCTGCAGGACATGCAAATACTGCAGCAGTCTTGCCTTCTTTATATTCAGGAATTTGCACAAATCATCCGGTGTTTCTGAAAGAAATCCTCTGGAATCCAAAGACTCTAATAATACGGTAAAAACCTCTTCATCTTTTTTTGTCTGCATATGCGGATAGAGCTGCACGATGACATGCTCGAACAAATCATCCTGACTTTCATCCGCATATACAATTTCCTGAAGCTCACTCTGTTTTTTTCGAACCCGCTTAAAATCCAAATCGACATCTCTGGTCTTTAAGGATATTGTATTCTGATCAACATCAGAGAACGGATTATCCATCAGACTTGCATCGACCAGGGACTCCAGCTCATGCTGAGAAAGTGCCAGGATTTCCATGGAGGGTACGAGCTTCGATGAGAATTTCTGTTTCTGATTTTGTATAATTTCCAACGACTGTTTCATAGTTGAATTATACATCCATAAAACGCAGTTTTCAATTCCCTGTGTTTTTATTTATATACAATGCAGTTTTTGATAACCTTACCGCTAGCGTGCTCGACAATCGCCTTTTCAGTATCCTCAATACAGTATTCATTCTGTACAAAATCCTCTGCACTGATTGCCCCCATCTTCAACATTTCAAAGGCTGCATTTACATGCTGCGGAGTTGTATGGAACACGCCCTTCAATGTCAGCTGAGAATAGTGTACAAGTGTTGTATCCACAGGTACCTCCAGGCCTTTTTTCGTACCGCCGAAGAACAAAACCTCTCCGCCAGGTCTTGCCATACGCAGGGCAATCTGCCATACCTCCGGTAATCCGGCAGCTTCAATTGCCGCATCCACACCGCGCGCATCCGGTGTCAGCTCCTTCACTGCCTCTGCCTGATCCTTACCGTTGAGATCCTTAATATTGATGATCTCCTGAGCACCCAGCTTTTTCGCAAGTGCCAGTCTTTCCGGTGTCATATCACAGGCGATAACATGTGCACCTCTCAATACACACATACGTACAAACATCAGACCGATCGGACCGCAGCCATTGACACAAACATAATCACCGAGATCAAAGTTCGTCATTTCCGTTCCATACAAGGCACAAGCCAGCGGTTCCAGCAGAGCAGCCTGCTTATAGGACATTCCTTCCGGAATATGGAAGGTATTCAATTTGACGATTCTTTCCGGAATCAGCTGATACTCCGCATAGGCTCCGTTGGTAAACTGATTCTGAATCAGATCCACACACATGGACTCCTGTCCCTTTTTACAATAGTAACAGGTTCCGCAGGATGCAGAATTGTGTGCAACCACACGATCACCGACTTTAAACCCGGTAACCCCTTCACCGACGGCATATACGACACCGCTTGCTTCATGCCCCATGCCGAACGGCGGTTCATAGCGGTATCCGCGTTTATACGTTTTCACATCTGTACCGCAGGTTAAGGTAACCTCATTTTTAATAACGATTTCTCCTGCTTCCGGTACAGGAATTTCTGCCTCCTCCACACGGATATCACCGGGTGCGTAAAATTGTATTTTCTTCATCATAAGTATCTCCTCCTGTTTTTTTATTTCAATGTATTCAATATCATATTTCCCATACATTCCAGCTGCATTGCCATCGTAACAGCCCCCGGGTCCAAATGTCCTACGCCCTTATCGCTACGATAGCTGGCTCTTCCTTTAACAGCCTCCATCGACTTTGTACGCTTCGCACCGTTTGCGGCGCCTTCCATAAAATCCTGAATGATTTCTTCATCACGCCTGCCTGCGTCCAATCCTTCCCTGTATGCACGAAGTGCCGGGTATAATGCATCAATCATTGTTTTCTGTCCGGGCTCTGTTTTCCCGCGTTTCATGATTTCCTGCAGCATGGCATCATACACCTCATACAGACCGTGTACATCCAGCACAGCTTTTCCGGCACAAGCTCTTCCGGCCGCCATGTATCCGCTGCCATAAAGCGCCCCGGAGGAGCCTCCGACAGCTGAATACATTGTCATTCCAACCTTTTTGAACATATCTGCCAGCGTCATGTCTTCCAGCTCCTTTGACAGAGCTGTTATTTTTTCAAATCCCATATTCACATTCACCCAGTGATCGCCATCTCCTGTCGTGGAGTCCAGTTCCGTGACATAGTCCCTCTGCGCAGCAATCACCTCACGGGCTTCCTGAAAATAGCGGATAAAATCCTTTGTCTGTAATTGAAATCCCATTATCCAATCTCCTTAAATGCCGGGGTATTGCTTGGATACTCCAGCAGCCTTTTCAATTCCTCATCCAGCTGTAGGATACTGCAGGATGCCCCTGCCATTTCAATAGCCGTCATATAGTTTCCAACATAATACTTGACCGGCTTCAGACCTTCGGCACATAGCCGGGTATGCACATCAGAAGCCAGAATATATAATACCATCAAAGGAGTGGCACCCAGACCGTTGATCATGACTGCAACCTCACTACTTCCATAGTCCTTATCCGCAAGGATTCTGTTTACCATGATATCCGCAATTTCCTTTGACGGCTTCAGCTTTGTTTTCTCAATACCTGCTTCACCGTGGATGCCCATACCGACCTCCATGCAGTCCTCCTCAATCGTAAAGCCGCATGCTCCGACCGCCGGAATCGTACAGGCTGACAGCGATACGCCAAAGCTTCTTACATTCTCAATCGTTTTTTCCGCAACACGCTTAACCTCGGCAAGGGATGCCCCTGTTTCTGCTTTCGCACCCGCAATCTTATGCACGAATACTGTTCCTGCAATACCACGTCTGCCTGTAGATTCATCACTTTCCGCAACAGCAACATCATCCCTTACAACGACATGATCAACCTCAATACCTTCCATGCCGGCAAGCTCTTCTGCAATTTCAAAGTTCATGATATCTCCGGCATAATTCTTTATGATCAGCAGAACACCATGACCGGAGTCTGCAAGCTGTATTCCACGCAACACCCGGTCCGGGGACGGCGATGCGAACACGTTACCGCTCACTGCGGCATCCAGCATACCATAGCCGACATAGCCGGCATGCGCCGGTTCATGACCGCTGCCTCCTCCGGATACAAGCCCGACCTTATCACTTTTTTCCTTGCGGGCAATGACAACGCCTTCCCTGTCATATAAAACATCCGGATTCGCGATTTCAATACCCTGCAGCATTTCTTCAACAACGGCATTCGGATTATTTATTATCTTTTTCATTTCTGTTGTCTCCCTGGTGTAAACCACTCATTTTTGATCCCCCTCTGCGTATATACCTTCGGTAATTCAACCTTGTCATTTAATTTTCGCAGTCCGGCAGTGGAAACGGCGCAGAGTATTGCCAGCACCCAGTTGCGTGTCACTACTGATAAAAGAAGCGCGACAGCTGTCATACAAACGCCTATATACCACCAAAACTGTTGAAATCTGCTCATAGGATCACCTCATTCTTCATTTTGCTTATTGCATTACTATGATAGATACCGTGTCAATTGCAGCGACATAAGCTGCTTTTCCATAGGTTATATTACAACATACAGAAGGAAAGACACTTTTTTACTGCCCGGATTCCAGACGTTCCTTTGCGGCTTTTTCTCTTGCGGGTGCCAGCTTCAGGAAGTACAGAATCCCCAGTGCCACAACAGCAACACATGCCACGATACCGATCATGTTACCGGTTGCTGCTTCATATATTGCAAAACGGATTTCCGCGATATCGCAGCCCCACCATGTGATATCGGTGTTGTAGGTTCCGGCTGTATTTGCAAGATTTGTCAGGAGCGGTCCCATAACGGATGCCGCATAGCTTAAAATCGGACACCAAATCCAGGAAACGATACACATTTTCAGCACATCGCCCTTCATTGCCAGGAACAGTGGTACACAAACACAGACATTCATCAGATTTCCAAGAACCAGCGCAGTATTTCCCGGCAGAATCAGCGAGAAGATCAAGGCAACCGGAATTGTAAGAATGATGGCAACCCAGATTTCAGAGTTCCCTGCCAGAATTGGCCAGTCAAGCCCAATGATCAGCTCACGGCCAGGGAATTTCTTTTTCACCCATTCACTTGCCGCATCGGAAATCGGTGTCAGTGCTGTCATAAACAGCTTGGAAACCATCGGGAATAAGGTCAATGCAGTACCTGCCTGTACACCGAGCAGCAATGCACCGGAGCCTTGTCCTGCCGCAAGACCGATAATGGTTCCCATCAGGAAGCCAAGTACGTGATTTTCACCGAAGATACCGATTTTATTACGTATTTCCTGCGCATTCAATGTCTTTGTATTTGGCAGAATCTTATCCAGTATATTTGCAATCGGATAGAAGAAGATATTACTTAAAAACATACAGTGCGGCATACCTACGGAAGGAACACCGGTAAGCTCCAGAATCTGATACTTCGTGTAATCCGCATTCTTTAATTCCGCAATAATCTGTACAATAGCAACGATAAAGCCGACAATCACATTATTGCATGCACTTGTGACAAGGAAGGCTGTAAACACCTTGTTTCCTACATTCCACATATCCACATTCAGACAGTTCGTCCATCCGAGCAGCAGCATGATAACATTGATGGCAATCTGTATCGGGAACATGAGGAACGCATACTGCCACTGCCACGCAAGTCCAAGGGCCGGTGCCCATCCCATATCGATATACTTTAATGTACTATCTGATCCCTCAACGATTGTTGTGAAAGCAGCCCCGACGGTATCCCCCATATACCCAATCAATAAATTGATACCAATAAATGCAACACCTAAGGTCAATGCGGATGAGAACGCCTTGCCAGGTTTCATGCCTACGATCAAGCCGATAATGAATAACACAATCGGAAGAAATACGGCAGCGCCCAGGTCCAGAAGACCCTGGAATACGGTAGCTAACATTTCCATAATTTTTTTCTCCTCTTCTTTTCTTTTACTTTAATGCTTTGACAATTTCGTCAATGCAGGCATCCTTGCCCATTCCTGTCAGCAGCGGGATTCCGCTGATTACCGGAATGTCATAGCTTTGTACCACACCGCGCATCGGGGTAATGGATACATAGACATCTGCAGTCTTGATGAAATTATCAAGTGACTTGATATCGACAGCCTCAGCCTTCGCCAGATTACTTAATCCGCGTTCTTCCAGCGCCATATTGATTTTTGTAGCGCATGTAGCCGAGGTTGCGATACCACCTCCGCAAGCAACGATAATTGTTTTCATCTCATTCTCCTTTCTAACCATCTTTCAGGTCATTTACGCCTATTTAATAAAGCAAAAATTTTGCCAATTCCAGTGAACAGACACTTTTTCTTATGTTTTTACACCGGAGAAAGCATAGGGAAGCTATCTGCAAAAATGCTTTTTTGCCTCTTCTTATGTCTTACAGAATGGCTGTTTTTCCAATATGCTTCCTTATATATGTAACCCAAATTCCCCAACGCTCTTTTTATAACGTATATCCCTTTCATGCATGCTTACAGATAACTGCATTTATTTATTATTTCTTTTATATTTTCTATGCTATAATTTTAAATGAGATTTCAATCATGAACGAATATGCTCTATAAATCGTAGCTTTTCCATGCACCTATGGTATCACAAACAACCTCTGCATGTTATCTGCATAAGCATAGTGATAAATTTCAGCACGATAAACAGGAGCTTAAGGGAAGCATTTTCTCATAAATTTTCAGATATATTTCAGAATCAGCTTATAATTCCATAGTTTGGCAAGATTTTTGCTTTAATAAAAAGCGGGAGGTATTCAATTATGGAAAAATACAATATAAGGGATTTATTATTTGAAGAACTGATAGAATTAACGCTGGAAGCAGAGGATTTTGAAGATGCTATCAAAAAAATCGGTGAGGATGCATACCGGAAGGGATATGTTAAGGAAGGGTTTGCGGATGCAGTTATCAAAAGAGAAAAGCTGTACCCGACAGCATTACCCACGGAGGTACTCAAGGTTGCAATCCCTCATCCCATGGAAAGGGATACGGTTAAGAAATCGGCAATCATCATTACAAAGCTGAAAACCCCTGTGGATTTCACACTAATGGGATCAGATAATGAAACCGTACCGGTAAATATCATCTTTACGCTCGCTGTGAATGGTGCTGAGCATCAGCTGACAATTCTGCAAAAGCTTGTCGGAATGTTTTCAGAGAAGGAATCCATGGAGCGGATTAAAGCTTCCACCACGCCAAAGGAGATTATGAACTCATTGATTGAGCTTTTATCCTAAACGGGTGCTGTCTGTACGTTTCTGCAACATTTCATACGCAGAAACAAAGCACAGATTTCATGCAATACAATAGAGAAAGGCATTTGCAGTGCTCTTTTGCACAATGGCAAACTGCACATTCATTAATAAACGTACTGCTGCATCATGGTAAAACAAACGATGCATTCATAAAAGAAAAGAGGTGTAGATATGTCTGAGCAGGAAGTATTCGATTATATCTATTCTGTCATTACAAGGGAATATCTGGAAAACAGAATTCAGAAGAAAGAGAATTTCGGTATTACAGCAAAGGATATCGCCGATCACTTTAACACGTACCGTTCGACGGTCAGTACCATGCTGAATACGGCTGTCAAGAACGGCTTGTTTATCAAAATCGAAACCAGACCTGTTTTATTTATTCCTGTGGATATCGTAAAGAAGGAACTGCATGTTCACCTGGAAAAGAGTGTTTATACCCCGGAGGAAATCAGAAATCTGTTTTTCAAAAAGGAACAGGAGGCAGATTTCTTTTCCATCATGATTGGCTATGACGGCAGCCAGTCTTTACAGATTAAGCAGGCGCAGTCCGCAATTTTATACCCGCCAAAGGGGCTACACACACTGATTACCGGAGAAAGCGGCACTGGAAAGACATTATTCGCGCATACAATGTATGACTATGGCAGAAAAATAAAAGGTATGAGTGAAAAGGAATATCCCTTCGTGGAATTCAACTGTGCGGACTACTATCACAATCCACAGCTTTTACTGTCACAGCTGTTCGGACATATCCGGGGCGCTTTTACCGGCGCGGATCAGGAAACGGAGGGTCTTGTTGAAAAAGCTAATCACGGAATATTGTTTCTCGATGAAATTCACAGACTTCCTCCGGAGGGACAGGAGCTGTTATTCTATCTTATGGATACCGGACAGTACCGCAAGATGGGGGAAGCAAATACGATACGGAAAGCGGATATCCTCATCATTGGAGCTACAACAGAAAATCCGAAGGATGTCCTGTTGAAAACCTTTAAGCGCAGAATCCCTCTTACGATCAATCTGCCGCCGCTGCGCGAGCGCCCGCTACAGGAAAAGCTGAAAATCATGGAGCATCTCTTTTCCAAGGAGGCGATCCTTACACAGCGTACCTATATCATCGATGCGGATATTGTGAAAGCCATCACCCTGTATGATTTTACAGAAAATATCGGACAGCTTGCCTCTGAAATAAAAATACTGTGTGCACGCTCTTTCCTTGAAAGTAAAACCAAGGAATTCGGCGAAATCAAGATTCCCTATGTATTTCTGTCAGATAATATCCGAGAGGCTTATAAAAAGTATAGGAAAATCGGATATACGTTCACCGACAATTATGAGAACTACAACTATGACCTGGTAATCACGCCCTCCAATGAGATTACACATGTAAAGGAAAACGTACTGAATGAAGAAGCATACTGCAGTCTGATTGATGAAATTCGCAATTATTCCAGGCAGGGACTTACGAGCGATGAGGTCGCAATTCGCATATCCTCCGCAGTGTCTTCCTATTATGACGAAATTCTCAACAGCATGTATTTTAAAACAGTAAATAAGGATGAGCTTTATAAGATAATCGAACCGCGCATTGTCGATTTCTCACTGGAGGTCATGAAGGAAATACAAAACCGCCTGTCTGTAAAAATCACGGAACAGAGCATCCTTGTGCTGGCCTTTCATTTAAAATTTCTCATCGACAGATTGCGGAAAATAAAGCTGACGGAGAGCAGCTCTGTACCTGTGAAAACAGGGGATACGATTGTTGATGATATGATCGACAGGATCGAAAGCAAGTTTTCTCTGCGTCTGCCAACGGATGAGAAAAAGTTCTTTCAGCTGCTGATCAAGAATATTACAAGTGATATCATACCGGATAATTCATCAAAGGCTGCCTTATATATTCTTGCACATGGCAATACGGCATCCAGCATAGCGGAGGTATGCAACCGTTTGCTGCATACGGATTTTGTAAGGGCATTTGATATGCCGCTGACACAGGATGTCAATCAGAGCTACCAGCTGTTTATGGAGGAGATCGAGAGTCTGCATCTCAAAAAGGGTGTGATGATTCTGGCGGACATGGGCTCTCTTCTGGATTTTGGTCATAAGCTGACCAGAGATACCGGTATCCCCACACATACGATTCCAAACGTATCCACAGCGATTGCTTTGGACTTTGCGCACATCATGCTGAATCGCAATGAGCATATTGACCTCACCTATAATGAATATCTGATTAAAAACCGCTTTGAGCCTGCCTTTGCAGACTCAGAGAAAGAGCCTGCAATCATATCCGCATGTTCATCCGGTCAGGGAACAAGCATCGCATTTAAAAATATGATTGTTGAAATATTAAAGGAAAATTCGCTTGGCTACATCCATGTATTTGCGTTAAGCAATGAGGAGCTTCAAAAGAAAAATGAGACCTATCAGGAAATCGTGGACAGCTACAATCTGGTTGCTGTTATTGGAAATGCACATATTGATGTGGATGCCCCTTTCTTTCATATATCCGAACTGGTTACCGATGATAAAAAGGAGAATTTCATTAAATTTCTGAATAAAACAGGAGTAAGCGAACAAAAGACAAAGCATAAAAAAACAGACCAGAGTGCAGAGGAAGCTGCAGGATTTCTGGCTCAGCATGTTATGTATGTAAATCCACTGGCTGTTCAGAAGGTTGCCGCGGAATTTTTAGAAAATCTTTTTGATGATCTGGAGTATGAAGAAAAAAACAGAGCCTCTACCGGATTCTCATTGATTATTCATATCGGTTTTATGATTGAGCGTATCATAGCAAATAAGACAATCATATTTGACCATAAGACACCCTATTTGGACAGTAATAAAGAAATTTTTCAGAAAATAAGAAGCCATATCAAGTCCATTGAAGAGGCCTTTGAAATTGAGATCAGTGATGATGAAATCTGTTATATGATGATCACCCTGTATCCGAATACATATGATGCAGCTGTTGCATAACAGTGGAAGCGCGATACAGGCAGCATTTTGAGGAGAACGAATATGAATGGAAAAATCTACTTAATCGAATATACGGTTATTGTGTTGATCATGATGGTTTTCAACCGGTCAGCTGCATTGGAAAATATGCTCATTGCTTTTCTGATTGTCCTCATACAAATTGGCTTTGACAGGTTGAGAAGAAGGAAGTAAGCTTTTGTAGTTATACAGTACTTCATCCATAACGAATACATATACATAGGGAAATTCAAATATCTGTTGTATTTCATAAATATTTGGATTCCCTTTTTCGTCTACATCCGCAAGCTAGAAAAAATCGCTTCTACACTACGGATTTTTTAAGAATGTCAGGGAACAGTTAAAATCAATAGGCTGAATATAGATACCCGTTTTAAGCTTAGGATATTGCTTATTGAACAGAGTGATATCCTTTTCAGTAAGACTGCTTTTCCCGGATATAAATACAGACTTCTACATTCCTTTCTTTTTTTGCGGGAGGATTCAGCAAACATACATCAACTTAATGAACAATCAATGCTTTTATCAGCGCTTTGCATGATATCCACAAACCTGAACGTATCATAAATCTGCCCGTCAAAGAACTCACTGCATTCTTTACCATAGAGTCTTATACATTGCCTATAGCCATGGCATAAACTATAATTTTGCAGGTACGCTGAAAAGTAAACAAATCATGAATTTTTATAATATATATTCAATTGCTTCATTTCACAAAAAAGAGATACCAGATGATTCTGATATCCCTATAATTTTAACCACCGTAAACCTTGATACGGTTAATTGCTTTTGCCAATGCGACCTCAGCACGTTTCATGCTGGTGCGGTTATCCATTTTCTTCAAACGCTCTTCAGCACGTTGTTTTGCACGTCTGGCACGCTCGATATCAATTTCCTCACGACCCTCAATCGCATCTGCAAGGATACGCATCTCATTGTCCGCAAACTGAAGCAGTCCGCCGGCAATTGCATAATCCTTATATTCACTGCCTTCCATAAGAGAACATTTGCATGTTGTCAGCATTGCAACGATTGGCATGTGGTTGGGAAGAATTGTCGTTTCTCCTTCCACCGTCCGTACATGCACGCCGCCGACTTCGCCTTCCTTGTAAAGACCCAGCGGCGTAATGATCTTGATTTTGATCATACTCAGTTTTCCAGAGCCTTGGCTTTCTCGACAACTTCTTCAATCGTTGATGCGAACATGAAGGCCTGTTCCGGAAGATCATCGTATTTCCCATCCAGCAATTCCTTAAAGCTGCGTACCGTATCCTCACGGGATACATAGCAGCCCTTAATTCCGGAGAACACCTCCGCAACATGGAATGGCTGTGACAGGAAGTTACGGACACGGCGGGCACGGTTGACAATAATCTTGTCTTCCTCACTCAGCTCGTCCATACCCAGAATGGCAATGATGTCCTGCAGCTCCTTATAGCGCTGTAAAATCGTCTGTACTCCGCGGGCAACTGCATAATGCTCTTCACCAACAACAAGCGGATCCAATATACGGGAGCTGGATTCCAGCGGATCAACAGCCGGATAAATTCCCAGTGCCGCAATATCACGGTCCAGAACTGTTTTCGCATCCAGATGGGTAAATGCGGTAGCCGGAGCCGGGTCTGTCAAGTCATCCGCAGGAACATAGATTGCCTGAACAGAGGTAATGGAACCATCCTTCGTGGATGTAATGCGCTCCTGCAGCTGTCCCATTTCTGTCGCAAGTGTCGGCTGATAGCCTACTGCACTCGGCATACGTCCCAGCAAGGCACTTACTTCACTTCCCGCCTGGGTAAAACGGAAAATATTATCAATAAACAGCAATACATCCTGATGGTCGTGATCACGGAAATATTCCGCCATCGTCAGCCCGGTCAGACCGACACGCATTCTGGCACCCGGTGATTCATTCATCTGTCCGTACACCAGTACGGTCTTATCAAGGACACCGCTGTCCTTCATTTCATGATACATGTCGTTTCCTTCACGGGTTCTCTCCCCTACACCGGTAACGACGGACATTCCACCATGTTCCTTGGCAATATTATGAATCAGCTCCTGAATCAGTACGGTTTTACCTACTCCCGCACCACCAAACAAACCAATCTTACCACCCTTGGAATATGGACATAGCAGGTCAATGACCTTAATTCCTGTTTCCAGCATTTCTGCGGATGTCTGCTGCTCCTCAAAGCCCGGTGCCTGTCTGTGGATCGGCAGTGTGTTATCCGTTCCTACAGGTCCAAGACCATCAATTTCACGTCCGAGGACATTGAACATCCTTCCCAGAATTTCTTTTCCCACCGGTACACGGATCGCAGATCCTGTATCAATGGCTTCCATTCCACGAACCAGACCATCTGTACCGCCCATAGCGATACAGCGGACACGTTCATCACCGATATGCTGAGCAACTTCGACAATCAGAGATTCACTGTCTTTCAGAGGAATTTCAATAGCGGTCAATAGCTGCGGCAAATCTCCGTTCTCAAATGCAACATCGACTACCGGGCCAATGACCTGTACGATTTTTCCTGTATTCTTACTCATGGCTGCTCCTTTCATTCCATAGCGTTGACACCACCGACAATTTCCGTTATTTCCTGGGTAATTGCGGCCTGTCGCGCCTGGTTGAATTGTAATTCGAGAGTTTCCTTCAACTCCTCTGCATTATCCGTTGCACTTTCCATTGCCATACGTCTGCTTGCCTGTTCACTCGTTTTCGTTTCCAGGAAGTAGCTGTACAGCAGGGAACGCACGTACATCGGTACCAGGGTATCCAGAATCCGGTCACCCGCAGGTTCAAAGATGGTTTCTGCAGTCGTTGCTTTCTCTCGTTCCTCCTTTTCCACCGGAAGCAGCGTAATCAGCTTCGGTTCAAAGGTTACAGAATTAACAAAGTGTGTATATAAAATACGTATTTCCGATATTTCCTGTTTGCGGTACAGTTCCAATGCATGATCAGCTACACCGACCAGCTCACTGTAACAGTCCTCTTCCAGATCCGTTTCACTCTGCACAACATGAAAATCCTTATTGTGAATCCAGTTGGCTCCACGAGCTCCGATGATGACAAAGTCACCCTCATTGCCGATTTCATGCTGCAGCATACGGAAGATGTTGGCATTATAGCCGCCACACAGCCCCATGTCACTTGTAAAGACGATGGTATACGGTTTTCCTTCCTGCTTCTGCAGATACGGATGTCTGGAATGCTCGATGGAAGACAGAATTTCCTGCACGGTTTCTTTCAGATAGTGTGCATATTCCCTATTTTCTTCCATGTACTGTTTCTGTTTCTTCAGCTTACTGGTGGCTACCAGCTGCATCGCCTTCGTAATCTTTTTGGTAGATTCTACAGAGCGGATGCGCGCCTTGATCTCCAGTTTACCTGCTGCCATACATTATCCTTCTATCATATTCTTGAATTCAGTCTCAAACGCCTGTAATGCTGCCTTGATTTTCGCACTCAATGCATCATCCAGCGCCTGCTTCTCTTCGATTTCCGTTAAGATGTCCGCATGGTTTCGCTCCATGTACTTCAGCATTTCTTTTTCATACAGCTGAACATCCTCCACCTTAACCGACTTCAGGAATTTGTTTTTCGCCGCAAACAGAGATAAAACCTGATGGGTTACCGGAAGCGGATCATACTGATTCTGAATCAGCAGCTTCGTCAGACGCTCCCCGTGTGCAAGGGTTTCCGTTGTCGCCGCATCCAGATCACTTCCGAATTTCGCAAAGGCCTGCATTTCACGAAACTGCGCCAGCTCCAGCTTCAGGGAACCGCTCACCTGCTTCATCGCTTTGATCTGTGCCGCACTACCAACACGGGATACGGACAGACCGCTGTCTACCGCAGGACGTACACCACTGTTGAACAGCTCCGTCTGTAAGAAAATCTGTCCGTCCGTGATGGAAATAACATTTGTCGGAATATAGGCGGAAATATCTCCGGCCTGTGTTTCAATGATCGGCAGGGCCGTCAGACTTCCCGCACCAAGCTCATCGTTCAGCTTAGCCGCACGCTCCAAAAGACGGGAATGCAGATAGAAGACATCTCCCGGATATGCCTCACGTCCGGGCGGACGCTTCAACAGCAGGGACATGGTACGATAGGCAACCGCATGCTTACTCAAATCGTCGTAAACGATCAGCACATCATCACCGTTTTCCATCCATTCCTCACCGATGGCACAGCCTGCATATGGCGCAATATATTGCAGCGGAGCCGGTTCACTCGCCGTAGAGGATACGATTGTCGTATACTCCATGGCACCGTGGGAACGCAGCTTCTCTACGATCTGTGCTACCGTACTGGCCTTCTGACCAATGGCAACATAGATGCATTTTACATTGTTATTCTTCTGATTGATAATGGTATCAATGGCAATCGCCGTTTTTCCGGTCTGGCGATCTCCGATAATCAGCTCACGCTGACCGCGGCCGATGGGAATCATGGAATCAATGATTTTCAAACCGGTCTGAATCGGCTGATGTACACTTTTTCTTGTCATAACACCGGGTGCTACACGCTCTACCGGACGGAACTTATCACTTTTGATTGGTTCTCCTCCGTCGATTGCCTGTCCCAGCGCATTGACAACACGTCCCAGCATACCGTCCCCGACAGGAACCTCAACGATACGACCGGTACGTTTTACTTCATCTCCCTCACGGATGTTGGAGTCATCACCCATCAAAACAGCACCGACATGCTCTTCCTCCAGGTTTAATACCATACCATATACATCTCCGGGGAAACGAAGCAGCTCACCGGCCATCGCATTCTGTAAACCGTAGATCAGGGCGATACCATCACCAACGGTGATAATCGTACCAGTCTCATCGATTTCCAGATCCTCATCATATCTGCGAATCTGATCCTTGATCAGCTTACTTATTTCTTCTGGCTTTAAGCTCACTCGCACTCACCTCTAACTTTCCTGCACAGGTTCACTCTGTGCCAGTTGTTTCAGATTATCCATACGGCTTCTGGCAGTATTATCCAGAACCATATCATTGATCTTTATGCGCAGTCCCGCAAGCAGATCCGGATCCTCCTGTATTTTTAATTCCACAGTTTTCGAAAGCTTTTCCTCCAGCATGGATTTCAGACGGATTATTTCCGCAGCATCCAGCTTCTTTGCCGTACGGACATGTGCCACTTCGATATTGTTCACCTTGTTATACTGATTTACAAATTCTCGGGTAATATCATGAAAACTCTGAAAACGGTTTTTATCGATCAAAAGCTTCGCAAAATTCAAAACCATGTGATCGACTTCACTGCCGAATACAGACGCAAGCGTCTGCTTCTTTTCTTCCTTGTGAATCTTAGGATGTGTCAGTACCCGCATGAAATCAGGATTCGTCTTCAGCTGTTCATCCATCATACATAGGTCTGCCTTGAATGCATCCAGCTTCTGCTCCTCCTGTGCAAGTGCAAACAGTGCATCACTGTAGCTTTTCGCTGCTATGCCTGCCATGACTCATCACCTGCATGCTCGATGAAATCATCCACATACTGCTTGTGTGTACTTTCATCCAGTTCTTTATTTACAATCTGTTTTGCGGCCTCAAACGCCACGTCCACGATTGCATCCTTCATTTCTGCACGTGCCTGTACCTTTTCACGTTCAATATCCTTCCGTGCTTTTTCCTTCACTGCTTCGGCTTCTCCTCTTGCGGCTGCCAGAATTTCACGTTTTTCCTGCACGGCATTGGCTTTGGCACTTTCCAGTATTTCATGTGCTTCACCGCGGGCATTGGCCATCTGTTCCTCATACTGACGTTTGTATTGTTCTCCTGCTTCCCTGCTTTGCGTACCTGCATCGATATCTGCCTGAATGGCATCCTTACGTGCATCGAGATAGGCAAGCACCTTGTCCCAGAAGAAATGCTTTGCGACAGCGACGATGATCAGTGTCGATACACAGACCATGATCATATCCATCGGATTCAGCCGCAGATAGGCATTTATATCAAAATCCATACTATGCGAATACCTCCTTTCTTGAAAGCTTCATGACGAATAACATTACCCTTTCATGAAGATCAGAATCAAGGCAACAATCAATGCATAGATACCGGTTGTTTCCGCCAAAGCGATACCAAGTACCATGATGGAACGGATCTTACCTGCAGCATCCGGATTGCGTCCAACACTTTCCGCACCCTTGCTGGCTGCAATACCCTGTCCAATACCGGGACCTAAACCGGCGATCATCGCAATACCTGCACCTAACAGTGCCATACCCTGTACAAAATATTCATTGAATTCCATAGTTTTTTTCCTCCTGTTAAAATTTACTTGTTATTCTTCCGGGGCAACCTGTTCACTTAGGAAGAAGCTTGCCAGCGTGAAGAAGATATAGGTCTGTATCAGACCCGAGAAAACATCAAAATACGCATGCAGAAACGGTGTCGCAATGTAGCCGAGCACTCCGAACGGGAGAAAGCTTCGCATCATTGTATACACCAGCAGCATAATAATGGAGCCTGCCAGTATGTTTCCAAATAAACGCATGGAAAGCGAAATCGGAAGTGCCAGCTCACCGATCACATTCAACGGCGTAAGCAGCCACATCGGCTCCGTCAGCTCCTTCAGACGTGCGCCAAGCCCGCCTTTTTTGATACCGTTGTACTGAATGGTCAGAAACATCATCAGTGCAAGGGTAACATTGAAGCTAAGATTGGATGTCGGCGGCTGCAGTCCGAGAAGTCCCAGAAGATTGCTGATGGCCATCATCATGGTCAGTGTACCCAGAAACGGAAGATACCGCTTTGTTTCATGCTTCAGGTTATCACCGATGACATTGGTACATAGACCGGTAATCATTTCTGTAATCAGAAGTATTCCTGACGGTGCCTTTCGGACATCAGCCTTTTCAAACTTTTTGCCGGCCCAGATAAAGAATATGGAAAACAGCACACAGAGAATCAGCCAGTTGATTATCGACTGCTGAAATTCGATGTTGTGTCCAAACAGTGTCAAAACGATTCCGTCAAATTTATCGTCCACTACTCATCCTCCTTTCTGTGTTTCCAACTGAAAATCAGAATACTGCATTTATGCAGCAGCATTCCCACCAGCAGAGCCGCAATATGCGCCCCTGCAACGGCGCTTAAGGCGAAGATAACGGCATATAGCATATATCTTCGCGTATAGGAGCGAAATGCACGGGATTTGATATCCGCCAGTTCCCCGTCGATGTGCCCAACCATGTTCTGGATCATGTTGAAGCCCATAATACCGGTTAAGGAGCCGATCAGAATACCCATCACGCCCTGCTTCCAGGCTCCGGGAAACAGGATGATGCAGACCACACAGCCTGCCGCACAGAGCAGCAGGGTAAGTATACGGATCTCCATCCCCATTTTCCTTGTTTCATTCATGATCATCACCCAGCTTTCGAATCATCATATACAGACTGGAGATGATGGCGTAGGCTAACAATATCAGAAGACACCATGGCGAGGTATGAAATACATCATCCAGCCAGGCACCGATCCATACTGCTGCTCCACAGGCAAGTGCCATGGTAAACATCAGCCGCATAGCCTGATACGCTTCCTTCATGACTACTTCGTACCGAAAATACGGTCTCCTGCATCTCCGAGTCCGGGTATGATATACCCTTTTTCATTCAGTTTTTCATCCAGTGCCGCGAGGTAGATGTCCACTTCCGGATGTGCTTCTTCTACAGCTCTGACTCCTTCCGGAGCCCCAACAAGACAAACAAGGCGTATATTCTTCGCCCCCTGCTTCTTCACCATGTCAATGGCCGCGATAGCACTTCCACCGGTTGCCAGCATCGGATCAACGATCATGACAATGGCATCCTTTACTTCCTTCGGATACTTTTCAAAATATGTATGAGGCTCCAGTGTTTCTTCGTCACGATACAGCCCCACATGTGCAATCTTAACGGTAGGGATCAAATCACAGATTCCATTCACCATTCCAAGACCTGCACGAAGAATCGGTACCAGTACGATTTCCTTCGCAAGCTCATAGGTTGTGGTCTTTGCGACAGGCGTTTCAATTTCGACTGGCTGAAGCGGGAAATCTCTGGAAATTTCGTAAGCCATCAGGCCTGCGATTTCGTCCAGATTCTGACGGAAATCCTTTGTTCCGGTTTCCTTCTTACGCATCTGTGTCAGCTTATGCGTAATCAATGGATGTTGTAAGACTTTCAGCATAATAATCTCCTTACATAATCAATACGGATATAGCGTACCATAATCCGTCCCAACAGTAGACAGACAATTCAAATGAATTGTATAAATTCTGGCCACGTTGCTTTTATTATACCATGAACACCCTGCTTTTTCCCCCTTTTGTGCATTTTTTCACCACCTTTTTCAAGTGCTTTCCTATATATTATGTATGTCCTGAAAATGTTTATTCTTTGCATTTTTTCAATCCCTGAATCCATAAGCATCATGTAAAAATTCTAAGCGGTTTTATCTCTTTGAATTTAAGTAACAGGTTTGTTCGATTCCAGTGACATTAATTCCTTTAAAAGACATCTCCTCTTTACAAATCGAATTATTAAATATATGATTTTAAGGACAGGCGCATATTCGAACGTAATTTAACTATTTGCGAGGAGAATACCATGAAAAGAATATTTATTTCTATAAGTTTAATATTGTTGAGTGGATGCTCAATGAAAGCTGAAAACGCTCCGAAACCTTCAATCACTGAATATCCTACCTCCACCTTTATCTCTGATGAAATACGAAAGAATAGTGAGCTGAATGAGCTTATGCGCTGCACTTTATCCCGCGATGAAAAAGACTTAAAAAAAGCAGCTACCGATATTGCAATTATAAAAGTCATTAGCATTGATTATTCAGATATGAACTTTTTTGATGCTGCACCGACTACATATGGAAAATTCCTTGTTGATAAGACAGTACATGGGACTATAAAAGAAAATAACATTTACACGTATGCAACGGAAGGTGGTTTTATTCCCATCAATGAATATGAGCAGATAAGAAATCCTGAATTTTATAATAAAACAACACAGGAATACCGAAAAAAAAGAGAAAATCGCTATTATAATGCGACATTTGAACCTACTATGGAAATAGAGGCAGGGAAATGCTATCTCGCCCTAATGAAACACTATAAGGATAAGAATTTATATGCTTTTCTTGATATGGGAGACGGTTTAAGAGAGATTGATTTACCTGCTCAGAATAAAGTAAAGCACAAATCTTACGATTTAAACAAATTAAACGTCCGTAATAACGTCACTGGTGAGATGGAGTCTCTGATATCAGTGATAGAAAAATTAAAATAAATGATACGGAAGGGGAACAGCTACGGTAAATGCATGCATACCTAAAAAAACTGCTGTTTTCTGAAGGAGATAATCAAAATATTTTTCAGAATAGATAAGAAGTCAGCTGCTCGCTTTTGAGCAGCTGCATGATGGCTATGATTATATCCGTCTGCACAATCAAATTCGAACTGTTTATGACGGGATGCTGCGAATTCATACAAAGTATCTTCTCTTGTAATACCATCACTACCATAAAACCAGTCATCACGATGACTGGTTTTATATTCTGCATAGATTATCAGTTCATGAAAGCACCTAATAAAATGCATTACGCCATATATAGCAAGGATGGCAATTAACATTCCTGTCAACGGCATCGCACCCCAAAAGAAATCTGCATAAATGGCAGCCTGTTAAGAAAAGGGCCAAAAAAAATCAAACCATCAGTACAAAAAGAAATAAATTCCGATCCAGTGCAAAAGTGCTCCGGAAAGTACAAACAGATGCCATAAAAAGTGCGCACCCTTGTGGTGCTTGGAAAACGGAATCATTCCGAGTGTATAGACCACTCCTCCCATCAGTATCATACAAAGCAGCTGCTGATTATGCTGATACATATCCCCAAGAAAAAACACACCGCTCCATCCTATCACAAAATATAATGTATAATGCAGTGCCGGCCATTTTCCGGGTCCATATACCAAAATCATAATAATCCCAACCAGTGCCAGGAGCCATTGTATCGCAAACAGAAGCAGAGCCAGTGAATTGTTCGCAAACACAAGACAGATTGGGGCAAACGTTCCATTGATTAGAAAATATATGGAAGTGTAATCAAATCTGCGCCATAACCTTTTTACCTTGGAATCACTTTTAAACGCATGATACAGACAGCTCATCAGCATCAAAAGAAACATACTGCCGCCGAAAATGAGTGCAGCCGCTATCTTTGCATTACTGTCTGCTTTCAGCAGCAGTAATATCATTCCAATCAGAGCCGCGGCAGCTCCTGCACCATGACTGATGGCATTGCCAATTTCTTCAAGAATACTTAAATGCGGTGGAGTATTCCTTTCTTTGAGCAGTTGCTTTTTCTGTTCCTTCGTCATTTTTTCTTTCACGCAATCACCCTTTTATTCATATGCATAATTCAGTAGAAGTTTCCTGCCCATGTGATAATAGATACAAGCAGACAATTCTCCTGCGCTTTATCTGCCTATATTATAACACTGTCATAGAGAATTTTTTAGAATTTCATTATTACAAGCTCAATGGTGTATGAAATGCTGTCTGTGTAGATAATGTATAAACACTAACGTTTTTTAAGGCTTTATTTATTAGCCTTTTCAGCGTTTTTACGCAGAAATACAGCGGATTTATATAATGTTCAATTATATACAATCGTTGACCTTATTAAGCGTACAAAAAGAAGAAGGAGGAGCAGCAGCTTGTTCGTCTTATCCTGTGAACAGCTTTATAAAATTTTCCAAATAAATGCACCCTCAGCTTCTAATTGTGATTTGAAATTTTGTGTTATCGAAGAAACTGCGAGCGTTTCCTGAATATGTTATTTGATTTCACCTTTACGACAGCCTGATTCTCAATGATTTTTTCCTACTCATGGTCAGTGCTATACAGCAGTACTGAGGCTGTAAAAGTATCATCTGTATACGTGAATTCCGCTAGACCGCCGTATTTCTTTGCAACCGCTCTGATACTGCGAATGCCGATGCCTTCTCTATCCATTCTTCCCTTTTTTGTAGAATAAAATTTATCTTCTTCAAAATGAATTTCTCCGACGTAGCCATTTTGCATGCGTATGAGTACCTTGTCCTTCTGTGTTTGTATCCACAAGCAGATAAAACGTTTTGCATCCGTACAGTCCAAAGCAGCAGTGATTGCATTTTCCCACAAATTCCCCAGTATGATAGCAATATCGCTGCCGGCAATGCCTGTACTCTGTGGAAACACCACTGTAATTTCCACGTGAATATCTGACTGCTCAGCCAGTGCAGCATACCTTCTGCACAAGGTATCTGCGACGAAATTCTCACAAAGTGATGGTTTAATAGCTTCTGCCATACTCTGCTCATAATCCGCAAGATATTCGAGCGCCTTCTGAATATCTTCATGCTCAAGCAATCCCCGCAATACCTGTACATGCTGGCGGCGGTCATGGCGAATATGCCGGATTTCCTCGGCATGGCTTTCCAGCTCTGAAATACGTGTATTCTCAATATTCAGCTGATAGGAGAGCTGCTTATGAAACTCTGCTTCCTGTACTGCCTTAGCAGCATTGATTACCGCCTGAATCATTTGGGAATATGTCATAAAAGCACAAAGAATTACGATAACTTTCATAAATAATACAAACACATATTCATCAACCGGATACAGATTTATCTGAAATGCAGCTAAAAGATAGAAAAACAATGGAACCAGATACAAATAGTTACTTGATGTATGAATAAACCTCAGTTTCTGATAATAGCGACTTGTAATATACGCACATCCGGATGTAATGAAGATATTGGGAATCCCGTAACCGGCGATATCCATCCATGTGTATTCACCCTGCAGGAGTTCAGGAGAAATAACATGATAAATCAGCAGCGTCGTGCTTCTGCTTAGCAGCAATACATTCATGGATAAAAAGAGAAGGAACAGCACCCGATCCCGCGGTTCCTCTGTTGCGTAAGATATGGCAGCATATGCAATCAACAGCCATACCATACCTGTCAGAGTTGTATAATCAAACGGGAGCAGATAACTGATCGTATTGGAAAAAGCCGTATCAAGGATACTTATCATCGATACAATAACAGCCGCCCCAAGCATGGTGTTACTTCTGCCTGTTTTCAAATGATCCTGCAACACATATAGAACAAATCCTGCAGTCATGGAAACCTCAATGAAGGTTACGATTAACTCCCATACAACGTGCACACTCACTTCACCTCCACTTTATCAAATACATAGGACAGATAATGCGTTCTGATTTCTCTGCGATTGTCTCTTGAAATCGGTATCAGTTGTTTATTTGTCATAAGAAATCCCTGATCATTTAAACGTAAAACATGATCCATATTGATAATATAATAACGATAACATCTTAAAAACGGATCTCCACCCAGACGTTCCTCTATAAGAGACAGTGATTCACGATTGACGATATTATGACGGGTGGTATGCAGGATCGTTTTCCTTCCTGAAACTTCTATAAAACAAATTGTATCCAATGGCACATCTAAGAACATGGCTCCATTGCTTACCCGAATCGTTTTCACATCCCTGTCTGCATGCTTTCTCACTCTGCGAATTGCTTCTAAAAAGTTTTCCCATGTCACCGGTTTATTCAGATAATGCAGTGCTTCCACCTTATACCCCTGTGCATAATGCTCCTGACTTGTCGTAGTGAACACAATAGCTCCATCAAATCCCTTATTCCTTAATATATGTGCGGCATCCATACCACTGGCACCCTCCATGTAGATATCAAGAAAAATAAGATCTGATGCTCTGGCCTGCTGACTCTGCAGCAGTTCACCGGCATTCGCAAACTGCAGAATATCCATTGGCATTTTATATTCATCTTTATATCGTTTACAATAGCTCACCAGCACGTCACGATCAGCCTGCAGATCATCACAGACAGCTACAATCATATCGTTTCTCCTTCCAAAAGAAAGATTCTTCTTCCTTCAAATTATAGCACGTAATTTACCTGCTTTCTTCCGGCTTATGCATGGATTTTACGGCTCATGCACATTTTATAGTATTATGATGAAGTTTTTGAAATAATGAAGCTGTAAAACATCGGATAATACATAAACATAAAGGGAGGAAGCCGTGATGTATAAAAAAATTCGAATTGTTCTAATTCTTATCTTCATTTCCATATGGACATGTCCGGCCGGTATGCATACTGTTATTGTGAGAGCTGCGACTGTACGGACACAGAAACTTGATTTGTCAAAGGCAGCGGATTCCGCTCAAAATGCCACAGAAGGCTGGCAGTGGATAAAAAATTCAGATGGCTCCTATACGCTTATTTTGCAGGATTTCACATTGGATACCACAGATACTAACGGTATCATACTGCCTAGAGATAAGGATGTATCCATCATCCTGAAGGGCCGTAATGCCGTCACCTGTACCCAAACAGGCTTGGCAGAGAATTGGGTGATTCTTTTTCCCGGAGAGTACAAAACAAAAACAGTCGAAGGCGATGGAAGTCTTGAATTAAACGCCCCCTGCGGTTTAAATCTGGATAATCTGATTTTGAACAGCGGGTCCCTTGTCATTGATTCTGAAAACGCTTTTCTGGGAGGGCTTGTTACCAATGAGTCTTATATACAAAATGGTGGTGCCGTATCCGTTACTGTGACAGGGTCGGAAGGCCTGTATCTGGTAGGTGAATTTCAGCTGCACGGCGGTACCCTGGATATTAACGCACCGGATGGTATCGGTATTTTTACAGATGACGGCAGTGCTGTATATAATGCAATCACCATTGACGGGGGCGCCTTGTCCATTCAGGCAGACCGCGGCCTGTATCGAAACCGCAGAGAACAGGTGGATGCGGATATCACGATGTCTAATGCTGATATCTCAATACACTCAACAAGGACAGCAATATCCAATACACTGGGGAATATCATCATACATGACCTTACCTCATGGGATGTAAAGGCTCCCCAGCTATACGGAGGAAACGTAACTTTGCAGGTGCAGCCGGCTGATTACATAAGACTGCATGCATTACTGAAACAGGTAAACGATCTGAATGAAGCACTCTATATGTCCAATGGATGGAACGCCCTGCAGGAGAGTATGAAGGCTGTCAAGATGGATAAACGCTTTTACGAGCAGGACGAAGTAGATGCTATGTATACGGATATTAAAGCAAAAATAGATGCACTGGTTTATCTTTCTGCGGATTATACGGGAATACACGATGCTCTGCAGAAAGTACCGGCACAGATAGAGTGCTATACAGATGCGTCCAGACAGAAGCTGTATGATCTCATACTGAATATTCCATGGGATAAAAATATCACTGAGCAAAAGATACTGGATACCTATGCAAAATCGCTGGCAGATGCAATCAATCAGCTGGAATTAAAGCCGCAGCCAGCACCCGTCATTCCTGCATTAATCGTACAGGGTGCCAATCAGAGTATACGGCAAGGGGAACAGGCTTCATTTACAGCCAATACCGCTTATGAGGAATTCATTGCACTGGAAATAGACGAAATTATCATTTCACCAAATCAATACACGGTTAAGGAAGGCAGTACCGTAATCACTCTGTTACCGGATTGCACGAAGCAGCTGCAGCCGGGTATGCACACCCTACGAATCATTTCTTCAACCGGTATTGCGGAATGCAGCTTCACAATAATTACGGCAGCTGAGAAAGATCAGGAGCAGCCGGTTTCCCCTTCAAGTGATGCTAAGGAAATCAAGAAAGAAAAATCTAAAGCTCCGTTTACCGGGAATACGACATACATAGAGTTATGGTATCTGTTGTCCACAGTCACACTGACAGGTATGGGATGTCTGCTCTTAAGAAGAAAATATCAAAAAGATAAAATGTAACAGATAGCTCTAAACAAATAGAAAAGTCAATGACTGTATGCAGAGGTTCTTACTCGATTGTGGGTAAATAAAAACATGGAGAAATCAACACTATCGTAACTATCAATAGAAGTTGATTTCTCCCTGTTTGCAAACACCCTAACGTAAGAAAGAACCTATGCAGAGCATTGACTTTTTTCATATAAAAGCAAGGTACTGCCTGTTTGCGATAAATGAATATATGAAATCATAAGCTATCAGACACCATTGTATAAATATTCATATGCAACCCTTTTTCTTTAAAAATACTGCCTGCTGTTGTACCTTCATACAAATGGCAAACCCTTTGTACCCCACATGATATATGAGTCATGATAGTTCAGCCGCAAGTGAAAAGCCGCTGTTTCAGATTCGTGCCATCGCGGTTACTTCGTTTGAAATCAACTGAAGTACAAGCGGCATGACTTCAAATAAGCTGCCTAATCAGCTGCAGAAGTTCTCCGTCATTCTGTACGATATGATCCGCCAGCCCTTTTTCATCCGGCAGTCCGTACTTATTCAGCCAGATAACATCCCATCCGGCCCCTTTCGCCCCGATGATGTCATTTTCATAGGAATCTCCAACATACAGAGCGCTTTGATCCGCCATATGAAAGATGCGTGAATCCGGTTTTGAAATACCAACTGCAGATGAAATAAAGATATCCTTTTCCTCAATCCAGCTTTGCAGACCCAGACTCTTTATTTTTCTTCGCTGGTGTTCTTCCGGCCCGTTGGTGATCATACTGATTTTCACACCTTTGCTGCTTACATATGCAAGCAGCTGTACAGTGTCTTTGCTTAATGAAATCGCATACTGTCCCTGCTGATAATTCAATTGAAAACATTCTGCTTCCTTATCACTTATCGAAATACCATGATCTGCCATTGCTAGCTGTATCCGTTTTATATGCATGGTCTGAAAGGAAATTTCCTTTCTCTGATGCAGGAAAAACAGTTCATTGCTGTGCATGCGAAAGCTTGCATAGATTTCCCGCAGCAGCTCCTCTTGCACAGGCTGTACCGAAAGCAGAGCCTGTTTAAAGGGCGTGATCTGTTCATACAATGTATCATCCAGATCGAAGCATATATGTGTTATCTGTTTTATCATCGTCTTACCTCCTGCAGGCTTTCTGCACATACATTTTCTTTCACAGAGATTGTATCCAACAATCATACAGCAGTCAAGCGTGATTTATGCAGGTATGCCATATTTGTAAAAATCTGTTCTCTAACAGCAGGATCGGATTTTTTCCTTCTATTTTCTGTCGGCTGTTTGCCAGCCAATTACATAGACCAGGTTTTCCAAGATCGATCCTGTTATACCCTATGCGTAGTCTATCTTATCCGCTTTAAAATTAAAACAGAAGCCAGACCTTCCTTTCTGACTTCTGTATCATACTATTCTTTCATTGCTTTACGGATGCGGGTTGTGACACCCTTTAGATGATAGCATTCCGCATACTGCTGCAGCGGACGCTTGATATGATCAACAACAAACCGCTGTCCGTCAATGTGATGCTTCGCCAGATTTTCATACAGCACATTGAGCTCTTCAATGACATCTGCATCATGAAAAGCATAGTGGCCTGCGATATCCAGAATATCCAGTGACAGTGCTTTGTCCTGTAAGATATCCTCTACCTGCAGATTGCGCTGTTCGCCCATCATCCATTTTCTCCAGCGCTCTGTTTTGATTGCCTTAACCAGCAGAGTATTTCTCAAATCAGAGGTTTTTTCTATCAGACCCTCCTTTTTCAAAATATCCTCCACATCACACAGCTTCAAATATGCTCTTGTTTCCTCTGTACCATATTGCGGAGCGACATTGCTTGCGGTCACATTTGCAGGAATATGCTCCAGTAACGTCACATCATCCAGATAATCCGCATTATGCTCCTTCAATCCAACACCGTATTTCTTAGCCATAGCAGCAAGGTCATACGCATTGTGGAAATGATAGGTGCCCACCTGCTCGGTTTTTCTGGTCAGTGTTCCTGTCTGTCCAACGATAAAGGTCGGCATCGGCAGACCGTTTGCCTGCAGCTCCTTCTCCAGCTTTTCAATAAATTCATGATATTTTTCAGTGGATGTCAATCCGCCGTTAGTTTCCTCTGTACCTACCTCATAACCGATTTCCGGCAGTCCAAGACGTTTACGCTCTGCTTCACAGTAAGCAATCAGTGCAACCGTTCTCTGTAAAACCACATCCAGCGGAATCACCTTTCCGATTTCAAACGGATCCTTTGTCGGATCAATCATCAGAAGATCAAACCCGTTTTTTATATCCGCAAGATAGGACTGACGTGCCAGCTTCATAGCTTCTTCTTCACATAGATGGGCATTACGTTCATTATCTCTCTGCCATGGACCTCCATGATCTCGGCAGAGGTAGTAAAGACCGTCAAAGCCTACCTGATCCGCAATCTTACGGATATCCTCGCGAAAGCGCTTCTGATTCCAGCCATTGACATAGCCGCCCCCCAGCTCATCTGCATCAACCTGATTTCTGCTTGCGATAAACATGAGCGGAAAATCATAATCTCTTGCAATTTCAAAGCTTGCCTGTAACAGATTCGGTGACATTGGCCCAATGCCAAGAAGCGTTGCACTTTCCCCTGTATCCTGCAGTTTTAATAGTCCTTCTACGACTTTTTTTATTGGTAATTTATTCATATCGATCCTATCTTCCTTTCCCGCCTGCCGGCTATTTATTAAAATGACGCCAATCCTTTTCTTGTGACCATACGGTAATACCAGAAAGCTGCTGACGGACACAAATGCTGTACGACTTTATTTAGAAAACACTGTACGGCTTGTTCTGCTTCCTTTTCATATAAAATCTGCAGCGGCTGTCCAAAATTCGTCTGAGCGCGCATGCTGAACACAGCTGTAAGATAGTCTGCATACAGCTTTATCTGATCTGTGTCATTCACCAGCATTACCTCATCCGCATAGACAAGTGCATGACAGTCCTGCGGCTCCATTTTCCTGAGCAGATATACGCTCGATTCCCTATAAATATCGCTGTTATCTTCCTTCCGCCTGTATTTATTCTCTGCATTCTCATCCCCGATGAAGGTGAACTGCCTGTGGGATTCCATGTTACGGGTTTCATACAATACAGCCCTTTTATAATCCATACCCAACACGACTGTGTGCAGAATACCGGCTATTTCACAGGCATACTGCCCTGATCAGCGGCTGTTCCAACCTTCTTTTTTTCCTTATCCTCAAGATTCGGTTTGAGAATCATGAGCAGGAGTGCAGTCACAATGACACCAATTGCCATATCCAGCGTATACAGCAGCGGCTTATTCGTCGCAGCAGCAACAATCATTCCGCCGTGAGGTACATAGCACTCAATGGCGTGCATCATTGCAAGACCCGCTCCCACGGCACTGCCTCCCATAATTGCCGGAAGCACATGCTTGATATCCTTTACGGCAAATGGTATCGCTCCCTCAGTGATTCCGATCAGTCCCATAAAGGCACTGGTAACTCCCAGCTGTTTTTCAGCATTATCATATTTTCTGCGTGAAATAAAGGTGGATAATGCCAATCCAAGCGGTGGGATTGCCACGGCAACACGGAATGCGCCGTTTGGTCCATACAGCCCCTCAGCCATAAGTGCCATTGTGAATGCTGATGCCGTTTTGTTAATGGGACCACCCATATCAAATGCTGTCATCAATCCGATTACAATTCCAAGCAGGATTGCGCTGCCCCCCTGCATACCGCTGAGCATCTCTGTCAAAGCCTTCATCAACGCCCCCAGAGGTCCAACCAGAATATATAGATACGCCAGAGTGCAAATCAACGCGGATATGATTGGAATAATCAGAACCGGCATAATGGACTTGATCGTCGGTCCCACCTTCCAGCTTTTGATCCATTTGCATACATAGCCAACCAGAATCCCCATAATCATCGCCCCCAGAAATCCTGTAGAAACATTGTTATCTCCAGCCGGATTGTTTGCGATATAACCGATAATCATACCGGGTGCCAGTGCAGGCTTTCCAGCCAGAGAGTATGCGATATACCCTGCTAGCATCGGAATCATCATCGCCATACCTGCAGAACCGATGGTATTTATATTCTGCATAAAGGAATTTGTTATCTTCATGCCGTCGCTGCCTGCCTCACCGGTTGCCAGCGCAAATGCAAGGAACACACCGCCGATGACAACAGCCGGAAGGAAATAGGATACTCCGGTATTAAACGCCTTAACTAAATCTTTTCCTATAGTTTTAAACATAAGCTCTCCTCACTTTATTTAATGTTATAATTTCTCTGCCCGATCGATGATTTCTGCCGGATCTCTGATCACTACGGACGGATCGATTTTAATGATTTTTCCGGCTTCCTCTTTTTCCTCAAAACGTTCTTCTCCCTCAATACCGATGGCAATGGCAAGGATGACAGCATCTGCCTCCGCTATTTCATCCTCATCCAATTCATTTTCAATTCCCATACCGCCCTGTGTTTCCACTTTACATGCATACCCGCGTTTTTTACATTCCTGTTCAATGGCCTCCTGTGCCATGTATGTGTGTGCAATACCGATGGTACATGCAGCTACTGCAACGATTTTCATAACCGTTTCCTCCTTATCTTTCGTTTTCTAAAAATTTAATCCTTTCATAAAATTCATCATCCGTTTTCGCTTCACGCAATTCTCTGCGGAAGTCTTCCTTCATCAAGTGACGGCTCAGCATTGCGAGAATACGAAGATGCTCTTTGTTTCTGCTCGACAGCGGCACTCCGATCATAAATACAAGATCGACCTCATCATGATCCCACACAACGGGATGCTTCAGCTGAACACACGCAACAAAGGTTTGCGTGACGGCATCTGATTCCCCATGCGGTATCGCGATTTTGAACCCCACCGCAGTTGATGCAGTTTCCTCACGCTGCAGCACTGCTGTGATATAGCGGTCCATATCATCGATTTTTCCTGCAGCTGCAGCGAGCTGTGATAAGTAGGCTATGATTTCTTTCTTTGTCCGGAATTTTCTTTCGGACACCTTCACAATCGACTGTTCAAACATTTGACCACTCCTTTCTACGCCCTCATTGTATCTGTGCGGGTCTTTTTTTGAAATACCAACTCTATTCCACAAGTTGTGGAAAGAAAAACACACGGCAGATATATCCGTGCGATATTCATCCTTTGCTGGTTTTAACTGCACCCCCGCTTCTGCCTCACGCACAGGTGTATTTTATTTTCCACTTTGAACAGAAGCAAGTTGCTATTTCAATTTTTATGAATTCGTTTTATGATGTTGATAGGAAGTTTCTGTCTTAATGAAGCAGGAGGAGAAATCATATGAAAGCATCTGCTCTTACAAAGTTTCTGAATCTCTTACTTGAAGAAAGCGATTATCGTAAAACCGGATATTTCGCAGAGAAGCTCATGGTATCAAATAAAACAATTTCCAATTATATAACAGAGCTGCGCTGGTATATGAGAGAATACGGATTGGATATCACGGCAAAGCACGGGGTGGGTATCCGTATGGAGGGTGATAGAAACGCTCTTGTAAAGCTGCAAAAATCCATGCAACAGGAGATGCAGGAAACCTTTACAAGTGAAAGCAGAAGAAAGAAAATTATGGAGAAGCTCTTAATGTTTGACGAAAGCATTTCCGTACGAAGGCTGTCGGATGAATTCCGTGTCAGCTCCACATCCATCGTTAAGGATTTGGAAAGGGTGGAGGCAGAGCTGGGACAGCTGGATATTCTGCTGAGTCGCAGTAAAAGCGGCACGAGGATCACCGCAAAGGAGCAGCGTATACGCAGTGCAAAGCGCAAGTTTATATTTGAGGAGCTTAGCTCTCTGACGCAACAGGATCAAATCATGGATTTCAGCCTCTGTCGTAAGATCTTATCCAGATATGTCGATGAGGACACACAGTCAATCGCAAAGAAAATGATTGATATAGCGCAGGAAAAGCTTGGTTTCCATCTGGATACCAATTATTACGCACAGATTTTCATATCGTATTCCATTTTTATTCAAAGAATCAGAAAGGGCTGTGAGCTGACAGAAGCTCCTGTCAGACCGGTGGTTACAGAGCTTCACGTTTTAAAAACCTATCCAATCACAGAAGAAATCATACAATGGCTCGTGCATACCCAAAGCATTACCATCAATGACCTTGACACCCGATGGGTCAATGCCCGTCTATCTGGTGTATATCATGAGGAGCAAAGCGCAAAAGCCGGGTATTCCCCTATCATTCAGGAAACCGTCGATGAGCTGATATCCTCAATCGGCGATATATTCAATGCAGATTTCTCATCCGATGATATATTAAAGACAGGACTGTCGAAGCACTTCATTCCGATGATCGCCCGATTAAAAAACAATATCAAGATTACACATCCCTTTATTCTGCAAATCAAACAGCAGTATACCGCCATGTTCTCGGTCGTTTCTCTTGCCTCCAGTATTCTGGAGAAAAAGCTTGGTTTCACATTATCCGATGATGAGATAGGATTTATTCTCATTCACTTTCAGGCTGCTTTGGAGCGTCATAACCTCTCGAAAAAAATAGCTATTGTTTATAACTGCGGACAGGCGAATGCGATGCTGATAGAAAATCAAATAAAAATCAATCTGCCGACCTTTGACGTAATTGAGCTTATCAGCATCCACGATTTAAAAACAGAGTACCTCCGCCATTTTGATTTCATCATATCCACCATGGATCTGGATATCAGCGATATCCCCTCTGTTGTGATTTCTCCTGTTGCGGACAGGTTGGATATACAGAGAATCTCGCAAGCCTATGAAAGGCTTATTCGGGATGTCAGAGAATCCCGCTTCCATTATCTGCTGCAGGCAATCAGTACCGATGCGATTCTGGTTCATCAAAAATGCAAAACGAAAGAGGAGATTCTGGAGAAGGCAAACAGTATATTGCTACAAAAGGGTTATGTGGAGCATGGCTTTTTCGACAGCGTAAAGAACAGAGAAAAGGTTTCCTCTACGGAAATCGGAAATGGTATCGCAATACCGCACGGATCTGATAAGTATGTCAACCGGACCGCCATCGTGCTGGTTACGCTGGATGATCCGATTCTTTGGCGTGACGGTATGGTGAGCGTGGTATTATTCATAGCTGTTTCCTTTGAACAAAAGGATACTATGAGAAAGCTTTTGAAGGATCTATATCACCTCATCAGCTCTGAGGATTTCATCGGGAATATCCAGAAAGCATCTACAGCTGAGGAAATCATCGGTGTGCTGTATGGAAAAAGCATGAAGCAGGAGCACTGTCAATAAAACTCTGACCATAATGAAAAAAGCAATGCTTTCTTTCTATAAAATTGGCCGTCCTATGGTTTTTAATCCAACAGATATAGGAAGCAAAACGAGAGGCCTAAAAAACAGACGATCTTTGTATCGTCTGTTTTTATGACCGTATTTACTAAAGCTGAAAGTTAAACAAAGCGTTTTTATTTTCATGAAGCAGTTATCTTTATAAAATTAGAATTCGCCTATACATTTTCATCAGCCACCATAAAGCGCTTTTGTCCTAATATGTTATCGCCTCTTCAAATACACTGCTATCAAATGTATCAAAGGTTTCATAGGAAGCGGTATACTTTACTTCTTTTTTCACATCATTGATCTGCCATGTCGTTGAAGCTTCAACCAAGCTCAGATAACCGTCTGTATTTACATGATATACGAGCTTCTGATCAATGATTTCATTTGTATCCAGTGTACAATTATCAATACGCATTGCATCCTCTCCCCGCTCCTGCGCATCCTGTTTATACCGCTGATTTGTCTGATCCTTATCCGACATTGTCAGCGTATAGACAATTTCCTTATCGTTTTCTTCCTTTTCGATATGAAAATAGTCCTTATCAACATCCCGGACAATCATGGCAAAATCATTTTCCGTATATGGAAATGCTTCCTTACGTTTATTTCTACGGTTTTCTGCCTTTTGAAAGGTTCGTTTTCCCTGTACTTCCGCAAAGCTCAGTTCTACATAATAGCCGTTGATGTAGCTGCAGGCCATACCGATTTTATCTTCCACCTGCGGGTCGGCATCTTCAAGCGCATAGAAATAGGATATGCTTCGCTGGTGCTTAAAATCATATAATGTTATGTTTCTTGACGGCCCCACATTGATTTCCTCCAGCTCTTTGCCATCGCATTTCAAATCCTGTTGTCCTGCATACTGCCAGTCGATCTGCAGATTACCGCGTTCAACGCACTTTTCCGCCGCACGGTTCAGTTCATTAAACAGGGTTTCCTGTTGTTCCTTTGCCGCTGTGCTGTTACCTGAATTGTTGCAGCCGCTCACCAGCAGACACAGCATACCTGTCATAAATACCCTCGTAATTTTCTCCATTGCTTCCCTTTCCTTTCTCTTCCTATAGTATACCATTGTCAGCTTCAATATTTAAGAAGTCTATTTCATAAAGAGGAGATTACAGAATAGTTTTTTGCATCTCATTATATGGGAATCATGAATTACGAAATACGTGATGCTCATCAAGGTATGTGCATCCCTTTTTTTCCTGGGAAGCATGCGGAAGGTGGGCAGAACGTGAAAGTTATTGATTTCCATGCAGCTTCTGTGAAATCACTTTGAGATGATTTGCACCATTTCCCGTTTCCCGTCCTTCATCATTTGCGATACTGTCGGAAAGCTTTAGTGACAGCTTAGCGCATGCGGGACCGATCATCTCATACAGGACTGCACTCGATAGAATAATGAGCGAAAGCATTGTTCCTTCCGCAGATGGAAGAAGTCTTTGTCCGAGAATAGCCAAGCCGATGGAAACGCCTGCCTGCGGTATCAACGCAAGACCCAGATATTGCCGTACTGATGTGCTGGCATGTGACAGACTTGCCCCTGTCCATGCACCGACTGCCTTTCCAAGAATACGTGCAAAGAAATAAACGATGCCAATCAGACCACAGGATACAAGAGCGCGTAAATCCAGACGCATACCGGATAACACAAAGAACAGCAGGGTGATGGGCGGAGTAAAGCCGTTTACCTGACGAAACAGGTCTTTGTTTCCGGATAAATTGATATAAACAGCACCCAGCACCATGCAGGATAACAGTGGTGATATAGCAAAGCAGCTACAGATTCCTGTCAGAGAAAGAATGATAGCAATTACCAAAACAAGACGATGATCACTGGAGCGCTTTTCACTGATGATATGGTTCAGCACCCATGCCAGTAAAACAGCAAGTCCCACAGCAAGAACATTCCACAAAATCGGAAGCAGGATCAGCGACCATTCCAGCACCTGATCCGAATGCATGAATTCCACAAGTGCTGTGCAGACACTGAACGCAATCAGAGCAACCGCATCATCCAGCGCAGTGACCTGCAGAATAGTATCCACAAAGTTGCCTTTTGCATGATACTGGCGTATCGTCATTATGGTTGATGCAGGTGCTGTCGCACACCCGATGGCACCGAGCAGAAGCGAAAAGGACCAGGGCAGATGAAAGAACGTCACCATGGCAATGGTGATACAGGCACCGGCAGTCAGTGCTTCAAATATCGTTATCGTTAGAATCTTTCCTCCCTGCTTCAGCAGAGCATCCTTTCTGAAATACTTACCTACGCCAAAGGCGATAAAGGCCAGAGCGATATCCGTCATGAAATCCATCCCCTGAACAATCTCAAAGGGTATCAGATGCAATACACAGGGACCGATCAGTATCCCCGAAATTATATAACCGCTCACATTGGGGAAGTGCAGCTTTCTTGTAACCCTGGAACAAAGAAAGCCAGCGAGCAGAATAATGGCTATAGAGAGAATGATTCCTGCATTCCCTTGTTTCTGTAAAACCTCAGCTATCATCATAACCGCCTCCTCACACCATTGATTATATGAGAAAACAATGATAAAATCTAATTATAATAATTTAGCTTATTATCAATATAATTTATTATAAGGAGGATATCCTATGCTTGATACAAAAATTGTGTCGCTACTGACGCTGATCACCTGCAAGAGCTATACAAAAGCAGCAAAGCAATTACATCTCACACAGCCTGCCATCAGTCATCAGATTAAACAACTGGAAGAAGAATTCCAAATCAAAATCTTTCACAAGAGCAGAAAACATCTGATTTTGACGCCGGAAGGTGAGATACTGGTGAAATATGCCCACCGCATGATGGCAGTATACAACAATACACACCAGGCATTGGAGGACGCAAAAAACAATCTGCATCGTTTTAATATCGCTACAACACCGACCGCCGGTGAGTATTACATTCCTCAGCTGCTTGCGGCATACTGTCGTGAACACAGCGATGTGCATATAAATTTGATTACAGATTCCATAAATAATATTTATAATAAACTGAAATTATATGAAGCAGATTTTGCGATAATCGACGGACGGCTGACATCAGATAAATATCAATCCATTCTTCTGGATACCGATTACCTCTGTCTGATCATATCACCGCAGCATGCGCTGGCAAATCGCAGTAGTGTGAATATGAATGAGCTGCTTGAAGAAAGCTTTATTCTACGTTCCAAAGAAGCAGGAACCAGAGAGATTTTCGAGAATTATTTGGAATCACAGCGTGACTCAATCCGCAATTATCGGATTCTGATTGAAACAGATTCACTCGCCACCATAAAGGAACTTGTCATGAGCAACATGGGCGTATCCATCATGTCACATAATGCCTGCAAGGAGGATGAACAAAAAGGACGGCTCAAAACCATCCCCATCACCAATTCCACAATGATACGGGAGATCAATCTGGTATATCCGAAGGATTTTCAGCATGTGGATGTGCTGCTTGAGCTGAAAAAGACCTACAGCAAGCTACAGTAAAGCGTTTCTATCCGATTCTGCTTCCGCGTCTTCATATGAAAAAGAGTGGACTTCATATTCGGATGCTACGCAAGAGTATTATAAAAAAATAAAGAAGCTTCCCGTATGCCTGTATACATCAAGCATTTGAGAGGCTTCTTTTCCTCTATATCCTGGCATAAGATGAGAGGCTGGACGGTATTATGTGTAATTACGGTTATGGCTGGGAGTGTATTTAGATCCTCCAGCCTCAAGAGATGTTTGACCTCTTGTCTGATTTTTTGGTGCAGCTGGCAGATTTTTTAGATCCACCAGTTTCAAGAATTCTAAACCACTCCTATAGCATCGTTACAATTATCCTTCATTTGGCAGTGGAAACTGAACAGTAAGTGCACGCACTTCGTTTCGTACTTCGTCACGCACCTTTTCATCCTCTGCATTTTTCAATACACGGCTGATCCATAAAGCAACCTGACGGAATTCATTTTCTTTGAAGCCTCTTGTTGTCATAGCCGCAGTCCCCAGACGGATACCACTCGTTACAAACGGTTTTTCCGTTTCAAATGGGATTGTATTCTTATTGCAGGTGATACCGGCCTCATCCAACAGCTTTTCTGCCAGCTTTCCACTCATATCCAGAGAGGATTTCACATCGACGAGAATCAGGTGATTATCCGTTCCTCCACTCACAATGCGGAAGCCTTCTTCCTTTAGCGTATTGCTCAACACTGCACAATTCGCGATAACCTGTTTCGCATAAGCCTTAAACTCCGGCTGCATCGCTTCCTGCAGACAAACTGCCTTTGCCGCTATGATATGCATCAGCGGTCCGCCCTGCATTCCGGGGAACACCTTTTTATCCAGCAGTGCCGCATGCTCCTTTTTACTGAGAATCAATCCACCGCGGGGTCCGCGCAGTGTTTTGTGTGTCGTCGTTGTCACAAAATCCGCATAAGGTACCGGGCTTGGATGTTCTCCTGCCGCTACAAGTCCTGCGATATGTGCCATATCCACCATGAAATATGCACCGACTTCATCCGCAATCTCACGGAATTTTTCAAAATCAATCACTCTTGGATACGCGCTCGCACCGGCAACAATCAGCTTCGGCTGTTCCTTTAATGCGACTCTGCGCACCTCCTCATAATCGATTGTTTCACTGTCCTTTGTTACACCGTAATCCACAAACCGGTACAACGTTCCGGAAAAGTTTAAAGGATGTCCGTGTGTCAGATGACCTCCTGCTGTCAGATTCATACCCAGTACCGTATCACCCGGCTGAAGAACAGATAAATATACCCCCATGTTTGCCTGAGAACCACTATGCGGCTGCACATTGGCATGCTCAGCGTTAAACAGCTGCTTTGCCCGCTCTCTTGCGATTTCTTCTATCTCATCAACATGTACACAGCCTCCGTAATAACGCTTGCTCGGATAGCCTTCTGCATATTTATTTGTCAGTATGCTTCCGGCAGCCTCCAGTACATCCCTTGATACATAATTTTCTGATGCGATCAATTCGATATTATACAGCTGGCGCTCTGCTTCTCTTTCAATGGCTTCCTGAATTTTCTTATCGTTCATACGCTACCTCCGTTTAATGCCTCTATTTTACCACAGATTTTTATATTGTCATTTCTTTTGTTCTGCGTTCATCAGGAAATATTTCTTTACAACAAAAATCAGTGCCACTGCCAGCACTCCTACCAGATTTTCCATGGCGCTTTCATGCGATATAATGATCTGACGGGCAACCGCATACAGCAGTACCTCGATCACTGATTCCGGTGTATGCAGAATCAGCATCTTTACAAATTCCACCCCGACAACCAGAGTCAGTGCCTTTTCCAGTATGGCATCCAGCTGAAAGCTCTGATTCATAAGAGACTCCGCCCCAAAGCATACCGTTGCCAGCGTTGATATTGCGATGGCGATCATTAACAACACGGCAATCACAAGCTCAACGGCCTTCATCATTTTAACAAGTCTTGTGTTGATTTTGTGCATGTCTTCCTCCTTAGCATTATAAGATAATTTCCGGATTCAGGTTAATATCCGCTTTTTTAGCCTGCAAATGCTGCTGCCTGCGCGGTATGCGGTAATGAATATTGTCCTTCACAAAATTTGCACCGGTCTGCTTAAACCAGAAGGATATGCCCTTTTCCTCACACTGCTTGCGCAAATCGAGAATCCACTCATACCGGCAGACCCTTGCCTGTGGTCCGCTTTCTCCTCCGACGATCAGCTCTTCAATGCTATCATCCAGCCAGGGCCTCAGGTTTAAGGGCTCCAGCAGCGGTTCACATACCACATACTTATGACGCAGAGGTGCTGCCTGATAAATGGGAAGACGATACGCTGCGCGCTCCATCGTTTCCACCGTACAGGCGATTCCCACATGATCCCATCCCGTTCCCCAGTCATACGGAATGCATTTCATCAGCCTGTCGATTCGCTTTGTAATCATAAAGAAAAATAAATCCCTGCGCTGTCGCATGATATTCCATGCTTCATCTCTCCATGCATCTGCTTCCTCTACAAAAAAATCGCTGGTAAAACAGGTATAGACGATTTCATCGGATGCTATCTTGTATTCACCTTTGCGATTTTTGTGCAAAACCTTATCAAAGTCCTTCAGACGGGTAACAACACCGGTTTCTTTGCCATGTCTTTCGTCCATCCGGTATACATAGCAATGCTCACATCCGGCACTGATCTTATGACAGCCATGCCAGGGGTTCCAGTTTGCCATAGACTTCATCCTCACCTGTATGTATGCAGGACACTGCCATCCGCAGAAAGCTGCTGAAGACTCTGCGCTGCATATCGAAAGCAGAGAATACCGCCGTGCCTGCGCAGTCTGACATGAAATTTCCAGATATCCTGTTCCATCTCATCACAGCTGCTGATATAACCGAATACCTTTCTCTGCCCTTTCTGAATAGAAACGACACCGGAAAGACGTATTTGTATGATTTCTTCATCTCCATGCCAAACCTTATAAAAGGGACAGGCAGCCTGACGCTGCTTCAAACGGTATCCGTATACATACAGAACGGCCAAGGACAGCAGCATTTCTGCAGTTTTCCTCATATTATTTTTCCAGAGCCATTACCTTATTAATTCTTCTCTGGTGGCGCTCATCATGGGAAAACTCGGTATTTACCCAAACACGTACAATTTCCTTCATTAGCTCCACACCGATGATTCTTTGTCCCATCGCCAGCACATTGGAGTTATTGTGCTCTCTTGTCAGTTTGGCACTAACCGGATCACTGCAAAGCGCACAACGGATTCCCTTAATCTTGTTGGCGGCAATGCTGACACCGATTCCTGTCCCGCAGATAACGATTCCCTTATCGTTTTTACCATCTGCGACACTCTGTGCAGCCGGTCCTGCGTAGTCCGGATAATCCACAGACTCACATCCATGACATCCGAAGTCTTCGACCTCATGTCCCATTTCCGTTAACATTTCCTTCACGATTTCCTTATACTCAAAAGCACCGTGATCACAAGCTACCGCTATTTTCATATACATTCTACACTCCTTTTCTTTTTAACATCTATATTATAGCAAGAAAACACTCTAAGTCATATGAAAATATTCATATATGAATTCTTTATAAAAAAGCCGTTTTAACTTAACGACTTTTTCTTTATACTCATCATATCTCCAAGTACCCAGAGCATCAAACCAAGGGCGAGTATAATCACACAGACAGAAATGCCCGCAGCAGAATTCAATCTTAATGCCAAATATCCCAGTAAAGGAACCGTAAGTGCAACTTTTCCCTTAATTTGTTTATAGGCTACTGGTTGTATGTCATTGGCATTATTCGCATCACCTTTTGTTATCAGCTCCTCTTTTTGAACATCATTTTTTACTACACGGTGAGTGATTACCAGATTACCTTTTTGAAATGTGACAATATCCTTTTCCTGCAGACTTTCAGGGTTAACGGACTTTACATATACCAGAGAACCTGTAGGACATGCTGGGTCCATACTTCCTGTAAGGATTCCATATATTTCAATTCCAAATATTCTAGGCAGTGTGAAAGGAAAAGCAGCAAGTATTACCAGAACGACACAAATAGTTCCAGCGATACTCATCAGTTTATACTTCTTCATTCTCATTCAATGTTGAATCTATCAGCTTAATCATTTCAAGTGCACTTCGGAAGCATTCTTTTTTATTCGTATCTGTCCAAGTGATGCATCCTTGCCAGGATTGATTTTCTGTACCTTTTATTTCAATGATAAATGTTTGATTCTTCCTTCGTATTTGCTCCATGGCTATGCCTCCGCTTATCTTTGATTTTCGTAAATTTCCCATATACGACTGGCAGTATCCATATTGATCGTACCATCAGCATTTTTTGCATCTAAATACTCCTCATTGTTACTGATCTTGTACTGAATGGATTCCTGTGTAATTGATACATCAAAATCCTCTGTCAGCTGATTTTTATCTTTAATGAAAATCCCATTTATTACACTACTCGTTGTTTCTCCTGGTTCCAGCACCTTATTATAATAATAGTAATCATCACGCTTAATCCATTCGCCGGTATTTACATCCAGTTCCAATGCTCCTTGCTTAAATAGCCTTTCAGGGCTGGCGTTAAGTCGCACTCTTACCATACAACCGGTGTCTCCATTATTTCTGATACTTGGTCTTTTGATAATGTAGGTCGGCTGCAGTTCTGGCTGCGGCTCTTCAATTTCTGTATCTATATTTGCAAAAGTGTATTCTGTTTTTGCTGTATCTCTTGCTGTAAAATATGCATAGGAGGAAGGTACCACAAGCATCGCAAGCAATGCTACAGCAAATACCGCTATCAGTATGCGTACTTTATTCGTTCTATTTTTATTCATTCTGACACCTCCAGTTCTATTTTAAATAATCTTGTGTTACAGTGCTTACTTCTCCATTTTCCACTCGAAATCTGTTGACAACGGTATCACTATCAGACAGATACGTATCGTTTACTCTAACATTAGAGAATGTAATATCCGCTGCAGCCTCTTCTTTATCTGCTACTGCTGCATTCAGATCAACCGTCACGGATTGACCGTCTATTACAGCACAATTTTCTCTGCTTGTAACGCTGACATTACCAAAATCATAGCGGATGCCCATCATTTCGCTTATACGATATGTACCGATGGGAAGATTATGAAAGCTTACACTTTGTGTAGCAGCACTATTCTCATGAAAGCGAACCAATTTGTAATAGGTATCTTTTGTATTTATGTTTTCAGCTTTCAATATAAAGATTGGATCACCCTGTGCAAAATCAACAGCTTCCTTATTGATAGTTTTATTTACTTGTATATTACCAACAGGTTCTTCTGCCTCCTCCAAGGTGATGGTATTGTACCATGCAAATTGATAGCTCATATATGCATTCCCCATATGCGGTCCATCTAAAGCAAATGCTGAATGAAGAACCATTTTTGATCCATCGTCACTTCCAAGTATCTGATCCGCTTTTAAGCTATCATTAGTATTTAAAACAGCATTGTCTCTCATGTATTTATTTACACTATCTCTAATTCCATTTGTATTTGCCATATAATTTCCAATTGCAGTGTTATTACCTGTCCATTTGGGACTTTTTGATAAAAAGTCTTTTACAGTAGATTCACCACCATAAGCAACATGCAACAATTCTCTATAGAAAAATGTATAACCGGTTGCTGAAAGCTGAGGCTCCATTTCTTTTAACTGAACTGATACATTTTTTGATGAAACGTTTTTTACAGCAAGATACTTATCTATGATTTCACCATACTCCGATTCCAATGAATTCAATTCTGTTGTCGTGATCGTAACCCATGTTGAGTTTGCAATTCCATATCCACCTTGAATATCAACAATGGCATCTGTTGGAAGTTCATATAATTCTTTTGCAGCACTTCCATATTTATTATTGTAGAAGTCAAGATAGAAGCGTGATAATGCTTCAGAACCTGTGTATGTTTTTCCATAATATCCATCGGTTTCCAATTTTTTATAAACACCAAGTAGATGTCTTAAACTAAGCTGTGCTGTCCCTGAAACACCATAGAGTTTCACCAATGCATCATTGTATGCTCTGGCAGCAAGAAATTTAATCGGCAGCTCCTGACCGTCGAAGCCAATAACTTGATAGTTTGGATCAGGTTTTACACCATAGCCCTCTGCATTTGGCGTTGTCACAATAAATGAGTTATCTTTATACTTATAAGATTTACCCGAATGATTTTCAATAACAACTGAATAGCTTGCACTGTCCCCAGGTGAATAAATTTCTTTATCGAAAAGTTCAACAGCTTTTGTACCTAAATCAATAATTTGATCGCCAACGGCTCCTTCCTGTATTGTTACATACAAAGTATATACAGTCTTCCCATTTTCAGTTTTCTTACGGATTTCAGAGGATACGGTATCTGACTGATCCTGAAAAACCAGGTTGCCTGAATGACTAGAACTCATAGCAGCACGGAACCTATTTATATTCGCTGCCTTTTCTTCCTGCTTGTCCGCTTTATCCTGCTGCTCACCTGTATTGCCTTCCAATGTGCTTCCTACTGTACTATCCTGCATCTTTTCCGTCAGTGCAGTATCTTTCTCCTCAATGCTGCTCTCTGTTTTTCCTACAGGTTCAAGTGATTCCTGCTTTTCATCCTCTTCTTCTGTAGCTGCAGACGTTGACTGATTTTCTGAAACAGGTGTCTGTTGTTGTTCCTCCGTTGTATCTGAAACAGTCTGTTTTTCCTGCTCACCTGCAGCAGTCTTCTCTTCTGCAGACTGGTCCTGACTGGGTGTGAATACTGTTTCATCATCTTCTGCATGCATTACCCCTGTTGACATCAGGCACAGTACCAATGATAGAATTGCAACGCTGGTAATACCTTTTCTTATATTTTTCCCTTTCATAAGAACCCTCCTCTTACTGATTTTTTTCTATGCACAGGTTCTTACTCCTGTTCATTTAATTTCTTTTTCTTTATAAGCCAGAATGCTGCAAACAGCACTGACAGGATACCGATACCACCTGCCGCATAGGGCAGAACATCCTTTAATTCGGTTGTTCCACCGGCTTTTGGTGTTTCATTATTTTCCACATCCGTTCCATTATCTTTATTATTTTCTTTACCATTTGTTAACGGAGTATCTTGATTATTCTCAGTGGTTGTATTATTTTCATTTGACGTATTATTCTCATTCGATGCATTATTTTGATTTACTTCAGACAATGGATTATTAACAGTTACAGGTGCAGCTTCTGGTTGTGAATTTATCATATCTATAATTGGTGTTTCTGCATTTGTTATTATTTCTTCTGTCCGTGTCGATTCCTCCACCCGTACTACTGCCTCTGTGGTAGATGTATAATGGAATATAATTTCCGTTTTGTCTTTGTCGATTCTCATCGTTTTACTTTCAGCATCTGTCTGATATCCCTCGATTATTTTCGCATAAGCTGTTTCTTCCATTCCTTTTTCCGTAGTTCGAATGATTGGTGCTGTTAAATCATTTTCAGATTCATCAACATAACGAATCAAATATTCCAGACCATTTATAAGCCTACTGTATTTTGCAACAACGACCGTTCTTTCTTCTACCGTCTCAGAAGGTGCACGATAGAAATCAGATTTCAGACGATATCCGCTTTCCACACTGACCTCCGGTGCTTTTGGGAATAATGCTCCTGCGTTTATCAAGCATACAGCTTTTTTACTATTTTCTAATTCGCATCTGCTATCGAGTGAATTTTGATTAAATGTACCATGGAGCGCTGCTTTAAATACCACTTCATACTGTTTTTGTGCTGCATGCAAAGATCCACTCGAAATCACCATTCCGATCATGACAAAGGCTGCTGTTACTGCACGTCTTATCTGTTTATTTTTCATGCTGCTTAACACCCTTTCTTTTTATTATCAATATCCCTGCTGCTCCACTGATAAATACGATTACTGCCAGCAGCCCTACTGCTGTTGTATCTCCTGTACTTATCCTTTCTAAAATTGTTTTATCTTTTTTCTTTTCTGTTGTTTTTTTAACCGGTTTTTCTACATAAATCACATTCTCTTTTTTTATTACTACATCATCCGGTGTAGCAACTTCCCCTTGCTCTACATTAAACTCCAGCCGCAGCTGACCAACTGTATTTTGATAATCGTTATTCATTGACTCTCCGTCGATTCCTATTTTCATTGTTATTCTGCTGCTTTCACCTTTTTTCAGAGATGCAATCAGTTGATTCTGACTGATATTTCCACTATTCAGATCTTTGAGAGTTCCTTCTACCCCGCCAATTATACCACGATAAAATTCTTCTCCATCTCGTAGCAAAGTAATCGTATACACAGCACCACTTGCTGATATATTGTCATTCGTAAGATCCGAAAGCACGGAAGCATTAATATAAAATCTCAATTCCCTATCATCTTGATTAGAAAGAGTAAACTCCTCACTTCTTGTTTCTCCTGGTATCATTCCAGTAAATTTATTAGAAAACTCATTCTTATCTACATTGAAGCTGAAATAATTTTGAGAATCACCGGTGAATACAATTCCCGGATTTTCTTCTTCTACAGCTTTTAAAATAGTGGTACCGCCTATCAGCATAGCAGCCATGATTACTGCGGCCAATTGTCTTCTATGTTTCATACTACTGCCTCCTATTCATTCTCAATGCTCAATATACCATCATCACTGATATTCACATCAAGACCCCATTCAGCCATCATTGCGTTTTTTACATCGATATTCTGTATGGCATCAACGGTACAATCCACATTTAATTTTAAAGTGCGATCCTTAACAGATACGTTCTCTGAGACTGCAACCTGACTAATAAATTCTGAACTCGTTTTATTAGGTTCAATCGGCTTTCTACTATAAAAATATACAACCTCTTTATTATTCGTATCGGTTTCATCATCTATAATCCAATCATCCCCGTTTTTATTGAGTAGTGTAATCAAACTAGAATTACCGTTATAATATTTTTTATTGTCTTCACTCCAGTATTTTTTTACCGTTATTTTTGCATAGAGTGGATAATCACCTGTATTCTTCACTTTCACCGGATAATCAATTCGCTCACCAGGTACCACCTTTGCAGCTTGTTTTTCTGACTCTATCAGTTTTACATTTAGATTACCTGCGCTTACCTTATGCTCTGCATCTGTATTAGCAACCATATAAGAAATTGTTCCACTGACGGCAAATGTGCCCAGTAATAGAATAGCGGAAATCATTAATACCATTTTCTTATTCATATCATTCACTCCTCATCTTAATTCCTATCTTATGTTTACATTATATATATAAGAGGTCTCAATATGGTCACAACTATATAAATCATAGCCACTAATCGAACTAATGGATTGTGTAATCCCTATAAGGGTTTGTTACCAGCGGCGTTATTCACGCTCTGAAGGCCTACCAAATATACTATCTTTAATGGCTGGCTCTAAAGTGCCTTTTACCTGCCTTCTTTTACGACTTTTCCACCCGTAAACGGGTCAACTAATTCTTTCTTACTCATTTGATTTACAAGTTTGTCTACCGCCAATTGTTGTTGTATATATTCTTGTATCATTTTCGTGTTTTCCATACTGTGTCTGCGAAAAATCCTCCTGCCCTAAAATGACCGATATGCATTTTTATTTTAAATTTGCAAATCGGTCATCTATCATAAGATTCCTTTTAGTTCACCCATGAACGCTGATCCGCTATTTTGGTGGTATTTCCACTAGCATATGGATATGAACCGGACATAATTCTGCCTCTATTATCGTTACTCCCTTTCTTTCGCATATCGTTCTTAAAATCTTTCCTATTTCTTTTTATAATTTCCGCATATCATCAATCTTATATATTAGGGTGCAAATACAATGTGATATGTACATCTCCATTTGCTGTATGATGAACTATGTATGTCCGTTTTGGGCCCCCTTATTATTTAAAAATGGTTTGGTAGACCTTCTTCTATTATGATAAGGAGTTTTATTTTTTTAATTACTTTTTAAATCTTAAGTTTTTTGTCCCACCAGTATAACCGATGGTTTACTTTTTCAAAAAAAAATCTGATTCTACAAGGAATCAAATCTTTTCAATCTGCTTCATATCAATATATACATTAATTCCAAAATACTTTTAAATTCTCCTAAAATCTTATTTCTGCATTTCACGATACCTTGCCAGTCACTTTTTTGTCTTGTTGTGATAATAATATCATAGGTACCTGCTTTTCCTGATTGTTCATATATATAAGAGCAATCCTCAAGAATCATTAGTTGATCAATACATAAATGTCGTTTCTTTGTGTTAAAAGTTCTTCTTTCCTGAAAGGACTGCGGTGTGCCTAAATAATCAAGAATTTCATCTGTTAGCATAATAAAAGAAGTAAAATTTGAAAAAGCAAAACCCTCTTTCCTGACACAGCTGTATAAGATGCCGTCAAAATGCTCTTGTTTTTGATTAGCAAGACACAATCGTATTGCGTTTTTGGGATAGAATATATTCTTTTGCATTCATTTCACCCTCTCAGTGTATCATTATCAAATACTTGCAGTTCATCATATGTATAACTTAAATCTATTAAATGATGCTTATTCAAAGAAGCATACGTATTCAAAATACGTTCAATTACACGTTTAGCATTCTCTGCATTGCAGCTGTGCAACATAAAAATGAATTGTGACCCGCTGTATTTTGATACGACATCTCCATTGCGCAAACATTTGCATAAAACAATTCTCAAAGCTTCCATTTCTTTTGATAACAGATGTAAGCCTTCTTTTGAATTCGCATCTATAAATTTTTTTGGTTTTAATGTCATCAACACAACATATTCAGAAAATCCTTCTCGAACCATTCTTCTTAATTCAAGATGATATATTTCTTTAAAGACACCAAACTCACAGTAAAAAGCCTGTTCCATTTTTTTCTCAGCGATACTGTCCTGGATAGCATCCAGATTTACATTCACTTGGTTGTTATTTTTTATCAGTTCCATATATACTTTTTGAAGAAACTGTGACTGTTTGATTCCAAGTCGCTCATAGAGAAGACTACACGCCCTATGATACTGCTCCTTTGCGACATCATAATGTTTAAGTCGTATAAGAGAAATAATAAATAAATATTGCATTTCATCATCAAGGGGATCCTGTACAAGTGCATCCTTGCAAACCGAATTCATCTTTTCATATTCATCCAGGTCTTCATATTTTATTGCAAGTGCCTTGGCACAGCGTAAATATAACGAGTGATAATAGGTAGATAGAGATACCACCCATCTTTTGTCACTAATACAAGGAAGAAATTTTCCTTTATAAAGCTTTAAAATTGAATTTAACTTATCAACATCTTTGCAGGTAGAAAAGTGTTCTTTTTTTAATAGTTTATCCAGCTCTTCAAAACTGTCTGTATCCAAGTGCACCTTTATTTGCGGATTCCAGTAATAAGAGCCTTTTCCTGTAATAATCATATCAGCTGTTTTAAATTCTTTTTTTAAAAGACTGCGAAGCCTGTACATTAGATTTTTTAAAGCACTCAGCGGATTACTGATATTAGAATCATCCTCCCAAAGTATATCATTTAATTCCGTTGTAGATATCTTGCGGTCATTATATATCAGAAAATATGATAAGAGTGCCGCCATCTTACTTGAGTGGATACCCTGCTCATCCAGACATATTCCATGATAAGTAATCTGAAAACTTCCAAACAGAGATACATCCATATTATCCATTTTCTATTTCCCCTTTTTCACAAAATCAAAACAATTTATCACCATTATCTTCAATTTATATGCTTATACTCATACATTAGCTTTGTTTCCGGTATCGTCTTCTTTTGTTGGAATCTGTCCAGAATACGACTAATTGCCTTATCACAACCCTCCATCGAGGTTGTCGCAATAATCAGGGAATACTGAAACGGACTGCATTTCGTAAACACATCGTTTTTTCTCAGCTCTATCGTTATAACATCGCGCAGAATATCCGACTCTCTCTGCTGAGCATCTTCCTTAACACCCTCCGGCTGCCGCATGGTCAACAGCACCAGATAACGGGAACGGGAGGATCGTCTCGCAGAACGCAGATTCATCTGATAAATATTTTTAAATACATCAAAGTCGCAATAGAAGGTTCCTTCATTTCGGACATGCTCCTTCAGCTGCTGCTCCAGCTCATCCACATCAACCGGATTGCTGGCAATACACTGTACAACCTCAGCATAAATTTCTCTGCAGAGCGGTGTTACCTCGATCCCCAGTCTTCCGTAATACATATCGGCCACCTTGTGGTAATACGAAATCGCCAGCGAATACTGATGGGTCTGTCGATATGCCTCCAGCTTGTATTCATGAATATGGTTATTCGCATAATGCTTAAAGCCCAGAATATCACACAGCTTGATTACTTCATCATAATATTCTTTATCCATCAACAGCTTGCAGCTGCGGTTGGTTGCCCGCATTAGATTGTTGTCATAATAGGTTTTCTGCAGCTCCACCCAGTCCTGCGTATGAAATTCAAACATGAAGTCTTCCATATAATTGCTGAGCAGCTCTTTGCAATACTGATAAGAGGCTTCCGGTGCTTCCTCCTCTTCGATTTTTTTGCACAGCTCATCCATCTGCACGATGTCAATCTCACATGGTATTTCAGAATTCCATGCATACGTATTGCCTTTTGACAGAATAAAGGAAAGCTCGGGATTATCCGGATAAAATTTCTGCAATTCCTTTCTTGCACGATACACAAGATTGCGCAAGGCACCCTCCGGCTTATCCGATTCATCTTCCTTCCACAATATTTTAATCAGCTTTTCCTTGGATACCACCGTATGCCGATACATCATCAGATAGGCGATCAAAAGGATCAGCTGTGTACTCTTCTTTGTTTCCTGCGGAAACCGGTAATTCTTGTTTTCCATATAAAATTCACCCAGCAGATGAATTTTCAATATATTTTTCTTTCTCATAGGATATCCTCGCTGCTTTCTATGATTTCATTTTATCACAAATCCATCTCATGAAAAGAGGGCTGAAAAAAATCAGAAATCATGAAAAAACAAAGCCATTAACGGACAGTGATTTTCAATTTTTCTGATTTTCCTGTATTTATCTTGACAATATAACTATATGAAATTCAGCAGAAGCTATCCCTTATGCGTTATGTAACACCCTTTTGATATCATCCGCAGAGATTGGGCCTTCACGGACAATGCGCGGTTCTTCTTCGCTCATATCTACGATCGTGCTCGCCAGCTTGCCTTTTGCTTCTCCTAAAACAATCGCATCAATTCTGCCGTCCAGCTGTTCCAGCACCTGCTCATCCCGAACACCAGTTTCCTCTCCGGAACGGTTTGCACTCGTTACCAGAAGCGGCTTTCCGCATTCCTTAATCAGACGCAATACAAATGGATCATCCGGCATCCGGATTCCCACGGTAGGAAATCCGTTCGTCACATAATCCGGCAGCGTCTCCTGTTTTTTCAAGATCATAGTGAATGCTCCCGGCATAAAGGCATCCGCCAGTGCCACAGCTTCTGCAGGCATTTGTGCGATACACTTCATCTGCTCCACATCCGCAACCATGGTGGGAATCGGCTTATTCTCCGGACGTCCCTTGCTTTCCTTCAGTTTGCGCAAGGCTTCCTCATTTTCATAAATGACCCCCAGACCAAACACCGTATCTGTAGGAAATGCCACAACCTTCCCGTTTTTCAACAGCTCTGCGACTTCCTTTACATCCTTTTTATCAAACCGTCTGGTTTCCATGTTCATCATTTCCTTTCTGTTTATCAGCATTGTAGCACAGAATTTCCACAAAACATACAGTGGATAGAAAATGATGGAAAGTTAATGGAGAATCATAAACAAAATCTGGAAATTGTAGTATATTTTGCGAACAAAATGTTGAAAAATCATGGAGTTTATGAACTACCTATGGTATGATAGCTAGGCTCGACATTTATATTCTAAGGAGGGTAAAAATGGAAAGTTCAAAGAAAATAGTCTGGTATAACCTTGCGTTTATGGCATTTTCTACCGTTTGGGGTTTTGGAAATGTATTAAACGGCTTCGTATACTTCAATGGTATTCAGGTTATATTCAGCTGGATTCTGATGTTTGCTCTGTACTTTGTGCCGTATGCGCTCATGGTCGGAGAACTGGGATCCGCATTCAAAGACTCCGGTGGTGGAGTCAGCTCATGGATCAATGAAACAATTGGTCCGAAATTCGCCTACTATGCCGGGTGGACCTACTGGGCATGTCACATTACATACATCGCAAGTAAAGGCAGCGGTGGACTAAAAGCACTTAGCTGGGCAGTGTTTCGCAATGCGGAAACGTATGACACATTTCCAACCGTTTATGTACAGCTGGGTACGCTGGCAGTCTTCCTGTTCTTCTGCTGGGTCGCAAGCCGCGGTTTAAATCCGCTGAAGAAGCTGGCGACGATTGCCGGAAGCAGTATGTTCATCATGTCCATACTGTACATTCTTATGATGTTTGCCGCACCGCTCATCAATCCAAACGGCGGCTTTGTCACTCCGGATTTCAGCTGGGACAATATCTTCCCGCAGTTTAATCTGCAGTATTTTACATCGCTGTCCATTCTGGTGTTTGCCGTGGGTGGCTGTGAAAAGATCTCCCCTTATGTTAATAAGGTGGAAAATCCAAGCAAGGGCTTCCCGAAGGGTATGATTACACTGGCAATCATGGTTGTTGTATGTGCCATTCTGGGTACGATTGCAATGGGTATGATGTTTGATCCTGCCGTAATTAACGGAACACAGGAATCCTTTAATTCCTATGTATCCAACGGCTCCTACTGGGCATTCCAGAAGCTGGGCGGCTACTATCACATGGGAGATGCACTGCTGATTATTTATGCATTGTGCAACATGATCGGTCAGTTCTCAACCCTGGTATTAAGTATTGATGCTCCGCTGCGTATGCTGCTGGACAACGAGGAAGCCAGAGAGTTTATTCCATCCGGACTGCTTAAGAAAAACAAATATGGTGCTTATATCAACGGAATCTGGATGGTTGTCATTTTGTCCGGAAGCATTATTCTGATTCAGTCCTTCGTGCCTGGTGCTGCCAGCGTGCTTGCACAGCTGAACAAGCTGAATTCTGTCACTATGCCTATGCGGTATCTATGGGTATTTGCCGCCTATATCGCACTGCGTACGGCACGAAACAAATTTCAGCCAGAATACCGGTTTGTTAAGAATCAGGGAGTCGCTATGACCTTTGGTATCTGGTGCTTTATTCTGACTGCTGCATGCTGTATCATGGGTATGTATACACCGGGAGACATGTTCACCACAGCACTGAATGTCATCACACCAGTCGTACTGACAGCACTTGGTGTGATTCTGCCGGTTATCAAAAGAAACGAAAAGGCATAAACCTTAAGACAAGATCAGCCGGTCTTGTCTTTCTTACTATTGGCTCATCCTATGAATTATACCTTTTCCCTTTACTGCTCACCCTTCTTGCAGGAGGAATGTGGTAAATCGTCTGAGAGGTTAGCATAGACTCCAAAAAATATTTATAGAAAATGCTGTGCACAGGGTATGATTTCCTTGCAGGAAATCCCCCTTCCGCTGATCTGGTATATCATTGGGCATGTTTACCCCGTAAGCATACCATGCTATACTGTACGTGTAGATTACAGGAGGATAAATCAATTATGTATAAAGATATTGCGAACGAATTACTAAGCTTCATTCAGAAAAGTCCAAGCTGTTTTCATGCAGTGAACACTATGAAAGATATGCTGCTAGAAGACGGCTATACGGAATTACGGGAATGTGAAGCCTGGACGCTGGAAAAGGGCGGAAAATACTTCACTACAAGAAACGGCTCCAGTCTGATCGCCTTCCACATTGGAAGCAGTCTGGAGGATTACCACTTTCAGGTTACTTCATCCCATTCAGATTCACCAACCTTTAAGGTTAAGGAAGAAGCAGTGCTGAAGGGAAAGGGCGGCTATCTGCAGCTGAATACGGAAGGCTATGGCGGTATGCTGTGCGCAACATGGATGGATCGCCCGCTGTCTTTAGCAGGACGTGTTCTTGTGAAAGAAGGAAACACCTTTACAAGCAGGCTGGTAAGCTTTGACCGTGATCTGCTTCTGATTCCCAATGTTGCCATTCATATGAACCGTGATGTAAATAACGGTATGAAATATAACAATCAGATAGATATGCTGCCGCTGTTCTCAGCCGGAGAATGCAATGAGGGTGATTATGCCCAGCTGCTTGCCGATGAACTGGGCTGTGCAAAAGAGGACATCTTCGGGACAGACCTGTATCTGGTGAACCGCATGACCCCAAGCATTTGGGGAGTGAAGGAGGAATTCATCTCATCACCGAAGCTGGACGATCTGCAATGTGCATTCACATCCCTGAAAGCCTTACTGCACGGGACAAATGAACAAGCAGTCAATGTGTTTGCCTGCTTTGACAATGAAGAGGTCGGTTCCGGAACCAAGCAGGGTGCATGCTCAACCTTCCTGTATGATGTTCTGCAGAGAATCAACGACAACCTTGGTTACACAAAAGAGGATTACTACCGTGCTGTTGCGAAAAGCTTCATGGTATCCTGTGACAATGCACATGCAGTACACCCGAATCATCCGGAAAAGACAGATGATACAAACTGCACCTATATGAATAAGGGAATCGTTGTGAAATTCAGTGCGAATCAGAAATATACAACCGATGCAGTCAGCTCGGCAGTCTTTGCGGGAATCTGTGAAAAAGCAGAGGTTCCTGTTCAGCATTTTGCTAACAGAAGTGATGCAGCAGGAGGCAGCACACTTGGAAATCTCTCCAGCCAGAAGGTATCCATGCATACTGTGGATATCGGACTGGCTCAGCTTGCCATGCATTCCTCCTATGAAACCGCAGGTATCAAAGACAGTGAGTATATGATTCGTGCATTGACAACCTTCTATAACACCAATCTTCATATTACCGACAGCGAAACGATTGAGGTCGCATAGGTCTCCATGAAAAATCAAAGCAGTCAGAAAAAAATTCATATTGACAATCTCTACCTGATGAAAAAGCTGGATGAGGATTATCATAAAGAATTTATGCGTTTCTATGACTATGTACTGCACAGCAATACATCCGATGCGGATATCAATATCATTGTTAATACCGCCCTTGAACAATGTCTCGAGGGCATGAAAAACAGAAAGAAAGCAACGCTGGTAATTCCCAGGGATCTGAAAGAATATACGACAAAGCTATCCCGTGGCAATGTATATAAGGATATGAAACGAAAAATACGCAATCAGGATTATGAGAAAATGCAAATCAGCAGTATCTGGTATGTTTTCTCACTCTGTATCGTGCTGTTCTTCTTTAAAAATCTGATGGATCAGAAATTTATTGTGAATTATCTGGTAGATGTCATCGTTGCCTGTATCGCCGGTGGAATTGCAATGAAAAATTTCCTGATACGCAAAAGAATCGTGAAACGCTACCAGTTCGGCAGCTTCTATATGCGTATGGATATCATTGCAATTGTCGCATGTGTATTTATAAAAATCGTGACACCTGCCGCATATGCTAATTTTGATATTACCTATCTTCTGCTGGTGATTTCCTTTTTCATTATGAAACGAAAAATCAAGCCGCAATTTGAAGCAGTGATATAGCAGACATGAAAAGCCCTCAGCAAATCATTGTAATTACGCTGAGAGCTTTTTTATCGCAGCCGTTAAATAAATAGGCTGCAAGGTATGTATGGATTTGTAAAAATTTTCGTATTGCATCTGTTGATTCCTTTATTATAAATATGCTGTTCATGACTTCTTTCGGTTAGACACATAAATAACCATTACTTTGTACAGACATAGGTATAAAGGTGCTGTTGATGAAGTATTCTTATATGGTGTTGCGTCTATTTAATTGTTTTTTGACTGACTCTAAGGTATCACATTCCAAAAGTAAATTGGATACGATATGCAGTTGGTCCTCGGTTAATGACTGTAGCCATGCTGTACAGTCTTCCTGAAATTTGGCTTCCATGAGCCTATGTAAGAGTTGTCTCTCTCCTTCAAGCTTGCCTTCAATCATACCTTCCGCCTTACCTTCTGCTTTACCTCTTATGATACCTTCCTTCATCCCCTCCTCAAAGCTGTCCTCCAAGCCGTAGCGATAACGTGCCTCCCCCATCTGAATCGCCATTGCGGTTGACCACAGCTCGTCATCCTTCTGCATTTCCTCGTACTTGTTCACGAATACCTTCACCAGCCTTTCCTTTGATTCCAGTATATCATTTTTCGCATTGTTTTCAAACAAGAAGCACAGCTGTTCAAAGTCATCCATTTTCTGGATGGCCTTTTTCTTAGCGATTTCATTGATAACAGGCAGATGGACGTAGGTTCTTCTAATCAGTGGGTGTTTACTCTCATCTTCCCCCTGCTCATTGCGCATCTGATAGTGGTTGATCAGATTTTTATTATTCCATGCGCGTTTTTCAATGAAAATAATCTGATATACCGGCTTTAAATCCCTGTACTTCTCACTGCTATCCAGCTGGTTGTTCAATGCTCTGGCCCCATAAAATTCAAAGCGCATCATTTCCGCTACTCCTGCATAGGTCGTCTGCATTTCCAGATTAAAAAAACGACCTTGCTCATCCTTCACATGGACATCCAGAATAATGCGCTTCTTTCCGATGATGCCCGGATCCAGATTCGGATTGAGGACCGTGCTTTCCTTTACCCGAATTCCGGTAACACGTTCAATAATGGTGTTGCGGGCGTACACAGATCCTTCATCCTCACGGGAAAGGGCGTACTTGAAGAATACATCATTGCAGTAATCCAATACAGTATTTGTTTTCGTATTTTCCATGACGAAAACCTCCTTCTGTAAGCTCATCATCACTTACATACTTCTATACGTTAAGAAGGTATAAAATTCCTAAAAAATCCACATATTCTTGATTTTTTTAGGTTCTGATTTCTTTATTGCAGTGAAATGAAATATATACTATCTCTGCCTCGTATAGATAATGAAAGGAGAACGTACCTGTATGAAACGAACCTACGGCAGTATCCTTATTCTGTTAACTAGTATCATTGTTTTTCTATTTGCATACATTATGCGCACAGCGTGCACACAGATACCGGTTTACGGAACGATTTACACCGGCCTATCTGCACAGCATTTTGACAGAAACGGCGCTTTTGCAGCTGCTGACAGACAAAAGGAAGGTTCTCTTATGGAAAGTGATACGGAGAACATGCCTGAGAAACGTGAACAGAGCGAAACGGATGATGAACATATACAGAATAAGCTTCCTATTGTTCAGAGTATGCAGGAAACTTCATATTACTGTGTACCGGCTTGTTTACAGATGGCACTTCGCTATCACGCTATAGAAAGCACCCAGCAGCACCTGGCACAGCAGCTTCATACAGATCCTGTAACCGGAACGGAATATGTGGATATGGCAAGAGTCTTAAACAGCTACCTGTTTCCCGGCACTAGCATACCCTCAGCTGATGAGCCAGGCTATCATGTACAGACACTGTCGCCAGATGACCACACGCAGGATGCTTCAGAAACATTTTCACGCCGCTGTATACAAAATATAGATGACGGATATCCAGTTTTTGCCGCAGTTGATTTAAATGCTTTATATCCTGCACTTGCACATGCAAACCATATGGTGATAGTGATCGGTTATGAAAAAAATAAGGATCAGATTACGTCCTACTACATCATAGATCCATATCCGCCTGTTCAGGATGAGGTACACAGGGGGTTGAAGCAGTTTACTGCTCAGGAGCTGGTACGTGCCATCCTGGTAAATGAAGAACCTGCCTATATATGGTGATTTCTTAGAAGGCCTGCAGGAAAAGATTCTTGAACTATACTACTTTAAAACTATACAGCACGGATAATCTGTTGACGATTGCGTTCACTCCTGATAGTATAATAACGGAATAAAAACACAGTCTGGTTGGTAGTCCAGACGCAATGAGAATTGTCAGTAACCTGCCTCCTTGGTTGTCCGTTTCCTTATGAAGTATATAAGGAGGAAGCATTATGAATCAGACTTCGCTAAGCTTTACTGTCTTCTTTGAAGACCCTTTCTGGATTGGCTTGTTTGAATACCGTGAACAGCAGCTGCTGTATTTGAAGCGAATCGTATTTGGAAGTGAACCCAGTGAACAGGTGGTATATGAATGGCTGAAAGGCTGCTGGTATTCCATCAGTTTTCAGGCTCCTGTGGAAACCGTGCGCTCAAAGGCAAGCCATCGAAATCCCAAACGCATGCAGCGTTTAGCCCGCAAGGCACAGGATACAGGGCTTTCCCTTACAAAATCACAGCTTGCAGTAAAACAGCAGCAGGAGGAACGCGCAGAGCTGAAAGCTGAAAGACGAAAGGAGAACAGAGAAGGACAGAAGGAAGCGTTTCGTCTGCGGCAGATGAAGAAAAAGGCAAAGCATAAGGGCCGTTGACCCTTTACGTTACCAACTAACAAAAGGTATGCGCGTGCATACCTTTTTATCTGATACATACAATGCTTTAATGAAATCTTATTCCCGTATCGTTTTAATGCGAAAGAGGAAATAGTAATACTTAAAGAGCATGAGTGCAAGCAAAAACAGACGCAGCCACAGGTTACTCATAAAATACATGGCAAATAACAGCATAGTACTGGCAAATGCCAGTAGGGAAAGCTTGGTTCTCCATGTCATGGAGCGGTGCTGTACAAAGGAATCCAGATGATTTTTATAAAGTGCTGTTGAGATAAACCAGCAGTGAAAGCGCCGGGAGCTTTTCGCAAAGCACCAGGCGGAAAGAAGCAGAAACGGTGTCGTAGGCAGAACAGGAAGCACAACACCGACGGCTCCCAGCAGCATAGATACGATACCGATGATAAAATAAACAGGTTTCATGTATGTCTCTCCTTTCGTGACAGCCACATATGCTGAATGACCATGAGCGGTCTGTGCAGAAGCATCCTTGGTCCGCTGAAGCGCATCACCCTGCGGATTTGTTCACGCCGTTCCTTTTGATAGCAATGCACGCTGCAGTTGCTGCAGAAGGTCTTGCTTTCCATAAACGGACAGCAGTCTATGCGCTGATGTGCATACCTGCAAAGCGTTTGACATTCCTTACAGAGGCTTTGTCCATGATGCTGTTTCCGGCAGTACAGGGATATCATTTCCTGTATGACCTGCTTTTCCTTTTCGCGCTTGGCTGCGGCTTCCATCAGCTGACTCTCCCGGATTCCACAGAAAGCACCGTATCCGCAATGCGCATGGTAGTTGGTCTGTGCGATACCAGAAGAATCGTTTTATCCTTCTGTGCCTGAATGCTTTTCAGAATAACTGCTTCGTTCAACGCATCCAGATTACTGGTTGGTTCATCCAAAAGGATACAGTCACAATCATGTAGAAATGCTCTGGCCAAGCCAATCCTTTGACGCTCTCCTCCGGAAAGAGAATCACCAAGCTCTGCTACCGGTGTCGCATAATCCTTTGGCAGTGACATGATAAACTCATGAATTCCCGCTTTGCGGCAGGCTTCTTCAATCTCATCGACAGAGGCATCCAGCTTTGCAATTCGAATATTATTGAAAATAGTATCATGAAACAGAACCGTTTCCTGTGTTACCAGGCTCTGCATATTACGCAGATCCGAGGTATTGATATCTTTTAAATCAACGCCGTGCACAGAAATACTGCCCTGTGATACATTCCAGAATCGCATGATCAGCTTCAGCAGTGTTGATTTCCCGGAACCGCTTTTTCCGTGAATTCCGGTAATCTTTCCCTTTTTGAAGGTTGCCTGCACATTGCGCAGCACCTCTTCCTCCTCATAGGAAAAGCTCAGATTCTCCACTTTAATATCCCCGCTGACTGCCTGTTTTTTTCCGCTGATTTCTTCAACCTCTTCTTTTTCATCCAGCAGCTGCAACACACGTCTCGCACTTGCCATGGTAATGAGTAGATTATTGGAAAGACTGGCAAGCGCCAGAACCGGCGCAAAGCTGGATACCATCAGCACGGTACTCATCAACACCGTTGTAAAGCTTACCGCCCCCTGCAGATACAGCAGACAGCCGCCCAGCAGCATAAGCAGAGTAAATAGCGTAACAACTGCATTTCCGAGTATCGAAGAGGTCCCTTCGTGCAGCTTCAGACGCTTTGCTGTATCGTGCAGCTCTTCACTTTTTCTCTGCATTTCCTCCATACGTCGACTTCCGATACGATATTGCAGCACATCCTGCATTCCGCGAAGAGATTCCAGCACATAGCTGCTCAATCTTCCAAACCCCTCCCGGGATTGACGGCCCTCCTGCGTTCCCAGCTTTGTTATGATGAGAGGCAGCAGGACGCCACAGAACAGATATCCGAGCAATGCTATCATAAAGAACAGGATGTGCATTTTCGCAAACTGTATCAGCAGTATGCCGGATGTGACAACTGCAATCAGCACAGGAGAAATCGTATGTGCATAAAACACCTCCAGTGCTTCAATATCACTGGTGATCAGATAAATCAGATTTCCCTTGTCCTGCCCCTCCAGCCGCGCCGGAGCAAGGCGACGCAGAACGGTGAATACCCTATCCCGCAGAATGGCAAGCAGCTTAAATGCAATATAGTGGTTGCAGGCCTGTTCCCCATAATGTAAAATACCGCGAAGAAATGCCAGCACCAGCATAATGACAAAGAACACGCCAATTGGGAAATCCGCTGCCTGTATGGCAATATGGCTGATGAGAAGTGCACTGAAATACGGAATGTAAATCGCACACAGAAAACCGGCTACACCAAGAAACACAGCCAGCAGCATATGGGGGGCAAGCGGTTTTACAAGCAGACTCATACGTGCCATCAATCGAATATTTCCTGTTTTATGCATACTGTTCAGCTCCTTCCATAGCTTCCAGCTCCTGCTGTTTTTCATACATCCTTGCATAGGTTCCCCGCAAACGCAGTAACTCCTCATGTCTTCCGTGTTCCTGACAGGTACCCTGTTCAATCACATAGATCTGGTCACAGCCTTTTATGCTTTTTAACCGGTGCGTAATCATGATTACCGTTTTTGTTTCTGCCAGCTTATGAATAACGGAAACAATTGCATCCTCACTCTCTGCATCGATATTGCTTGCGGCCTCATCAAAGATATAAACATCCCGCTGTGCAAGCAATGCTCTTGCAATGGATAAACGCTGTTTCTGTCCGCCCGATAAATTATTACCCTGTTCCTGCAGTTCCATATCCAATCCGCCCTGTTCCATGACGAAATCAAGCAATGCCACCTTACGTAGTGCCTCCAGCATTGCTTCCTCACTTAGAGAGTCCTTTGCAATTGCCAGATTTTCACGAACACTGCCCTTGAAGATAAACGGCTGATGACTGACATACAGAAAGGATTGATAAAAGGCATCATCATCAATGTCTCTTCGCTGTGTATCCGCAATCAGCAGCTGCCCGTGGTAATCCTTGATAATGCCCGCTATCAGCTTGGCGATCGTACTCTTACCCGAACCGCTTTCTCCAACGATAGCAGTAAACTGACCAGGCTTAAGCTGCATATAGACATGCTTCAGGATAGTGCGCTGTTCATCATAGGAAAAGCTCAAATCACGCAGCTGAATATCCACTGTCTCTGCTTTCCATTGCTTTTGTTCTGCCTGCTTCTGCGGTTTGTCCAGAATACGGAATACTTTATCACTGGCTGCTATTCCATTCATTGCAATGTGAAAGAAGGAGCCCAGCAGACGCAGCGGTATAAAGAATTCTGAGGATAGCAATACAATACAAATCACCTGAAATAATGACAGACTGCCGTTTTGAAAACCAAGAATTGCGACAATGCTGCCCAGAGCAGCACCGCCATATGCAATCAGATCCATGACACTGACAGAATTTAACTGCATAGTCAGTACCTTCATCGTAATTTTACGGAAATTTTCCGCTTCCTTATTCATCTCCTGCTGCTTCCATTCATCCGCCTGATATATTTTCAGCGTGGTAAGACCCTGCAGATTTTCCAGAAAGCTGTCTCCCAGCGTCGTATAGCTGCTCCAGTATTTGGATAGCAGCTTCTTTGCGAATTTCTGTACTGCGATAATAGACATTGGAATGAGTGGTACACAGAGTAAGAGTACAAGTGCACTTTTTACATCCATCCATACAAGAATCAGGAATAGTGTAACCGGGGCAAGCATACTGTAGAAAAACTGGGGAAGATATCGGCCGAAGTAAATCTCCAGCTGGTCAATGCCTTCTACGCTCAACTGCACCAGCTCGCTTGTCGGTGCGCTTTCGGTATAGCTGCTTTTCATTTCCAGCAGCTTTTTGAACAGTCGCATGCGAAGCTGCTCACGCACATGACAGGAAGCTTCATGGGAATATAAGCTCGCTTTTCGGACACAGACTGCTCTTAGTGCGATGCACAAAATGACTCCGCACGTTGTCAGAAGCAGAAGCTGTTCATTGACGGTTTTATTAAATATGTGTGAAAGTACATTTGCCAGCAGTGCCACAAAGACAATATTGCATAGCAGAGAGAACCACTGCATCGCTACCTGCTTCATGATATATGGCTTTGTTTCCGGCATCTCTTTTAAAAGTCGTTTGTCAATCATAGTACCTCCTTGTTAGTTTAAGATAACTTATCGGATAAAAGTTTACCACAGTTAACAATCAGTGTCAATGTGAAACAGTTTTTTATGTGATAATTTAACAAAAAATATAATGTGCATGAAAAGTATGTTAAAATTATCAGGATAGAAAGGATGTGGAAGGATGACAAGAAAGAAAATGCTGCTTCTTTACATATGCCTGTGGATTATTGGCTTATGTCTTGTGGTATCTGTTATTTTTCCGCAAAAGACACCGCCGGCAGCTGTTATACCACCGAAATCCAATGATATTGAGGTATTAAAGAACGGCTGGAAGGATGGAGCCGCTCAAGCTGAGGCAAAGACAGATATACGTGATAAAACCTTCAGTAGAAAAAGGACACTGCCACAGATAGCGAAGGATACTATGCTTGTGATCAGAAACAACTACCGCGGTGTACAGATTTGTATCGATAACGAAGTCCGCCTGGATTACGGCTATCATCGCGATGATACTAAATTATTAGGTAATGTATATGTGCGTATGCCGGTTACATCAGAAGACAGTGGCAAAGAGCTGCTTCTGAAATTCAAAAACAATTACTCAAATGTTTCCTCTGATATAGAATATCCAATGCTGGTTTCCGCATCCTCTTTTGCTTTTTATATTTTACAGGAGAATGCCGGAATCATTATCACAGTAATCCTGCTGCTACTGCTTGACATCATTCTTGTTTTTTTGATTATATGGCTGAAGAACCGCAGCTTCTGGTTGTCTAAAACATCGCTATATGCGCTTATGAGCTTCATTTTCCTCACAGCACTGTGGCTGCTTACAGATTCTCCTATATTACAGCTGTATGTGAGCGGCAGTCTGCGTATCGTTTTATTATCCTTCTGCAGCTTTATGCTTATGCCAATCCCGCTTCTGGTCTTTATAAATGACGCATTAAAGCTGCGGTGCCGTTCCCTGACCCTGCTTCAGCTTTTACTGTTGGGAAATACCATTGTCCAGTGTATTCTTTATCAGGCAGGCATCCTGGATTTTGTACAGATGCTGCCATTTACCCATCTGTTGATGATGGTTAGTATTGCCGCCTTGCTGTTTGCATTGATTCGTGAGGTTCGCCTGTATAAGACGGATTATTCCCGCAATATACTGCTTGCCTTCTTTATCCTTGCCCTATTCTCCACAGTGGCACTAACTGCCTTTTACCTGCATCCAATGGATGACTATAATATATTCTTCATTGTCGGATTATTATTGTTTATCGTCATGCTGAGCTGCTTTTCCTTTCATAAGGTTTATCTGCTGTCTCAGGAGCAGGAACAGATTCAGTTTTACCGCCAGCTTGCCTATACGGATACCATGACAAAAGCACGGAATCGCTCTGCATACGAACAGCGCTGTCAGGAAATGGCAAAGCTAAAACCAGATGCTCCTCTGACGGTCTTTATGTTTGATATCAATAATCTAAAGCATACCAATGATACCTACGGACATCATGCCGGAGATACCATTATTCGAAGTGCTGCCGACCTCCTGCATACCGTGTTTACAGATATCGGACAAATATATCGGGTAGGTGGGGATGAATTTGTAGTTCTCAGCGAGAAAAATTATATGTCCGCACAGGCAGTGTTCAGCCTGCTGGATCAAAGACTGAAAGAATATAATCAAACGGCTGAGCTTCCTTTATCAATAGCAAAGGGATTTTCCAGCAATACATCCCGGAATAAGGGAATTCAGAAGCTGTTGGTCATGGCAGATCAAGCTATGTATGAGGATAAAAGGAAATCCCGGAATTTGTAAGGATGCTGGTAATATTTAAAAATCTTTGTTTTCCCATCCTGTGTCAGCATACTTAGATGGTTTAAATAATGTCGCTTTTAGAAATATAGGATAAAACTTTCTTATGGGATAATAAAGCAGGATACCTCCTATTGAGCGATGATTCTGATTCTCCCAAGAAATATTATATTTTACATGATCATCTTTTACCTGAATTTCTATAGGAAACCAATTCATAACCAATATAATGCAGCTACAATATTGCACGAAAACGGTCTCTATCAAGAGACCGCTTTTTCATATGGAAATGGAATATTATCATTAAAAAAATCATACAAGCACATAAGCCAGAATTTATTCCCTATGTATAGCATCTGTAAACCGTCTGTCATCCAAATAAAATTAACGACTTGTAGTGGTTCTCTGTATCAACAACCTCTTTCATTGTTGCAGTATCTGCCATTGCCCTTACATTACGATATCCGCATGAGCTTTACAGGCATCCTCACATTCCATAGCTTCGCCATCAATGATATTTGTATCGGCAAACACACACAGATTCGGATATCTTAGTTTTACATGGTATACAGGTACTAGTCCTTCCTTCGTGATTACCGGTGTTCCAACCTCAAGTATGTCAATAACATCATGGACTGCATCCGCTATGCTGAATACTGTCTCGGTATTTGCAATATCAGTTGCAATTTGCAGCTTCATATCTTTCCTTTCCCTTTGAAATATTCTGATTTGTTTTCTATGCTGTATAGTATCAAAGACTTCATAAAATGCCCATTTGATGTGAGAATCAAATGAGCCGTTATGTTTATTTCTCTCTGTAATATTCCAGTGCATCCTCCTGAATTTCTGCAGCAGTTGCCTCATCTATGATAAATTCAACATCCGGGTGCATACGTAGCCAGGAAACAGGAAATTTAGGATCCAGCCTTTCATTTTCGAACAGCTTATGCAATAGCTTTCCTTTGTGGGTGCCAGAACAAACGACATAATATTTTTTGGCTTTCATATGTTCTTCCATACCGGTTGTAATCGCATATTCCGGAACACCTCCTGCACAGTCAGCAAATGCTTTTGCATTCTGCTGTCTGGTTGCCTCATCCATTTTAACGACATGTGTGCGTGGCAGTAAATACTCTCCCGGTTCATTGAATGCAATATGCCCATCATCACCAATGCTGGTGATTGCGATATCCAGACCGCCCGCATCAATGATTTCCTGCGCATACTGTTTACACTCCGCATCCAGATCTGCTGCATCTGCTTTCGGATAACGTACATTATCCATATTGATATTGACATGATCCAGAAAGTGCTGATGCATAAAATAAATGAAGCTGTGTGAATCGTCCGGAGTCAGCCCTGCATATTCGTCCATATCAAATGTTCTCAGCTGTGAGAAATCAGCCTTTCCCTCTTTGTACATCTGAACAAGATATTTGTACATCCCGATAGGAGAGTTCCCCGCAGGCAGACAGAATACCAAATTAGGTTTTTTACGAATTTGTTCGACCACCTTTTCTGCCATAACTCTACTGACATCATCATAATCCTTACATACGATAATTTTCATGTTTGTAGCCTCCTTTTACAACTATATCATAACGCCATAAATTATTATAGTCAATAATTTTGTAATCAAATTTTTCAATTTTAATAATTATTGTTCTATATCCGTCTATAATATTAAAAAATTTTATTGTTTATATGAATTTCGGCAATCCTAAGACTGCTTTTCATTATGATGAATATATCCTTGCACGTATTTGATATGCATCTATCACCTTTAAAATTGAAAAAGGAATCCGGAAGCAATACGCGCTTACTGTATACAGAAGTAACGTAAAGTCAAAGTCAACAGCCGTTCAATTATACGAACCTCTGATAAACATACAATGTTCAGATTATGCAATGAACGAGGATAAGAGATAAATAGATAAGTAATAGATAAAAAAAGGTTCTTTCTCGATTGTGGGTAAACTTAACATAGGGAGACTTCCATACTATTGTGGTTAACAATAGAAGTTGAAATCTCCCTTTTGCAAACACCCTTAAGTAAGAAAGAACCTAAAAAAATCCCTGTCTGGGATTTTTTATGCAAAATGTATATTTATAAAACAATCTGTGCGGCATAAACAATCAATGGAAGTGTTACAACAGACATCAGTGTTGATAATATTACTATTTCTACTGCATATGTATAATCCTGATGAAATTTCTGAGCAAACATAGCTACATTAGCACCCACAGGTGCAGAAAGTACAATACATATCGCTACTTTCACCTCATAACAATCTAAGGGAATCACAGCAAGTAAGCCAAGAGAGGCCAATGGAATCACGAAAAGGCGACACAGGCTGCAGATATAACTGCTTTCTCTTTGTAACATTCTCATAAAAGAAATCTGCGACATATAAACACCGATTATGATCATCGCCAGCGGTGAATTCATATTTGCTACGGTATTTGCTATATCCTTTATAAAAAGGATATTACCCAAGTCGCATAAATATAGAGTAAAGCCTGTTATAAAGGATAACAGAACAGCATTTTTAGCAATTACCTGAAAAGAAATCACCCTTCGTTCCGCTCCCATAACATAAGCACCATAAATCCATTGGAATATATTCAGAAAGGCTACAAAGCCTGCAATATAAAATACTGCGCGTGGTCCAACAGTTGCTTGTACCAGTGGGATACCAATGAAGCCCGCATTACTGAATGCTGCTGAGAAATTTTCAACTCTTTTTCTTTTCCCATATATAATGTAGGATAACAGCATAGAAACAGCGAAAACTGCAAGACTCAGCAACAGTGAATATAAAAGAAGCTGTGTTTTTTCCGGTGTCTTTTCGACCAGAAAGGAGTTAAGTACAGTCAGTGGTATGACCGCATACAACAGAAGATTTACGAGCTCTTTACAGCCCTCATAGCTAATAAGCTTCAACTTTGCCAGCAAGAATCCAATACCTGACAGTGAAAACATAACAAGCAGCTGCTTCATAATTAGGATAGAAAGCTCCATGTTTATTCGTCTTCCAGTTCCTCTGTACTCACAACCAACTGCAGCTGTGCTCTTGCTGTTTCCACAATACGCAGGAGTTCTTTCTCACTCAGTTTTTTATCCTGCGGATACAATAGTATTTCAAGAGCTGCCGGTATGTTGAAACCTGTCATAAGGAATACATGATCATTACGATAGGGAATACATGCCTGATTTACACTCCCGGTTAACATATCTGTGAGAATTACAATTTCATCCTCTGTTTCAAATTCTTCAAAAACAGATTGTAGCTGGTTCTCCAACGGTATCTGTGTAGTATATGCATTTACAGCATATACGGAGAAACTGCTATTTGTTATGAAATCCAATGTATTTTTTACACCTTCCGCCATACGTTCATGTGATGCGATAACAAGTCGTCTCATAATAGTTCCCCCAGTTTTTTTATCATTTTTTCTGTCTCTCCCTTTGGAATTAAAGTAGCAGTTGCTTCATAACACCTTCCATATTGATCCTGCTCAATAAAATAACCATGATGATCATTGGTACAGGTCATTATACAGGTAAAGGGAGTTTTTGCTTGTTCTTTTATATATTTACCAAACACGGATGTTAGTTCTCCTGGAAAGGTTACCAACAAGAGTTCTGGAAAGCGCAACAGTGACAGCTTCAGTTCCTTATGTACCTTATGAATAAGCAGCTTGCTTTCGAATTTGTCTTTGGATGAAAGAAGCAGCTTTCTTTTTGTTTTATCCGTTTCCGCCTCCAGATTTTTTTGTATTTCTTCCAGTTCCTTCTGATAACCGGAAAACAGCAATGTATTGTCGTAGGAAACGGTATAGGAAAAGGTATCCAGCTTAAGTGTGTGCATATCAATCTCAGTAAAATTTTGTATTTCCAGCAATTGATTGGTGATTCCTTTCGCAGTACGATTAAGCTCTTTAAAATCATCACCCTCGCGGTAATGGCGATTGCTGATATCTGCCGAGGTACCGATACAGAGTAAAGGATATATATTCTCTCTTTTATGCAATTCCTCACGTATCGTACCGATAAGATCATAGGATATCTCCATATTAGTAGGACCAAGTACAGTAGAATGAACATTAAGATTCACAAGCTCAGCAATCAGCTGATCATCGCTTCGAAACTGAAGCCTGTATGCATCTGCATCATAATACCTGTTCCTGTCATTTCGATTATCATAAAAGCCATGAATTTCTGTTTTCCCCATAAATGCACGAGCTTCTTCAGCTTTTGCAAAAACAGGTTTTAATCCTGTACATATTCTGGATATCACATCCTCTCTATATGTAACATTATCCTCATATTCTTTCCCCATAGCATCTGCACTGAATCCACTTGGTCCGGCATGTGTATGAATTGCATGGATGAATATTTCTTCTTTTTTTATGGAATATGCCTGTGTTATACTATCCTTTATTTGCTCAGCTCTGTTTTTCATAATACTAAGGATATCCATTGTCAAAATCAGTAGCTGACTGTTTTCAAGGACAAGACGCAGTGCTATTGCATAAATTGGAGCATGAGCGGTCTGTGTTCTCTGGGCAAGTCTTATGTCATTGATATAACCGCACAGCTTTACGGGACAATGCGGTGTTATATCAATTGCAGTGGTTGATACAAGCATAAATCAAGCCAGAATTCCAAAAGCTGCACAAATCCAGGAAAACACGATGATAATCAGGATAAGCCATGATATTTTTACATTTCTTCCCAACAGCTTATAGGAGATGAATGTGAATATTGCAGGTATCATCGCAGGCATAATGGTGTCCAGAATTGTTTGAACCTCTTGTGTTACCTCGCCCATTTTAAATACAAGAGGTGTTGTCACTTTCACAAGGGATGGTATTAAAGCACCGACAACAGTTAATCCCATTGCTGATATTGAATTCGTAAAAACAGACAACTTTTTGCCAAGCTCATTCACAAGCTTTAGTCCGCCCTTATATCCCCAGGATACAGACTTAATCCTGATAAAACCGATTACGATACCATATATACACCATACAATCATGCCCAAAGGATTTCCATCCTGTGCCATATATGCTGTAATCGAACCCAAAATTGTTGGTATCAGAATAAAGAAGATACTGTCACCAATACCGGAAAGCGGTCCCATCAAAGATACCTTAAGGTCCTGAACAGCATCCTTAGCCTGTATACCCTGATTATCCTCTAATGCTAGAGTAGCCCCCAGAATCAAATTTGTCAGCCAAGGCATACAATTGAAATATTTAAAATGGTTATCCATCGCTTCCGTCAATTCGCTATCATCCTTATAAATTTTACGAAGTGCTGGCATTACAGCAAAAGCATAGGAACCGGCAAGCTGGGTTTCGTAATTGAAAGTTTCAATGGACATGAACCATCTTATTCCTACCTGATTTAAATCCTTGTTTGATAAAATCGCTTTCTTTTCATTATTCGTCATCATACTGTTCACCTCCTGCAGATACCGCCATTTCCAAAGATCGATTCTGATCCTTATACAGCTTGAAACCTAATGCAGCTCCAACAATTGCCACTCCCAAAACAGGAACATTTAAATATGCCGCAAATACAAACCCAATCAGCAGATATTCGATATTCTGTTTAACTGGCATATATTTCAGCAAAACAGCAAATCCTACAACCGGTAATATTTTACCGGCAAGTGATAAACCGGAGGTGAACCAGACCGGCATGGCATCTATAATCGTGGTGACAAGCACATCACCAAATGCTACAGCAAGAAAGGTAGGTAATCCAGTCGTTAATGCGGTTATGATGATACAGATAATATACATCATATTGAAGGAATTCCATTTCCTTTCCGTCGCATATGTCTGAGCCTTGCGCACGAAGATACCATGTGCGATATTCCCAAGTACATCCAACTGTACAGCAAGCATAGCTACAGGAAGACCAACTGCGATTCCTGCCTCAATTCCCTGTCCGGTACTGACTGCTATCGCAATAGAAATGATGGCTCCAATCTGATAATCCGGAACTGATGTTCCACCGATTGCCGCAACTCCCAGCGACATCAGCTGAAAGGTGGCACCAATTGCCATCCCTGTCATGATATCCCCCATAATAGCACCGGCTAAAAACCCCCAGAATACAGTGTTGTAAATAAAAATCTGCGGCCCCTTCTGGTCAACCTTTTTCAAAGCGGCCAGCAATGTAATTAAAATTATTTGTATAGCATTCATATGTATATTTGATCTAGGACTAGATCAATCTCCTTTCCTATTTAACAATAGCTTCAAACGGTGTCGCCTTATCACTCGGCACATACTGTATCTCGACTTTTGCGCCTAGTTTCGTCAATTCCTTATATGCGATGATATCCTTTTCATCTGCCATCGCACGGTTTGACAGCTCAACACCGTTTTCAATTCTCACAGTCCCCCCGATATTAACTTTTTTCAACGGCTCAACAGCTGCGATTTTCAACAGAATGTCCGGATGCTTCGTCACAATAAACACCTTCTGTGTGTCATATTTATGGTTTTTAAAATTTGTAAGAGCTGTCTCCTCATTGATAATGGACAAATTTACGCCACTGGGCCGCCCGAATTTCATGGTTTCCTTTTTCTGCGGATCATCTGCCACTTCATTGTCAATGACCATTAAGCGGGTACAGCCGGTTGACGGTGCCCATTGCGTCGCTACCACACCATGCAGTAGGCGATTATCGATTCTTGTTAAAACGATTGCCATATTTCATTCTCCTTTCCTATTCATCACTATAAACCTCTTTATCATTTCCATTCAGAATGTGCATATAATCATAAATATATGCAATCTCACTGCAGGGAATCTCTATTCCATAATGCTGTGAAAGCTCCTGAAATGCTATTCTCATATGATGTATGAAATCCTTTTGTTCAACCTCGAATTTCTGCAAATCGGGATACGTTTTCACCGGTATGCGTTTTACCATGCGCTCTACAAAGCAGCAGATATGCACGTACAGACCTATCAGAATTTTCGGATCGATTTTCGAAGACTGCTCACGCTCAAGCAGATGTATTGATTTTTCAACGATATCCAGCAAGGCCCTTGGATTTAGAATGGTTAAAGATTCAATGACATTGATCAATGAAAAATTCTTTAGTAGATCATCGTTAAACTGCTGTATTTCATCATCTCCCATATAATTTCTGAATATATCATTGATACGGCGTATTGCACGCAGATTGATAATATCTCCCAAATCGATGAAATCAGATCCCGCAAGCTTTGGATCCATTGTTCCTGCGACAAACAGAATATCATAGGAACCCGATATTTCCTCCTGCGTCTGTTCATTCAGAATCTGATAATAATCATATGATATCAGCTGGATCGGTATCGTTTTGGGAATACTGTCCTGGAACAGAGCTTTTATCTTCTCAGCAGTAGACATTCCGCTTTCGCTTGTAAAGATAATTGCTTTTTTCTTCGCCTTTTTTTGAATAAAGTTATACGTACAAACCGTTTGTTTACTCGCTTCCTGCAGGATTTCCTGAATATTTCTTTTCTGAAGGATACCATATCCGATATGCAGAGCCATAGAGGTCGTCGTATTGTTTATGATACCGATATTGATATCATAACGATTTCTGATTTTATTGCCTATCAGCTCCAGAGATCCCATATCCACCAGAATCAACGCATTATCCAAAAACTGTTTTTCATTCAGATAGGTATCAATTTTCTTTACGATTTCATCCACCTGTACATCCAGAGGCATATCAAATGCCACATAGACCTGCTCTGCCAGCAATGCATTTGCGGCATTCGCAATACTGGAAGCAGTTGAATAACCATGACAGATGATTAAGCCTACTGCATAATCATTGTCAAATGCTGTTTGATCGTACTTTAAATTCAGAATCATAAGCAGCTTCAGGAAGGCATTGGTTTCTATGGAAAATGTCTTATGCAGCAAAAATTCCACTTCGCTGTAAACCTGATATTCCTTTGATTCAACATCATACAGCATTGTGAGCAGTGTTTTGATACTTTCCTCATACCGCTCCATAAATTCATAGAATATCTGATATTCAATCGACTGGCAATATAAAGAAAATACCATCAGATTCTGCATATTGTTGCTGAAGGAAATATTTGAGCGAGAGTGACAGATATCGGTGACACTTTGGATGATTGCTTTATACTGCTCCAAGCTCTTCTGGAACTTTGGCAGGCGGAAAATAATATGATCATTAAACTTTTCGACCGCCGCATACAGCCTCTTCCCGGATTTTGATGCCGTATCATAATAATATTCCTCGGCATACCGCAGGATATCATAAAACAGCTCCTTTGTGATTCCATGGTATATCAGCTGATATTCCTCCAGAAGATAGGCATGCTCCTTATCATAAACGCTCACCCTGTATTTTAATTCACTTGGAATACAGGATACATCCAGACAGATATGCTCTTCCTTTTTCTCATAAGCATGGAAGAAGGATCGCACAATCGCACTTTGCAGTTGTTCTATGCTGTCTTCAAAATCCTGTGCAATCATCAGCTCCATGAAGTAATCTGTAATCTTCAAGCCCTTTTGAACCTTTTTTGATTCTTCCCGTATGAAATGCAGAATCAGTGATTCCTTTTCATAGATTGTCCGCTCTTTCAGTGATGGTATCGTTACAATCGTCAAAAGGCGTCCCAGCAACTGTTGTGTAAACGTCATTTCAAGCTGCTGATTACAAAGAAAGATCAGCTTTGCCTTCGGCCCATTCAGTGCCGCACCCTCATCTATATAGTCTGCCAGTGCATTCTGAATGTTTTTTCCTGCATTTCGAAAGCTGTTAAATACAATATACTCATACTTTGAATTCTTTAATATCCCTGTTTCATTGCTCTTTTCATCATTCTTTCCAAACAGCAATGTAAAGAGCTCAGGCTCCTCGATGGTATCACAGGATATGTAGGTATATTCTGCATTTTCACTGATCAGCCGTTCTGCCTGACAGTATGCATATATCTGTCTGCTCAGAAACCGTTTTCCAGAACCCGGCTTTCCGCAAAGTACAATTGGAAGTCCGTGTGGTGGATAGTGCAGTGCCTTTTTAATATTTTCGATACTACTTCTTAAGCTGTAATCACTCCCTATCACATTTGTAAATTTTGAAACACCCATATGCAGCAGCTCTTCCAGATCTTCAACGGTATCATATTCACTTCGCAGTGATTTTCCGCGAATGCGGCTACGTAATATATCCTTATGCAAATACAGTACCGGTCTTTCATTTACCTTAATCAATTCCCCTTCTTTGTACAAATCGTTTAAGTAATGACTTGACAGACTCCGGCTGATCATAAACTTATCTGCAATATATGCGGAAGAATAATGATGCCTGTTTTTTCTTTTTAGATATGCAGTTTCATCCATCAGATAGTCCAGAATTAATTTCTTTGTTCCACTATACATATACTGTGTTTCCTCCTCATAAGGTCCTAGGTCTTATGCACCTTTATTTTATTCTCTGAGATGCTTAAAAAATTAAATTTCCAAAAGAATTGCCATACAGAAATTAGAATTATTCAAATACATAATGTTTTACACACTTCTTGCCCGATTTTAAACACTATTCCAATCTATGACAGCTCTACACTTCTCAGAAAATACAATTCTCTCATGCACAAAGTATATCAAAGAAAGCTGATGATAGCCATGCATCGCTTCTTCCATATTTTTCATGGGAGCCAGTTAACCTTAGCGTGTCAATTTACACTTTTAATATAGTAAGTGCATAATTCCGGGAACAGTATGGTAACTTAATCTCTCTTTTTAAAAGAATCCGGAATGCCGGCATATTATACGGATTATGCAGCTTTTTATATCTCTTCATTCATACTGGCTAGCTGGTCAAATTTCGTTGTTATTTAAATAACTTCACCATGAACTTCATACGCTTTGCCAAAGATGCTTCATATATGAATTTATTCCTTGCCTTGACAAATAAAAAAACAGACCTCATGGAAGTCTGCTTATAAATAACTTTCATTATTTCTCAATCGCGACTACCTTTGTATCTGCCAGGTAGTCATGAATCATTCTTCTGGATTTCTTTTTCATTGCGATATAGATAGACAACAAGCAGATGACACCACTTGCTACACCAAGAACCAGCGTCAGATCATATCCCGCTGCCAATGATAACAGCTGACAAACGTAGCTGCCCCCGGGAATCAGACAGCCTTCCAGAATTATACAACCTAAAATTTGCCGTTTACATAATGATTTCAAATCAATATCACTTCCATCCCGCTTAACGATTTTCATGTCCATGAATTTCTTTCCACATGTCTGACCGTTATGACGATAAGGATAAATCACATAATATGCGATGCAGAACAGCAGGCTGAGTATACCTGCCACCCAGCCATAAGGCTGATCAAATGCAAGCAGATTTTGGTTGACCTCCTGTGTTTTAGTTAAAGCCATATAAAATATGACAGTAGGAAATGCAGTAATCAGTGAACCAGCTATCCAATCAATCCCCCATGCTACTGCACGATTTGTCATGTCCACATTACATGCTTCATTATCTAGTTTTGAAAACAGTCGAAAATACCATTTCAGCTTTACTGTATCTTCCATATGCCCTATCTCCTTTAAACATCACGTTTTCCAGTGGTCTATACCACTCAACAACCATAGTATAACACACATGAAAGCGCATTCCAAGTATTTTTCTTTATAAATATCATTCCTTCATTGATGCAACAGCAAAATTTACTGTTGGAAGTTCTGAGTGAATTAAGTGCGGATTATGAAATCTTACATCACATAACGATACAGGCGGTATACAGGGCTCTGCTGTAACGGAGATACAACAAACTCTCCTGGTATCTATGAAAAAACCCTTATTATGAGAATATATTAAAAAAATCAAGAATATGTGGATTTTTTAGGAATTTCATACCTTCTTAACGTATAGAAGTATGTAAGTGATGATGAGCTTACAGAAGGAGGTTTTCGTCATGGAAAATACGAAAGCAAATACTGTATTGAATCACTGCAATGATGTATACTTCAAGTACACCCTTTCCCGTGAGGATGAAGGATCCGTGTACGCCCGCAACACCATTATTGAACGTGTTACCGGAATTAAGGTAAAGGAAAGCACTGTACAGAATCCGAATCT
>NZ_CAXSSO010000007.1:0-232840 GCF_964240115.1 Clostridium sp. HGF2
TGATACTGTATCATATATCTTTTATTATGGCTCATCATATAATAAATAAAAAGCCAAAGGGAAAGGGTAAGAAAAAACAGTATTCTTATGCGATAAACAAAAAAATGGCGATACATCATTGTCGCTATTTTATCCAGCATTATAAAAGAAAAGGCGGTCACCCGCCTGATCTTGAAACTCTCATTTCACAAGATATCTTACCAATCCGCCAAAATCGAAAATGTAAGAGGCTTATGAAATCACAAACGCTAGTATGTTTCAACTACCGCTTTTCTTAATACGATATAATTATAACTCAAAAGTTTATAAATTGCTTGAAAAATCTTCTTTTTGTCATGCATTTTTTTCAGAATACTCTTAATCCTATCAGAATGAGATAAAATAAAACCGCATCCTGTTTGTTTTCATCCTCTTAACTTAATGACATTGTCCGCTGAGGTGGCTTTCATATGGAAAAAGAAGCTTAGACCGTCACTTATATAATATATAGGAAAGGCATCTGTTTTCAGAAGGTAAATTGCCGTGGATGCTCACTTGCTTTTGGGGTTAATCGTAAAAAACGTCCCGGCTGCTTCCGCATGTTTCCTGGAATGTGTGCGCTGTTACGGATACAGCGGGAATCAAGACGAGGCTTCATGACTGCTCAGGGACGGCAGGCGGAATCAAGCTGTATATGCTCACACAGCAAGGTGTGCTATCGATGCGTTATGCGAACGTGCGAAACGAATGAGTGTTTTCGAAGATTTTGTCAGGATTATGTGAAACTGTAGAGAAATGTTACGAAAATGGGATCAGAAGCTACTTTATAATTGATAAAAACGAGCGATTATGCTATATTAGTGTATGTTTAGTCGTAAAGGAGAAACCATGGATACTTATTATGAGGATATTCTAAAAAAGGTGGAAACTCTGATGAAGGATGCGCAGTTTGCCGAAGCATATGCCATTCTGGATGAGGAACTCTCCATGCCGTATATTCCAAGGGAATATGAGGAACCATTGATCGCATACTATAACCAGTGTCGCAGTGAGTGTAAATGGAAAGATACCGCAGTTCGGGAAGAGGACATTGAAACTCTGCTGAAAGGTTCTCTGGAGGAAGCGTTTCTTGCGATTGAACAGCTGAAAAAAAGTAATATTCGTAATCACATGGATGCTGTGGCGGACTATCTGTCTCAAAACCCGCACTATCTGGTTCGTTCTCTGATGATCGAAGCCATGATGGAACAAAACATTACCGATGAGGTCAGTGTGGATATCGACGGTCTTGAGGTTACCTTCTCTCCGTGCAGTCTGGATGCGCCTATGGAAAGCGAGGGGGCACTGGAAGCGGTGAATTATCTGAAGGACTGGTTTGAAAACGACAATCCGACATTTACGATGATGTGTGTGGAAACTTTGGTGAAGGAGGCGTATCTACGTCTGCCCTTCAATATTGAAGAGGATGAGGCACTGCCGCTGGCTGCTGCTGTGACTGCCTATGTGTTTCATGCCTATGAGGAACATGAGGCATGGATGCTCTTTGAGGAAGAAAAAGGTCTTGCACAATACAGGGGTTATGAATTATTATTAAGGAAGCATGAAATGTAATGCTGTGTGCGAAGAGATTGATACGTAGGAGGTATGAACAATGAGTTCAACATGGGAATTAAAAGAAAAATCAACAGGTGAATTAACAGCGACTGTCGAAGGTGATACCTGGAAGGATGCTCAGAAAAAAGCATTCAGAAAACTGGCAAAGAAAGTAAATCTGCCGGGATTCCGTCCGGGTCAGGCTCCTGAGAAACTGGTAAGAAAGCAGATCAGCTCTCAGAATATATTGATGGAAGCAATCGATGAGGTTGCAGGAGATGCATTAAGTGCAGGAATCAAGGAACATGATTTGTGGGTGATTTCCCGTCCGGCACTGGATATCGAAAGCATCGATGAGGATAAGGTAACATTCAAATTCAACGTAACAGTAAAGCCGGAGGTGAAGCTGGGAGCATACAAGGGCCTGGATATCACAAAGGAAGCTGTTGAAGTAAGCGATGCGGATGTTGAAGAGGAAATCACACGTCTGCAGGAGCGTTTTGCGGATCTTGTAGTGAAAGAAGAAGGCAAGGTTGAAAACGGAGATACTGCTGTGATTGACTTTGAAGGCTTCAAGGAAGGTGTTGCATTCGAAGGCGGTAAGGGAGAAGCATACCCGCTCGTAATTGGAAGCGGAAGCTTTATTCCGGGCTTTGAAGAACAGGTTCTGGGCATGGGAATTGAAGAAACAAAGGATATCAATGTAACCTTCCCGGAAGATTATCAGGCAGAGGAGCTTGCAGGTCAGCCGGTTGTCTTTAAGGTGACTGTTCACGAAATCAAATCCAAGGTACTTCCGGAAGCAGATGATGAACTGGTAAAACAGGCAGAAATCGAAAATGTGGAAACACTGGAAGCATTCAAGGAATATTCCCGTAAAAACCTTGAAGAAAGCAAGAAAAACCAGGCGGAGCAGAAATTTGAAAATGAAATTCTGACAGCCGTTACAGAAAATGCCGAGGTGGAAATTCCACAGGTTATGATCGAAGAGGAAACAGACAGCCTTGTGCGTGATTTCGAACAGCGTCTGCAGTCTCAGGGATTCGGTCTGGAGCAGTTCAAGCAGGTAACTGGGCAGACAGATGAAATGATTCGTGAGGAAATGGGCAAGGATGCCTTCAATAAAGTAAAAGTGCGTTTAGTTCTGGAAGCTATTGCAGCGGAAGAAAAGATTGAAATAAGTGAAGAGGATGTCAACAATGAGCTGGAAAATATCGCCAATATGTATCAAATGCCGGTTGAGCAGGTAAAACAGTTGATTTCCAACGATGCGGTGTCGTATGATTTACGTATCCGCAAAGCATTAGAGCTTGTCAAAGAAGCAACGGGCAAGTAATCATGCTGCAAAAGACGCTGGAGCGCGTCTTTTTTGCCTATGGAAAGGAGTGTAGGAATCATGAATGAAAACGATGCAAATCCAATTGTACAGCTTCCTTTGGTCTGTACGCGCGGTGTTGTAGTGTTTCCGAATCAGGAAGTCATCATCGATGTCGGTAGAGAAAAGTCTACGCGTGCAGTAGAAGAAGCACAGGAAAAATACGAAAGTCAGGTCGTTCTGGTAGCACAGCGGGATCTGGCACTGGAAGAGCCTGATGTGAATGACGTATATTCCTATGGTACTCTTTGTCAGATCAAGCATATCCGCAGAATGGATGGTTATCTGCGTGTGAAGTTCAGAGGTATGCAGCGTGTGGAGCTGCATACGATCATCAACGATGATACACTGATGAGTGTAACGGCGGAAGTCAAAACCGATATTGCGCAGGATCCGATGGAAGAGGTTGCTCTGGTAAGAAAAATCGCCAAGCAGTTTGAAGAAATCGAGGCGGTTTCCCAGACCATTCCGAAAGAAATGATCAATGAACTGGCAAAGGGCGTTTCCGCACCTGTGCTTTCTGATCAGATAGCACAGCTGTTTCCTTTTACGCTTGAAAAGCGACAGGAGCTGCTGGAAACATTAGGTGTGAATGAGCGTCTGTACCTGATTCTTCAGGAAATCGAGAGTGAAAAGGAATTATCACAGATTGAGAATAAAATCAATGACAAGGTAAAAACAAGAATTGAGGAAAGTCAGAAGGAATACTACCTGCGGGAGAAGATGCGTGCCATCAAGGAAGAGCTTGGTGATGTGCCGGATACCGATAAGGATGTGGATGCGATTCGCAAGCGTCTGGAAGAAAATCCGTACCCTGACAGCATTAAGGATAAGATCAGAGATGAACTGTCCCGCTATGAAATGCTGCCAGCCGCAAGTGGAGAAACCGGTGTTATCAAAACGTATATCGACTGGATGATGGATCTGCCGTGGTGGCAGGAATCCAGGGACAACGAGGATCTGAATCTGGCAAGTGAGATTCTGGATGCGGATCATTACGGTCTGGAAAAAATCAAGGAGCGTATTCTGGAGTATCTGGCTGTCAAGCAGATGACGAATTCTCTTCGTGCACCGATTATCTGTCTGGTTGGTCCTCCCGGTGTCGGTAAAACATCCCTTGCGAAATCCGTCGCAAGAGCACTCGACCGCAAATTTGTGAAAATATCACTGGGTGGTGTGAAGGATGAATCTGAAATCAGAGGACACCGCAGAACCTATCTGGGAAGTATGCCGGGAAGATTTATTCAGGCAATGAAAAAAGCAGGGACAGTGAATCCTGTCTTCCTGATTGATGAAATCGACAAGATGGCAAGTGATTACAAGGGCGATCCTGCGAGTGCCATGCTGGAGGTATTGGATCCGGAACAGAACTCTCTTTTCTCCGATCACTATATCGAAGAGCCGTATGACTTAAGCAAGGTACTCTTTATCGCAACGGCAAATTATCTGGAGAATATACCAAATGCATTGCGTGACCGTCTGGAAATCATCGAGCTCAGCTCCTATACCGAGCTGGAGAAAATCGAGATTGCCAAGCGTCATCTGGTGCCGAAGCAGATCAAGGAAAACGGTTTGAAAACATCGCAGCTGAAAATCGATGATGAAATGATCAGCTTCCTGATTCGATATTATACAAGAGAAAGCGGTGTTCGACAGCTGGAGCGTGTGATTGCAACCGTCTGCCGTAAGAGTGTGCTGGCAATCCTGAAGGACAATAAGCGCAGTATCAAGGTAACCAAAAAGTTGGTGAAGGAATGGCTCGGTCATGAGAAATTCGAATACGGCAAGCGGGAAACAAAGGATCAGATCGGTACGGTTACCGGCCTGGCATATACCTCCTTCGGAGGCGATGTGCTGCAGGTTGAGGTCAATCATTTTGAAGGTAAGGGAAAACTGGTCATCACCGGTCAGCTAGGGGATGTCATGAAGGAATCCGCAACCATTGCCTATGATTATGTACGCGCCAATGCCAAAAAATACAAAATCCAGCCGGAGGTGTTCGAAAAGAACGATATTCATATCCACGTACCGGAAGGGGCCGTTCCAAAGGATGGACCAAGCGCCGGTGTAACGCTGACAACCGCTCTGGTATCCTCTTTGAGCGATACGCCGGTCAAAGCCAATCTGGCAATGACTGGAGAGGTCACACTGCGTGGAAATGTCCTGCCAATCGGCGGTCTGAAGGAAAAATCCATGGCGGCACATCGTTGTGGAATTACGACAATCGTCATTCCAAAGGCCAATGTCAAGGATTTGGATGATGTACCGGCAACGGTAAAGGAAAGTGTCAACTTCGTACCTGTGGAACGTGTGTCTCAGGTGCTGGATGTTGCCCTGGTTAAATAGCATGATACAATTTCAGAAAGCGGAGCTGGTCATTTCCGCACCGGATAAGAAATCATGGCCGGATACGACACTGCCGGAAATTGTTCTGGCTGGCCGAAGCAATGTCGGCAAAAGCAGCTTCATCAATGCCATGTGCGGACGCAAAAAGCTGGCCTATGTCGGGAATACGCCCGGCAAGACCAGACTGCTGAATTTCTTCAATCTGGATGACAAGTATATGTTTGTAGATGTTCCCGGATACGGCTATGCGAATATCTCGAAAGCACAGCTGATCAAATTCGGACAGATGATGGAGGATTATTTCTCTGAGCGAACGCAGAAAAAAGGTGTTGTGATTCTTGTGGATGCCAGACATAAGCCGACGGATGATGATATGACGATGCTGGAATTTGCCCGTTATTATGAAATCCCTGTTGCAGTTGTGGCAACTAAGTGCGATAAGGTGCCGCCGACCAAGCGCGCCCATCATTTCGCAAACATCCGTAAGACACTGAAGCTGAATGCGGATGAGCCCCTGTTTCCTTTCTCAGCTGTTGAAAAGCAGGGAATGGAGGAAATCTGGAGCTATCTCATACCGCTGTTCACTTCCTGATAAGAAGCACCCGGAGTCTTCTCTAACTAGAGGAGGCTCTTTTTTTAACAGCGTAAAAAAGGAAAGTAAGCGTTGGATATCGAAATTCGCGTAAGATGCGCAAAATCCTATAATAAGTTGTAACTGTAAAGGGAATGTCATATAATGAAGTTAACCATAAATAGGAGCGACCCATGGAGGAGTGCTTATGTATACAGATGATAGCAAAATCTGTCATACTGCCTTGTGATGTGTATGCGGATGGGAAATATGCTGCCCATCATAGAAGGTCCGGTATGCTCCTGCTATGCTATTTTGATCAGGATAGCATACGGGTTGAACATTTCTTGCAGCAACATAGAAATGAAAGCAGTCTGTGTATACCCTATTGTGACATTGATCATATTGATGTGCCAATTTCTCGAATACCTTACGGCAGTCTGTATGGAGTCCGATATCATATCACCTTGAATTTCATCGTATAGCAAACAGATGGGGGAAGCTGCGAGATAGAATCCACTGCATTTTCTTTAATCGACGATTTGCAAACGCTGCTGCGTGAGAAAGGAATACCTCTCTTCGATATCATTGCAATGACAGATATCCTATACGTGCTGTCTCTATTGAAGAACTTCAGGTATAACTGAATGAAAACTATGAACTGTATATGAAAAAGTATGGGATTGGCAATATGAGAATCACAACGAAGTGGAAAGCCTGATACATGCAGATGTACGGTAAAAATATGAAGAAGGAGGAGATGCCATGGAAACGCTACTGGAAATTATTATGGAAATCGTAATGGAAGGAACATTGTATACTGCAGGAAACAAGAAAATTTCTCTCTGGATTCGCGTACCGCTGATCTTGGTATTGCTGCTGTTTTTCGGCTTTATCATTGCGGGCAGCTTTCTGACAGGCATAATCATTGTGAAGAAAGAGGGGTTTTTCAAGGGTCTGATCATGCTTGGTATCTCCGTTCTGATGCTGGGAGCCCTGATAAAACTGATTGTTGATCATAGAAAAAATTGGAAGTAGTCTTTAAAACACCCTAACAGGGGCAAGAAATGTTTTGAAGTGCAAAGGCATGTGATAGCACGCTTTGCGCCTTTTTTGTAGGGATAGTATTTAAAAAATATGAATATATTTGTATATCCATGTAAGGGACATTGGCAGGCAGCTATGCTGCATGGACTTGATAGCCGAAGACAGGAAGCAGGATGTAAGTGTTTGCGTGTGTTCGGGACATCCTTTTGTTGCTGTCACAGTTTTTCAGAATAAAAGAAATATCGCATTTGTTAGAAAGCAGGTTCTTTCTTACTTTAGGGTGTTTGCGAAAGGGAGACTTCAACTTCTATTGATAACTACAATCGTATGGATGTCTCCCTATGTTAAGTTTACCCACAATCGAGAAAGAACCAGAAAGCGATACGATACGTTCTTTTACATTTGCATCGTAGTCTGATTGTTAACAGGTGAATTTTACAGGTATGCACTTGCCGTGAATTGTGAAGACTCTGTATTGATTTAGATTTGCTTGGTTTAGATTTGTTCTGCCAGCTATTGACAGTTTACTGGAATCATATTATTATATATTTAACTAATTAGTTAAATAAAGAAACAGGAGGAATTCTTATGGTGTTCTTGAAAAAATACGGTGCTTATGGTATTCCGGTGTGCTTACTGCTTGTTTCCCTGCTGTTGTATCCACGCCTGCCAAATGAGCTTCCGATGCAGTTCAGCTTGAGCGGTGAGGTAAATCGAACCATGAATAAGGAATTCGCAATTTGGTGTATTCCTGTACTGGAGGCTGTTATTCTTCTGTATACCGATTGCACGGATAACCGTATTGCAGGACTTGCGATTGCAATTCTGCTGACAATCATTCAGCTGGGCATTATGCTGCTGGTTATGAGGTAAGTATATGGATATGTTTAAAGCGATGGCAGATCCGACAAGACGGCGGATTCTGCAGCTGCTGAGTGAAAAAAATCTAAGTGCCGGAGAGATTGCTGAAGAATTCACAATGTCAAAGCCGGCCATATCCAAGCATCTGGATATATTGAAGACCAGTGAGCTAATCACCTGTGAAAAACAGGGACAGTATGTAATTTATGCGATCAACACATCTGCTGTGGAACAGATGTACTGCCGCTTTCTGGATGTGTTTGATGGAATGTCCTTTCATGGAAAGGCGCAGAAGCATGAAAAATGATCGCTGGATGATGCTTTGCTGTGGAGGTATTCTGCTCTGCGTGTGTGTCTCACCATGGCTTCCCTATACGGAATGGGGAATTCTGCTATTCTCTGTCCTCAGTGCTCTTCGGCTGTATTTTGCGAATGATGTGATAACCGGACTCGATCAGGCAAATCCGAAGAACCGTACCGTACAGGAAATGGCTGTGGTATGCATGTTTTTTATTATGATGATGGCGGTAATCGCTGCTTTATATGCATGCGGACAGCTACAGGAAGCTGTAAAAGATAAACTGCAGTTTTCCATGGTGCTGTTTCTGGTACTGGTATATGGAAACGCTGCACCAAAGCTTCCCTTTAATCGTCATCTTGGTCTTCGGCTGCCATGGACGACGGCAGATGAAAATACGTGGCGGTATGCACATCGCATCTGCGGCTATATGAGCTTTCCGACAGCTTTTTTCATGCTGTGCGGATTTGCAATGCACCATACCGGTGTTCAGGCAACTGCTTTTGGGTTTGGCTTTGTCGGGATTCCGGCATTCCTATCCTATCGTTATGATCAGAAACAGAAAAAAGACAGAATCTAAACGGTTTGCAGGTCGGCGAACTGTTTTAGGATTCTGTCATTTCTATATTATTTTTCTTCTACCGCAAGAATCAGCTCTTTCGCATAGGGCAGTGATGCGATCCAGTCGCACACGGTATGCCATTCATCCAGCTTGTGGTTTCTTCTTGCATAATAAATGTTCATCAGCGTTTCATAATTCAGCGTACAGGTACGCATCTGATGGTAGCTGCTCGGCAGCAGCTGAATCATACTGTACCAGGTTTCCTTATCCTTTGTTTCCAGATAGTCTTTCCGCAGATCCTCCAGGACGGAAACGGTATGTGCCAGCGCCTCCTGTGCCTGTGTATTCATACGCTCATGGGAAAAATCATCCAGCGTAAAGGGCTTGCTGGCAATCTTGTGCATGGTGGAGGTGGAGTTGGCCACGGTTGCCACCTTGTATGTATCGTATTCCTTCCACCAGTACAGCGGGGCAGTAAAATCGACAGAAACAAATATCTGACGGATGAATTTACGGTGATCACTGCCTGCACGTGCCAGACGCTGTGCCAGATTCAGATCGTTTGGTCCCATAATGAAGTTTCCCTGTTCATCATAAAAGCTATCCATGCGATTCCAGCTGTTCATCGGATTACGGGCACCGCGAATGGCATTTTCAAAATTCATTACACTTGTTCTTTCAATGGTAATCATGTTAACATCCTCATTTCTTTCCAATCCATTCTATCATATTTTGTCACTTGTGGACAGAAAAAGACCAAGAATTTAAAAACGGCAGTCAGGCTGGCGGAAGCAGTGCAGCCTGGCAAAGAGCAGACCTGCAAGGAATCTGTACAGGCAGGCATACTTTGTGTTTCTGCGGCATACATAATGATAGGAGGCTACGCTATGAAAACAATGAAAATAGAAAAAGAGCTGCAGTTCGCAGATCAGGTCAAGGAGCCGCGTTCCCTGCAGGTACGGGAATCACTGGAATACCATAAGGAAGCAGAGGGCATTCGTGCAGTAGGTCCCCTGCGTGTACAGGGAAGCTATGTGAATGATGAGGGTGAGCTGCAGGAATATGAGGAAGTATTGGATATGGATGTACTTGCACCGAATCACAAGCTGTCACAGGAGCGTTTTTATCTTGATATACAGGAATATCAGAGTGTTCCTGCCAATGGCGGTTTGAATTTGACGATTCTTATGGGAATTCACGGATTGCAGGAGCAGCCGGCACCTGTTCAACAGACGGTTGTTGAACAAGACAATGTGCAGCCGGAGTTTTCAGCATCCCGGCAGCCGGCACCTGCTCAGCCAGAGATGCAGGACAATACCCTGCATACACTTGAACAGCTGTCTGCTACAGGCTCGCAGGAAAATGAAGAAGTGGCACAGGAGGAAGAGACACCACAGGAATCGGACACCACAGCGATGTCGGAATTTGAAGATTTGTTCGAAGACGATGAAACAACGTATACATCCTACCGTATGGTCGTCGCCAGAGGGAATGACTCCTATGGAACCATAGCACAGCGCTATGATGTGAAGGAAGATGCTTTGCGTCTGGCCAATAACAATAAGGAAGTAAACGAACGTACGCTGGTGATTCTTCCCTCTGTCTGAATTTGGCGGACGCATGAGTATATGAAATATGCAAGCAGTTTATGCGGGGACAAAAGCATCAATATAAATGGTGCTTTTGTTTTTTTTTGTATATCTGCGGTTTTCACCAGATGTCTGCCTTCTTTCACGCTCAGGAATATGTGAGGGAATGACTTTGTCGCCGGAATCGTGTGTGCAGTTGGGATATATGGATAGCATAAGCAGCCCCTGTGTATAGGACTTGACAGATTTTCTGTACAGGTTGTGAATGTTTCATTATCGTTAACTCATCCCCATTTTGCGCGCGGAAACACACGGCATGAATGCTGTCTTAAATTTCTTGTTTTATCATAAATTGGATGTTCTTTCACACTACCTGTCACGACATGCCGGTCAAGAGCCTTTACAGGAAGGAAACAGCTCCTTGATCCGATAATCAGCAAGAGATGCCTGTGTGTGGTGTTAAAAGCCTCAGCTGCCCGCAAAACTAAAAAAGAGGTTGAAAACCGCTGGACTTTTGTTTATAATAGAAAAGTAAAATGCGTTAGAAAAGAAGGAGTACCACAGATTTTCAGGTAGAGAGAGCTTTCGGCTGGTGGAAGAAAGTGCTGAAGCTGTGGGAAGGTAGTCTTGGAGCAGATATTCTGAAAGAGAAGTAGGAGTATTCGTGAAGCACGGCGTTAACGTGGTCAAGGCACAGCACAGCTGTGTAAAATAAGGTGGTACCACGTGAAAACGTCCTTTGCGGGACGCTTTTTTTATATTCGGAGGTGATGGTATGCGCTTGGATATGCCCTGTGTGGAAACTGCACATCTGCTGCTTCGTCCTGTAGAAGAAGGGGATGTATGTGATATGTTTGCCTATTACAGCGACCCTTTGGTCATGCGGTATTTATCTCTGCATCCTCATACGGATATAGAAGAGACACTGAACAGTATCCGCAGTTATTTTCTGACCTGGGAAAAGCGCGGTGTACCGCAGGCCTGGGTGATGGTACATAAGCATGATGACAAGGTGATCGGCAATCTGGATATCCATACCATTGATGGGGATATCGGCGAAATCGGTTATCTGATGCATCCGGATTACTGGAATCAGGGCTTGATGAGAGAAGCTGTCAGCGCGCTGGTGAAAGCTGGCTTTGCGCATGTCGGGCTGCGCCGCATGGAAGCCTATGTAGCTGTGGAGCATCCGGCGAGTGCAGCGGTTTTAAAGCATTGCGGCTTTGTACAGGAGGGAATCCTTCGCAAGCTGGCATTGCTGAGTGATGGACGATATCACGATATGGTGTTAATGAGCATTCTGAAAGAAGATATTCTTACAGAAAGCTTCCGTTTGGACAAGTAAAGGAGAAGTGCGTTATGAGAAAAACATTAGATGCGAAATATGATCATCTTCACGTTGAGATGGACCACTACAAAAGCTGGATCGATCACGGCTATTTCACAGCAGGAGATAAGAGCAAGGACCCCTTCTGCATCGTAATACCTCCACCCAATGTAACCGGAAAGCTGCACTTGGGACATGCATGGGATACCACCCTGCAGGATATTGTTTCCCGCTACAAGCGTATGCAGGGCTATGACATGCTGTGGCTGCCGGGCATGGATCATGCCGGGATTGCGACCCAGGCCAAGGTTGACGAGCGTCTGAAATCCGAAGGTATTTCACGATATGATATCGGGCGTGAGAAGTTTCTTGAGCGTGCATGGGAATGGAAGGAGGAGTATGCCTCCACGATTCGCAAGCAGTGGGCAAAGATGGGACTGTCCCTTGACTATTCCAGAGAACGCTTTACGCTGGATGAGGGACTGAGTGATGCGGTACGCAGAGTATTTGTGGACTTATACAATGATGGTCTGATTTATCAGGGAGAGCGTATCATCAACTGGGATCCGCAGGCTAAAACAGCACTTTCCAATATTGAGGTTATTCACAAGGAAATTGAAGGTGCGATGTACTATTTCAAATATAAGGTAGTGGAAACCGGAAAAGAGCTGGTGATTGCGACCACCCGTCCGGAAACCATGTTTGCGGATCAGGCGATTTTTGTACATCCGGAGGATGAACGTTATAAGAACATCGTCGGAATGCACGTTATTAACCCTGCCAATGGGGAAGAACTGCCAATCATGGCGGATGATTATATCGACATGTCCTTTGGTACGGCGGTTATGAAATGTACACCGGCACATGATCCGAATGACTTTGCTCTGGCGAAAAAATATCATCTGGCAATGCCGATCTGTATGCATCCGGATGGTACGATGAATGAAATGGCACACAAGTATGCAGGAATGGACCGTTTTGCTTGCCGTAAGGCACTGGTTGCCGATTTTGAAAAGGATGGTGTTGTGGATCATATCGAACAGCACATGCATCAGGTTGGACATTCGGAAAGAACCGGTGTCATTGTGGAGCCTTATCTTTCTAAGCAGTGGTTTGTCCGTATGGAGCCGCTGGCTGAAGAGGTATTAAAAAATCAGGAAATCGAAGAACAGAAAATTCACTTCTATCCGCAGCGCTTTGAAAAGACCTTCCATCAGTGGCTGGAAAATATCGAGGATTGGTGTATCTCCCGTCAGCTGTGGTGGGGACACCGCATTCCTGCCTGGTATCATAAGGAAACCGGTGAAATCTATGTAGGGATGGAGGATCCGCAGGATTTGGAAAACTGGATTCAGGATGAGGATGTTCTGGATACCTGGTTCTCCAGTGCACTGTGGCCGTTCTCCACGCTGGGCTGGCCGAAGGAGACGGATGATTTGAACCGTTACTTCCCGAATGACGTGCTTGTGACCGGCTATGATATCATTTTCTTCTGGGTTGCCCGTATGGCTTTCCAGACACGCTACTGCATGAAAAACCGTCCGTTTAAGGATGTATTGATTCACGGTCTGGTACGGGATGCGCAGGGACGTAAGATGAGTAAGTCGCTGGGCAACGGTATTGATCCGATGGATGTGATTGCGGATCACGGTGTCGATGCACTGCGCTTCTTTTTGACAACGAATTCCACACCGGGACAGGATTTGCGCTACATCGATGAAAAGGTCGAGGCAAGTGCGAACTTTATCAATAAAATATGGAATGCGAGCCGCTTTGTCCTCATGCAGATTCCAGAGGATATGGAGGTTTCCGACATTGATTTGAGCAATGCCTCCATGATCGACAAATGGATTTTGAAGCGCTTCAATGAGGTGCTGGAAAACGTGACGGCGAATATGGAAAAATATGAGTATGCGCTGGTTGGAAATGAGCTGTACAGCTTTATCTGGGATGATTTCTGCAGCTGGTATATCGAGCTGAGCAAGGCAGGTCTTTCCAGCGATGATGAAACACTGCGCAGGGCAGCACAGTCCACGCTGGTAACGGTGCTGAGCGGTATCGTACGTATGCTGCATCCGTTCATGCCGTTCGTGACAGAGGAAATCTATCTGGCAATTCCGCATACTCAGGAAAGCATCAATCTGGAGGCCTGGCCATGTGCAGTGGATGCGGCGATGAGCGAAGAGGAAATGACAGCGATTCGTCAGCTGATTACAATGATCGAGGCAGTGCGCAGTCTGAAGGTGGATTACAACCTGAAGCCGAGCATGGACATCGAGGTCATCATACGGGACGAAAACGGTAAGAATATGCCAAGTGTTTCCTATATCAATGCCATCCTGCAGAAGATGTGTCATGCGACATGGATCGATGAGGACAGCGCTGTGGAAATGGCAGTTCGTCCGATTCTGAACGGTACGCTGAATGTTCCGCTGGCCGCAATCATCAATGTGGAAGAGGAAATCGAAAAGCTGAGCAAGGAAATCAAACGTCTGCAGCAGGAAATCAAACGCGGAGAGGGCATGCTGAGCAATCCGAATTTCGTAAACAAGGCTCCCGAAGCAAAGGTCAACGCAGAGCGTGAAAAGCTGGAGGGTTACCGCTCCCAGTATGCGATCGTTGAAAAACAGCTGGAGGAAATGAAGAAGAAAGCATAGCTTTTCTATAAACGGGCATCTGCATATTATGATTCGTAAAAAAGCAGATGCCTTTTTCACATTTCTTACGGTACGTAAAGTCTTGCTGAGTGCTTGTTCTGCGCAAGGCTATTCCCTGTACGTATCCTTTCCAATGCATAAAGAAACCGGCAAATTTTGAAGTGCCGGTTTTTACTGTGACCTTATATCGAAATGGACAGTCGCTTTTCCCTTACCAGAATATGAAGTGCATGCAGAACATCCGAATCGTACAGCTGCCGCTCCTGTTCCATGATAGACAGAGCCTGTTCATAGCTGACGGGATTGTTGTAGGAGCGTTTACTCGTAATGGCATCAAACACATCCGCAACTGCAATGATGCGTGCATCCATCCGGATTGCATCTGCGTGCAGACCGCGGGGATATCCGCTTCCATCCATTCGTTCATGGTGCTGCAGGGCTATCTCTGCAATTATTTCTCCATGTAATTCCATCAGCAGCTGCCAGGAAGCCTGGGGATGCAGCTTGATAATGGAAAATTCCTCAGGAGTTAATCGTCCCGGCTTTTGCAGAATTTCAATTGGTGTATAATATTTACCAAGATCATGGAAGGTTGCGGCTGCGCCCAGTGTCAGAATATCATAGCCCGGATCCAGCTGCAATGCAATGGACATGGAAAGACTGCTGACCCGTCGGCTGTGTCCAATCGTATAGATATCCTTCAGTTCGACCTCCCGCAGCTTTTCAAAGCAGGCGTTGGTCGCATTCACCTTTTGATAGGAGCCGCTCGTACTGAACAGCATCAGACGGCAGGGTGTTTTGGAAATTCCGTGAATAGCAGTTGCTTCATAGCTAAACAGTGCGCTGTCATCCTTTTTTAAGGAAAAGACTTCACTGCTGGATTGAAACTGCATTTCTCCCTCCAGCATGTATAATACAAATACTGCATCCCGTTCGTTTTCCTCCCATGTGATACCAATATGGGTATCGCTGCGAATATTATACAGTCCGGTCTGCAGTTGCTGTACGGCATGGATTTCTTCAGCATTCTGGGGACCCTGCTCCCAGAAGCTTTGGTTATGCTTGATTTCTACTGTCATAATGTGCCCTCTTCCGTGTTTAGTAAAAGTATAGCATAAATTTATAAAAGTTAGTATTTTTGTCCGAAATACCTGTAGAAAATAATATTGCATCCCATACGCGGAAATATGGAATTCCATTACTATTACATTGCATAATCGTGGCTACTGAGTGTGTACGTAAATAAAGAAAAACAGAATATACATCAGATCATAACGATCACTTAGTATATGCCACAGAGATACCGATAAATGCACAACTGATGTTCTATCTGCGCTGGAGATGTTTAAGCCTGATATTCAGCCAGCATGCCGGCAGGCTTCTCATCGCTTTCGCAAATAGCTTTTTGCCGGAACAGAAGGTGTTCATCCGATCAGGAATCATCCAAAGACCCCGGCAGGGCAAAGGTACACTTATGAAACATGCAATCCCGACACAATGGCTGTGTTGCTTCGGACGCTCCTTGACTCCCATAAAGGTCATCAAACTGGTATCTATCATTCGCCTTTGGTTATGAAACTTTTCTGTGTCTCACTGCGGATTACGGATTGTCAACATTTGAATGTAGGGAGATGAAATACTCTTTGCTGATTTACATCTGTTACATTTTTACTTATTGCTATTACTATGCATGGGTTGATTGGAAGGGGAGCATCATAATATGGTACGGTAATAGAGAAATGCACAGTCTTTTGAAATAAAAATGAGAGAGAATGTAAAAATATGAAAGAATGTGGTTGACGAAATTGCAAAAAGGGTGTAACCTATGAAACATAGAAGTTGTGATTAGGGAGGATTCGTATATGAATATCGAAATTATAGAAGCATCACAGAAAAAAGAAAAACCGGACTGGAGCAGTGATCTGGGCTTTGGTAAAATCTTTACCGACCATATGTTTACCATGGATTGGACAGCAGAGCAGGGCTGGTGCAATGCCAAGATCGAGCCGTATGCGCCGATCTGCATGGATCCTGCAAGTCTGGTTCTGCATTATGCACAGGAAACCTTTGAGGGGCTGAAGGCCTATAAGACTAAGGATGGCCGGGTGCTGCTGTTTCGCCCGGAAATGAATGCGCGCCGCTTCGCCAATTCCAACCGTCGTCTGTGTATGCCGGAAATGGATGAGGAGATGTTTGTAGAGGCGGTAGCTGCGGTTGTAAATTATGAAAAGGACTGGATTCCGACTGCCGAGGGTACCTCACTTTATATCCGCCCGTTTATGTTTGCGACGGAAGCTGCAGTTGGGGTACATCCAAGCAATGCCTACAAATTCATGATTCTGCTTTCTCCGGTTGGAGCGTATTATCCGGAGGGTGTAAATCCTGTGAAAATCTATGTAGAGGATGAATATGTGCGGGCTACCAAGGGAGGCACCGGATTTACAAAGTGCGGCGGCAACTATGCGGCCAGCATTGCTGCGCAGGTCAAGGCGGAAAAGCTGGGGTATACCCAGGTGCTCTGGCTGGATGGTGTGGAGCGAAAGTATGTCGAGGAAGTCGGAACGATGAACGTCATGTTCAAAATTGATAATAAAATCGTTACGGCACCCTGTGATGGAACAGTATTGCCGGGTGTTACCAGAGATTCCATTCTGCAGCTGTTAACCTCCTGGGGCTATGAGGTGGAGGAACGCCATCTCGCTATTGATGAGCTGATGCAGGCGGGTAAGGAGGGCCGTCTGGAGGAAGCGTTTGGTACCGGAACTGCAGCGGTTATTTCTCCTGTCGGAGAGCTGAATTTCAAAGGGGAAATCACGGTGATCAATGATTTCAAGACCGGAGAGCTGACACAGAAGCTGTACGATACACTGACCGGTATCCAGTGGGGCGATGTTGCGGATACCTATGGCTGGACACGGGAAGTAAAATAATCATACCAGGAATCATCCCAACGGTTGATTCCTTTTTTTGCGCCTTCTTATACAATAGGGATGTTCAAGGATGGATGAGGAGGAGTTTAGAAGGAAGTATTGCGTATACATGTAGTCACTGGTCTATATGATGCAGTATGGTGAGGATAAGAAGCTGTGGCGTATGAAGCGGATACTGCTGTCTCTGGTATCCTTTTTCTCTTATCTGGGTGGTATGATTGCATTTACCATGCTGTCTGTGATTCTGTCGGCCTTTATGACGCTTGCCGTGTGCCGGCTGTTTGGTGCTCAAATCGGCTTTTCCCTGCCGGTTTATGCCGGTCTGCTGTTTGTTTTAGCTTTGTTTGCGACAGCCTTCGCCCTGTTTTTGAATATGCTGTTTGCACAGAAGGTTACAGCCAATATGCTGGGAAGTGCACTTGCTGTTTTGGCATCCATTATCTCGGGTGGCTTTTATGAGGTGGCTCATGAAGGAGGAATTCTGGATACCATTGCATCCATGCTGCTGACCAAGGCTGTTTTACAGCTGAGTGAATCACTGGAGGCAGGGCTGACAGCACAGGTTGTGGAGCATCTGGGTTTTGTTTTGCTGTGGGCAAGTGCCTTGTTTATCGCGACACTCCTTGTGCAGTGGATGCATAAAACAGCCGCAGATTGATTCTTTAACTTAATGACATTGAGACTTAACCTTTTATTTTCCTGTAATTCAATTGTATTACAGGCCACATGTGAAAAATTCACAAAAGCACTATACTTATGTGGTCTTTAATGTAAACACATACAATATTGTTATTTTGCATTGACAAATAGGTATATTAAATATAATAATCTATTTGATAAGATATATTCGATACTCATAATTCGGTGGAGGTGAAAGAAAAATTATAATGTTAATGATATATTATCTTGATGGAGGGAAAATATGAAAAAAATTCTATCAGTTGTATTCTGTTCATTATTAGCATTCTCAATGAATAGTTTTACAGGGGCAAAAGCTGAAGAAAACGACATGCTGTATTTCAAAACTATTAAATCAGAAGTTGCTGATACATATGCAAAGGAAACAGTTTATGATTTTTTGATTGCTGAAAACACAATTAAGCCAATCTTAAATGAGAAAATAACAATGGGACAGGGTATTTATGTTCAGGAGACGAGCAATGAGAGCATCCCAACTTATTATTATCCTATTTATATTGATAATAAGTTAACTTATGTTTATAGAATTTTCGATGATGGAACAGGAAATTATACAGGTATTTTTAGTGAAAATTTTGTAGATGATTTAACTAAATATGCTGGAAATACTCCAGAAGATGCTCCTATTATATCTTTAGACCCACAAAATAACCAGGAGTTGTTTATAAGTGATAATGGAACAACGATTGTAAACAGTAAAACTGGAAGTGTAGAAGCATTTCGAACAAAAGCAGAATTTAGAAGTGCTTCTGCTTTCAAGCCAGTTGATATTTCAGACAAAACCAGCTTTTTCGTCAAACCACAAACTAGAGCTACAAGTTATAATTATATGCTAAATATAAATATTGTTGAAACGCAGGGAAGTACAAACTGGAGTTTTGCTTATGTTACTGCTACAGCCTTGCGCTATAAGGGTAAGAATGTGCGAGTCTCAACAATAACTAATTATTTTAATCTAGGCACACAGACAGCCTTATCAGTTGACAATGCGAAGAAGTATTGTAAAACAAAGGGTGTTACATATGATGGAAGGTACTCAGGCTCTATTATGAATTCTTCTCTTCATGGTTATTTAAGGGGGGGCAATCCGGTACATTGGTCTATGGATGTATCAGGAGGAGGTAATCATGCTTTACTTATTCATGGTATAGAGGGAAGCAGAAGAAGGGTATGGAACCCTTGGTATTCGTACTCTGAATGGTCTGTAGATGCAGTAACTTATAAATCTGCGGGTGGAACAACCATGAAAACACGTGGTTATGGCATGTATTTTTAAAATGAAATTAAAATATTTATTGACTTTCGCTTTCATGATTACATTCACTGGGTGTTCTACACCTCAGGAATCACCTCCGGTTGTTTATTCGGATGCAACTTTGCCATTTGTGTTGCCTGAAGGCATTTTCTATCAAGACAAGATTTATTGGAAAAGTGATGTAGACACTCAAGAAGAAATAAATGGACAAGAATTGGGTGTAATAAAAGAAAGTGTATCACGAGAAGAATTTCCAACAAGTAACCTAAATGTAACAAAATCTGCTAAGAAATATATAGGGGACAAAGTAATAAAAAATGACAACTCATTATTCGTTAAACATGATAATAAAATACTACATTTTATCTATACAGACAAGATGGAACTTGGCGAAGAGATGAATGTATTTGACAGCAATAATTCTGAGGATGCCTCGTATCCACCACATTTTATTTATAATGGTATGCGTTATTTACCAGCAGCAGTAACTGAACCAGATATCTTTGAAGCGATTCCAGATTCATTTCAGTATGTTGGTAAGATGAAAGAAGAGATTGCTGTATATGCTAGCAGAAACTATACAGGGGTTCACATTAAGAGAAATACAAAAATGTATATTGGAAAGAACCAAAATCGGTTTATGCTTTTACAACATCCGAATGGATTTATTGAACTTTATGAATGTATAGCATATAGGGAATTGAATAATCAAAGAATTTACTAAAAAACTCACGGCTCTATCGTGAGTTTTTTAGTAAATTAACATTATGATAGAAAGCAATAGCAATTTTCACCTAAGCTTATCTATATACCATATGTCATAAGAAACAATACTATGTAAAATGTTTATACCTTTTATTTAAAAAGTTTCTGCTTTTTATGGCATTTTATGAATGCTTCGAAATCAATAAAATCAACAGACTCTAATCATAAAGAGCAATTCAATGTAGAATGCAGAAAATCAGTATTGGATAAACGAGACTGTTTTCTCCATGCAGTTCAAATCACAGGAACAGGGTGATTTTTTTGACTTTAACCAATCCTACAGGTAACGGTCCATCAGCTCTCCTTGATTTTATCCTTTAAACCGTCGCTAAAGACAATTTGATACCCCTTAACACTGATGGCATCTGTACCATTCTCCGGTTTCTGGATATCATCGTACACCCAGATGGCATTGACCTGAATGTTTTCTTCCTTCTGCAGGCGGTTGATCAGCTTTACGCCTTCCTCATGGCTCATCGTATACAGCGTTGTGGAAAGGATGTCCGCTATGCCGCTGTTGTCTGTGATTACCGTAACAGAACGGCTGTGCCGAGCCGGCATCAATGTATCAGGGTCAATGATATGATGCATGATCTTACCCTTATACGTATAATAGCGCTGGTAATCACCGCTGGTCACAAAGGATGTGTCGCCCTTGGATTTTACAGAGATTAAAGAATCGGTGGACTGTGCTTTCAGATTTGGAATCTGGATGCCGACGGACCAGGCTTCGTTATCCGGTTTATCGCCAATCAGACGGATATTACCACCGCCGTTGATAATGGCATGCTGAAGCCCGTCCTTTTGCAGCTGATCGGCAATAAGCTCCACGGCATAACCCTTGGCAACACCGCCGACATCCAGAGATACATCACGATCGTCGATATATACCGTGCTGTTTTTTTCGTCGATCTGTACATGCTTCCAGCCGCTGTGCTTTGCGGCTGAGCGCAGCTCCTTCATGGACGGGATACTGCTTTCCTTATTCTTCTGGTTTGCCAGCGTTCCCGCCTCACGGTAATCATGCCATATGTTTAACACACTGCCCATCGTGATATCAAACTGATGGTCGCTGATGGTATCGTAGGCTTTTGCCAGCTTTAGAAGATCCAGAATGACAGGCTCGACCTCGACCGGCTGCCTGCCGGCATTGTCATTGATGGTTTTGATGTTATTCACGCCGTCATAGCTGTTGTATTTGTCAAACAGCCGGTCGTAATAGCGAAACTGCTTTTTCAGCTCGGCACTATAGCTGTTGAAGGCAGCTTCATTCTCCGTATAGGCGGTAAAGCTCACCACGGTATCAAAACCGATATCCGTTGCCGTCATGGAATATTTATGGAGTGCCTTTTCACTGCAGCCGCTCAGCAGCAGCGCACCCAGCAGAATGCTTAGTATTTTTTTCATGTTATCACCGTTTGACATTATACCATTATTTCCACGAATTTAAACCGGGATGCATAAGAAAACTTTATCATTTCCTACAAGAGCGAAGCATTCGTTTTCAGTAACAATTTAACATTTTTACAAAAGTCCTTACCTGTATGGAAAGCGAAGGAAACCGGAGGGAAACTACCAGAAAAATCCTTAAGAAAATGTTAAATTTCCGCTTTTTATCATGGTATGAAAATGCTATAATAAAACCGGTATGTAAAATGTGTCAGCACATTCACATATGATATGGAAGAAGTAAGAGAAAGGTAAGGTGACTGTGATGTCATTGTTTAAAGGACCGATGCGTCAGCACATTCCGGGCCATAAGGAACTCAGCGACCATGTAGACATCATGGAAGTGAAAGCCGGCAGCAAGGTATTTATCCCTTTGATCTGCGGGCCTTCTGTGAATCTGGAAATACTGGTTAAGGAAGGTGACCATGTTTCCATTGGTACAAAAGTTGCCCAGTGCAATGAACGTAATGTTGTTCCTATTTTTGCAAGTGTTTCCGGTACTGTGGCAGGTACGCAGAAGCTTATGCATTCTTCCCTGAAGCCGGTGGAGCATCTTGTTATTGAAAACGATGGATTGTATGAGCGTGTACGTTCGTTTGAACCGCTTGATTATAAGAGCGCTGATCGTACAGCGCTGATCGATTTCATGATGAATGCGGGAATCATCGGTCTGGGTGGTGCAGGCTTCCCTGCATATATCAAGTACAAATTTGCAAAGGATGTAAAGAAGCTGATCATCAATGCGGTGGAATGTGAACCGTTCATCACTGCGGACTATAAGATGATTCAGGCGCACAAGGAAGAATTTGTTACCGGTGTGGCAGCCATGAAGAAAATGGCGATGGCACCGGAGGCAGTGATCGCAATCAAGAAGACGCATCCGGATCTGATTCAGTTTGTGGAAGAAGCAGTCAAGGGCATGGAGGGCTTCAGCGTAGCGGCTGTGCCGGATGTGTACCCGATGGGCTGGGAGCGTGTTTTGGTGCGTGAAATCATGCATGCAGAATATGAAAAGCTGCCGGGTGAGGTTGGTGCCATTGTCAATAATGCGACAACGGCGATTGCATTTGGCGATGCACTGCTAACAGGAACGCCAATCGTATCCAAGACGCTGACCGTATCCGGAAATGCGATAAAGAAGCCGGTCAACGTACAGGTTCCGGTTGGTGTACCGGTATCAGAAATTGTAGCGGCATGCGGCGGCTATACCTGTGAGGACGTAAGGCTGATTGCCGGAGGTCCGATGATGGGGAAAACGATCGTCAACGACAAATTCGTGATCGACCGCAATATGAATGCATTGACCATTCTGGAAAACAAGCCGTTTGACAGTATTGCCTGTCTGCGCTGCGGGAAATGCTCTGACCACTGTCCTGCAGGACTGCAGCCGGTGCGTATTGCACAGGCGGTAAAAACAAACGATAAGAAAGCCATGGAGAAGCTATGTGCCATGGATTGTATCGAGTGCGGTCTTTGTACATACATCTGTCCGTCCCGTCTGGATGTGACGGAGAATGTTCGCCGTGCAAAGCGTCAGCTGATGCTGGCTAAGAAGTAAGGGAGGGTATTTTATGAAATTTACATTCCATGCATCACCGAACTTACGTCAGAAGCAGAGCACACAGCAGATTATGCTGGAGCTGATGATCGGGTTACTTGTGGTGTTTGCATTTTCACTAATTTATTATAATCAGGCATATAGCTTTGATCATATGCTGCAGGCGATCAAGCTGCTTGCGGTATCCCTGCTTGTCGCATTTGTGACTGAGCTTGCCTGGGCATTCTTTATGAAGAAGGATCAGAAATTTGATCTGCCGTATATCAGGAAGTTTATGGGAGGCTCCTTTGGATGGATCACAGCGATCATCTTAACGCTGATGTGTCCCATCAGTATCCGCCCCTATGCGCTGGGAGTCTCCACCTTCTTCGCTATCTTCTTTGCGAAGCTGTTGTTTGGAGGCTTTGGAAACAATATCTTCAATCCGGCTGCTGTGGGAAGAGCCATCGTCTTTGCGACCTTCATGGGGGCAACGACGGATGTCATCACCTCAGCAACACCGACAACCGTTATCGCGAGCGAGTTTAACTGGCTGGTGACAAATCCGGAAATGATCAAGGATATGATGAGTGAGATCGGCGGTATCGGAAAGCTGCTTACCGGCTGGTATCCGGGTGCGATCGGTGAAACAAGCGCAATCATCATTCTACTGGTCGGTGTTGTATTATCCATTCGCCGCGTTATTGACTGGAGAGTTCCTGCTGTGTATCTGGGAAGCATCTTTGTTCTGGCGGCCGGTATCGCACTGCTGCGCGGTGTAGGAAGCTATGACGGCATTCCGGGCTTTCTCTGGTATCCGCTGGTTCATGTATTGACCGGTGGTGTTGTCTTTGGGGCAGTGTTTATGCTGACCGATCCGGTGACCTCTCCAACGAGTGCACAGGGGCGCTGCATCTTTGCGCTTGGAGCTGCCATCATCACCGTGCTAATCCGTGTAAAGGCAAATCTGCCGGAGGGCTGTCTGTATTCCATTCTGATGATGAATATGCTGACACCGATGATTGAAAAAGGGCTGGAAGGAAAACAGCTGGCTCTGCGCAAAAAAGCGACAATCATCTTCAGTATTGTTGCAGTTGTCGGTATGGGAAGCGTACTGCTTGCCGGAAGCGTTATTGAAGCAAAGGAGCCGGCTCCTGCTGTTATGCTGAATACTGCGGACAAGGATGTCAATAAATTTGAAGCCAAGCTGAGTGGAAAGACAGAAAACAGTGATGGCACCGTGACCTATCATGTGGAATCACAGGGGTACGCATCCACAGAGGATCCAACCATCTATAACAAATTCGATATCACCGTGAAGGATGATAAAATCGTCACGGTTGTACCGACGGAAATCAATGATACACCGTATCAGGGTGATAAAATTGACAATCCTGCATTCCTGGATCAGTTTATCGGACAGGATTTGAAAAAGGATGTCGAGGTAGAAAAAAATGATGCGGTAACAGAAGCTACGTTCTCTTCCAAATCAACGGTACGCGCCGTTGAAGAGGTACGTAAGGCTCTGGGATATTAGGAGGTAAGAATATGAAAAAGATACTACATCTGACTGTCTTCTTAGCTCTGATTGCTGCCCTGGCCGGAGGAGCGCTGGCGTTTGCCAATAACATGACGGCTCCTGTCATCGCTGCCAATGAGCTGGCTGCGGAAAAGGAGACGCTGAAGGAAATCTATCCGGATGTGAGTGATGATGCATTTGTAAAGGTGAAAGACAATGCTTCCAAAACCATTGAGAAAATATTCGAGGTGGAAGGAAAGGGCTATATCTTCAAAATGAAGGTAACCGGATATAAGGACGGTACCAGCTATTTGGTGGCTCTGAACAAGGATGGAAGCGTGTATGACTATGTTGCGATTTCCAATGGAGATACACAGGGGCTCGGCTCCAAGGTAACGGAGAAGCCGTTTCGTGAATCTTTAAAGGGAAAGGATGCAGCAGGTGAAGAGATTCTGGATGATACGATTACCGGAGCAACGGTTTCCAGTAAGCCGGTTATTGAAGGAATCCGTGAAGCAGCCAAATATCAGGCTGAGAATCTGAAGTAGGAGGTGGATGAAGAATGAACCGTAAAGAGAATTTTACAGCAGGATTCATCCGTGAAAATCCTGTATTCTCCCTGTATCTGGGACTTTGTTCCACCCTGGCCATTACGACCACGCTGAACAATGCCATCGGTATGGGAGTTGCTGTTATCGTAGTATTGATCATGTCCAATGTGATCATTTCCCTGATTCGTAATATTACACCATCGGAAATCCGTATTCCGGTGTATATCGTTATCATTGCAACGCTTGTAAAAATCATTCAGATGCTGATTAAGGCATATGCGCCGAGTCTGGATTCTGCGCTGGGTGTCTTCATCCCGCTGATTGTTGTAAACTGTATTATTCTGGGCCGTGCGGAAGCCTTTGCCAGCAAAAACGGTGTGTTTGATTCTGCACTTGACGGACTTGGCATGGGACTTGGGTACACCGTATCCATCATCCTGATGTCCGCAATCCGTCAGATTATCGCAACGGGAATCCTGTCCTTTGACAATCCGTTCGATGCTGCACAGAATATTTTCTCAATCCGTATTATTCCGGAAGACTTTGCAATCTCCATGTTCTCTCAGCCGTTTGGTGCATTCTGTACGTTTGCATGTCTGGCTGCGGGACTGGCTGCCTATAAGTCTCACCAGCAGAATAAGGCGAAGAAGCTGGAAAAGGAGGCGAAATAAACGATGAACTGGAGCAATTTATTTGTGATGCTGATTACGTTTGTCTTCATTAACAACGTCGTCCTGAATCAGTTCCTTGGTATGTGCCCGTTTATGGGGGTATCCAAGAAGAGCAGCTCTGCCATCGGTATGGGTGCTGCCGTTACCTTTGTAATCGTAGCTGCATCATTAGTTACCTATGGTTTGTATTATATGGTACTGGATCCGCTGGGACTTCAGTATATGGATTTGATCACGTTCATTCTGGTCATTGCCGCACTGGTTCAGCTGGTCGAAATGATCATTAAGAAGCTGAGTCCTTCCCTGTATAAGGCACTTGGTGTCTACCTGCCGCTGATCACGACAAACTGTGTCGTATTGAATGTGACACTGAATAACATCACCAGCGGTTATAACTTCGCGGAGATGCTGACATATTCCATTGCGATTCCTGTTGGTTTCACGATGGTGCTGTACATCTTCTCTACAATACGTGAGCGTCTGGATGCCTGTGATACGCCGCTTTCCTGGAAAGGAAATCCGATTGCCCTGATCGTTGCAGCAATCATGGCACTTGCCTTCAGCGGACTGATGGGTCTGGTTTAATATGAAGGCATTACTTCCCGTCCTGTATCTGGGGGCACTCGGTGCAGTTTATGCGCTGGTGTTTTACTTCAATCACAAAACACCGCTTCCCAAGGGATGTGAGGATTTGAAAGCACAGTGCAAGGGCTGTCATGATCATTCCTGCTGCAACAACCCTGCACATGAGGAATAGAAAGGGGTCGTCACATGGTAACTGCAATCGTTATGATGCTTGTTCTGGGGGCAATTCTTGGTCTTGGGCTGGGAATTGCGGACAGATTCTTAAGCGTTGAAGTCGATGAGCGTATTGAAAAGGTCAGCAGCATGCTGCCAAACTACAACTGCGGCAGCTGCGGGTATGCGGGCTGCAGCGGACTTGCCGAGGCACTGGTAGAGGGTGAAGTCACTGTTGTCGGTACCTGCAAGCCTTGTAAACCGGATCAGAAAGCAGCCATCGCTGAATATCTGAACACAACACCGGGACCGGATGGTACCTGTGTTAAGGTAAAAGCTTAATCAATGAAGTCAAGGAGTATTCTTTCGCAATGAAGGATGCTCCTTTCATATTTTAAGGAAAATACGGTGAACAGAGAATTACATATGGTTGAAAGTGTGCTATAATGAAAAAACAATCGAATGGCAGGAGGATCGGTTTATGTATGAAAGAATGTTGAATAAGCAGGAGCAGCCTCAGTATAACGAAATGTGTATGCACTGCAAGGAATGTGGGGAGCTGTTTGCCGGTTTGAATACATGGCTCATGGAAACATTTGCAACGCAGCAGGAGATTACCTTTCCCTATGGTAACCATTACGGCTGGGGAATTGCGCATCGTAAGCGTAACAAGCTGATGTGCAATGTGTTTCCGGAAGCGGGTGCTTTTACCGTCATGCTGCGGTTATCGGATACACAATTTGCATCGGTATATGAGCAGCTGCAGCCTTATGCAAAGGAATATGTTGATAACAGATATCCCTGTGGCAACGGCGGCTGGATACACTATCGTGTATGTGAGGAAGCTCATATGGAAGATATTCAGCGACTGCTCTTTCTTCGCTGTGACTAAAGATACAGTAGTATGGAAGTAAGGAGTGAGAAAGTTGAAAACATGGGGATATATGGTTCTTCTGTTTAGTATCTGTATCCTTGGCGGCTGCAAGGATACAGAGGCTGAGACCGTCCAGGGGAAAATAGTGAAAGCGGAAAGCAGTGAGCAGCTGCTTATGGTAAACGGACAGCTGTATTACAATACGAAAAAAACCGATAATGAAAGTCTGCGCTGCGGTATGATGGATGGAGAAATCGACAGCATGGTAGGGCGGACAGAAATACCGAAAAAGGATAATCAATCCAACTTCGCTACCGGTATCAGCTATCAGATAGGGGATCAGGAGATAGAGCTGGCTATGGATGGGAGCTGGGTCATATTCAAACTTTGGAAGCCAGTTGTTCCATTGGATATAGAGGAATAAAAAGCGAACGTATACACCACTGGGCAGAAGGACTGCCAAGCTTCTATAGTTTCACATCTGCCGAAATAGGAGGAATGAAAATGCTTCGTCCATATTGCGGTAAGGAAATGAAAGCAGGGTTTGTACAGGCCGCTTCCAATAGTATTTTCTCTGAAAAAAAGCACCTTGTGAGGATGCAGCCTGCAAATGATCAGGAGGTGCTGCTGGCAGAGCAAACCTTGTATCCCGCTGCTATAGCTGCATATTACTGCACAGGCATATTACTGCACAGTCTGTCACCGGGTTATTATGAATGGCGAAGAAAGATTATAATACAAAAATAAGTGAATTACAATGTAGTCAGTTACGTTTATAGAGAGGAGTGTGAGAAATGTTATCCTTAAAAAAAGTGCTGTTAACGGCAATTGCATCCTTTCTGGCATTTGCAATCCTTGCAGGTATATTTGCCGATTTATTACTGCTTATGCTTGGTCTGACAGGAGAGAGTTTTGATATGTATAGAATTCAGATCTGCCTTGCATTTTTATGTTCCGTAATGGTAACATGTACCTATATCATTATCCGTAAAATTTATGAGCTTTCTCTGGATTTCAGTCGATGGAAGAATAAGGATAAGATGCCGTTTTAGCACGATATGAAAACATTACTCTTTTTCCATGTCTAGTCATAATGAAGACAGATAGGATACTATACGAATGTTAAAGAGGTGATGACGGCATGGAAAGCTTTCAGGAATGGCTGGATTTTGTATTGGACATGCCATTACCTGACGATAGCGCTGCAGTGAATTTCAATTTATGTGAACAGGAAGAAAAAATCTAATCAATCGAATTCGCAGGTACAGGAGGCTTTGATCCACAGGATGATGACTAGTAAGGAGATTTTTGTAACACGTGAGGCATTGTCCGGCTGAAAACAGGTCCTTACGGAAATGATTATAAGGCTTTAAGCATATCTATCCTGCGGCTGATATACGGAAACACTGAAGGCATATACCGGAATCGGTATCGGTTTTGTGGTTGGAGATATCTACATACTGTATCAAAATGAAGCTCAATGTCATATAACAACAGGTAATAGAGTTTACACCATGCAGAAAGGTGCATACTATATCATGGTGATGAATATGACAGTTATGGTACGTCCCTGGGATGTAGAGGATGCGATGGAGCTGCACAGCTTGTCCATGCATCCGTATTATTTAAAAAAAAGAGTCTGGAAATTCCTGTATCCGGATACCTTTCTTAATGCCGTATCAACGATTCATTTTTATCAGCATGCAGATCCGCAGCGGTATTTATTTCGTGCGGTGGAGCTGGATGGCAGTGTTTGCGGCTTTCTGGAATGTGAAAAAAAGACCAGCAGCAGTGCGGAGCTGTCCTATTGGCTGGGTGTACATTACTGGCATAAGGGAATCATGCAGCAGGCGGTTCGTGCTTTGTGCGAGGAGGCCTTTGATACGCTGCAGGTGCTCTCCATTTATGCACTGGTTGAAAAACGCAACACCGCTTCCATGCATGTGCTGGAGGCAAATGGATTTCAAAGAGAGGAATTCGGAAAGCTGTACATGTTTAAAAAGTATAAGTAGGACATGTGTGTTGTATTCTTTTACAGGCTGTGTATGAGAAAATGTAAACGGATGAAATAGTGTAGGCAAGAGGATAAAGAGCGTTTGAATTTCCAAGCGTGTGACATCCTCTTTTTTTGTATCTCTTCGGTATGCGGAAGCTGATTAAATCGTGTGCTTCCTTCTGTATATATCGAAATGAAAGGAATTGTAAATCAATTAAGAATATTGAAAAACATTTCAAAAAAAGATATATTTTGGAAATAAAATCATGTATAATAAGAAGGTATATGAAAGAGGAGTGAAGCTATGGCAGTTGAAGATCTGATCATACCAAAATATTATGAAAACAAGCTGGATATCATATCCACGGAAATCGCCATCAAATATGTCAAGGACCTGTTTGAACGTCGTCTGGCGCATCATTTGAATCTGATGCGTATATCCGCACCCTTGTATGTTTCCAAAAGCAGCGGATTGAATGATGATTTGAACGGTACAGAACGTCCGGTTGCGTTTGATATCATGGAAATTGAGGGTGAGGACTATCAGATTGTTCATTCTCTTGCGAAATGGAAGCGCATGGCTTTGAAGCGGTACAATCTGAATGTAGGTAAAGGAATCTATACCGATATGAATGCAATCCGACGGGATGAGGTGCTGGATAATCTGCATTCCTGCTATGTCGATCAGTGGGACTGGGAAAAGATAATCAGCCGGGAGAACCGGACGATGGAGTTTCTGAAAATGACTGTACGTAATATTATGAAGGCATTGAAGGAAACGGAGAAGGAGCTGGATATCGTTTATGAAAATCTCATGCCGTTTATTCAGGAGGATGTGTATTTCATCACTGCACAGGAGCTGGAGGACCGCTTTCCTGATCTGACACCAAAAGAGCGCGAGTATGAGATTGTAAAGCAGCATAGAACTGTCTTCCTGATGAAAATCGGAGATACCCTGAACAGCGGGGAAAAGCATGACGGACGTGCCCCGGATTATGATGACTGGGCATTAAACGGTGATATCCTTCTGTATTATCCGGTGCTGGATACCGTACTGGAAATAAGCAGTATGGGGATCCGCGTGGATGCTAAAGCATTGGCAGAGCAGTTGAAAAAAGCAGACTGTGAGGAGCGTAAGAATCTGCCGTTTCACAAAATGCTGTTGCAGGATGAGCTGCCGTTAACCATTGGCGGAGGTATTGGTCAGTCCAGAATTTGTTTGATTTTATTAAACAAAGCACATATCGGAGAAGTACAGGTTTCCCAGTGGAGCGATGCCATGCGGGAGGAATGTGAAAAGCATAATATCGTATTGTTATAGGACATGAAGGTGTCCTATTTTTTATTCTGCAAGGATTGCTGTCTTCACGACATGAAAAAAACATTGTATAATGAATATAGACATAAGAAATTGGGAATTTCTTGATAGGGAATATATAATATTTTGATTGCGAAAGGAGAATGACGGGCATACAGTTGTCTGTCGTAGTTGGGGTATGGAAAAGAGATTGGAAAAAAGGCTTGATGAAATATCAAACTATTTACTATCGCATGGGAAGGCAAGTGTTAAGGAACTATCCGACTACTTTGGAGTGACAATGGAAACCATTCGTAAAGATTTGGAGTTCTTACAGAGAAAAGGCATTTTATTTCGTACGCACGGCGGTGCTGTTTTACGTAATTCATTTACCGATGTACCCATTGATGTTCGAACACAGGAAAAAATTGAGATAAAAAAGGCAATCTGTATGGAAGTGATCAACTTTATTCACGATGACGATGTTGTTTTTGTTGACCCCAGCTCTACAGCACTTCCGCTTGGGAAGCTCTTTAGCTTTCGCAAGAATTTACTGATTATCACGAACTGTTTTGAAATGATGAATGAATTAAAGGAAAGCAGAAATGAGGTAGTCTTTCTCGGTGGGAAGTATTCACGAAGCGGAAATCGTACAGAGGGGCAGTTTGTATCCGATATGGCGAGTCGGTTTTCTTATGATGCTGCGATTTTTGGAACGGATGGCTGTCTTGGATTTGATGGTCCCGGGACACAGACAGAAGATGCAATGTTTTTAAATGAAATCATATTGCGAAGAAGTAAATGTAAAATCTTGATTACGCTGGCAGTTAAGTTTGAACGAACATCACGTTATCAATATGGCGTGTTTCAGGATTTCGATGCTCTGGTTACAGATAAGATTGATCGTGATCTTAATCATAAGTTAAAGATTGGTAAGATCATAGAAGTTAACCGTTTTGATACTGAATAAAGAAATACGGGCATGTCTGATGATATGTCTTTTTTTTATGTGCTTGTAAATTTTTGAAACAAAACAATTCGGAAGTGATATAAATTTTGAATCAATAGTAAAAAGATTTGATTTCAGAATTAAAAAGAAATCTATTGACTAATATACTGTAAAATATACAATGTAATTGTAAATGGAAACGATTTCATAAAAACAGATTTAATTAAAAACTTTTGAAACAAAAAGGAGGAGTCAAAATGAAACATATCGTTATTGGAGCGCATGGGAATCTGGCAGAGGCCTTTTTAGAAACTGTTCGGATGATAGCCGGAACAGAACAGACGTCCTGTATTCATGCCATCGGAATGAAGGAGAATATGGATCCGCAGGCATTTATCAAAAAGGCAGAGGAGCTGATCGATGAGGATCGAGATGGTGAATATTTGCTGTTGGCGGATTTATTCGGAGCAAGTCCCTGCAACAGTCTGCTTATGGCATTTCAGCATTGCCGCTACCGTCTGGTAACCGGCTTGAATCTGGGAATGGTCTTAGAAGTATTATTTCAATTCGATGATATGTCTTTGGAAGAAGCGGCAGAGCACATGGTAGAAATAGGGAAAGGAGGTATTCAGAATGTGATTTTGCCTGCATAAGGGATGGAAGACGTATGCATACATTAGAAAAAAGGAGAGGAAAAAATGACATTATTACAAGCAATCTTACTTGCGATGCTGTATTGGCTGGCAGCAGGTGAAATCTTTGTACCGTTCACCTACTGCTTCTGTGATTTAATGCTTATCTCACTGCTTACCGGTGTTATTTTGGGGGATCCGGTAAAGGGCTGTATTGTTGGTGGAACTATTCAGCCGCTGTATCTGGCACTCACTGCCGTTGGAGGCGCTATGCCGGTGGACAAAGAAGCGGCCGGTATTGTGACGACGGCCATGGTCATAACGGCAGGCATATCGCTGGATCAGGGTCTGGTGATTTCTTCGGCAGCTGCACTGATCATGGCGCAGCTGCACACAGTAAAGCGTTTGGCTATGGTTTGGACGGTACATCATGCGGATAAAGCAGTGGAAACCGGAAATGTAAAAGAGCTTACCCGTACCTCACTGCTTTACGGACCACTCATTCGTGCGGTGATTTTCCTGGTGCCGATGACCATCGTATTGAAATACGGCGTAAACAGTCTGGGTGTTCTGATGAACGGCCTTCCGGATTGGGCAAACAACATGTTCTCTCTGGCAGGCGGACTGCTGCCTGCACTCGGATTTGCCATGGTCATTCTGGTCATCGGAAAGGGACAGCTAATACCGTTCTTTATCGCAGGCTTCTTCTTTGCTCAATATTCCGGTCTGGGAGCGGTACCGGGCTGTCTGCTTGGTATTTTTATTGCCTGGCTCTATACGATTTTTACAAAAAAGGAAACAGACAATGGAAGCCTGTTTGCGGATTTACTCAATCTCAAAAATGCGGAATCCAAGGCAACACATATTCTTAGCAGGAAAACCTTGAAAAAGGTTTGGTTCAACTGGCGCCTGCATGTCTGCCATGTGGATAATGTTGAGCGTTTACAGGCAATGGGGATGTGTTTAACCATGGCACCGGCATTGGAAGAGCTGTATCCGGATGACAAGGAAGAACAAATCAAAGGATTGAAACGACATATGCAGTTCTTTATCACAGAAAATATGATTGGTGGTATCATTCCCGGTATTATTACATCACTGGAAGAGCAAAGAGCGATACAAAAGCGGGATCAGGTGCCTGAAGATCAGCTGATTTCCGAAGATCTGATCAACAGTGTTAAAAACGGCATGATGGGGCCTTTTGCCGGTGTTGGTGATACCCTGAATTATGCGACATTGAAGCCACTTATCTCCACCTTCTTTATGGGCTTTGCGCAGCAGGGGATGCTGTGGGCACCCATTGTAGATGATATTCTACTCTATGTCATTCTCGTATCGGAAGGTAAATTCATGTTCAACATGGGCTATAAGCTGGGAACCGATTCAGCAATGAATATACTGCAAAATAATGCAGTGCAGAAAATCGTAACCTTCTTCTCTATTGTCGGATTGTTTGTGATGGGTACTATGGCAGCACAAAACGTCAATGTAGCTGTTATCTATGAAATTCCATACGGGGCAAAGGATATGATCAGTATTCAGGAGCTGCTGTTTAATCCGATTGCCCCGGGTATACTCTCACTTCTTGCAGTCTTTGGTGTTTACGCTTATCTGAAGAAAGGCGGCACCGTGTTAAAGGTTACGCTGGTACTGCTGGTAATTGCCATCGCACTTGGAGGTCTGGGTATTCTGGGTGTGTAATTCAAAAAGGAGGAAGCAGAATTGACTATGAAAAAATTTATCAATCAGCCGGAGCGCTTTATTGATGAAATGCTGTACGGGCTGTATGCGGCACATCCGTCGTATTATACGTGTGTGAATGAGGATGCGCATTGCCTGATAACCAAGCATAAAATTGCAGGAAAGGTAGGAATCGCAACAGGTGGAGGAAGCGGTCATCTTCCGCTGTTTCTGGGATATGTCGGTAAAGGAATGCTGGATGGCTGCAGTGTAGGTGATGTCTTTCAATCACCAAGCTCAGAACAGATGCTTGACGTCACAAAAGCCATTGATTCCGGAGCGGGAGTTCTCTATATCTTTGGAAATTATAACGGGGATATCTTTAATTTTCAGATGGCTGCGGAAATGGCAGAGATGGAGGAGGATATTGAAGTATGTCTGTCGATTGCCGGTGAGGATGTGGCAAGCGGTCCACGTGCAAAGGAACAGGAAAAAAATATTCGTCGAGGTGTTGCAGGCATTTTCTTTGTGTATAAATGTGCAGGTGCAGCTGCTGCGGAAATGCTGCCACTGGATGAGGTGTATCGGATTGCGGAAAAAACAAAGCTACTCGTGGCAACCATGGGTGTTGCTTTGAGCCCCTGCACTGTCCCAAGAATCGGTCATCCCAGCTTTACGATAGCGGATGATGAAATGGAAATCGGTATGGGAATTCATGGAGAAGCAGGGCTTCGCAGAGGAAAGATTTGCTCGGCGGATGATATCGTAAAGGAAATTGTACCGCCTGTCATGCAGGATTTGCAGCTGCGGCATGATGATGAGGTGTGTGTATTGATCAACGGTCTGGGAGCTACTCCATTAGAAGAACAGTATCTGATTACTGGGCTGGTACACCGTTTGCTAAAAGATGCGGGAATACGAGTTCATAGAACGTATGTCGGAGAATATGCGACATCACTGGAAATGACCGGCTTGTCTATCTCTTTACTGAAGGTTGATGAGGAACTGAAGCGATTGATGGATGCTGCGGCAGATACCCCGATGTTTAAACAGTTTGGAGAGTCAAAATGAAAACAGAGGGTATAAAGCGTGTATTCCACGCATGGAATTTGATATTTCAGGAGCATGTAGAGCAATTGACTGCGCTGGATTCTGCTGGTGGAGATGGAGATCTCGGTGTTGTTATGCGCGATGGATTTCGCATTGCGGATGAATTTGTCACGGATAGTGATGAACATGATATTGGTAAAATGATATATATGGCAGGAAAAAAATTTAACAGCATCGCCTCATCTTCCATGGGGACACTCATTTCCAGCGGCTTTATGAAGATTGGAAAACAGCTGAAAGGAAAAGAAGAACTGAAGGATGCTGAGCTTGCGGTATTGTTTCAGGCAATGATAGAAGGTGTCATGACACTCGGCGGTGCAAAAGAGGGGGAGAAAACATTTCTTGATGCGCTTTGTCCGGCACAGCGTGCCTATGCTGAGCATGTAGATGAAGGGAAAGCAAGAGCCTTGCAATGTGCTGTCACTGCTGCAAGAGAAGGTGTGGAGAAAGCTAAAATGATGCAGGCAAGGCATGGAAGGCTGGCATTCCGTCAGGAAAATTCCATTGGTATGGTCGATCCGGGAAGTGTAGTTGCTGCATTGTATGTGGAAGGAATACAACAGGGGCTCCGTGATGAAGAATAAGAAACTGCTGTTCGTTAAGCTGACAGGGCTCACACTTGCAATTTACTGGTTTATCAGCAAGGGGGGGACACAATCTGTAGACACCTCTTTCGGATCGCAGGAAAAACGAGAAGCATTTGATATGTTTGATGTTGCATCATCCTGGATGATCTGGCTGGTTATAGCATATCTAGTCTTCGTTGCTCTGCGCAATCTGTATTCGAAAAATGTTAGAAAACCAAAAAGCAATATGCAGAAAAAATATGCAAAATTAAGGAGATAGGCTTATGAAGCTGCAGGAATACCGTTTTTTAAGCGGAGATGGCGAGGATGAGCTATATGGTTGCGCATGGCTTCCAGATGGCCCGGTGAAAGGTTATATACAAATTTTACACGACCTATATGATCATATTGAGCGCTATATGCATCTGCTTCAGTTTTTTGCCGAACATGGTTATGCAGCCTTTGGACACGATTTGGTTGGTCATGGAAGGTCTGTATATAGAAACGGTCCCGGTCAAATCAGTGCAAGACATACCTATAGACACTTTATCGAGGATGCGGAAACAATGTTTTATCTGGTTGTTAAGGATGCCATGCCAAAGAAGGAACAGAAGAAGTCCTATATTCATGCATTGATCGGCTTTGGTTTCGGCAGTATGCTGGCAAAGCAGTATGCAATCATGACAAGCAATTGCAATGCATTGATCTTATGCGGTGACTACGGTTTTCCCTCTCTGTATAGAAAGGCAATGAACATATATGCAAAGGAATGTCGCAAAAAAGCGGATACGGAACCGGCTGAAAAAACGGAAGACTATATTCTCTCCCATTATGGCATTGATAATATGGATACCTTTCTTGAAGAGAGAGTATCAAAGCCTCGTGAACAGAAAAAACTGAAACGTGACGCCTGCTGTCAGCTTTCTTACTCTATGCAGTATATGTTAAACAGAATTACACTGTGTTCTCTGTATATGACGGAAGACTGGATTTCACAGCTTCCCGAATATCTTCCGATTTTATTTATGAGCGGGTATGAGGATGTGTTTTCCAATTATACCCGTGAGTTGGATGTCGTCATACGGAAATTAAACTATGCCGGTGCAGAGAATATCTTTTATAAATATTATGAACACAAGAAGCATGAGTTGCTGTTTGAAGATGCTGCAGTGAATGTCATGCAGGACATGCTTAAGCTGATTCGGCGTCTGGAAGAACATAGCATAGAAAGGAAGGAATGAAATTATGTTGGTATCAATGTTGGAAATCTTAGAAAAGGCGAAGGAAGGGGGATATGGTGTTCTGGCACCGAATGTTTTTAATGAAGACTCTGTCAGAGTTTGTATAGAAGCAGCTGTTGAGCTGGATTCACCTCTTATTATTGATGTTTTGCCGGATAATCATAAGGATATTGTTTCCTTTGGGAAACTGATTTGTTCAATGGCGAATGAGGTACGGATACCGATTGCACTGAATCTGGATCACGGAGATAGCTTCGAAGCCTGTGTAAAAGCGATTTATGGCGGATTTACAGGTGTTATGGTGGACCGCAGTGCATTGAGCTTTGAGGAAAATGCACGGCAGGTCGCGGAGTTTAAGAATATCTGTGCACCTCTTGGCATCACAGTGGAAGCGGAATTTGGACAGATTGCGGATGGTTGTGACTACGAAGAAAAGCGCGATGAATATCTGACAGATCCTGTGAAAGCAAAAGAGTTTGTTGAGAAATCAGGCTGTGACTGTCTAGCGGTATCCATTGGTGAAGCACACGGAGAGTATACCGGAAAGGGACCGGATATTGATTTTGAGCGATTAAAGGAAATAAAGAACCTGGTGGATGTACCTCTGGTATTCCATGGCGGCTCATTCTCAGGGTTTGAAAATATTGCGGAATGCTGCCGAATTGGTACACAGAAGGTGAACATGGGGACTGATGCTTATAATTATGGACTGGATTGTCTGTTCCATGACGGGCGTTATCAGAACGGAGAGAATATTGGCGCAAGAATGGCAGGCGATATTATGTGGGCAGGCTATAAGGAGCGCGTGATGGATTATATGAAGGTAACAGGTTCTGTCGGTAAAAACTGGATCAAAATTGAAAACTAAGGAACGGTGATGAAAAATGGCACGCATAGGTTTAGTCAGAATAGACAGTCGTTTGATACATGGGCAGGTATGTACGCAGTGGCTGTACAGGACGAATAGTAAAAAGGTGTATATTGTTGATGATGAAGGTGCGAGCAATTCCTTTTTGTCCAGCATTTATAAAATGGCATGTCCGGTAGGTGTTGAACTGGAAACGATATCGACAGAGGAAGCCGGAAAGAGATGGCAGCAGGATCGGTTAGGTGATCTGGAACCGATTTTCGTCCTGTTTAAAAATATGCCGATGGCCTACAAGGCTTATAAGGCAGGCTTTCGCTATGCTACCCTGCAGGTAGGTGGAATTGGCGGTGGTGTTGGACGAAAAAATATTGTCGGACCGATTTCGTTTGATGATAACGATGCAAAAATGCTGGATGAAATGTTCCAGGATGGATTGGAGGCTTATTTCCAGCCGGTACCGGATAATCAAAAGGTATCCTGGATTGATGTAAAGGCTAAGCATTACCCGAATTTATAAAGGAGATTATGATGAAAGATGTATACATAAGAAAGCCAAATGATAAGGAACGCAGGCTCTTGGAATCCTGTCCGATTTGGGAACATGAGCCTGCTCAATGGGATGCGGAATATGATGAACGTTGTGAAACATGTCTGATAATCGAAGGAACAGCAGTTGTGAGTGGCAGTGACGGCCAGTCCTATGCGTTCACAAGGGGGGATCTTGTGACCTTTCGTCCGAATATGAGCTGTGTATGGAAGGTACTGGAGAAAATCCGTAAGCATTATCTATTTGATATGGATACAGACGAACATAGTGCTTCGTCATAATGGAGAACAGATGAATCTGTAAAAAAGAAGTAATAGCCCCTTACAAGAGGAAATTTACTTCTTTTTTTCAACAATGATGCCCGCACCCTGAAGCATATAAGAATTAATGAAAGGTCAAACACAATGCAAAAAACGATTCCTGTTTGGGTATATGACTGAATTGAGGATGTCTTTCTTACATGTTGGAAAGCTATACGTATGATGGCTTGTGAGAACCATTGCAATGTGGTATAGTATCTATATGCTTTTATAGTAATGTAAGAGGAGATGAAGCAGTATGCAGAAATCACAAAAGCTTACCGCATCGATTTTACTGGTTGCCTGTATCGCCTATAGCCTGTTTTTTCCTGATTCTGTCAATACGGCATTGGTCTTTGTTTTGTATACCTGTATGCTCATGTATCTTTTCAGCAAACGGGAGCTGCCGGTTCTCTCCCGTATGAAAATCATGATAGCAGCATTTATGTTCAGTATGCTGATGACGGCAGTGTGTATTGCTGCGGCAGAGCTGCTTCGCGGCTATTTCCTTTTTGATGGTGTGTTGATGGGCTGTCTGATGTTTCTGGCTATGGGAGCTGTCATCCAGACCTTATTTTTGATTTTGCAGGAATTTCTGCCGGATGTGGTACAGGTCGTGCTGCTGGTGCTGGCGGGCCTTTATCTGATTAACATCGGGGTCTTGAGTGCAATGATGTTTTCTACATTATCCGATATCGGGTTAACAGACGCGAATACGGAGTATATATTGCCCTGGGATCTGCTGGGCATCGCATTGTGTATTGTGCTTGCTGAGGGGGTACTGTTTGCAGGAATTCACAGGCTGCGCCTGTATTTTCAGAGCCGATAACAGCATGTGATCATTAGGAGAACAGGTACTGCTGATTCTTTCTCTCAGGATATGGAAATCGTGAAAAAAACAGCTGCGCCGTACATGGAAAAGGATGAATTCGTTTTGCAGTTCAACTGTGTATCAAAGATTTCATCTGTTTTTCGTATAAGAAAAGCAGGAAGAAAATAAACCTGCTTAATATAGAATTGAAAAAAATAATTGAGATAATGAAATTGTATCCACAGAAAAGAGTATCCGCAATAGGTTTGATTTCCATGACAGAAAGCCAGGATGTATACTTAAGTTTTTTCTTACTTTAGCAACAGGGAGAATTCAACTTCTATTGATAAAACCAATCGTGTTGAAGCCTCCCGTTTTAAGCTTACCCGCAATCGGGAAAGAAGCTAACATTATTCCAGTCTTCTTTTATGCAGATACTGGACCATTCCTCAGGTAAGAAGAAAGAACCCCATATCAGCATATACGGATACAGGGATGGGGAAAGCTTTTAGGATACAGGCATCTATGCGAACTTCTGTAAAGCTGTTGTTTCTGCCTTCATCCTTTTAGTGCTTTTTCTGTGTAATCAGATGTTCGTCGATCAGTTTTTGAATCTGTGCCGGTTCCGGATCGATATAAATGGTTTTGTAATTTGACAGGGAAACAAAGCTGCCCTTGTTTCCGGGAATCTTTTTCAACTGGCGAATCGTGCAGTAATTCACAGGAACACTGGAGGAATAGCGGGCGTTGCTGTACCAGGCGGCAAGCATGGCGGCATTGCGCAGAAGCTCCTCATCCGGCTGCTCACAGGTGATTACCACATGGGCTCCATGCACATCCTTGGTATGCAGCCACATATCGCTTTTTTTTCCCAGACGCCAGGTAACGTAATCATTTTGCAGATTGTTTTTACCAACATAGATATATACGTCATCGAATGCAAAGGTCTCATAATGTGGAAGCTCCTGCTTCTTTTTCTTTCGTATGCGGGTTTTAACAGCCTTGACATAGCCCTGTCGTGCCAGCTCCTCCCGAATTTCCATAGCATCCTGTACGGTCGCCTGTTCCAGCTGGACCTCCATGGATTCAAAGTAGCGGATTTCCTTTTCGCATAGGGCAAGCTGTTCCTGAAGGATAGCCTGTGCCCGCTTGCTCTTGTGGTATTTCTGATAATAGCGGTTGGCATTTCCCTTGATATCAAAGCGCATGTCCAACGGAATATGGATATCCTTACCAGTTTCAAAAGAGGGGAGTGTGACGGTTTCCCTGCGCTCGATACTTCCCATGTAGGCAAACAGTAAATCACCGTATTCCCTGTATTTATCGCAATCCATTGCCTCCTCCAGCGTCTGCTGCAGTTTTGGGTATTTTGAAGTATTCTTATGCAGCTCCTTGCGCACGGCACGAAACAGATCACCACTCTGCTGCTTGATGCGAACCTTTTCCTCCTTCTGGAAAAAGAGCAGATCCATACCCTTCATCAGCGGATACTGCCGTGCTTCCACCTCCAGATGTGTCAAAGGTATGCAGTGAAACTGGGTTTTGTCCTGCACGTCACTCAGATACAGTGTATCGGATGTACGAATCTGTTCCAGAATTTCATCGAAGTTTTCACCCTGCGCCATACGATACTGCACTTCTCTGGAAAGCAGCGGAGAAAACCCGTGAAACTGTTTGGTAAAGGATTCACTTGGATCTATTTTTTCATAATGATAGGGATCCTGCTTTCCGGTATGCGGTGCAGGCAGCTGATAAAGCGCTCCCGGATGAATGGTGCGGCGGTTGTTTTCAAACGGCGGAATGCGTTTTAAGGCATCCAGAATATGCCCCTCCTCATCCATCAGAATCATATTTGCATATTTCCCCATGAGTTCGATATAAAGATGCCGGTCATGGATATCACCAAGCTCGTCCCTTGCCTCGATCACCATATGCAAAATGCGATCCAGACCGACCTGATTCAGAGAACGAAGGATTCCTCCGTCAATCTGCTTTCGCAGCAGCATGAGAAAATTCCCCGGTGTCTCCATCGTGGTATATGATTCCTGAGTCAGATTGATACGGTTGTATACGCTGTGTAAGGAAATCATCAATCGTCGTGTTCCCTTTGGTGTCCGTATTGTAAACAGCATCTCGGTATCGCTGATCTGTTGCAGCTTTGTTAGCTTGGCAGGCAGAAAGCTCTGCAGCTCTTTCTGTACCTGATGAAGCAGTAATCCATCTAATGCCATAAAATCACCTCGCTACTCCATTATATCATACCAAAAGGGCATGCTGAGCGCTAACTTTCATATGTTTGCGGCTGAAAAATAGAGAATTGAGCATTATACTATAGGAAGAGACACATGTGCAGCTGCTTTATGGAATAGCGAAGCTTGAATACAATCATAAAATCGAAATTGCTTTTCTATCTTGTGAGGTTTTCTATTTCTTATACTGCTCTAATTTTTTTTAAGCTTTGTCTGCGAACTGTTTTTTTGATTCGAAGTGAATTCTTGCGTGATATGTGTGACTGTTTCCAAAATGGAATCTGTGTTTCTTCTTTCTCCAGATAGGATTTTCTTTATAATCTGTATTTTGACAGAATATATGCTACACTGTAAATACAAAAAAAGGAGAGGTCGGTCTATGAGAAACTATATAAATAATACATTGCATTCACATCTAATTCATCCGCAAAAGCCCCGGCCTTTCGGTAGTTCAACCGCTTGCTAGAAGCGTTTTTTCTTATGCTTTCATTCATTCCTTACAGTTATTAAATAGCTTTCAGCAGCTGAACACCGCTTGTCGGCGGTAAGGACTGCCTTGTTTTTGTCGCATCCATTCCTGCGTATGATACGAAACAGCAGGAACCTCTATATGCTAAATAGGTTCATAAAAAGCAAAACATTTGTCCAGATAAGGGAATTCACTAATGCTTTTTATGACTGTTAAGTGAAAAGATCAAGAAATGTGCAATCTTTTTTACGATTATAGCTAAAAAGTAGTTAATTTATTCAAAAAGCCTAAAAAAAACAGAAACACGTTTGACATACCCTGCCTGCACTAGTAAAATAAATGTAAGAATAGTAAGGGGTGTGCTCATGAAAAAAGGTTTATTGATTATTATCAGCGGACCAAGCGGTGTAGGCAAAGGAACTGTGCGTAATTGCTTTATGAATGATGAATCCTTAAAGCTGGCGTATTCCATTTCCATGACAACCAGATCACCAAGACAGGGTGAACAAGATGGCGTTGATTACATATTTACAACAAAGGAAGAATTTGAACAGGCAATCCATGACGGCGAGCTTTTGGAATGGGCAGAATTTGTAGGGAACTATTATGGTACTCCGATGTCACAGGTAGAGAAGCTGCGCAAGGAAGGCAAGAATGTATTGCTGGAAATCGAGGTACAGGGCGCTACACAGGTACGTGAAAAATGTCCGGAGGCGCTGACCATCTTCATTATTCCGCCAAGCATGGAGGAATTGGAAAAACGGATACGGGGCAGAAGAAGTGAGCCGGAGGAAATTGTACAGCAGCGTTTAGCCAAGGCAAGTAAGGAAATCAAAATGGTTAATAATTACAAGTACATCGTATGCAATGATGATCCGCAGCTGGCAGCGGATATGATTTCCACAATTATTAAGCGTCATATGGAGATTGACGAATAAACACACGATACAGTGTGTTTTTTATTGAATGAAAAACACAGCGTTTAATTTTCTGTGTTTTCTTCTTTAAAAGGGGAGTTTATCTAAAAGGGGAGTTTATCATCTTTCATCAGACCTTTTTTTCTTGCCAGCTCATGAATCCATTGCTTTACCGGCAGCTTCCATTGTTCTTTTGGGGAAGGGATATTTTTCAGAAGTGATTTTGGTGACATCCCCAACTGCTTTGCCAATTGAATATGCCGGGTATTTACGGCAGCGTTTCTTTGCCTCTGCCCAGGCCCTATCTTTCTCTGTTGTATTTGCCATATTGATCTCCTTTTGAATAAAGCATAGCACAGTGCTCGATACAATGACAAGGAAAGAATGAGTTTCAGATATTTCAGATATTTAGAGGTTATTAAAAAATAATTTTATGGAAATCCGTCATATTCCACATGCACAAAAAGAGTATAGCGGTGACATTCGAAAACACCAATCGCATTCCCTGTATCATGGGCAAGCATTGCTTTTTGAAAGACATAATACGGTTTTCCAAAAGCAGACACGTGGATGCTGTTCATGTATACGGATGGATCCTTTGTGATTAGGAATGCTCGAAGCTTCATGGCACCGCTATACGTGCAGCATGTATATACCAGGAAGATAGCGATGATGATCCACAAAATGCGTTTCTTTTTCATATCTATCCTTTCTGTAAGTTCCGCATGGATGCTTACTTAGCTGTTAACAGTATAGCACAGATGACATAGAGAGTATTGAATGTCATGGAATCGTAAAAGGTTTGTAAGAAAAGAATAAGAGTAAAAGGAATGGCTATAAGAAAAGCAGCTGTCTCATGACAGCCGCCTATCTTTTTTTCTTATACGATACCCTGATCAATCATGGAATCAGCAACCTTGATGAAGCCTGCAATATTTGCTCCGGCCATATAGTTTTTACCAAGACCGTATTCCATAGCAGTATCAGACACTGTATGGAAGATGTTTTCCATGATGTCCTTCAGCTTGGCATCCACCTCTTCAAAGGTCCAGGACAGACGAGCGGAGTTCTGTGACATCTCCAGTCCTGAGGTTGCGACACCGCCTGCATTGCTTGCCTTGCCCGGAGCATACAGAACATTATTTGCCTGTAATACCTCAATGGCATCCGGTGTTGTCGGCATGTTGGCACCCTCGCATACAGCGATACAGCCGTTTTTGATCAGCGTCTCCGCATCCTTCTTATGCAGCTCATTTTGTGTCGCACAAGGCAATGCGATGTCACATGGGGTATTCCAGATGCTTTCTGACGCATGGAAAGTCGCACCGGCAACCGCATCTGCATATTCCCTGATACGTCCGCGTTTTACTTCCTTGATTTCCTTCATCACATCCAGATTCACACCGTTTTCATCAACGATATAACCGCTGGAATCGCTCATGGCAATTACCGTTGCCCCCAGCTGTGTTGCTTTTTCCGCAGCATAGATGGCTACGTTTCCGCTTCCGCTGACAACGACTTTCTTGCCCTGGAAGGATGTGCCGTTCGCCTGCAGCATGGCCTCTGTGAAATAGCACAGACCATAGCCGGTTGCCTGTGTTCTGGCAAGAGAACCACCCCAGTTTAAGCCCTTTCCGGTCAGAACACCGGTGAACTCATTACGAATGCGCTTGTATTGTCCGAACATATAACCGATTTCACGTCCACCGACACCGATATCACCTGCAGGAACATCAGTATCCGGTCCGATATACTTGCACAGCTCTGTCATGAAGCTCTGGCAGAAGCGCATGATTTCCGCATCGCTTTTTCCCTTCGGATCAAAGTCGCTTCCACCTTTTCCTCCGCCCATTGGAAGACCGGTCAAAGAGTTTTTGAATATCTGTTCAAAGCCCAGAAACTTGATAATAGAGATATTTACACTCGGGTGGAAACGAAGTCCGCCCTTGTAAGGTCCGATTGCAGAATTGAATTCCACACGGAATCCTCTGTTTACCTGCAGCTTACCGCTGTCATCAACCCAGGGTACACGGAAGATGATCTGGCGCTCCGGTTCGACGATTCTTTCGAATACGCCTTTTTCGATATATTCCGGATGTTTACCTGCGACTTTTTCCAGTGACAGCAGGACTTCATCAACAGCCTGAATGAATTCTGCGTCATTCGGATTGCGTTTGACGACTGCTTCTTTAACATAATCTAGCTTAGCCATAGTAATTTCCTCCTTTAGCCTGTTTATATTATATACGCAAACCTTCAAAATGAAAATAAAAAAATGAATTTTTTCATTTGAATGAAAATATATTCATAAGAGATGAAAAATAGAACCGCGTTTCATCGTCTTTTTATGACGGTGTTTTTTCAGTATGCATACTATACTGAGAAACAGGTGATGAACTATGAAGCTATGTGATGCAGCAGTGGGAAAAACCATGGTCGTTACGAACGTCCATATGTGTAAAAAAGAGAAGGACCGCCTGTTTTATCTTGGGATATATCCGGGTATGCAGATACGCAAGCTGCGCAGTGCGCCAATGCAGGATCCGTGTCTGTATTTTGCGGCAGGTAATCAGCTGATTCTGCGTAATAAGGATGCGGCTTGTATCGAAGGGGAGGTGCTGGAATGAACTATCATGTGGCCTTTGTCGGAAATCCGAACGTGGGAAAGAGTGCGTGGATCAATGCGCTCAGCAATGCGGATTTCAAGGTTGGAAACTGGCCGGGGGTTACCGTTGAAAAAAAAGAAGCCAATGTATGCTGGGGAGGAGACAGCTATCATATTATAGACCTTCCGGGTACCTATTCCTTGACGAATAATGGCAATGAGGAAAGCATAACGGCAGCATATCTTCAAAGTCAGCAGGTCGATTTGATCGTCAATGTGCTGGATGCGACCAATCTTCAGCGAAATCTCATGCTGACGCTGTTTCTGCGTGAGCTGCAGATTCCCATGCTGTTGATTTTCAATTTCATGGATGAGGTTAAAGACTATGGTATTCATATCGATACAGCAGCCCTTTCAAGGCGCCTTGGAATGGAGATACTGGCGTATTCCGCCTTTGACCGCAGACATTATCGTGAGGTGCGTCAGGCAATTCAAAGGCAGGTGGAACAAAGGACGGTGTTTTACCATCCGTTGCTGAATGAGGAAGAAGATGAAATCTATACATCGTTGTATACGTATATCGAGCAGCATGTACCATCGCATGCAGAGGCTGATGCACGCCTGCTGCATCATCTTGCCATGGGCTGTATGCGGGAGGACATGCTTGTCATGAAGCAACTGGAGGCCTGGCATATGGATCCGGTAGTGCTGCAGAAGCTGTGTCGGGATATGAACGAAGAGAATGTGCGCGCAGGGTATTGCCGTGCTGTGGAATCCCTGATGCACAATGTGGTACAGGATCCGAAAAAGCGATATGCGAAAAGTGAACGTATCGATGCTTTCGTATTGCATAAATGGCTGGGGCTTCCGCTGTTTCTGGTGGTCTTTTCCTTCCTTCTGCTCTTTGTATTTCAGGCGTCTGCGCCGCTTAATGCCTATATCGACTATCTGCTGCAGGATGTACTGGCACGCTATGTTTCCTTTGCTCTGCAATGGGCGCCGAGCGTCGTGCGGCAGTTTCTGCTGCAGGGAATATTGGCAGGGGTCGGCGGTGTGCTTGTCTTTGTGCCGCTGATGGCGCTTCTGTATTTCGTTTTATCGCTATTGGAGGAAAGCGGCTATATGGCGCGAATTGCCTTTCTGCTGGATCGTCTGATGAATACCTTTCACCTCAGCGGAAAAAGCTTTGTCTCCCTCATGCTGGGGTTCGGCTGCAATGTCCCTGCCATTTATGCGACCCGGACACTCGATAATGAACAGCAGAAGCGGCTGACTGCCTTGCTTGTGCCGTTTATGTCCTGTGGTGCCAGGCTGCCGGTATATGTACTGTTTGCTTCCGCCTTTTTCCCTGATAAGGCGGCACTGATGATGCTGAGTATCTATGGAATCGGAATCCTGCTTGCCCTGGTTTTAGCGCTGCTTGCATCCCGCTTTCCGATTTTTCACGATGATGCGATGATGGTGCTGGAGCTGCCACCCTATCGGCTTCCTTCTCTGCGCGTCGTGCTTCACAAGGTGAAGGAGGAAGTAAAAAGCTATGTGCGAAAGGCATGCGGTATCGTTTTATGGGCGATGGTGATTTTGTGGGGGCTTACCTATTTTCCAAGCGGAAATGTAGAAACCAGCTATCTAGCGCAGGGCGCAAGGCTTGTGCAGCCGATATTTGCTCCGCTGGGATTTGGTGATCGCTGGGAGTGTGTGGCGGCACTGCCCGGGGGCATCATCGCCAAGGAAACGATTGTCGGCTTCTTTGATACGGTCCTGCAGACACCGCCGTCCAATGCTGGCGCGACAATCAATGCAGCAAAGGATATACGCGAAATCCTGCATCGAGGGGGAAGTGCCTTGAAGGAAAGTGCAACCTTTTTTCTGCATACCGATGTATCGGTAAAGCCGCAAAATGACGCACAGGTATCGCATATCCGCCGCTTGTGGACCACTCCTGATGCCGGTATCCGCGCGTTCAGTTTTATGGTGTATGTCCTGCTCAGCATTCCCTGTATCATGACGCTGCAGGCAGTATATCATGAATACGGGAAAAAACTGCTTCTGCTTTCTCTGGCCGTCATGCTGCTCGTGCCTTATCTTGCCTCTTTGTTTATCTTTCAGTTTTTTTCTCTGTTTCTATAGCAGCTGTATGGAAAACCTGTACTTATGTGAATATGTAATGTTTCTTCGTGTGTAGGCAGCGAATGTAGGAGCTTTCAAACATGACTGCAAGATATCCTTCATTTTGAAAGCTCTTTATATATTCTTTGTAGGTGAGTAAGAACCTGATATGTGAGGATTTCCATTTTTCTTCGCTTCCTGTATAATAGAAACAAAAGGAAAGAGGTACTGGCCTATGAAACTATTGTTTAAACAGCGTATGTTTTCCTGGTTTGATAGCTATGATATATATGATGAAGCAGGAAACAGCGTATATACAGTGGAGGGGAAGATGTCCTGGGGACACAGACTTGTCATTTATAATGCGTATAAGGAGGAAATCGGCGAAATCAAGGAAGAGGTGTTTACCTTTCTGCCACGCTTTCGTATGTATATGAACGACGAATGCTTTGGCATGATTGAAAAGGAGCTTTCCTTTTTCAAACCGAAATCTCATCTCTCCTGCAATGACTGGGCAATCTATGGTGATTTAATGGAATGGGAATATGATGTTATCAGTGAACGTGAGGGTCTGATCATGCATGCCAGTAAGGAGCTCTTTCATTTTACGGATACCTACGTGCTGAATATTCAGCAGGAAGGTCATGCTCTGCTCGCTTTGATGATTGTCCTTGCCATTGATGCGGCTAAATACTCACATAATGGATGATGCTCTGCTTATGAAATGAACTTATGCATATACTGACGAAACCACGGCTGTAGGAAAGCCGCAGCGGATGGAAAGGGAAATATATTGAGGAAAAGAAGAGAAGCAGTGAGCTTCCAGTAGTAAATGCAGCCAGATTATCTGAGATTCCTTTTATTTTTCTTATCCTTTTTCATACGATTGAAAACGCTTTCTTGCGTTTTCGTCGTGGTTTCTTCTCTACCCAGGTAACAATACCATCCTTCTGCAAATGATAATCGTATGGTTCATATGCACTCCTGTTATCCGCAATCTTTTTATCTCTGAGGGGGTCGTTGTTTTCGTTAAATGATTGTATTTGTGTATCGAGAAATTGTTTCTGGCTTTCAAATAAAAACGTAGGAAACATCGGTTCCGCCATTCTGGTAGTAAGCACCTTAAAGAATAACTTTGATGTTGATGAACTTTGCGATGAATGAACACACGTCCATGGATTATCACCTTGAAGAAAGGCAGTCAAGGAACATATGGAATGCCTCCATCCGTCCAGAACCAAGGCATTTTTCAAAATCTCATCCGGAGCAGTCAGGATAGAATATCCAAATGAATCTGCTGTAGATAAAAACGGTTTGATATCTTTACTGGAGGTTATGATGATTGCGTGCTCCAGGCTGGGTCTTTGATGGCTTTTTATATAAGGAATGACAGAACAATAAAACATCGTCTTTTTAAAATTGGTCTGACGCCTTAAATTTGTGTAGATCATATCAGCAGCCTCTTCACATTTCATAACTCCTGTTTGTTCTGTGACATAGGTGCTCACCATGGTATTTATATCCTCTTTATATGTTTCTTTATCCTGAGCATTTGCACTTTGGTATGGCTCCTTTGCGATGAGCTCCGTATAAAGCTGTAAAGCCCATTCTCTGCGGGCAGATCGCAGCTTTTCAAATGTTTTCTGATTTATTTTATATAAATCCACATCACAAACGACATTGGCTCGAGGGATTCCCTCTGTTTTGGTAATCGCCTGTTCTTCAGCCCCCTGAAATTGAATTACGTTTTGTGAAATCGCACGCAGGGTATTACCTTTCTTTTGTGGAAACGTTATTGTATTTGTAAGCAATCCTTCTGCATACATATCTGCCTCTTTTTCTAAAGCATGGTTCTGATTGACAGATTTTCCCAGCTGTCTTTGAGAAACGGGGATGGTGTTGTGGGAGCGCTGTATGATATGACCAAACTCATGAGCAAGTGTTGCCGGATTTTGATCTTTTATATAAATATGATGATTTTGTAGAAAGGCATTTGCATGCATTTTTTCTGGTTGTGGCGAATTATATGATATGGCAATACGGCTAAGATCAATTTGTGCCTGTTCTTCCGCATTGCTTCTTATTCTGTCCGCTACGGTCTGTGGTTTTGTTTTTGAACGCTTTGTTTTTATATGCTTCAATGTGCATCTCCCTTTCAAAGAATAGCTTCTGAAAAAACGATAACACTATTTTATAGGATTTACAAGATTATGGGATAAACGGTAAAAAATTGGGATAGATGGTTGAAAAGGAATGGAATTTATGCGCATTCTGTTTCAAAATGAAGAAAAAAAGACTATAATAAATATCGTATAGGTAAAATTTTAAAGGAGATTCCCCATGGCTAGAGTAAATGAACAGTTTTTAGAAGCATATGAACCTCTTTCAATGAAAGAGCTGAAGGATCCCATCATATTTGTTGTAGATATGATTGAGGGCTTTGTACATGAAGGAGCATTGCATGATGAAGCGATCAATGCAGTCACTGTGCATATAGAAGCACTGATCAAGGATGCACAGCAGCGGGTTATTTTTATTGCAGATTCCCATCCGCCAAAGACGCGTGAATTTAATTCCTATCCGACCCATTGTGTCATCGGAACTACGGAGAGCGAGGTCATTCAGGAATTGAAGCCGCATGTACAGGAGCTGATGCGCAAAAATTCCACGAATACCTTTACGTGTCCGGATTTTCAAAGCTTTTTAACGGAGCGTATGGACAGCTATCGTGATATCGTCATCACCGGCTGCTGTACCGATATCTGCATTCTGCAGTTTGCGTTATGTCTGAATGCATGGCTGAATGAGCATAATAAGACAGACCAGCGGATCATCATACCGCTGAGCTGTGTGGATACCTATCATATCGAGGGGATTCATGATGCTGTATCCTGCAATGAATTCAGTATCCGCAACATGGAGGCAAACGGTATCTGTATCGTTTCCTCACTGGAAAGAGAGGATTGATTATGAAAAGTCTGGATTATAAATTTGATTTTCGTGATGAGCGGAACCTTAGTCTGGTCATGGATTTTTATGAGCTGACTATGAGTCAGTGCTACTTCAATTCCGATCATAAGGATCGCATCGTTACCTTTGACCTGTTCTATCGCAGAAATCCGGACAGCGGCGGCTATGCGGTGTTTGCGGGGCTGGAGGAAATTATCGGATATATCCAGAATCTGCATTTTGAGGATAGTGATATTGCATACCTGCGTTCGCTGAACCGCTTTAATGATGAATTTCTGGAATATCTGCGGCATTTCATTTTTACCGGTGATATCTTTGCGGTGAAGGAAGGAACACCGGTGTTCCCGTATGAACCGCTGATTCGCGTAAAGGCGAAGATTATCGAAGCACAGCTGCTGGAAACGGCAATGCTGCTGTGTGTCAATCATCAGACCCTGATTGCAACAAAGGCAAAGCGTATCGTCAAAGCAGCGCAGGGCAGAGCCATTATGGAGTTTGGTGCCCGTCGCGCGCATAACTTTGATGCAGCGAATTATGGTGCCAGAGCTGCCTTTATCGGCGGTGTGGCAGGTACGGCAACCACCTATGCCGGACAAAAATTCGGTATGCCGGTTCTGGGAACCATGGCACATTCCTTTGTACAGTCCTTTGATTGTGAATATGATGCATTTCTGGCATATGCAAAAACGTATCCCGACAGCTGTACGGTGCTGCTGGATACCTATAATACCTTAAAAAGCGGTCTGGTGAATGCGATTCGTGTGGCGAAGGAATATCTGGAGCCAAACGGCTATCGTCTGCAGGGTGTGCGCATCGACAGCGGGGATATGGCGTATTTATCCAAGAAAATCCGCACGGCACTGGATGCGGCAGGAATGGAGGACTGTAATATCGTAATTTCGAACTCCCTGGATGAATATCTCATCCAGTCCCTGATATCACAGGGGGCGCAGATCAACAGCATGGGGGTTGGCGAAAATCTGGTTTGCAGTAAATCCGCGCCGGTATTCGGCGGTGTGTATAAAATGAGCTCTATTTTTGACGGGGATACCATGATACCGAAAATCAAGGTTAGTGAAAATGTTGAAAAGGTAACAAATCCCGGCTATAAGGACCTCTACCGTATTTATGATAAGGAAAGCGGCAAGGCTGTTGGGGATCTTATGACCATACACAAAGAGAGCCTTGATCCGAATCGTGATCTGACCATCTATCACCAGATGAACAGCTGGAAAAACAAGACGATTCCAGGCGGCAGCTATGTTTTGCGTGATTTACTGGAGCCGATCTTTCTAAACGGGGAGCTGGTGTATGAGGTTCCGGATCTGCAGGAAATCCGTGCGTACAGTGAACAGGAATTTTCCTGTATGTGGGATGAGATTCTGCGCTTTGAATATCCGCAGACCTACTATGTCGATCTCAGCAAGCAGCTGCTGGATCTGAAGCTGAAGATGCTGGAGGATGTAAAGCATGCAGGATAAGCTGAAGCGCCGTGAGATTCTGCTGAAGAGAATTCTGTATATCTGTGCGGCTGTTTATATTGTTACACTGCTGTATGCGTTTTATCACAATTATACGGTCAGGGATATGAATGCACTCGGTATGACCTTCGTCGCTGTGCTGACGCCCCTGATTGTACCGGCTGCCTTCAAGCTGCTGCATTTCAAGCCGGTGTATGAAATCTACATCGTGTCTACGATCTTTACGTATTTTGCCTCCCTGATTGGAAGCAGCTATCACTGGTATTCCTACCTTGGCTTTGATAAGGTCCTGCATTTTTCCAGCGGCTGGTTCATCACAACGCTGGCGGTGATTCTGTATTTCTATCTGAAAAAGACGAATGAATTTCCGGATAAGAAGGATTATCATGTATTTCTCGTCTTTATCAATGCTGTGAATATCGCTGTCGGTGAAATCTGGGAATTCTATGAATATGCCATGCTGATTTTCTTCAACAATGACTGCATCAATCATTATTCACAGGGCGTGCATGATACGATTACCGATGTCCTGTGTGCCACGGTGGCAGGGATTCTGCTTACGCTGCTGATTATGCGCTATCACAAAACAGGAAAGGGAAATTTCTTCACCAATGTCTATGAGAAATTTTATGAGCGCAACATTGCGGGGAAATAGACAGGATCTGACAATATTCGGTTAACCGGGGTATAACATGGTGCTGCATCACAAATATGATGACAAAAAATGGAAGCGGATGAAGGCTTCTGTTTTTTTTAGCTGCCATATGGAAAATGCCTGATGAAAAGGAATTGCACAGCATACGAGTTCCCTGTATAATAGAATAAGGTAAGGAGAGATCGCTATGAAATGTAAGCAATGTGGTGCAGAAATTGAAAACAGCAGATGCTGTCCGTACTGCGGCAGTGAGAATGCGGATTATGATGCAGCAGCGGATGCAATACAGCAGGATGAAGCAAGACAGAATATACCCGGACAGGGGAGAGGACGCGAGGTTTATGACAGTGATAAGAGTAAAATGGTTACATTTTTGTTAGCCCTGTTCAGCGGTCCCCTGGGGCTTCATAATTTTTATACAGGAAGATGGGGACGTGCATTGTTCTACATGGTAACCATGGGATTTCTTATGTTTGGCTGGCTCTATGACCTGTTTATGATCGCAACCAATAAGTTTAAGGATGCAAACGGTGATTATATTGTACGATAGGAGGATGCGCTAATGGGATTCAGTGATCTTTTGATGGGGCAGTTTATCGATGTAATTGAAAATGATAAGGATATGAGTCACCTGATCGTTTTGAAATATCAGAGAAACGGCCGTGATAATGAAATCAAGCAGGGGGCAAGGCTGATTGTCAGAGAAAGTCAGGCTGCGGTGTTTATGAGCAAGGGAGAGCTGGCGGATGTGTTTTCCGCAGGCTCCTATACGCTGAATACGGAGAATATGCCGATTCTATCCACACTGCAAAGCTGGAAATACGGCTTTCGATCACCGATAATCAGTGATTTGTTTTTTGTCAGCTTAAAGGCACTGACAGATAATAAATGGGGAACGAGAAATCCGTTTATCATAGAGGATCCAACCTTCGGCGTGGTTCGGGTACGCGGCTTTGGAACATTCTCGCTGCGGGTCGTAGATGTTGAAAAATTCATGCGGGAGCTGGTCGGCGTTCAGATGATTTATCAGACAGATGATGTGATCGAGTTTGTTCGTTCGATCGTGATTGAAAGCCTGATTGATGTGATCGCCGAAGAAAAAATCCGTGTTGTTGAGCTGGCAAGCAAGCTGCGCGAGATATCCGAAGCTGCCAGAGACAGTGCGAACGAGAAAATGGAAACGATGGGAATCAGCCTGCTGATGATCAATATTGAAAATATCTCACTGCCTGAGGAGGTTGAGAAATTTATTGATGAGCAGTCCGGAATCAATCTTGTTAGCGGGAATATGCAGAATTTTCAGCAGTGGCAGCAGTCGCGTGCAATGCGGGATGCAGCGCAGCAAAGCCAGGGTATTGCGGGTATCGGTGCAGGCTTTGCCTTTGCCCAGCAGATGAATACCACGGCTGCACAGCCTCAGGAGCCGGTTGTTAAGGAAGTGATCCGTATCAAATGTCCCAACTGCGGAGAGCTGAACAAGGAGGATGCGAAATTCTGCTGTGAATGCGGAACGTCCCTCATCACGAAGAAATACTGCCCGCAGTGCGGCGGGGAAGTGGAGACCGACAGTAAGTTCTGCAGTACATGCGGACAGAAGCTGTAAACGAAGAAAGCGTTGACAGAAGTCTAGCGCAGAACCATAGAAGAAAAGGAGTGTTTTTCACTTTAATTTTCTAATTTCCTTTGTTCGACAACATTTCAAGACATTACATATGATTTAGCAGTTTTGTTATATTATGTAAGCCTTAACAATTGACATATTATGGAAATGTGGTATACTATTCTTAAAGATAGGTGGAGGAAAGATAAGGAGGGGTTAACCTATGAAATCAATTAGAAAACGACTAGCAGTAATCGTAGCATGTGCATTTATGTTAATGACCAGTGTTGGTGTTGTTAATGCGAATGTAAATCGTGTTAAAACGTATAGATATGATGATAATATCTATATAGGTGCTACAAACTTCCACAAATACACATATAAAAATGTTCCAGATGACGCAAGAGAAAGCGGTCGCGATAAGTCTAAAATCGGTGGAGACTGGAACTATACCAGATATCAAGTAGTTATTTATTATAAGAGTAAATTAGGTAACTACTAGATAATAACATAATATCTTTTTTCCATTGATCTTGATAGCTAGACATTTTTCTAGCTATCTTTTTACTAATTTGATTTAAATTTATTATTAGAGTATAATCATGTCTAAAAGAAAGGATGATAATCATGATACAACTTAAAGATATAACAATAGAAACAAGACATTCAATATTAACCAAAACTGACTATTTATTTGAAGATAGTTGTGTCTATGGTATAGTAGCAGAAAATGGTTCTGGTAAAACAACATTGTTTAGAACTATGATGAATCTTTTACAACCTAAATCAGGGAAAATACTTTTTGAAGATAAATCAATCGAGCAAATGCTTGGATGCATTTTCTATTTTGAAAGTGTCGAATGGCTAGACAAAAATCTAAATGGTTTGGACTATTTGAGATTTGTAAGAAGTTTATGGAAATCAAATGTACAAATATCAGATATTATAAATTTATGGAATATGGAAGAATATATTAAAATCCCAATAAGTAAATATTCACTTGGAATGAAACAGCGTCTTGTTATTGCAATGTATTTTGTTAGTGATGCAAAGTACATGATTATGGACGAAATAACAAATGGATTAGATGAAGAAAATCGAAAACACTTCTTCAAACTTATAAGTGATCTTAAATCTAAGGGAAAGACTATATTATTATCCTCACACTATAAAGATGAAATTATCGAAGTATGTGATAAAGTACTGCAAATAAAGCAAAATCAACTTTGTGAGGTATCATCATGAAATATCATAGTTTTATATTGAAAAAAATTGAAAAAAATTGGCTAAATCTAATCCCCTTTGTATTGGTAACAGCATTTATAATTTTTATTTATGTTAATTATAGAATAAGCGCATTTACTGATATAAATGATCCTGAATATTCTGGAATAAATGAAATAGAAAGAATAAAAAAAGATATACCTACCTTTCAGGATGAAATTGCAAAATTTGATGAAACAAGTGAAGATTACAAGATTAGCAAAGAAAACTTAAATATGGCTGAAAACAGATTAAAATATCTTCAGCAAAAAGTGGATGCAGTGACAAATAATAATTGGACAGAGTATTATAAGAACAATTTGGAGTTAACAAACATAACAATGGCTGTTGTGTTAGAAGATATTGAATATTATGATGAAGATATGGTTGAAGTCTTAAAATTGGATCAAAACTATGCAAAATATATGATAGAAAACAAATTGTCTTTTGATGATCGTTTTAAACCTTCACAAGGTATTTCTTATACTGCGAAGATAATGAATGACATCTTTCCATTTATTTTATCGATTTTGCTGATTTATATTATGTCTTCAGTATACTGTTCAACTATAATTGAGAATATGGATATTCAAAAATTAATACCTATATTAAAGTTTAAAAAGCAAGGTATACGTCTGTTAACAGGAGCATTTATAGGGGGATTCATCACAATTTTTATTGTAATAGTGTCATCTTTATGTGGTGCTTTAGGTAATGTGCTAGGTTCTCTACAGACACCCGTATTAACCTATTCACAACAAGGAGTGGAAACTTATACTTCTCTATCTTCTGTTTTACCTCAATTCCTTATACTACTTTTATTATCAATATTCTTTATTGTTAATTTTGTTTCCGTTATTTCTATACTTGCACGTAAGAATATGAAATGCTTACTTATTTCATTAGTTATCATTATAGGATGCATCTTGATAACAAGTGAAGTTGTTCCAATTCGCCCTATTCTACATATTTTGCCAACTACTTATATAAATGCATTCAAAGTTGTAACAGGAGAATTATGCTATATAACAAATAACTCTTATATCAATATATTATATGGCATACTTTCGCTTACAATAAGTAATATCATATTATTCATACTGTATTATTATTTGCCTAAATTATCCAGAGGAGTGGCTACAAGATGATTATTTATGCAAAATTTTTATTTAAAAGACTACTTTGTAGAAAATCAAATATATTTGTAGTCATTTTATCTATATTACTTCTTTCTGGAATTCTATTAATGAATATGAGATCACAAGACGAGTTACGCAAGACATTTGATATACAAATTGAGACAAATCAGCTAGAGATAAAAAAATATGAAAATAAAATAGCAAATGAACCTTCTGATTCTAAAAAGAGATCAGAATATGAAGCACAGATTGATTTTCTTGAATCTAACAGTCAAGCATATGAAAATATGATTGATTACTATGATACAGAAGATTGGTCACAATTCTATAATAGTTATATAAATGTTTTAGAAGATCAAATAAATATTATAGTGCCAACAAGTGATGAACAAAGCAGTAAGGACATTAATCCAATGTCAAATTATTACGCTGAACAGTTAGTATATATCAAATATCTAAATGAACATAATTTGGTATACGAAGAAAAATCTTTTCCTGTCTTTGGTTTGTCTTTTCTTACTTATGTAACAAAAGGTATCTCTCCTATCATTATCTTGATTTGTTGTATATACATATTGGCACAGCTTTTCACTATAGATTATAAAAAGGATATTAATATACACTTATTATATCCTATCAGTAGAGTAGAAAAATTTCTCATCAGGATTTTTGTTGGTATATTTACAAGTAGTATAATATATCTCCTTATACTTCTATGTACCTTTTTGGTAGCAACATTAATAACAGGAAATACAGGTTTTGAATTTCCTGTTATGATTCAAGACAGCATTACCAAAGAATGGCATGCCATAAGCTCAATTGCATTTTTAAAAGAATGGTTTATTATTGGGGCTTTGTTTTATTTAAGCATATGCTTTTTCACTTATAGTATATCAGCCTTTATAAAAGAAGATGGAACTCTATTTTTAACAACTATATGTATGATTTTGGGTATTGCTTATTTACCCTCTGGATTAGAATCACTAAGAAGCATTTCTCATTTTTTACCTACTACATACATGAATTTTATCAAAGTTGCATCAGGTGAATTGGCGATTGAATACTCTAATATAAGTATAAATTTATACACGGGGATTGTTGTTCTTATTATATTTACGATTCTGCTATTTATATTTTGTATAATAAAAGAGCAGATGAATAAGACTAGCTATAGAAAAACACGATAAGGTTCATAAATAATATTATCTATTTTCATCTGTTCTTCTTTTGTTTTACTTCTATAATATTTCAATAATGCAACTTCTTCTTTATTTTGTAATATGATCTCTTCGCTTGGCTCTGCAAGTATACCGCAATACTTATTAACATCTACTTTCTATATATTACAAAAACGCAGAAATGTTAGAATATCAGGTGAGGCTGTACCATTTCTCCATCTGTTTATCTGTATAGGTTTTACTCCTATTATGTCGGCAGTCTCTGCTGTTTTCAAGTCTGTCATTTCCAAGCTGAGATCAATTATTTCTGATACAATTTCATTTCTCATGCGTCCACCTACTAATATCATAGAACGAATAAAAGAACTCGGAGGCTATTGTTCAGAACAATATTTGTTTCCTGACGAGGTGTTTAAATAATTACTATATCATTGATCATGAATTTCTTAGTCATACTTTAAGTTACAGTCAACGCTTATCCTGTGTTGAAAATAAAAGAAATAAATGATCACATTAATTTAAATGATATTGAATTTAATGATTTATGTCAGAAATTCCTTATTATAAGATAAAAAGTGCCTATTCGAGTGGCACTTTTTATTCTCTCAAACTGGAATTATCTTCTGACTTTTCCTCGTTAATACAATAAATCTTTAATATTGCAATATGAATATTTAATTTAATGCTAATTTAATAAATGTACTTCAAAAATCATTTGCGCCCATTTAGATTTCCATTCTTTACCAAAATTTTAATTTGAAATTTTGCTTATTTTGTGCCATTGCGATTGACAAACGTTTAAAAATAGTAACTAAAAAAATTCTAATAATCAAAGGCAGCGTAAGGAAAGCACTCCTTTTGTGTACAGGTAAAATCAGTAACTCTTTCTCAGTGGGAATCGCGGTATGGTAATAAAATGAAAATCGTGGAGAGTTTGTTGATGAAAGCCATGAAGGAAGCTATATTTTCGCACCGGCATCTGCTTGACAGCTATCGGTATGCTGCGATTCATCAGTCTGCACGCGAAGCGGGTTCAACGCCGGCTCCTGTGATTGCTTTTCACGCTCTCTGCGCTTTTTCTCCTCCAGTAGGGCCCCCATGATATCCTCAGCCATCACCGGTTCGTTATCCGGCAGGAGTACGCCCTCGAAAAACAGCTTCATATTCTGATAGCATGTCCAGCTGACCTCCGGATCCATCAGCAGACGATGATGCCCGTCATGTAGAAGAATCAGCTTTTTGCGGCTGTGTGGAATTTTATTGTAGGCCCACAGGGAGCTTTTTACAGAAATGACCTCATCGGCATTCCCATGAATGATAAAGACCGGACACTCCACAAAGCCGATATATTTCTTCAGGTTTTTTACCAGCTCCGTAAAGGCGCCGTAAAAGGCACGCGGGAGCTGGATTTCCTCTTTCTTTTCATTTCCCATCAGTGAGGATGCGGATTTTGTAAGGACACCGGTGATTATATCAACATTCATATAGCTGAATGCGGGAGCCAGCAATAGAAGGCGCTTTACGGGGCATACAACAGCCAGGTAGGAAGCAATCACACCGCCCATCGAGAAGCCGGCAAGATAGATATCTCTACCGCTGTCTCTATAGGAATCTACGACCTCCTTCGCTCTGGAGACCCATTGCATCCAGTCATGATCCTGTTCATCAAACAGATCATACATGTCAAACTGTATGATATCAAAGCCGTCCTGTTTACCCCAGGCAGCGAAATTATCAAATTCATTTCTGCGTCTTCTGCCATAGCCGTGTATCGTGATGATCACAGGCTTTTGTACGGCAGGCGGCAGTTCTTCTTTCTTTAACAGATGTTTCAGCCAATCCAGCATATTTCTCACCCTTTCTGTTTCAATTATACCATAATTCTTTTCCCATTCGACGCTTTTTGACGTATAATAAAAGAAGTCAATGTGAGGGATGTCCGTGAAGAAACGAGCTACGCTGCTTATCATAAATCTGGAAAAGATCTACACGATGGATATGGTCAACAAGCATCCGCTTGTTTTTCAGCATGCCTTTATCGCCATCCACCATGAGCGGATTCTGGCGGTCGGCTGCGGCAGCTGGAGGGAATATGCGGATAAGGATACCCGGATTCTGGATGGCAGAGGTCATATTGCAGTACCTGGCTTTATAGAGGTAGAGGCGCAGCTGAGTACAGCCTCCAAACGCGACGGTCTGCGCAGACAGCTGGAGGAGGGTATGACGTATATGCGAAACGGGACGCTGACACTTGCCTGCAGGGGTGGCGGTGCAGCAGCCCTTCGTGAACAGCCCTGCTTTGAGATACTGGATGCAAACCCTGCGTGCATACCGGTTATGTATCCGTATGCAAGCCTGTTCCAAAAAAACAAGAAGCGCCTTTGCCGCTTTTGTATCAGCGCAGCCGGGAATTATGCGATTCAGGATCAGCTGTGTGCGGCACAGCTCATGGGGATGGCGGAGGTCTATGATGCATGGACATTGCTGCAGGCACTGACTGTATGGCCTGCAAGAGCACTGGATCGCGGCGAGCTTGGACATATCCAGAGAAATGCACAGGCGGATATCCTTTTGTTTGCTCACACGGATATCCATGCACTCTTTCATACGCTGGGCAACCGATACCTGACACAGATTATAAAAAAAGGTATTCGCGTCTTTCCGGATATTCTTATTTCATGAGGAAATTCGACAGTTTTCCTTACTCCTGTCATATAGTATGGTAGAGAGGTGAAAACTATGGAAATCATTCAACATGAACAACAGAAGCATAATATTCTTCTGACATCGGATTATTGTCCGAATCAGGCGATGATCAATGAATTTCAGACCATTTTTTTTACATGCAAGCTGCAGCGGATCGAGCTGTGTGAAAAGGAGCTGAAGGATTTTATCGTCGATGACGGTGCCAGATTTCTTATGCTGCATGTGACGATACGAAATATAACCAATGAGATCCTGACAATGTATAAGGATGACTTCATGATAACCTTTGATAATGAGGGGCCGTTTGAGGCTGAGGATAATTTCGGAATCCGCAATCAGCTGCCGGACGAATATGCCCTGAAGCCGCAGGAGGAAATCAGTGGCTGTCTGGTGTTTATCATCTCCTCCTCGGCGAAGAAAATCATGCTGAGCTATACGGAGTATTTTGATGATGAAAGTGAAGGCAAGACCTATAAGCTGAAATATAAAATCGGCTGATTTACAGGAAAAAGTTTCATAAAAAGAAAAAAAGAGAAAAAGACTTGACGATTTGATTAAAATAAAGTAACATAATGGGCAGATAAACAATGACGTAGAAAAGAAGAGTAGGCACGTAGGCTTTTAAAGAGAGTTTCCGTTTGGTGAGAGGAAATAAAGAGGAACTGCTGAAAATGGTCTTGGAGTCGCGCAGTCGAACAAGGTAGGCTGCGACGTGTTCGCCCGTTACAGCGATAGGGTATAACTTTCCTTCAGGAAAGCGTACTTGATGAGGTTTCCACTGTGAGGTGGGAATAAACTTAGGTGGTAACACGAAATTCAGCTTTCGTCCTATGGGATGAAGGCTTTTTTATATGTAGAATACAGGAGGAAGAGGACATGATCAGATTAGAGCATGTCAGTAAGACATTCGACAGCAGGGCGGGGAACGTGCATGCCGTGCAGGATGTTACACTGACGATACAGGATAAGGAAATCTATGGAATTATCGGCTTCAGCGGTGCCGGCAAATCAACACTGGTACGCTGTATCAATCTGCTGGAGCGTCCAAGCAGGGGAGCAGTCGTGATTGATGATCAGGATATCACAAAAATGAAGGATAAAGAATTAAGAGCGATGCGCAAGAAGATCGGTATGATTTTTCAGCATTTCAATCTGATGCGCAGCCGTACCGTCTATCAGAATATCGCATTTCCATTAAAGGGAAGCGGATTAAGCAAGGCGGAGATGGATCAGAAAATTCGCAGATTGCTGGAGCTGGTGGATCTCAGCGATAAGGTCGATGCTTACCCATCGCAGCTCAGTGGCGGACAAAAGCAGCGCGTGGCGATTGCGCGGGCACTGGCGAATGATCCCAAGGTGCTGCTGTGTGATGAAGCAACAAGCGCACTGGATCCGCAGACGACCAAAAGCATTTTAAAGCTGTTGAAAAGGGTGAATGAGGAGCTGGGAATCACCGTCGTATTGATTACGCATGAAATGGCCGTTATCAAGGAAATCTGTGACCGTGTGGCGGTTATGGAAAACGGATATGTTGTGGAGGAGGGAAGCATTATCGACATCTTCTCAAAGCCGCAGGCAGAGGTAACGCGCAATTTCATCGCTTCAACCAGTAATGCCCATCGTGTGCAGGAAATGCTCGATGCCGGTGCCAGTGTGACGAGACTGGAAAAGGGACAGCGCATGGTGAAGCTGAACTATGATTCCGTCAGCACAAGCAAGGCGCTGATTTCGGAAATATCCAGACAATTTCTGGTGGATACCAACATCATTTTCGGAAATGTGGAAATTATCAAAAATACACCGCTTGGTGATTTGATTGTTATCCTAAGCGGGGAGGAAGCACATATCGATCAGGCACTTGCCTATCTGAAGGCGCATGAAGTAGGCGTGGAGGTGATGAAATCATGCTAGAGCTTTTGAATCAATTCATACCGAATATCATGGATAAGCTGCCGGATTTCTGGACAGCTATTCTGGAAACCTTCATCATGCTGGGAATCGTCGGAGTGATTTCCTTGTTGATCGGCACCCTGTTCGGTGTCATTATGGTCGTAACCAAAAAGGAAGGTATCCTGGAGAATGCAATTCTTTATTTCCTGATTGGAAAGGTGATTGATTTCTTCCGGGCCATCCCCTTTATCGTACTGATTTTTCTGATAGCGCCAATGACCCGTGCCATTGTTGGAACGACCATCGGATTGCGGGGGGCCATGCTTCCACTGGCAGTCGGTGCCATCCCCTTTGTGGCCAGACAGATTGAAAGCGCGTTATCCGAAGTGGATAACGGACTGATCGAAGCGAGTCAGGCAATGGGCTGTTCTCCGCTGGAAATCATATTCCGCGTATATCTGAAGGAAAGTGTACCGGGCATTATCCGTGCAACAACGATCACGCTGATCACGCTGATTGGCTATATCGCCATGGTAGGAGTCGTTGGCGGCGGCGGACTTGGTGACTTCTGTATCCGTTATGGCTATAATTCCTTCCAGTTTGATGTGATTTATGTGTGTGTTGCAGTGCTGCTGCTGATCACTTCACTCATTCAGGGAATTGGAAATTTTGCGATTCGTAAAACCACGCATTGATGTGGTAAGGGAGGGACACTTGTGAAGCACATGCTGAAGCAGAATTGCCGGATCTGTCGAATGTGCAGCTCACAGATTCGACAGAAATAATCCGGAGCCAGATGTGTGTATGCAGATACACAGGCTCTAACGCATAAATTAAAACAATATAGAAAGATGAGGGAAAGAACATGAAATTAAAAACATTGGCAGTTGGATTATGTACGATTGCACTGCTGGCAGGCTGCGGTGCAAAGGGCGATGATGCCAAAAGTGAAAAAGAGGACAAGACGATTCGCATCGGTGCGAGTGTAACACCGCATGCGGAAATTCTGAAGCATGTGAAGCCGGCACTGGAAAAAAAGGGCTACAAGGTTGAAATCGAAGAATTCACAGATTATGTAAAACCGAATCAGGCACTGGTCGATGATGAGCTGGATGCAAATTTCTTCCAGCATAAGCCGTATTTGGTCGACTGGGCAAAAAAGGCTAATGTCTCAGACAAACTCACAAGCGTGTTTGCGGTACACTTTGAGCCGCTGGGTATCTATTCCAACAATCATACATCATTAAAGGAGGTTGCTGACGGACAGAAAATTTCCGTACCGAATGACCCTACCAATGGCGGACGTGCGTTGAAGCTGCTGGCAGATAACGGAATTATTACTCTGAAAGAGGGCAAGGGTGTCGATGCGACGAAGCAGGATATCGAAGCATATAATAAAAAGGTGGAAATTATTGAAATGCAGGCAGAAACCTGTGCGACAAGTCTTCCGGATGTTGATTTTGCAGTTGTTAACGGAAACAATGCCCTGAATGCAAAAATCAGTGACAAGGTGCTGGTGACGGAATCCAAGGATAGTGAGGCTGCGCAGACCTATGCCAATATCATTGCGGTACAGACAGCTCACAAGGATGATGAGAAAATCAAGGATTTGATTGCGGTGCTGAATACCGAAGATGTAAAGAAGTTTATCGAGGAGAAATATAACGGGATCGTTGTACCACTGGTACCGGTAAACGAATAAAAGAAGAGAGATATAGATGCTGGTTTTATCGGTATTCTATATCTTTTTCTTTTCTCTGCCTGCTGATGAAATGAAATTGTAAGTGTTTTCTTTGTGTAAAATGATGTGATTTCCCATGAATATGACAAAAATCAGTGGCTTTCTACTATGGAAAACAGTATAATAGAGAGTACATAAGGAGGGCATATGAAAAACATTAAGACATATCTGAAAAAGAACGGCTTCTTTGTTTTCTTGCTGACTGTCATACTGTTGATTATCATTGCCTTATCCGTCTATATCTTTGTAAATACGCAAGCGCAGCAGGAACCGGTGAAGCCGGTGGTGACAACACCGGAGCCTGCACCTGCAAAGACAACAGCGGAAATCACGCAGTTTGAAGGAGAATATCGAAAGGATTTGCGATATATCGATGTCACCTGGAGCTATGAAAAGCATTCTTCCACAATCAACAGTGTAGAATTGTACATCAACAATACGTATGTTGACAATGTATCGGACTACAGCAGCTATCAGATTTCAAAGGATGCATACAATTATGCAACCGGAGAAAATGTGCTTCGCCTGATTCTGAATTTATCAAATGGAAAGACTGTGGAAAAAAAGACAAAGGTTTTTGTTAATTATGTAATCAGTATGGAGCAAAGCGTAAGGCAGGTTGGCAATGCCACGGAGGTAACCCTGAAATATCAGTATGATAAAGTGCATCCTGTCGATGTGCCGAGCATCTTTATAACCGATGCCAGTATCGTCAGCGGGGAAATTAAGTATATCGGCACACAAACCAAAACCAGAGATGGCAGCGTGTATGCGGAAACGACCTATCAGATCAACTGGCCGGAGGCAGTGGTCACCTATCAGCAGTTTGATGTCCGCTGGTCCTTTAAGGATATACAATACAGTAAGGATTTTCTGGCAGAAAAAGGAAAAGCAGTGGAACAGGCAACGGAGTAGGGCAGATAAATCTGCCCTGTTTTCAGGTAAGGAGGACAGGAATGAGAGTATTACATACGGCAGACTGGCATTTGGGAATGGATTTATATAAGGTGACGCTGATGGAGGATCAGCGCTGGTTTAAGCAGCAGCTGAAAGCGATTATCGAGGAAGAAAGCATCGATGCCGTGCTGGTGGCGGGAGATGTGTATGATACGATCCTGGCCAGTAAAGAGGCGATTGAATTATATGATGATATCATGTATATGCTGTGTATGGAGCTGAAAAAAAAGGTGATTGTAATTGCCGGCAATCATGATTCGGCAACCCGTCTGGCATCCCTGTCAAGGCTGCTGGAGGGGATGGGGCTGTATATCATCGGAAGTCTGAAGGAAAAGGTGAAGGGAATCCGGGTGGATGACTGTATGATATACCCGATTCCGTATTTCCATGTGGAGCAGGTAAGAAAGGTCTACCAAAAGGACGTGCATTCACAGGCGGAGGCTTTCAGCTGTATTTGTACGGATATTCTTTCTACGGCAGACTATGCATATCGGCCGATTGCCATGGCGCATGGCTTTCTGGCAAATGCCGAGGTATGCGAGAGTGACCGATTTGCGAATGTGGGTGGAGCGGAGCTGGTTCCCTCCGCTATATTTGACGGGTTTTCCTATGTGGCCATGGGACATCTGCACCGCCGTCAGCATGCCGGTGGGCGTGTTTGGTACAGTGGCTCACCGTTGCCGTATTCCTTTTCGGAGGCTGATCAGCCCAAGGGTGTGCTGATTTATGACAGTCAGACGGATACGGTAACAAAACGGGATATTCAGCCTCTGCATCCACTGCAGGTATGCAAGGGAAGCTATGCGGATTTAAAGGAGAGAATGCTGAAGCATACAGTGCCGGATCATGCCTATGTGAAAATTGAGGTCACGGATTTGCCGGTATCCTATGAAATGCTGGATTACTTTCGACAGGGCTATGAGAATCTTCTGCAGCTGAGTGGAAAAAGCATGGAGCAGGAACAGACGAATATCACGATACGATTACAGGATTTGGAGACGATATCCGATTTGGATATTGTACAGCAGTTCTTTCAGGATTATTATGGGGAAGAGCTGAGTGAAGCAGCGAGGCAGCTGTTTTTACAGGCACAGCAAAAGCTGGAGAAAGAGGAAATGTATGCGACCTGAAATATTGAAGCTGCAGGCCTTTGGTCCTTATGTAAAACAGCAGTGCATCAATTTTCATGTATTTGACGAACAGCATCTGTTTCTCATACAGGGGGAGACAGGAAGCGGAAAGACGATGCTGCTGGATGCGATGACCTATGCGCTGTATGGGAAAAGCAGCGGTTCTCAACGGGAGGATCTGTATAGTATGCGCTCCCGTTTTGCCGAGGTGCAGGATGCGACCGTCGTTGATTTTCAATTTCAGCTTCATCAGCGAACCTATCGGTTTGTGCGAACGATTACGATGCGTAAAAAACGCAATCAAGAGCTGACTCCTCAGATGCAGATTGATGCCGGAGAAATAGTCGATGGGGAATTTGTACCTTTCTTTGAAAATCCGAAACTGAAAAATGTTGAGGAAAAGGCGGTGGAGCTGCTGGGTTTGAGTTATGCGCAGTTTGTACAGGTTATGATCCTGCCGCAGGGGAAATTCGAGCAGCTCTTAACAAGCAAAAGTGAAGAAAAGCAGGAAATATTGAAAACACTGTTCCAGATGGAGCGCTGGACCGGAATCAATCAGGCTCTCAGCGATACCATGAAGCAGAAGCGGGAACAGCTGGATATGAAAAAGCAGCGCAGGGAGGCATTGCTGAGCGGAATAGAAATGCAGAGTCCTGAAGAAATCACAGTATGGCTGAAGCATGCCGGAAGCACGCGCAGAATACTGGAACAGGAGGTAAAGCAGAAGCAGGAGTTGCTGGAGCAAATCAAGCAGGAAGCAGCACAGCAACGACTGAGAAAAGAACAGCTGACACTTTTGCAGCAGGCAGAGCTGGACTGGGAGCGATTGCTGCAGCAGGAAGAAGACATGAAGCAGCTCTATGTTTATCTGGAAAGACAGAAGGAGCTGATAAAGGTGCTGCCGGAATGGAATACATTGCAGCAATGCCGCAATATATGGAAACAGCGCGTCGATAACCTGCATGCTGTGGCGAAGCAGCATGAGCTTCTAAACCAGCAGAAGCAGGCAGCCCCGCTATGGCAAACGCAGCTGCAGGAGTATAAGGGGCAGGAGCAGAATCTGCGTCAGAAGCTGCATGAAGCACAGGAGCTGCGCCCGCTGGTTCAACAGCTGCAGCAGCTGCTTGTTAAAGAGAATGCTCTGCGGGAATTGCAGGATAAACAGCAGCAGCTGGTGGAGCAGAAACAAAAGCATTGCAGCGAGCTGAACAGCAACAAGGAGCAGCTTCGACAGAAAATAGAGACAGCTCAGCTGACACTGGATGGACTAGAGCATGCTGCGCAGCACTTTGCGGTATGGAGGCAGGCAGATTACCATGAGCAGCAAAGAATCCAGCATTCCGGTAAGCTGAAGGCTGAGGAAGCCGAAGAAAAAGAGCTGATTCTGCAGATAAAGCTGCGGGAAGAGCAGCTGATACCGCTGCAGCAGGCCTATGATGAAGCAATGCGTACCTATCTGAACAACAGTGCGGTACAGCTTGCGGCTTTATTAAAGGAGCATGAGCCCTGTCCTGTATGTGGAAGTACGACGCATCCCGCACTCGCTGAAACGAAGGCGGCGTATCAGGATGTTGTGCAGCTAAAGCAGCTGCAGGAACGTTTGGATCAGGAAAAGGAAGCAGTGCAGGGAATACAGCAGCAGCTGGAGCATGTGCGATTATCCATACAAATGAGACTTACTGCTATGCAGGAGCATGAGAAAGCCATACAGACACTTTTGCAGCAGCCGTTTTCCCAGACGGAATTTACCAGACTGCAGCAGAAACAGCAGCAGGCTGAACAGCTGAACCTGGTTCTTCATGAGCTTCTGCAGCAGCAGGAGCGATTACAGCAGAAGCAGGAGGAGGAGGATGCCGCATTGCAGCAGCTGCAGCAAAAACAGCAGGAGCTGCATACGGAGGCTTTGTTGAACGATCAGCAGAGAACAGTACTGCAGGACAGTATTCCCTGTGAGCTGCGCAGTCCGCGGGCGCTCAATGACTGTTTGCAACAGCTGCAGCAGGAGCTCGACCTCACAGTCGCACTGGTGGTAAAGCAGGAAACAAGGCTTCGACAGCTGGAAATCAACCTGGCACAGCAGCAGCGGGATCATGAGCATGCACAAAAGGAAGAGCAGCAGGCAAAGCAGGCACTGCAGGCTTCAGAAATATCTTGGCAGGCGGTGGCACAGAACAGGATTCAGGAGGAGGAAATGCAGGGGCTAAAGCAGGAGGATCTGCAAAAGCGGGAACAGCAGATGCAGGAATATGCGCTGAAAAAGGAACAGCTGAAAACAAGGATACAGGATCTTCAACAGCGCTGTGCTGCGATTGCAGAACAGAATCTGGAGGCATTGCTGGCACAGCAGGAGCAGCTGATGCAGGAGGTGGAGCAGCTGCAACTAAAGCTTGCGGATATTACGACACATGAAACGATGTATTTACAGGTGCAGGCCTCCATCACGCAAATTCAGAAGGAGCTGGATGTTGAAGAGCCTGCATTTGTAGAGCTGGCTCATTTCGTCAGAGCCATGCGTGGTGATAACGGTATGGGGATTGAACGATATGTACTGGGAATCATGCTCGGCAGTATTACGCAGCAGGCAAATCAGCTGCTAAAGCTTGTTCATAATGGACGCTATCAGATTTTCCGCAGTGATGAGGCGAGTGGCAGAACACGAAAATATGGTCTTGAACTATCCATATATGACAGCTTTACCTGCAATACCCGCAGTGTCGTTTCCCTGAGCGGCGGTGAGAAATTCCTGGTTTCGCTTGCGCTGTCACTGGCATTATCCGCCGTTGTACAGGCAAGAAACGGCGGTATTCAGCTGGACACCATGTTTATCGATGAGGGCTTTGGAACGCTGGATGAGCACAGCATAGCAGATGCACTGGCTGTATTGCAGATCATGAGCAGCAGTCGCGGCTATGTCGGCATTATTTCCCATGTGGAATTGCTGAAGGAAAATATACCGGCCGGTATTCTGGTGGAGAAGAGCAGAGAAGGCAGTCATGTACAGATCAGAAAGGTGTGAAGCATATGTATGATGAACTAAAAAAAATACTGACACAGAGTGACAATATCGTTTTTTTCGGTGGTGCGGGTGTCAGTACGGAAAGTAATATTCCGGATTTTCGATCACAGAGCGGTATTTACAGTAAGAAGACCTATCCGTATCGTGCAGAAACGATGATCAGCAGTGAGTTCTTTCATGAACATCCCGAGCAGTTTTATGATTTTTATTTCCATGAAATGGTCTATGAGCGGGCACAGCCAAACGATGCGCATCTGGCGTTAGCAAAGCTGGAGGAAATGGGAAAATTAAAGGCAGTTATCACGCAGAATATTGATGGTCTGCATCAGAAGGCCGGCAATCAAAAGGTTTTGGAGCTTCATGGCAGCATACACCGCAATCGCTGCCAGCGTTGCCGTGCAGAGTATGATCTGCAGGAAATGCTGAAGCAGAAGAAGCAGGTGCCGCGGTGTCCGAGCTGTAACGGCATCCTGAAGCCGGAGGTTGTATTGTATGGAGAAAGTCTGGATATGCAGGTCATGGAGGAGGCAATTCTTTTCCTTTCACAGGCAGATGTGCTCATTGTCGGAGGGACCTCCCTTGTGGTATATCCGGCAGCTGGGCTGCTTCAATATTTTCGGGGATCAAAGCTGATATTGATTAACAAAGAAGAGACTGCGATGGATCATAGAGCGGATCTGGTTATTCACGATGCTATTGGAAAGGTCATGAAAGAAGCTGTTTTGGTATAAAGTAAGGAAATCTGAAAAACAGCTTTGGCGATAAGCTGTCGCATACTATCAAAGTAAAGTCTGTCACAATTCCTGTGTTCTTTCTTACTTTGGGGTGCTTGCAAAAAAGAGAATTCGAATGCTATTGATAATATACAATAGTGTGGAATTCTCTTTTTTTATGTATTCACGATTGTGTAAAATCCGATTCCTGTACAGCTTTTTTATGCTTACCGGCGTTTGTCCTTTAACACGGTATACAGCAGCCACATGCCCAAAAATACGGCGGTCATATAGCCGATAAACCCAATGGCGGGTATACCGAGCACCTTGGGCGTCATATCGGTTGTACAGATCAGGGAGCTTGCCATGAGCAGACCGCAGGATACGATTCCGACAACCAGCTTATTGACCATGTGATTGATGGTTTTTAAGGGTACACTGGAATCCATGATTTCCAGATTCAGCTTGATGCGTCCCTTGGTGATCATCCGCATGAGCTCACTGAACTGGATGGGAATATCGAGTGTGCGCTTTCCGGTCTCATAGAGCTTTCTTCCCGCATTTACCGCTTCCTTTTTGGCATCCAGCTTTTTGAATATATGCTCGCTGACATGGGCTGCCGCTATCTGAATGATATTCGTCTTCGGATCCAGCAGCGTCATCGTGCTTTCCATGGTTACAAGTCCTCTTGCCAGCATGCTGATGCCTTTCGGCATGGATATACGGTGCTTGTGTGCAATGGTAAAGACCTCCTGAATCGCATCCCCCAGATTGATCTCATTCAGGTCCATATGGATATATTTCTTCATGAAGATTTCCATATCGTCATAAAACAGTGTGTAATCAATCCGGCCGTCGTGAACTCCCAGCGTCAGGATGACATCGACCATCAGCTCGGTATCATTGCTGCCAATGGCCTGCACTGCCTTTTTCATAAGGTCCTTGTCGCTGCGCTGCAAGGTTCCCATCATGCCAAAATCAATCCAGATGATCTTTCCATCCCGTATGCGAAGATTTCCAGGATGCGGGTCAGCATGGAAAAAGCCGTCGTCCACGATCTGCTTGATGTAGTTCTCTGCCAGCTTGGAGGCAATTTCCCGAAGGTCATAGCCGCCTTCCTCCAGTGTTTTGCGATCGTCAATGACAATGCCGTCAATGTATTCCATGACCAGCACCCGGCTGGTCGTGTAGGCCTGCTCAATCAGCGGCGCACCGATATAGGTGATAGACTGATGATTCCGGGCAAATTCCATGGCAAAGCGCGCCTCATTCAGAAAATCCATTTCCTGCTTTGCGGTAAACCAGAATTCATCCATCACGATATTGATATCGATGACGCTCCCCAGCACCTCACTCAGACGCAGCAGCTTTCCAGCTTTACGAATCAAGGAAATATCCCGTTCCATCATCTCATAGATGTAAGGACGCTGCACCTTGACAACGATTTCTCTTCCATCGAGCAAAGAGGCCTTATGCACCTGCGCAATGGAAGCGGAACCCAGAGGTATACGCTCAAAGCTGGAGAATACCTCCTGCATGGGACAGCCGTATTCTTCCTCTATGACGCGCTGTACATCTGCAAAGGGCAAAGGTGCGACATTATCCCGCAGCTTGACAAGCTCCTTGCAATAGCGTTCACTGAACATATCCTGCCGGCTTGCCATGATCTGTCCGATTTTAACGAAGGTAGGACCCAGATCTTCCAGAATTTCCCGAAACTTAACCGGATCAACTCCCTTTGTGATATGATGCTTTTTCAGAATTCCCAGAATCTGAGCAAGCCGGCGTTTACTGCTCAGCGTTTTCGCTTCATTCGGATTGCTCATTCTCCATGCCTTTTTCGAGTTCTTCAATATGGGCCTTCAGCATTGCAAGGTCGTCCCTGCTGACCTTTTCCAAATCCTTGCGGATGCTTTCCGTATCAGCCGGAGTTCTCAGCTTTTCCCGAAGATCATGCTTCAGCTCCTCATTCAGAATTTTACCCTGTTCAACTGTTAATTCACCTTTTTTCACAAGAGCATCAATTACGTCCTTTGATTTTTCTGCTGTAGTGGCAACGGCACCAATCCCTGCCAGCATGATTTTCTTAATATCCTCACTGATGGTATTCATAAAAAATGCCTCCTTTTATTTATATTTATTGTAACACGTTTTCTGTAAAAGTATGAATCTTTTCTGTGAAAAGAATTTCTACGTATGTGCTGCCTGCGATACACGCTTGTGGATGGATTAACAGCTATTTGCGAATCCGGCACTTATCTTCACATAGTCTGCCTGTGTCTTCATTATCACGGGGTAATCAACTGTCTATAAATAAAAAAAAGAAGTCAATTGACTTCCTGATTGTTTTCTATGGGGCGACTGATGGGAATCGAACCCACGAATGACGGAGCCACAATCCGTTGTGTTAACCACTTCACCACAATCGCCATAGCGTTCCTGACATTTTATCAGGCGAGTTATATTATAGCCTATTCATTATGTTTTGTAAATACTTTTATTGAATTTTTTTGTAGAAATGTTATAATGCCTTTTAAGGAGTGATTCCATGAAAAAAATAGCGTTGATGTGTGATTCCAGCGCAGATATTACCAAAGAAGAGGCTGAAAAGCTTGGGATACATGTTTTACGGATGCCCATTACCATAAATGGAAAAGAATTTATCGAGGAAGAAACAATTTCCGATCAGGATATTATCGAGGCACTTGGTCAGAATAAGAGTGTTAAAACGGCACAGCCGATCATCGGTACGATGACCCGTATGTGGGATGAACTGCTGGAAAGCTACGATGAAATATTTTACATACCGCTGACAAAGGCCTTATCCGGCACCTGCCGTGTTGCGATGGGGATAGCGGAACAATCACCGTATCAAAATCGCGTGTTTGTTTTGAATTCTGATTTCGTGTGTTATCCGGTTGTTCATATGCTGTTAACCGCTCGCGATATGTTTGAAAAAGGATATACGTGTGTACAGGCAAAGGAAAAGATTGAGCAGGAGGGTGAGCTGTTTGCTATTCTGATTCCGGAAACTCTGACCGCATTAAAAAACGGCGGACGCATTTCGCCTGCTGCCGCAGCGCTGGCAGGATTATTGAAGATACAGCCATTGCTGAAGGTGGAGCATGGGGCGATTGATCTGGTTGACAAGGTGCGAACCCTGAAAAAAGCTTATAAAGAGGGGATCGAGGTTGTTTTAAAGGATATCGATCCAAAGGAATATGACTGGATGATCATTGATGCCTATAATCGAAAGGTCAGTGATGAGCTGAAGGCAGCATTGGAGGAGGCGTGCGGACAACCGGTTGAACAGCGGATTTTCAAGTCTGTCATCATGTCACATACCGGACCGGGAACCATCGGCTTTGGAAGAATTAAGAAAATTCGTTATTAGAACTCAGGCGGACTGAGTTTTTTCATAAAAACCAGGAGGGAATGTATGGATGGACATATTACATTAAAGGGGAATTATCGCAAGGATGTGCTAGATGCTTTTGTGGAGCAGGCGCAGAAAACAAAGCTGTCACAGCTGGTGATTCTGGAGCCTTCCAGTATGTTTCTTGAGTGCGCTTCCTTATATAAAGAGGTTAGGGCGACATATCCCTGCCAGCAGGAATGGTATCAGGCACAGAATATCTGTTCCATTATGGACTATCATGCGTTCATAGATGCGATGCGCAGGGAATCGTTTCCAATCCCTGTGAAATTTGGTATCTGTGTCGATTATTTTACACAGCATGAAATACTTTTATCTCAGATGAAGGCGGCCTATTCCTATGATTGCTTTGTGGGATGTATTCGCTTTATTGACAATATTGCATATTCCTGGGACCCGCAGTCAAAGGAGATGCTCTGGGACAAATACAATGCGGCATTTTTATACCGGCGCTATTATGAAATGATGTATGCATTGATCACCTCCCGTTTGTTTGACGGAGTGAGCGGCTTTGATAATATTCATCATATGCAGATGAAGCCGGGATATTCCCTGCAGCATACCTATAACAAGCTGGCGATGCTGCTTGCCCTGCAGCATATGTATGTGGAGGATGATGCAAGGGATGTGCTCAGTGTGCGGGGAAGCAGCGGAAGACTGAGTGAGGCATTTCGTGAAATTTGCATGGCAAAGCATATACGCATCGTCCCCTGCAGCTATGCGGAAAGACCGGAGGAAATGTGTTACTGATCTTTTTGATACCGGCAGCTCATGCTGCTGTTTAATAGGGCTGCTATGCATTTGATTCAGGTGAACAATTTAGAAAAAGTATGATACTGCTTATGCAGGGAATCTGTTTGCTTTCCTCTTTTCATGCATGCAATTCACATTCAAGAAAGAGTTCCTGATGTCGATTATCAAGCTGAAATTCATTGTGTATATAGATCAAGGAAACCAAAAACCGGAACTCACAGCGCCAGGGCACACAGGAAATAGAAGATCAGGTCTAAGTTTGAAAATCGTTTACGGGTATTGGAAAGTGATATAATTTAAAAAATTATTATAACAATTCAGATGATGCAAAATATGATCATTCAGTTTGTGAATGGAATAAATTTTCAAAAGATTTTGCCAGGATCAAAGAAATGCTCGATTCACGACAAATGGAAGGCTGCTTCTATTCTCTGGAACGTTGTTAATGAGTCATCATCACCTAACATTCATTCCTATGATTTCGTTCCATCATACAATATAAGGATGCAGTATACAAAATTAAGAAATTATATTAGGTTATCAGCGATTCGTCATCAGATAGTAATCGCTTTTTTTTCGGAAAGGAGTGTTACATGACACTTCTTAACTATCAAAAAAGCGTAGCAAAGCTTTTGCCTGATACCTTGTTTATAGTTACTGTGCCGGTTATTCATTTTTTTGTATGCTGTGCAGAACATAATTCGATATGATTATCTTGTTTTCTGATAACAGCATGCCTGTGTTTTGCATAAGTATCTTTTACCCTGATTTTCAGTCAGCGTAAGCATAAACAAAAAACGTCCCGTATGGGACGTATATTATCAATGGCGGAGAGCATGAGATTCGAACTCACGGTAGCTTTCACTACGCCACCTTTCCAAGATGGTGCCTTAAACCGCTCGGCCAACTCTCCAAGGTTACCTCTATTATTTTACTTATTTTCAAAGAAATGTCAACAATAAATTGTATAATTTCCTATTTTTTTGTTTATTCAAAGCTGCTGTTCGCCCGTTTTATTATAAGTATAGCTTTGATAAGGAAAAAAATACCGTCTGGCAGTAATCTCATACATAAAGGAGTATCCTCTCTCGTATCCCTGAGCGATGCGTGATGACTGTTCGAACAGGGAGAAGTGATGTTCTTAAGTATACGGTATTGTGATGCTGCTTAATACTACCTCCATTTTGTACTATGTATGCATTCGAAATCTACATACTGATAGAGAATCTATACAGCGGTATGCAGATTCCTTCATATTTAGTAATCTGCATATTAGCGCTTATCGTTTGTGCGAATGGCTTTGGCAACCCGGAAGAGGTCTGTCTCAAATAAAAAACAGAAGCTTCTCAGGGCTCCTGTCCGTTACTGCTCCTGCATCAGATTGAGATTTGCACTCAACAGCTTTTCCAGCTGCGCATTATCACTGCTCACCATCCAGACATCCTCTGTTTTCTTCAGCTGTATCTGAACATCCGTAGTTTTCATGACATCTGTTTTCTGCAGACTTTTAAAGAGAACAGTTGCGATGGCTGCTTCGGTTTCCGCATCGCTGACATCCTTTTTGCTAAGCTCCTGTACCTTCTTCTCCGCCTGCTCCATACCGGATTTCAGAGTTTTTGAGAAATCGTACTGCTTGATTTTCACTGTGACAGTTGCCTGATTGTCCTGGATGGTTTCCTTGCCTTCCTTATGCTCAAAATACATCATTTTCTCATATGTCTGCTTCTGCAGCTTTTTGTCAACAGAATCCATATAATCACTGTCATCGACTGAAAATGCTTTTATATTGAAATTCTTCCAGTCACTGGAAGCTTTTACCGCATCACTGTCCTGATTTTGAATGCCGTTTAAAAAGGCTGCCGTCGTTTCCGCAGGGGACCGTGGTGTTTCTTTTTTTGTACAGCCGGATACAGTACAAAGACACATCAGTGCAAGCAGTGCAATCCATTTTTTCATATCGGTACCTCCATATGCGTAATTGTACCACAGCTTTCTGCTTTTTTGACATCTGTGATTGGAAATAATAGAAAGATTTACATGAATTAGCGGATTTTTTAGGAGTTTCCCGATTTTAAATCGTATAGATATAGTGTAAGGAGGTGTTTTATCCTTTCCTGTCGAATGAGGTATGTGTCAAATGCGGGATGCATATGGTTAGGGTGAGGTGATGCATGTGGAAAATAAACGGCTGATTATGCTGTTCGGTATTCTGTTTTCCGTGGTATTCTGTCTGATGTATTATGTGCTGTTTTCCTTTACGCTGGGAAAAGCGAATGATGATAAGCGAACGCTGTATATGAATCAGGTGGGATTATATGAAAAGGCACAGAGTGTGCAGGATATGCAGGAAAAGCTGGAAAAGGAAGGTCTGAAAAGCTATACGATGAAGCAGGATAAGCTGACGGCTGTCGTTTGCGGTGTAAGCAGTGATGAAAAGGAAAGTCAGCAGGTTCAGCAGAAGCTGAAAGCGTTGAAATACAGCTACATTCCGAAAAATGTTACCGTAGAGAATTCCGATGTGGTCAAACTAATTGATGAGCAGGCATATGACAAGGCGCTGGAAAGGATTGGAAAATGAAAGTAAAGGAATTAAACAAGGAGGAGCGTCCAAGAGAAAAGGCGCTGCAGCACGGAATAGCGGCGCTTTCCAATCGGGAGCTGCTGGCTCTGGTATTACGCAGCGGCACGCGTTCCATGTCCGCACTGGAGCTGGCAGATGAGGTGCTGAGGCACTGGAGCTCTATGGGGGATTTGGGAAAGGCGAATATGCAGGAGCTGATGGGACTATCGGGAATCAAGGAGGCGAAAGCCATTTCTCTTATGGCGGCATTTGAGCTGGGACGCAGAATCGCTTTTGATGAGGTGCTGCATGCGCCGGGCATCCATCATCCGCAGGATATTCTGGAATGGGTCAATCAGCAGATCGGCTATGAACAGCAGGAGCATTTTCTCGTACTGTTCCTCAATCAGAAAAATCAGCTGATCAGCAGCCGCGTGATGTTTGTCGGCACCCTGACCAATGCGAGTGTGCATCCAAGGGAAATCTTTCGGGAAGCGATGCAGCTTGGATGTGCGAAAATCCTATGTGTCCACAACCATCCGTCCGGTGATCCGCAGCCATCCTCAGCGGATATCTCTTTGACCAGAAGTATTGAGGAGTGCGGCGTCATGACGGCGATTCCACTGATGGATCATATTATCGTCAGCCGCAATACATATTTCAGCTTCGCACAGAAGGGACTGCTGCAGCCGGGACTTTCCTAAAGTTTTCTTAAGATTTTGACAAAAACCAGATTGTCATTGAACTATTTTTCTTTCCCCTATATAATATATGGGAAACATGAAGAAATAGGTGAGAGCATGTCAAAATTGAATCGTTTTCAAAAAATAATCTTAGGCGTTATCGCGTTCTTTGTGATGATAGGTATCCTTTTAAGGAGTATGAGCGGCTCTGTAACAAGCAATATCGGCTATGATGTAGTCACGATGCTGAAATATGCACTGATTGATTATCCGACAGAAACCGTAAAAAATCTGTTCAGTGATTTTGCAAACCTATGGAGCGTGAATGAGGAAAATGACCGGCTGCGCTATGAGCTGAGCAAAAATCCTTCCTACAAGGCAAAGTATGTCAATGAGAAACAAAAAAATGCAGAGCTTGAGGAAGCATTGGGCATCAAAACGAGTGATGATACATATAAACGGACATGGGCGAAGGTTATTCTGCGTGATCAGGCTACCTGGAACAATGAGATTACCATTGATAAGGGCAGCAAGGAAGGCATTAAGGCCGGTATGGCAGTAGAAAGTACGAATGGCATGGTTGGAAAGATCAAGAGTGTTTCCGCTCATACCAGCGTTGTCAAGCTGCTGACCAGTGAAGATAAGCTGAATTCAGCATCCATTAAGATTCTGCTGGATGAAAAGAAAAGCTCTCTGGGTGTTTTGCAGAGCTATGATGTCAAGCGCGGCTGCTATATCGTTTTGCTGTTTGATGACAGCAGTGAAATCAAAAAGGGAATGCAGGTCGTCACAAGCGGCAAGGGCGGCGGCTATCCAAGCGGACTGCTGATCGGCACCGTGGACAGTGTGCAGGCGCTCTCCAATCAGACCGGACAGACCATCTATGTTCGGCCAATTGATGATTTTCAGACGTTCTCAATTGTTAGTGTCATCGTTGAAAAGGGAGATGAGTAGGCATGGCGCATATCGTCTTTGTCATCATCTGCTTTCTGATCGATGAAATACTTACCGTGATTTTTCCCAACAGCTATCTGATTAACGATCTGCTGTTCATACCGAATCTTGGCTTCTGTGCCATGGTGCTGACAATTCGTAAATTCAGTTTTCTGGATTCCTGCCTGTTCGCTTTTGGCTGCGGTATGATTTACGATTTCTGTTTTGCGAACACGTTTCTGCTCTATGCGATTATTTATACCGTCATAGCGTGTCTGCTGCAGCTGTGGAGCAAGCATATGACGGAGACGCTGATTGAATCGCTGGTTCTCTGTATTGTGACAATTTTCGTCAAGGATCTTCTGATATACTGCTATATGAACTTTCAAAGAATTACCAGTATGTCGCTGATGCTGTGGGCGGAGCGTTATGAGCTAATGACCTTGCTCGCTAATGCGATTCTTGTCATGGTTATTGTATTCCTCATTCGTATCAAGGACGACTATCTGGAAATGAAAGCACTCCGTATACGAAAAGGGGAGAAGGTCGAATGGTTCAGATTAAAATCAAAGGAATAAACGATACCTATCACATTTATGCGCAGTATGATGATGCATCTGCATTTTTCCAGCAGCTGAAGGAAAGACTCAAATTCTGTCAGAATAAGAACGGACAGTATTTTGAGGCTTTTTTTCATATCGAAGGCTTGAAGCCGCAGCATCTGCAGGAGCTGTTTCAGCTTTGTGCAGATTGTCACACCCTGATTGCCGGCATCAATGAGCTGCCGCAGGAAAAGTCAAGGCGCATTCTGGAACAGGAGCTGCGGGGTGGAGAGCACTACCGCTTTCATGAGCCGCTGCTTTTGCTGGGCAATATCCGTAAGCAGGCCTTCGTGACAAGCAGTGAATCGCTGTATGTACTGGGCAGTGTGCAGGGCAGTGTGGATTTACTGCATGAGGATTGCGTGCTGGCGGCTTCGCATATCGATGGAAATGTGCGGATATGTGATACTCATTTCCAAAATATGACATCCTTTGCGCCCTGCAAAGTCTATTATGAGAACAGACATTTGGAAATGAAGGAATATAAGGAGGAGAGAATGTGGGAGAGGCAATAGCAATTACTTCCGGAAAAGGCGGCGTTGGAAAAAGCAGCGTCTGTATCAATATGGGCATGGTCCTGGCGCAGAAGGGCTACAGGGTTTGTCTGATCGATGTGGATTTGGGCTTGAAAAACCTGGATGTTATGCTGGGTTTGGAAAACCGTGTAATCTATGATTTAAAGGATGTGATGGAGGGGCGCTGTACCCTGGCAAATGCGATGATTCGTGATAAGCGTCAGGATAATCTGTACCTGCTTCCGGCATGCAAAACGATACATATACAGTATTTCCACGGTGAGGATTTAAAAATCGTCGTAGAGGAGCTGAAAAACCAGTTTGATTACATACTGCTGGATACACCGGCAGGAATCGAAAGCGGCTTTATACATTCGATTGCCTGTGTGAGCAGAGCAATTGTCGTAACGACACTTGATGTGACGGCATTGCAGGATGCAGACCGTATCATCGGTATTCTGATGAAGGAGGGAATGGAGCATATTTCCTTTATCGTCAACCGCATGAACGTGCATCATATGGATCGGGGTATCAGCGTTTCGCTGGAGGAGGCGAAGCAGTGGCTGTCCATCGATTTTCTCGGCTACGTATTCGATGATGAGAATATGATGCGCTCCAACAATCATGGCAAGCCGATCGTATTGCAGCGGGAAACGCAGACCTACAGCTGCTTTGACAGCATTGTCCGCCGTATGCTGGGACAGCGCTGTCCGCTGCCGAAATATCGTGAAAGGAAATTTTTGCAGAAGCTGTTTGGATGAACGGTTGTCTGCTGAGGCTTATAGAGGCTTCTGACTTGCATAGCAAGGTGAGTCAGAAGCCTTATGCATTCTGCAAGGAATTCTGAAGCCGAGGATATCCGGTATACGCATCGCTGGATGGCAAAGCAGTTTCGGCAGAAACATCATCATATGTCACAATGCACGGCAGTGAGGCAATATCCTCAGAATTTGTTCAAGCATGCTTCGCTGGTTTTTTTTCCTTCGGCATGGTAGAATAGAAAAGTGAAAGTATGGTGGTGTTATGTTAAAAAGATTTCTGAAAAAAATAGATCAGAGGTTTTCTATTTATACCCTGTGCAAGGTGATCTGCGTGTTACTGATTCTGTTCCTGCTGATTAAGACACAGGTTGTATGGGGAAGCTGGTACCGGATGCTGCGATCCATTTTGCAGCCGTTTATCATCGGCTTTGTCCTTGCATATGTGATGCATCCTCTTGTGGAATTTCTGGAAAAGAAGGGGATACCGAAGAATTTTTCCATCATCGCCATATGGGTGTGCGTACTGGTGTTTCTAATCGTGATGCTTGTTATGCTGATGCCGGTGCTGTATGATAAAATCAATGAATTTATGACCAGCATGATTGACGGTGTTGTCTGGATTTCCAATAAAATAAAGACTCTGGGAAATATGAAGGATTTCTCACTGGTAAACAGCATCACAAATAATATTGTCAATATCCTGCAATCCTATGATGACTGGGTTCCGCAGCTGGTTTCCAGTCTGCCGGGACTGATGAATACGGTATTGAATGTGGTGACCAACGTTCTGTTCTCCATCATCATTGCAATCTATATGCTGTTTGACTTTGATCGCATCAAGCGCGGTCTGCGGAAATTTGTTCACCTGTTTTTCAAGAACAGCGATATATATCTGCATGAAATCGATCAGAATGTCGCTGTATATCTGAAATCCCTGATTATTCTGATGCTGATTAAATTTATTGAATACTCTGCCTTTTATTTTATGATCGGACATCAGGACTGGCTGATTATCGGCCTGCTGACATCGTTTGGTGTCATCATTCCCTACCTGGGTGGTACGATTGCCAACAGCATCGGTATCATCACAGCACTGACGCTGCCGCCGAGTAACATCGTGGCTTTGATTATCGGTATCATGATCTTATCCAATGTGGATGCCTATGTCATCTCGCCTCTGGTTCATGAAAAGCGCAGTGCCATGGGCCCGCTGATTACCTTATTCGCTGTGTTCGCAGGGGGTGTCATCATGGGAGCTGTTGGCATCATGGTGAGTGTACCTGCAGCGATCGCCATTAAAACCGCTATCGAGGTTTATGAGCAGAAAACGGACCGCAGGCTGTACGATAATGCTGTGGAGCCGGACGTATAAAAAGTAAGCGGTGAAGTGCCTGCAGGCATTACAGAAATAAGGGTACGCAATATACATATAACCATAGACCTGTCAGTATGCACTGGCAGGCTTTTTTATCTTGTGGGAAAGATAGATGCGGGAAGGTGCGGCCAACGGCATTTGCGTGTTATGCCTCTGTGTTCCTGATTTTCTGCCTGAATAATCTCAGCATCCTCATACCAGTTCCATTTCGCTATACAGCACGTGCAAAAGCACAGACTGGAAAGCGGCTGCGGCACTTCTATTTCCAGCAGCGTGCGCATATAGTGTTAGCAGGAGGGATGATATGGACGATTTAAGAAGAGTTAGAAAACGAATCAGAGGCCGAAGATTTGACGGAGCAGGGGCGCAGGAACAGAAGCAGCGTCCGTTCATCCTGTTTCGTATGATCTATCATGCGGTCATGCTCATGATGTGCATCTGTGTTGTCGTACTGGCTCTGCTGCTCAATCAGAAGCTGAATCTGGTAAAAATGCCTGCCGTGATACAGCAGTTCCATCTGGAGGATCTGGGAAGCTGGCTGCCCTTTGAAAACTGGTTTTCACTGAAGGAGGAACCGGTTTCCACATCACCGGTGTATACACTGCTGAAGGACGATCATTATTCCAACGGTACCAATCAGGCACGCAGCGGATATGCCGGTGTCGTGCTTCATGTGCAGAAGCAGGCGGATAAAAAAAGCAGCGTCACCGTAAAGCAGGACAATGGTGCAGTGGTAACCTATGGAAATCTCAATGAGGTCAAGGTAAAGCAGGATGACCGCATTCTCAAGGAGGCTGTTCTGGGGACGGCTGACAGCTATGTAACCATCAACGCATTGAAGGATAATGAGAAAATCAAGGTGAGCGATGCATTTTCATAAGCTGCGGATACGGATATCTCTGCTTTGGCTGCCGTATCTGCTGATGCTGCCGTATCTGCCTGTAGCCCGTCTGATCGGATGGATCTTTATCATGCTTACCATTCATGAGATGGCACATATGTTATGTGCCATTCTCTTTCATTACCCGATTGAACGAATCAATATATACCCCTTCGGACTGGCGGCAACCATAACGCATATCGGTCACGGCTCTTTGGTGAAGGAAATTCTCATTATTTCCGCAGGCCCGCTGATGCATGTTCTGTTTCCATCCCTGTTTCAATTCTGTGTGGCAAAGGGGATCCTGTCACCATCCTTTGCATCCTATCTGCATACGATCAATGCTTCCATTCTGCTGTTTAATCTGCTGCCGATCTATCCGCTGGACGGAGGACGGCTTATGCAGACTTTTTTTCACTGCTTTTTACGCTTTCGTACAGCGGAATATGCAACCCTTATTTGCTCCCTTATTTCCATCACAGCTGTTTTTTACTTTCATTTGCTGCAGGGAGTGAGTGCTGTCATCGTACTGATCTTTCTGATTCTGCAGATTTTCCTGTCCTGGCGCTCGCTTCCTCTGACACAGCTGCAGTTTTTTCATTATCGCAGGCTGCATCCGGTAGCTTATGATCCGATCCTGAATGAATCCTTCGATTTATACCGCGGTCGAAGGAATATCATAAAGTACGGCAGAGGCTGGATTGATGAGAAAGACTGGCTCACGCAGCGCTTCGGCAGCGAGAAAAACAGTAGGCGTCCGTAAAGAAATGTGATATACTCAAAGGGTATGCGGTACCCTTATGGCAGGTGCTGTAAAGACTATTGTACCACAGGGGCATGTAATGGTATAATGGAACGAAAGGGAGGCAGGATCTATGAAGGTAAAACTATTTCTTGTATCTGTTCTGGCGCTGTTTCTTGTCAGCGGCTGTGAAGAGAAAAATCCAAGCATTGCCACAACCGTATATCCTGTACAGTATCTGGTGGAAAGAATCGGCGGTGATGATGTAACCGTGAGCAATATAACAGAAAATACGATGATTCAGCGTGCGCAGATCAAATCCAGCTTTCAGGATATATTGAAGGACAGCGATGCCCTGTTTTATATCGGTGGTTTGGAGCCGTATATGGATTTGTATGTGGACGATATCCGGGATACCGGAGTGGATATGGTGGATCTTGCGACCAAGAGTGCAATTTATAAATTTGAACGCTATACCTCAACAACGATTGACGGCATTACGGCAGGAACGGAAGGCCCATATTACGAAGGAGAGGAATTTGCTAATCTGGATACCTATGATGCAGACCCCATGCTTTGGATGGATCCTGTAGCGATGACCAGCATGGCGAGTGATATTCGTGACTATCTGGTACAGAAGTATCCGCAGTATAAGGACATTTTCGATGAGAACTACGATGCTCTGGAATTGGATCTGGCCCGGCTGGAGGCAGACTTTCAGGCTATCCCGGACGGCAAGATGAACATCAGCTTTGTTTCCATGACACCATCGTTTGGAAACTGGCAGAAATCCTATGGCATTAAGGTATATCCGGTAACCTTGTCCAAATACGGAGCACTGCCGACAAGCGATCAGCTGGCAGCTATCAAAAAGCGCATTAAAAGCGATCATGTGCGATATATAGCAATTGAACAGAATCTGAGTGAGGATATGGAGAAGCTGCAGCAGCAGCTGATTGATGAGCTGGCACTGATACCTGTGAATTTGAACAATCTCTCCAGCATTTCAGGCGAAGATAAAAAGGCCAGCAAGGATTATCTGACAATTATGTATGATAACCTGAAAGCACTGGAATCGATAGCATCCTAAAGGTCATAACCGGACCTTTTTCTTTTGAGTTGGATAATTTATCAGGCATCCTTCTTCTAAGAAGCGAAAACTGTGGTAAAATAAGAACGTATGGAGGAACCCCCAATGAAAAAACTTTTACTGATTGATGGAAATTCCATGCTGTTTCGTGCATACTACGCGACAGTATATGGAAGAATGATGAAAACGAGCAATGGTGTACCGACCAATGCGGTATATGGCTTTATTACGATGATCAACAAGGCGCTGTCCATGGTGGAGCCGGATGCGGTGCTGGTCGCATGGGATGCAGGCAAGCCGACCTTCCGGCATGAGACGTATACCGAATATAAGGGAACCAGAAAAGAACTGGATCAGGAGCTGATCGTACAATTCCCGATTGCCCGTGAATTCCTGGATGCCTATGGCATGAAGCGCTATGAATGCGAGGGTATTGAAGCGGATGATATCATCGGAAGTATGGCAAAGAAATATCCGGATGTGGAAATACATATTTTATCCAGTGACCGTGACCTGCTGCAGCTGATTGATCCGACAACGGATGTCTATCTGATGAAAAAGGGGATTACGGAAATGGAAGTCATGGATGAGGCAAAGCTGAAGGAAAGTATGGGAATCGTACCCTCACAGATTATTGATCTGAAGGCGCTGATGGGAGATACTGCGGACAACATTCCGGGCGTGAAGGGCATCGGTGAAAAGACGGCACTCAAGCTTTTAAGCGAATACGAGACCGTGGATAACGTGTATGCACATATCGATGAAATCAAGGGCAAGCTGAAAGAAAAGCTGGAAACGGATAAGGAAAAGGCATTTTTATCCAAGTATCTTGCGACGATCAAGGTGGATGCCGAAATCCCGCTCCCCTTTGCGGATATGATGCTGAAGGAGCCGGGGGAAGAGCTGCACGATTTCTTTGTGAAATATGAAATGAAGAGCTTTGTAAAGGAAACCATGGATACCAGAGAGGTGAAAAAGGAAGGCAGCCGCACGATTGTGAAGCAGATTTCGCCTGATCTTTTACAGGATGGGGCACTGGTGTATGCCAATGTGGATAATGAAAGCTATTATGATGCACAGCTGTATGGCTTTGCCATCAGTCTGCAGGATCGCACCGAGTACATAGAGCTGTCAGACGCCTTGCAGGATACAGCATTTCTGGAATGGCTGAAAGAAGAAAACGGCAAGGCGGTATATGATGCGAAAAACTTCTATCACGCCCTGCATAAAAACAACATTCCCTTTGCGGATGTTACATTCGATGTCATGATTGCGGCATTCCTGGTGGATGGAACGCTGTCAGATTACGATAAGCTGGCGGAGAAGTATCAGTTTGACCGCAGTCTGTTAAAGGATGATGTATTCGGTAAAAAGGGCAAGGGAAAGCTGGTGGACAGTGACGAGGCTGCCCGCTATGCCATGGCGCAGGCCGATTATTTACAGGATCTGGTTGCCAAACTGGATACAGCGTTACGGGAAATGGAAATGATGGAGCTGTTTACTACCATTGAAATGCCGCTGACGCATGTGCTGTACGCGATGGAAAAGGAAGGGGTTGTTACCAGCCTTTCCACTCTGGATGAAATCGCAAAGGCGACCAGTGATAAAATCGATGCCCTGAGTGCAAAGATATACGAGATTGCCGGTATGGAATTCAATATCAATTCTCCGAAGCAGCTCGCCGGTATTCTGTATGATGAGCTTGGCTTAAAGGCAGGAAAGAAGCGCAGCACTGCAGCGGATGTACTGGAAAAGCTGGCATCCCAGCATCCAATTATTCCGCTTCTGCTGGAGCATCGCAAGTATCAGAAAATCTATTCCACCTATGCGGTTGGCTTAAGCAAACACGTTTTAAAGGATGGTAAGATTCATACGATTTTCAATCAGATTCAGACACAGACCGGCCGCTTGTCCTCCTCGGAACCAAACCTGCAGAATATTTCCGTGCGGGATGAGGAGGGAAAGGAGATTCGCAAGGCGTTTGTCGCCAGTGAGGGACATGTGCTGCTGTCTGCGGATTATTCCCAGATTGAGCTGCGTATGCTGGCACATATGGCGAATGAAGAGGTGATGATCGATGCCTTTAACCATGGCATTGATATTCATACAAAAACGGCAATGCAGATATTTGATGTGGAACACGATGCCGTGGATGCCAATATGCGCAGAAGTGCGAAAACAGTAAACTTCGGTATTGTTTACGGACAGAGTGATTTTGGACTGAGTGAACAGCTGGGTATTACCCGCAAGGAGGCACATGCCTTTATTGATAAGTATTTTGCATCCTATCCGAATATCAAAAGCTTTATGGATACGACGATAGCATTCTGTGAGGAGCATGGGTATGTGAAAACGCTATTCAACCGTCGCCGTTATATCAAGGAAATCAGTGATAAGAACTATATGATGCGGGAATTCGGAAAGCGCGCGGCTATGAATGCACCGATTCAGGGAAGTGCTGCCGATTTGATCAAGCTCGCCATGATTCATATATATAAGAAAATGCAGGAGGAACAGGTGAAATCCCGTATGATTCTGCAGATTCACGATGAATTGATTTTTGATGTCTGGGAAGATGAACTGGAACAGATGAGGACCATTGTCGAGGAGGGCATGCAGAATGCGATGAAGCTGCGTGTACCGCTGATCGCCGAGGCGAATATCGGCAGGACCTGGTATGATGCAAAGTAGGTGAAGAATATGCCGGAGCTTCCAGAGGTAGAAACAGTTGTAAGAACATTGGAGCACCAGCTGGATCGCGTGATGATTGTCGGCTGTGAGGTGTTCTGGAATAATATTATAGGCTATCCGGATGCAGCCGCCTTCTGCAGGGATATCGTTGGAAAAACAATACAGGGGTATCACCGTCACGGAAAATATATGCGCTTTGATCTGGGGGATATGGAATGGATCTGCCATATGCGGATGGAGGGGAAGTTCTATGTGCAGCAGCCGCAGGAGCCCTATGATAAGCATGTTCATGTGATTCTGCAGCTAAGTGACGGACGGCAGCTGCGCTATCACGATACAAGGAAATTCGGCAAGATGTATCTGTATGAGAAGCGTGCGGATGTTTCATCCTATCCGTGCTTTAAAAATATCGGATATGATGCCTTTGATGAACGTATTACGGCAGAGTGGATGTACCACACGCTGCATAAGAAAAAGACCGCGCTGAAGGCTGTGCTGCTGGATCAGCGCTATATCGCCGGTATTGGTAATATTTATGCGGACGAAATCTGCTTTGCCATGCATATGCATCCGGAAACGATGATCAATCATTTGCGGAAAAAGGACTTTGAGGAGCTGATCTATCATATCCGTCGAATCCTAAACGGTGCAATACGTGCCGGAGGAACGACGATTCGCTCATATACCTCCCAGCTTGGTGTGGATGGCCGCTTTCAGCTGAAGCTGAAGGTACATGCAAAGAAAGGAGAGGCATGTCCGGTTTGCGGGACGACGATCAAAAAGATTGTCGTCGCAACACGGGGAACCTGTTTCTGTCCGACATGCCAGCGAAGAAGATGAGAACAATTGGACTGACCGGAGTTATGGGAGCCGGAAAATCGAGTGTGATTCGAATATTGCAGGAGGAGGGCATTACCGTGCTGGATTGTGATGCCGTGAATGCACAGCTGCTGCAAAAGCATGAGGAAGGCTATATAGCGCTGATTCAGATGTTTGGAACCGATATTCTGAATGACGAGGGCAATATCATGCACCAGCGGATGAGTGATCTGATCTTTTGCGATCCTGAGAAAAAAAGACAGGCAGAGGGGATTTTGCATCCACTGATAAAGAAACGTATTTTTGAAGAGCTTGCATTACATGCAAAGGAGTCTATTGTCGTTGTGGAGGTGCCGCTGCTCTTTGAGGTACACTGGGAGGATGCCTTTGATGAGGTCTGGGTAGTGGCCTGTGATGAGGAGCTGCTGTTATCCCGTCTGAAGCTGTATCGCCATATTTCCAAAGAGGAAGCGCTGCGCCGCTTACGGCTTCAGCTGCCGCAGCAGGAAAAAATAAAGCGTGCAGATGTCGTTTTTTACAATAACAGCGATTCGGCAAGTCTGAAAAGACAGATTTGTGATATACTGAACATGAAGAGGCAGTTGAGGTGAGCGTGTGAACAGAAAAGAGGATAAATGCCGTATTGAGGTACAGGGCGAAATGACAGCGGAGCGCTATGCTTCCTTTACTATGCTGTATGTTCCCCTGATCGGCAGCGATGCAGCGGCACTGTATCATACGCTGGTCAGCATCGGTACGAGAAATCAGAAGATTCGCAATCATATTCTGATTCAGACTATCAGTAGGCTGAGCATGGAAGCCATGGAGAAAAGCCGGCATGTGCTGGAGCAGTATCTGTTGGTGAAAACCTTTTATGATGCTGCGAAAAACAGCTATCTGTATCAGGTGTTCATGCCCAAGGACGGCAATGAATTTCTCAGACATGAGGTGTTCGGGCGTCTGTACCTGAAGGAAATGGGGAAGGATGTATATGAGTTCAACAAGCTGAGCTTCGCCAAGCCCTGTGAGGATAAGTCAGCGTATCAGGAAATCACCATTCCCTTTGTGAATATTCTGAAGGAGGACTGGCAGGATGTGCAGGAGGAGGATTTCCGCAAGCTGAAGCCACAGCAGGATCTTCTGCATCACAACGATATCCCTTTAAGCTTCAATTATGATCGGTTTTTAACCGGTCTGCCGCAGATGGTATTTCCCTCCTCTGCCCGCAATGAGAAGAATCTGCGGATCATCGGAGAGCTAGCGACGATTCACGGCATCGATGAGATTACCATGCGCAAGCTGGTTTCCCAGAGCATGGATTTGAAAACCAATACGCTTAACGTGGAACAGCTGAAAAAAAAGGTGCGCAGCTGTAAGTCGGAATTTCATGCCGAGGAAAACAAAGATCCCTATCGTCTTCCACCGGTTCGCTTTCTGCAGAACCTGCAGCATGGCGTGGAGGTCAGCCGCAGCGACAAGTATCTGATTGAAGCGCTGATTTCCGATTTCAAAATGAAGCCGGAGGTTGTCAACGTATTGATTGAGTACGTGCTGAAAATGAAAAATCAGCAGTTTCCGAAGGCATACGTTGAAAAGGTGGCAAGCACCTGGGTGCGTCTGGAAATCGATACGAGTGAAAAAGCGCTGGCGCATATTCAACGCGAGACGGAAGAAAAGGGAAGTCGCCGCAAGCCGGTTCAGAAAAAAGAGCTGCCGTCCTGGTATCACAATCAGGAGGAAATCAAGGTGGATGTGGAAGATTTTGATGAAGATGAGCTGCTGCAGAAGATGAAGAAACTGAGAGGTGAGTAAATGGAGAAATTATCATTTGCATTTACACTGAGCGAGGAACAGAAAAAAAAGAAAGAGGCGCTTGTTGCGCGGCTGATGAAAAACGACCATGTGCTTGCCTGGCTGAAACGCAATGGCTGCGACGAGGACTTTGTGTGGAAGCACAGTGGGAAATTTGCAGACTGGACAGCTGTGATGGATAAGTGTGAAAACTGCCGGGGATTAGATTTCTGCCGACAGCCGGAAAAGGGAACACGCGTCGATCTGTATCTGGATGGAATGCTGATGAATCAGATATCGCATTGTACATACTATAAGGAACAGCAGAAGCAGTATGCACATCGCTGCTTCTATAAGCAGATGGATATGCTGGAGGATTATCTGCTGGTGGATGTTACGTGCCTGAGCCTGCAACATGAGGCTGTTGAATATAAGACAGCAGTTGCGAAGGTTATTGATCTGTTAATGAATGAACATCCGCAAAAGGGTCTATACTTATGGGGAAAGCCTGGAGCCGGGAAAAGCTGGCTGGCGGCCGGCATGTGCAATTATTATGCCAAGCAGGAAAAACGTGTGGCGTTCGTCAATGTCCCCAAGCTGATTTCCGATCTGAAGCTTTTATTTCATGAGCCGGATGCCATGGAGGCAAGACTTCGCAGCATCCGCAACGCTGAGGTTGTCGTATTTGATGATATCGGCGGTGAGAGTGTTACGGCCTGGAGCCGGGATGACATTCTGCTTCCCTTGATGGACGCACGCATGGAGAAACGGCGCCTGACGATCTTTACGAGCAATTATTCCATGGAGGAGCTGAAGCAGCGTCTGTGTGCGGCAGCAAGCAAAAGCAGTGAACCGGTAGCGGCTGAGCGGCTGTTGGAACGCATCCGTGCATTGTCTTGTGAAATATTTATAAAAGGCGAAACAAGACGAAAATAATGCTAGTAAAAATTGTAATATAATGGTATCATAGTAACCGTGAATGGAGGAATTTTTATGGTAAAACGTATTGGTGTTCTTACTTCCGGTGGAGATGCACCTGGAATGAATGCTGCAATTCGCGCCGTCACAAGGGTTGCACTCAACAGTGGAATCGAAGTCTTTGGTATTTATGATGGATACAAAGGAATGGTGGAAGGCTATATCGAGCCTTTGACAAAAGCCAGCGTCGGTGAGATCATCGACCGCGGCGGAACGATTCTAGGGTCTGCCCGACTTCCCGAATTTAAGGATATCGAAGTGCGTAACAAAGCAGTTCAGCAGTTAAAAAAACGTGGAATTGAGGCTATCGTAGTCATTGGTGGTGATGGTTCTTACCGCGGTGCTCTGGCATTGACGGAAATGGGAATCAACTGTATCGGATTGCCGGGTACCATTGATAACGACATCACATGCACAGACTTTACGATAGGGTTTGATACAGCTCTGACGACAATCGTGGAGGCAGTCGATAAACTGAGAGATACATCAAGCTCTCATCATCGCTGTTCGATTGTGGAAGTTATGGGAAACCGCTGCGGGGACCTGGCAATCTGGTCAGGAATAGCGTGCGGTGCTGAAATTGTTATTACATCCTCTACAGGCTTCGAGGAAGGTGAAGTGCTGGAGAGATTGCGTGATTTTGATTTGATCAAGAAAAAACGTCATGCGATTGTAGTCATTTCAGAAAAAATTACAGATGTTCACCAGTTTGCCAAAAAGGTAAGCTTAAATACTGGATTTTCAGGTAGAGCCACGGTGCTAGGCCACGTTCAGCGTGGAGGATCACCGACACCGACAGATCGAGTATTGGCATCCCGTATGGGTGAAAAAGCGGTGGACCTGCTGATGCAGGGTGTAGGAGGCCAGTGTGTCAGCATTAAGGACAACCAGATTGTATCGGTACCGATCGAAGAGGCGTTGAATATGCCAAGGGAATCACGCAAGAGATTGCAGAATTTATTCGACAGACTGGTATAGAGGGTTGTGCTCGCAGTATCTATTAGGTAATTAGGAAAGGAAATTAACATGTTAGCAAACAGAAAAACTAAGATTATTTGTACGATTGGCCCTGCTTCCGAAAGCAAGGAAATGATGACGAAGCTCGTCGAAAACGGAATGAACATCATCCGTTTGAATTTCTCCCACGGAGATTTTGAAGAACACGGAAACCGTATCAGGAATATCCGTGAGGTCGTTAAGGAAACAGGAAAAAATATCGCAATTCTGCTGGATACAAAGGGACCGGAGGTACGTCTGGGCGAATTTGAGAACGGCGTGGAAACGTACGAGAAGGGCGATATGGTTACCATCGTTCGTGAAAAAATATTAGGAACACACGAGAAATTTCACATTCAGTGTCCGGAAATCTTCGACGATGTTGAAGTTGGCGGAACCATTCTGATTGATGATGGGAAAATGCGTCTGACCATTCTGGAAAAGAGGGAAGGCGAACTGAAGTGCCGTATTGAGAACCCGGGACAGCTGAAGAGCAAGAAGGGCTGTAACCTGCCTGGTGTGAAGCTGAGTATGCCGTTCATCTCTCCGAAGGATGACGCAGATATCCGTTTCGGATGCCAGATGGGCGTGGATTATATCGCTGCATCCTTCACAAGAAGAAAAGAAGATATTCTGGCAATCCGTAAGATTTTAAGAGAAGAAGGAAAACCGGATATCCAGATCATTCCGAAGATTGAAAATCAGGAAGGCTTCGACAATCTGGAAGAAATTCTGGAGGTAGCGGATGGTGTCATGGTAGCTCGTGGTGACCTTGGTGTTGATGTTTCCTTTGAGCTGGTACCAATCTATCAGAAGAAAATCATCAAAACAGCAAATGCAATGGGAAAACCTGTTGTGACTGCTACACATATGCTGGAGTCTATGCAGGGGAATCCAAGACCGACACGTGCCGAGGCAAGTGATGTTGCCAACGCCGTACTGGATGGAACAGATGCAATTATGCTGAGCGGAGAATCTGCTGCAGGTCTGTATCCTATCGAGGCTGTACAGACAATGGATCGCATTGCGAAGGCAATGGAGCCGACCATTCCGTTTAGAGACCGTTTGAAGGCGAGTATTAAGACAAGCCAGAGAACAAAGAATGATGCAATCGCTATTTCAGTAGCGGATACAGCTATGGCATTGGATGTTGCGGCAGTTATCGCATTTACTCAGAGTGGTACTACAGCAAGAAGAATTTCAAAATTCCGTCCGGAAGCACCGGTTATCGCCGTTACCTTTGATGAAAAAACGCAGCGCTCTCTTGCTATGAACTGGGGTGTTACGACAGTACTTTCTGAGGTCGCAAATAATCAGAACAATGAGTGTGAGCTGGCTAGAGCGATCGCGAAGGAAATGGGAATCAAGGTTGGTGAAACCATCATTATCGTTGCCGGATATCCGGTAGGAAATGGTGCTACCAACACAATGAAGATTATTGAAGTAAAATAAGAAGAATACCGGGCATGAGTGATCATGCTCTTTTTTTGCGTTGCAGCTGCGTGTTTTTTGCCTGAAATTTGCGTGGGAACTGCACGGTGTTTCATGGTATTATACTAATGTAAAGAATTGAAGGAAACATGAGCCTGTCGTGTTTCTTTTTTTTGAAAGGAGGTTGTAAGAATAAAAGCGGTATTGCGTCTCATGAAATCTATAGTATAATGATTACGTGGGAATGAAATGGAGGAAGAAGATATGAAGAAGAGTTTTTTTTCAGCAGGCTTGCTGACGACACTGTTGCTTATGGGCTGTTCATCCACGCCGGTATTAAAAAGCGGGGAGATTGAAATACCTGTGCATAAGGAACTGGATTTGTCTGCGTCCTGCTTTTTTGATTCCGTTGACAAGACAGATAAGGTGACGGTAAAAAGCGGGAATCTGGATATTCAAAAGCTGGGAACTTATTCAATCACCATTGCTTACGGAAATGAGGATTATAAGCTGAAGGTGAAGGTTGTTGATAAAGAAAGGCCGATTCTGAAATGGAAAAAGAAGCGTTTGATTTTCAAGCTGGGTTCAAATCTTGATAAAGTGAATGATGCCATTCGCGATAATGCCGTTATCACGGATAACTATGATAAGAAGTTTCAATCGTTCGCTGGACTCAAGCGGATTCCAGAGTCTGATAAAGAAGTCGTTTTCGATGTGCAGGTTAAGGATAGCAGCGGCAATCTGTCAGAGAAAAACAGTCTGCTTGTGCAGTTTACAAGCGATGGTAAGGAGAAATCAGGGTTAAAGCAGGAGCATGCTTCCGCAGAGGTTTCCATCGATACGGGAAAAGCAGCAAAAAAGGATACAAAAAAGAAAGAGAAAAAGAAGGATAACAAAAAGAGTGAAAAGGCTTCAGAAAGTAAGGGTGCAGATAAAACAGATACAGAAACAAAAGTGCAGCAGCCTGAACAGAGCCAGGCATCATCTTCTACATCAGGTAACCAGAGCAGTGATAAACCGAAGGATGCGAATCCAAAGCCGGATTCATCGCAAGCAACAAGCGGTAATGCTGCGGAGAAGGAGCCTGTGTATCCGCCTGAAAAAGAGAAACCAGTAATGACAGTGAGTAACTTCCCTAGTTATCTGCTCGGAAATAGTGGACGTGTTTTTGCAACGTATGATGAGGCATATGCATGGGCGAATGAACAGGTAAAGTTAGAAGGGGGTCCATGGTATGGTTATTATATGGAAATAGGACAACCATTCGATGGTGATTATGCAAATGCAGGTGATGGAACAACACCTTGGACTATAGAATTTTTCAAATAGAAAGTAAAGGATGTTCATATGAACTCCTTTTTATTTTGAAAGGCAGGAGGCAAACATGAAAAAAAAGCATTTTTTAAAGATGATGATACTGCTGATTCTATGTATGAGTATAATTCCCATGAATTTAACAGAAATGAATGCAGCAGCTTTATCGAAGAAAGATTTTGTCCCAAAGAGTCAGAATGAAAAAATAATTGGGCATACAGCTATGGGAAGCTGGAATAATGGTAATTTTTTTGAAACAGTTACTTACGAATTAGTTGGCTTTGACGATGAGGCTATGACAATGAAATACCGGTTTCGATATTACATAACACATAAGGGAAATGCTGGTTCCTATATTTATCAAAAAGTACCTGTCGGTGTTTTCCTAGATAATAAAAAGGTTGCAACCTTTTCCAGCTGGATTGATAAGCATATAGCAAACAAAACACAGCTGTGCGGAGAAAAAACAGTAACCATAAAATCAGGAACACATGTCGTTGAGCTTCGTGATATTAAGGACGGAGCATTAACCGTTGTGAATGTGACCAAATCCATCAATATTCCTCTGCCATCCTATTCGGTCAAATTTCTTGATGATGACGGTACGGTATTGAAGACACAAACAGTGGAGAGGTATAAGAGCGCAACAGCTCCGAAGGTATCCAATAAAACAGATAAGACGTTTACCGGATGGGACAAGCCCTTTCAAAATGTCCGTGAGGATTTGGTGATAACAGCCCAATATGCTACCAACACCTATACTGTGAATTTTTTGGATTGGGATGGGCGTGTGTTGAAAACACAAGCGGTTTCACATGGCGGAAATGCATCTCCGCCGTCCTCGCCGACCAGAGAAGGATATATTTTTCAGGGATGGAAGGGCGATTATACCAATGTTACGGGAAACAGAACCATTACTGCCTCCTACAAAATACGGACCTTCACTGTTACCTTTGATTCCAATGGAGGCTCTTTTGTTGCATCTCAGACCATCACTTATGGAGATAAAGCAGGTACGCCAGCTGATCCAGTAAAAAAGAATAATAAATTTATGGGCTGGTATACGGCTGCAGGTGTGAGGTACGACTTCCGGCAGCCTGTGAAGAACTCTATGACGCTGTATGCCTATTGGGATGAGGAACCGGTAATCACTGCACAGGATATCCATATCTTTGAGGACTTGTATTCGGTGCAGGAATGGCAGCGGATACGCCTGGAACGGGCGAAGGCACAGGATAAGGAGGATGGTGATATCAGCGCACGGCTGACAGTTCTCAAAGATACGACGAATCTGAAAAAGCAGGGAACCTATGAGTTAACCTATGAAGTAAAAGACAGCGCAGGAAACCGTTCCGAAAAAAATATCAAGGTTATCGTTCTGGATAAACGTGCACAAGAGGATCGCTCCAGAAAATATATTCGCTCAATATCCGCCAGCCATATTCAGACACTGCATCCGGACAGCTATTGGAGAGCGACAACACAATTTCAAAGGCTGACACAGTCCCTGCAGAAAACCTCAGCGCAGGCAGAGTGCACCTGGCATCTCACGGCAGAGGATATTGCGAAAATCCGCAGGTTCAATGCAGCGCACGGGTATTCAACGCAGGAGAACAAGGCGTTTCTGGAAGAATTTTCATATCTTAGGAGGTGAGTATGAAATCCGTTATCAAATATAGTATTTTGTTGATTTGCTTTTCTGTCTCTATTCTGCTTGTGATGGATATCAATTCCATATCACAGAGAAAAAGTGAGATGGAGGATGCCGCAGAAATCAGTATGCGAAACTCGCTAAAGGCGGTAGGAATCCATAAAATGTATGCTGTGGATGAATCCGGCATGGAGGCTGAGCTTTTGCGTGAATTTGCATCCAATATTAATTCGGATACGGATTACACCCTGCGAATTATGGATATCAGCAGGGATGGATTACTGGATGTTGAGCTGATCGCAGACTTTGTTCATATGAATGGAGTCAGAGATCAGCGCAGGCTGCGAAAAACTATGATTATTGAAGCATATGATCTCCCCTAATCATATGCAGGTTATGTCTTCCTGTCAAAAAGCGCGCACATAGTAATGTGCTTTTTTTGTGGCAACCCCACGGAAAGGATAAATGAAAATGGAAAATGCACCTAAAATAGCTGTTCTTGTTGTACTGGCACTCGTTGTTGGAAGTATCTTTATCGCTACAAGCAAGGAATACTCAAAAAGTGTTTCTGATAAAACCGTAGAGCAGACAAATAACCTATTCAATTCAACCGGAGCAGGCAGCTAATATGGCATTTGATTTTGGAATTCTGCAGCCATTTGTAAATGATGCGATGATTACGGACATTGACAGTAACGGAAAAACAGTTTATACAACACATGTGCAGAAAGGTAAAAGCAGAGCAGCACTTTTGGAGCCTGGCTATCTGGAGCAGCTGTTGAACAGACTTTGCAATTCCGGAGCAATTAATGATCAGTTTAATTATGAGCATCCGAAGCTGGATGGTGAGATAGATGGCTTGCGCATACATGCGACACATCAGTCTTTCTCCACATCCGGGTTTACATTGAGCATAAGAAAAAATCCGGTAGAGCTCGTGATTACGCCAAAGACGGCAAAAAAAACGAAATACTGCAGCTCTGCGATATTTGATTTTCTGCGGGCCTGTGTAATTGCAAGGATGAGCGTGATTTTCGGAGGTGAGGTAGGAACCGGAAAAACACAGCTGATGAAAACAATGCTGAGTATGTGTGATGATCAGGCGAGTATCGTTCTGCTTAGTGACATTGATGAAATGCGTATGCTCGAATTGTATCCGCAGCGCAATATCCGACAGTATATCATAAATGATATCATGTCATATACTGCGGCAACCTCGTGTATTCTGCGTGACAATGCAGATTATGTCTGCTTTCAGGAGGTTCGTGATGAGGCTGTGGATGATCTTTTTCTGGTGCTTAGCAGTTCGGCAAGAGTAACGGCAACGCTGCATGTAAAGGATGCTCTGTTAATGCCGCAGCGCATGATACAGCTTTCTTCAAACAAGAATGATCATCATCTGCTTTCTACCATACACGACTATATTCAGGTATGCATCACCCCCTGCAGAGTCATGCGAAACGGAAGGCTGCGCCGTTATATCGGACAGATTGCTCTGTTTTGGAATGATGCAGACAGAGTACCGCAGAAATGTCTTCTCTATGAACAAAGAGAGGAACAGGCAATTCGATATGCGATGCCGGAGTATTTTAAAAAGTATTTTGCAAATCAGAATATTCAGCTGGATTGGAGGGAAGGTATTGAAAACCTATAGCTTTACAAAGAAGCCGCTGATAGAAACCTATGGCTGTGCTTATTCCAAAAGGGATCTTTTGCTTACCATCGGCGGTGCCTGTTTATGTGTGGGGGCAATCTGTTATATGCAAAGGCTGCAGCTGCTGTATACATGTGTGGTAATCGCAACGTTAATGCTGCTGCTACCGGCAGTGATCTCCTCTTATTTTATCTATCAAAGTGAGAAAAAACGCTTTGAGGAATACTGTCATTACTTTGAAGGAATGCGCATGTATTTCAAGGTATACGGAAAGTTAAATACAGCGCTGAAGGAAACCTGCAATCTGTTTGCGGATGATTCGCAAATGTCCGTGTGCATTCATCGTGCAGTTATGGAAATCGAAGACAGCGGAGAGTATGCCAAAGCACTTGGCTACATAGAGGAGTCCTACGAAAATACCTATTTGAAGCGACTGCACTCACTGCTCATAACCGGAGAGAAGCAGGGTGGGGATTCTGTCTATTACAATTTGGATTTGATTGATTACGATGGCTGGAAAAACAGCATGCTTATGTTTCAGAAAAAGAAAAAATCTGCCAAATATATGTTTTTCCTCATGACGGTACTTTCCTTTGCCATCAGTGTATACTCCGTACTTGCCTATCAGGATGCGCAGGTGCAGGCAGGCATTATTGAAAATGCGCAGTATCAGCTTTTTACATTTCTTGAGCTTGAGATACTGATGCTTTTGTTTCTGGTGGTTTATATGTCGCTGGTGAATAAGAAATGGCTGAGGAGGGATGAATAAATGAATCAGGTTATGCAATGGATGACACATGATACGACGCGATACGGCTATCTGCTTGAACATAAAGAGGAATGGCGTTATTCGCTCATACGCTTTGCTTTCATGCTTTTTATGGGACCGATAGGGGTGCTGCTGACGGTTATAAAACGCTCTTCGCTTCCTGTCTGTATAGTTTGTGCCGTAGGCTTTACCTATGGCGGCTATAAGCTGCCCTGGCTGTGGCTCAGGCTTCGACACAATCAGCGCTGCAGACAGATCAGTGATGCCATCATTCTTTGGGTTAACACGATATATGCATTGATTGGAGAAAACAATATTTATAATGCAATCTCACTCTCCTATGCTTCTGCACCGGAAATTCTCAAACCGGATCTGGAGTGCTTCATACAGCAGATTACGCTGGATCATTCCGATAAAGACGCTTATCTAAATTTTCTATCCATGTATGAAATCGATGGATTTCGGGATATCATGATGAAGCTGTATGAATATCGCAGTCTTTCGAAGGATAAATTGAAATATGAGATAGCAGCACTTACAAAAGCCCTTTCGAGGATTGAAAGGGATAAGCGCGAGCGACGTTATCGCAGCGAGCTCTTTACAGCCGATACGCTGACAATGATCATGATGAGTGTTCCCTGTATGTATATGTTTTTTGTATCTTTGATTTTATCCCAGCTGATCATGAGCTGATGGAACATGCGACAGAAACGGCTGTTGAGGTCGTAGTGATGCTGCTTTGTGCAAGTGCCATGCTTACGGTATTCTATTATCTGTTTACGTCCATGCCGCTGCTGGGAGTTTAGTATGGATACGACAGTAAAAGAAAGTGTGGAACTGATGGTAGAACTGATTTGTGCTTTTTCTGTTATGGCAATGCTGTCTCTTGCAATGTACACGGATGTCATCAGCAGACTGCTGGAGAGGCTGTTCTAATGGAAAATGCAGTCAGAATCAGCGTACCCGTCTGGGTTACGATTCTGATCATTACGGTCGTTTTTTCCGCATTCGGGGGATGGAGCCTGAGTGCAAAGACCTATATGGAACAGGAAAGTAAACAGATGGAGAATACGCAGCTGCACATCAATCAGATGCTGCTGGAGCATTCCTTTCCACAGATACTTGCACAGAATCAGCGCATACCGCAGGGCAGCAGCTATCAGATCAGGGAACATGTGAGGGCGATTGACCATATGGATGGTGATATCAGTGAAAAGCTGGAATTTTACGGGCAGGTAAACCCGATGAAAAAGGGAGTGTATACGGTTCGATGTGTCGTCCGTAATTCCCTGGGAATGAAGAGTGTGAAGCACATTCAGGTGTTGGTGGATTAAGGAGGTATTATGAAAATTAGTATCACAAGTGCATTATCAATGATATTTCTAACCTTTGTTTGTGTTTTGTTTATCAACGTGATGTCAGCACAGATGCAGATTGCCAAGCTCAATGATTTTCATTACGGAGTTGTTCATGAACTGGAAAGCAGTGATTTTTCGCCTGCAGTTATCGATCAGCTGACACATGCGGCAAATTACGATGTCCGTATTGAAAACAGGGGGGTGAAGGATGATTTGCGAATTTATCAGATCATAACCTCCGGCAGTGTCTGCATGCCGTTTTTTCATTACGAAAAAACATATGTGAAGGAGAGCAGTGCACGCTGAGAAATTTGTTATATTTAAGGAAAAGCTCCTTCAGATATGATACAATATAGACAAGTCTTAAAGGAGGAGCTTTTTTATGAAAACGTATATTGGTGTTGATTTGGGCGGTACAAACGTCAGAGTGGCAAAAGTTGATGAAACAGGTGCCATCCTGCAAATTGTAAAGGAACCTACTGAAATCGGCAAAGGTGTGGAGCAGGTAGTTAGTAAAATCATATCCATGATCGAACGTATTGAAGGATATGAAGCAGTTGCCGGTATTGGCATGGGTGTGCCGGGTCCTGTAGACACGAAAAACGGCAAGATGATTCTGGCTACCAATCTGCCGGGATTTGAGGGGTATCCAATCGCCTCCAGAATTGAAGAGCATTTCCACGTACCGACATTCCTGGATAATGATGTGAATGTTGCCGGTATGGGAGAGGCACTGCAGGGGGCTGGAAAAGGAAAAGATATCGTTTACTATGTTACGATCTCCACGGGCATTGGCGGTGCTCTGGTTGTCAATCAGAAGGTGATCGCCGGAAGAAACGGACATGCCGGGGAAATTGCCAATCTGATTATTGACAGAAACCGTGAGAAGGTGAATTATCTGAATGTCGGAGCCGTAGAAAATGAAGCAAGCGGTACGGCGATTACCCGTAAGGGAAAAGCGGCGTTTGGTGAAGATGCTGTTCAGCATGCCGGTGATGTGTTTGATCTGGCGCGCAAGGGAAATGCCAAGGCATTGGAAATCTGTGATGCGGTGGCGTATGATCTGGCAGTGATGTTTTCCCAGATTGCGCACGTTGTGGATCCGGAGGTCTTTGTCGTTGGTGGCGGTGTTATGAAGGGCAAGGATGTATTCTTCGATAAGATGGAGAATTATTTCCGTAATATGATTCATAAGGGAATGCAGACTGTGGTGTTTATGGAGGCTGAGCTGGATGAACCGGGGATTATTGGTGCAGCTATGCTGCCGATGGCATACGTAAAGGAGTAGGAAAATGGATGCACGTTTACAGAAATATGCAAAGCTTGCGGTGCGCAAGGGTGTTAACCTGCAAAAGGGACAGACGCTGATTATCAATACCTCCGTGGAAGCGCTGGAGATGACACGCGCCTGTGTGGAAGAAGCATATCAGGCAGGGGCAAAGGAGGTACTCGTTTTCTATAAGGATGATTACGTTTCCAAGCAGCATTATCAGTATCAGGACGAGGAAACCCTGTGTACAGTACGGCCCTGGCAGATCGACTGCAAACTGGATTATATGAAAGAAGGAGCCTGCATTCTGCATATCATCAGTGATATTCCCGGCATTTTAAAGGATGCGGATGCTGAAAAAATCAGCAAGGCACGTCTGGCCATGGCGAAGGCGGGAAAAGAACTGCAGTCATATACCATGATGAATAAAACACAGTGGTGCATCGTCGCGGCTCCGAATAGGGAATGGGCGAATCTGGTTTTCCCTGAATTCGAGGGCGAAGAGGCTGCTGTAGAGGAACTGTGGGATCGAATCCTCATTGCTGTACATGTTGAGGCAGAGAATGATCCAATTCAGGAATGGATCGATCTGCAGGAAAATTTTGCACGCAGGGAGCAGATCTTAAATACGCATCGCTTCCAGAAGCTGCATTTTGAAAATGCAGGGGGTACGGATTTATGGGTAGAGCTTGTTAAAAATCACCTGTGGGCCGGAGGAAGTGAAAAAACAGTAGCCGGTGTAGAGTTTAATCCAAACATGCCAACGGAGGAAATTTTTACGATGCCGAAGAAAACCGGGGTAAATGGCAAGGTGTTTGCCACAAAGCCGCTGGATTATAACGGAACGCTGATTGAGGATTTCTGGTTTCTCTTTCAGGATGGAAAGGTTATTGATTTTGGCGCCGAGAAGGGATATGACACACTGTCCTCGCTCGTTCATTTCGATGAGGGAAGCTGTTATCTAGGTGAGGTTGCTCTGGTGCCTTACGAATCTCCAATCAGTAAGAGCGGTATTCTGTTTCTGAATACGCTGTTTGATGAAAATGCCTCCTGTCACCTAGCATTGGGAGATGCGTATCCGATGAATGTCGCAGGTGGTGTCGATATGAGTGAGGAACAGCTGAAGGAAGCAGGGGCCAATCATTCCATGACCCACGTGGATTTCATGTTTGGCAGTCCGCATATGAAAATAACCGGAGTTTGTGAAGACGGGTGCGAGGTAGCCGTCTTTGAACAGGGGAATTTTGTATTCTAGACCGGGGTTTCCGGTCTTTTTTCTATCTGCGTTTTGTATAGCGAGGAAGAGGAGCTTTTATGGAAATACGCCGTGAGAAAAGAATTTCTGGTGAAGCTATGTCTTCTATGGTATAATCTAGCTAATAAAAGGAGGGAATATCTATGATAATGATTATTATTGCTGTTGTAGTCGTACTCATTCTGCTATGGGTTATTTCAACCTATAATAAATTTGTAAAGCTGCAGAATAAAGTGGAAGAGGCGTTTTCTACGATGGATGTATACCTGAAAAAGCGCTATGATTTGATTCCGAATTTGGTGGAAACCATCAAGGGCTATACAAAGCATGAATCAGAGACACTGGAAAGGGTTATCAGTGCGCGAAATCTTGCTGTAAATGCGCAGTCATTGGATGAAAAAATCAAATCCGAGAAGAATTTTCAGTCTATGCTGGGGCCTTTGTATGCCATCAGTGAGCAGTATCCGAACCTAAAGGCGGATCAGCATTTTACACAGCTGCAGAACGAGCTGCAAAATATCGAATCTGAAATTGCAAATTCACGTAAATACTATAATGCAGTATGTGTGAAATTCAACAATCTTGTGGAAATGTTCCCAAGCAATCTGCTTGCCGGCATGTTCCATAAGACGAAGAAGCCGCTGTATGAAATCGAGGATGCTGCCCAGCGTGAAAACGTAAAGGTACAGTTTTAAAGGGATAGCACAGCTATTCCTTTTTATCCTTTGAAAAATAAGGCGGTATCCGGCTGCATAGTATGTGCAACAGCTGAAGGCAGATGCACAACTGTGAGCTGAAAAGCGGCATAAAGGCGCGCTTGGAAAAACATGCAACAACATGTTCTTATGAGGGAAACAACAATGAAAAAAATTAAACGATGGATTGCGGTCTGCTGTTTGCTGTTTGCGGCAACGCTTATACCGATGGATGCGCAGGAGGCTTTCATTATTGATGATCTGCATGTGTCTATGGAGGTACATGAGGATGGTGGTATTGACATTACAGAAACCTATGTGCTGAATTTTACAGAAGCAAAGCATGGATTTTTTCGTAATATCCCAACCTCCTATGATATGGAGTGGTCTGTGGATGGAAAGCTGGAAAAGAAGAGCTATTATTTTCCGGTCAGTGAAGTAACCTGTAACCGAACCTGCTCTCTTGAGGGCAACGCTGATGCGGTGGTTGTTAAGCTCGGTGATCCGGATAAGACGGTATACGGGGAACAGAAGTATGAGATTTCTTATCATGTAAAGACGAAGGATCTGGATTTGAGTAACCATGCGCAGGCATTGTATTGGAATCTTGCATCCGGCTTTGATACTCAGATTCGTCATTTGTCCTATGACATAAAAATGCCGAAGGCTTTTGATGAAAATGCGGTGTTTACCTACAGCGGGGCTTTCGGGGAAACGACAACGAACCTCACACATGAGGTGGATCAGCTGCATATCAAGGGAGAAACCGGCAGGCTTCTTTTGTCCAATGAAAGTGCAACCATAAAGGTTAATCTGCCAAACGGATATTTTATCTATCCAAAACCGAAGGATTATTCCATACCGGTGAGTATAGCGTCCGGCATACTGCTGTTGGCGGCTCTTTCGCTGTTCTGGAAATACGGACGGGATGATGAGATCATCGCGACGGTTGAATTTAAAGCACCGGATGGTCTGGACAGTGCCGGTGTGGGTTATGTGATCGATAATACCGTAGAAAATAAGGATATTCTGTCTCTGATCATCGACTGGGCAAATCGCGGCTTCATAAAAATATATGATGAAAAGGACGGATTTCAGCTGGAGAAGCTAAAGGATATGACGAAAGAGAACAGTCATGCCTATGAACGTGCATTTTTTGATTCTATATTTCTTTATGAAACCATCGTCAGGGAAGAGGGAATGAAGAATGAAGAAGTGCGTAGAGGGCTTGCCAGTGCCAAAAGCATGCTGCGGAATTATTTTAACAAAGATCCCAAGAAACGCATATTTACGAATACCTCTGTGGTACTTCAAGTGATTATGATCCTATTGATTGGCCTTCCGGGCTTGCTGTTATCCTTCTTCAGTGCAAAGGCCAAGTACGAAATGAATTTATTCGCAATTCCCTATGTTATTCCATCCGTGCTACTGATGGCATCCTGTATCCCATGGATTATTATCATGCGTAAGCGTTATGTAATGAAGAAGCCGACTTTTGTGCTGGTTATGTGCCTTATGGTCTTTCTGAATGGAATTCTGATTGCCGTGAATGCTGTTTTGCAGTTGCTGGTAGGCGGAAGTATGTGGGCGGTACTGCTTCATGCCGTCATTACCATTTTACTGATTCTGATCATGATATTCATGGACAAGCGCAGTGAGCAGGGCACGCGCTGGCTGGGACAGATTCTCGGTCTGAAGGATTTTATCCTAACCTGTGAGAAGGACCGTCTGGAGCTTCTTGCAAAGGATGATCCCTATGCATTTTTCTCCATTCTTCCTTACGCGTATGTTCTTGGTGTAAGTGATGTTTGGGTTAAAAAATTCGAAACAATTGCGGTGGCAGCACCAAACTGGTATCAGGGCTATGATTCCACAGGTGTTTTTACCACTATGCTGTGGTGGAATCATTTCCATTACTGCTTTCATGATATTTCAGCTGCAGCTACATACGTTCCGGCACCAAAAGGCGGCAGCGGCGGAGGTAGCTTTGGCGGTTTTGGCGGTGGAGGCTTCTCTGGAGGCGGTTTCTCCGGTGGAGGCTTTGGCGGCGGAGGCGGCGGAAGCTGGTAAGCCTATCAAAAAAACAAGTCCTTGCGTTTCACGGACTTGTTTTCTTTTCCCTTTTCCTTGTTACGCAAAGCTGCTATCTTGATGTCTCAGAATTCAGCTTACCGTCCTCCAGCTCCTTGACCTTCTTATAAAAGGTTGAATATTTCAAACCGGAAATAGCGATTGCCTCCTTGCTTTGCAGCTCCCCCTGCTGCCATAAATACACAATCTCCTCGAAGTCCTCCGGTAATGCGATTTTTGGCCGGCCGAACCGCACACCACGCATTTTCGCTGCACGGATTCCCTCAGCCTGTCGCTGATGGATATTCACACGCTCATTTTCCGCAACAAAGCTGAGCAGCTGCAATACGATATCCCCAATCAGAGTGCCAATCAGATCTTTTTTCTGATCAGTGTCAAGAAGCGGCATATCCAGAATTTTGATATCCACTTTTTTGTCCTTGGTTATGTATTTCCATTCCTGCAGAATCTCATTGTAGTTTCTGCCAAGACGATCGATACTTTTTACGACAAGCAGATCCCCCTGTTTCAGTTTCTTATAGACAAGCTTATGATACGCAGGCCGATTGAAATCTTTACCACTCAGTTTATCCATGTAAATATACTTTTTGTCAATTCCCATGTCCAATAATTCCAGATATTGTCTAGCTTCATTTTGGTCCTGACTGGAAACTCGGACATAACCATAAGTTTTTCTCATGTACATACTCCTTTCCATGCTCGTGAAAATTATACTAGACTTCAGTGGAAATTAAACTGTTAAAATTTACCAATTTGTAAGCGCAATACATAAAAGCTGTAAAATACGGAATATTTTGAAAGTATGTTTACAAATTCTGAATACTATTGTGAATTTGTTTTTATGGGAGAAGTATTTGACATATCGTCTGGAATGGTGTATAAAATAGACAGGAGTTAAATACGAGGAAAAGGACATGGGATCATTATTCTGATGCAGAGAGAAGGACGGCAGGTGAAAGTCCTTTGAAGGAATGCTGATCTTACTACCTTGGAGTAGCACCCGAAAGGGAAAGCCGCATGCCTGCGTTACGGGTTTGAGTGCATATGAGGAATCATATGAACAAAGGTGGTACCGCGTGTAAGACTGAACGTCCTTTGGATGCAGTCTTTTTTTGTTGAAGGAGATGATGATATGCAGCTTGTACTGGCACAAGTTTCTGACGCTGAAGCCCTGCAGCGTTATGAGGATGCCTGTAAGGATGCAGAGGAAACAGATGTTTTGCCGTTTCGCCTTCAGTATGCGGATATGTCTGCTTTTCTGAAGGCACAGACAGATTGGCATATCGGTGCAAATCTGCCAGAGGGTGTTGTTTCCAGCAGTCTGTATGTTGTCAGGCAGCATGGTGAAGTCGTTGCCACGCTTGTATTGCGGCATGAGCTCAATGCATATCTGAGAAAGTTTATCGGGCACATCGGATACCGCGTGCTTCCGGCATATCGCAGGCAGGGAATCGCCAAAGAGATGCTGAAGCAGGCAGTTGTACTTGCAAAAAGGGAATATGGACTGCAAGCGGTTATGGTCAGTTGTCGCGATGATAATATCGCATCGAAAAAAACGATTCTGCACGCTGGTGGATGCTGGGAACGAAGCTATCGCATACCGGAAACAAATGAATGCTACGATATATTCTGGATAGGAGGAAATGAATATGATTGATATTAAAGAGCATGAGGAATTAAGCAGGCTGAATCATTCCTGTGCACATATGATGGCACAGGCGGTAAAGCGTTTGTATCCACAGGCAAAATTCTGGGTAGGGCCGGTCATCAGTGAGGGCTTCTATTATGATATTGACCTGGGTGATGAAGTAATTAAGGAAGAGGATCTTGCGAAAATCGAAAAGGAAATGAAAAAGATTGCCAAGGACGGCAAGCGTATCGTACGAAAGGAGATTTCCAAGGAAGAGGCTTTGGAAATGTTCCAAGATGACCCCTACAAAATTGATCTGATCAGTGATCTGGAGGATGGTACAATCACCTGTTATCAGCAGGGGGAGTTCATTGACCTGTGTCGGGGACCACATGTCGATACAGTTAAGCAGTTGAAAAATTTCAAGCTGCTGAAGCATTCCGGTGCCTACTGGAAGGGAGATGCCAGCAATAAGATGCTGCAGAGAATCTACGGTATCTGTTTCCCGACAGCTGAGGAGCTTGAGGAGCATCTGCATCTGCTGGAGGAAGCGAAAAAGCGTGATCACAAAAAGCTGGGAAGAGAGCTTGGATTGTTCATGATGAGCGAATTCGCTCCAGGTATGCCATTTTTCCTGCCAAACGGAATGATTATCCGCAATCTGCTGGAAAACTTCTGGTATGAAGAGCACACAAAGGAAAACTATCAGTTTATCAAAACACCAATCATGATGAGCAAAGAGCTGTGGGAAGTGAGTGGTCACTGGGAAAATTATAAAGAGAACATGTATACGACCATGGTTGATGATCGTGAATTCGCAATCAAACCGATGAATTGCCCGGGTTCTTTGCTGGTGTTTAAGAACGGGCTGCATTCCTATAAGGATCTCCCATTGCGAATGGGAGAGCTCGGACAGGTGCACCGTCATGAGGCAAGCGGCGCATTAAACGGATTGTTCCGCGTCCGTACATTTACACAGGATGATGCACATATCTTTATGCGTCCCGATCAGATTGAAAGCGAAGTTATGCAGCTGATTCAGTTTATCGACCGTGTATATTCGGTGTTCGGACTGAGCTATCGCATCGAGCTTTCTACACGTCCGGAAAAGAAATACATTGGAGATCTGGCGATTTGGGAGCAGAGTGAAAAAGCATTGGCAGATGCCTGCGTTCATGCAGGAAAGGATTATAAGGTGAATCCGGGAGATGGAGCATTCTATGGTCCGAAGCTGGATTTCCATATCAAGGATTCTCTGGGAAGAGAATGGCAGTGCGGTACCATTCAGCTGGACATGAATCTGCCGGAGCGATTTGATTTGACTTATGTTGAAAAAGACGGCTCCAAGGTACGTCCGGTCATGCTTCATCGCGTAATCTTCGGTTCCATTGAACGCTTTATCGGTATCCTGATTGAGCATTTCGCAGGACATTTCCCAGTATGGCTGGCACCGCAGCAGGTCAGTGTGGTTCCGGTTCATCATGAGAAGCATCTGGGATATGCAAATGAGGTACATGAGAAATTATGTGCACTTGGCTTCCGCAGTAAGCTGGATGCAAGAAACGAAAAACTGGGATACCGTATTCGTGAAGCACAGCTTTCCAAAATTCCGTACCAGCTTGTAATCGGTGACGGTGAAATTGAAAACCGAAGTGTTACACTGCGCCGTGCACAAAGCAGGGAATCTATAACGATGTCACTGGATGACTTCATTGCTATGATGGAGAATGCAGTGAAGGAGAAAAAACTGTAATGAAGCTGCTTAAGGGGGCGCTTGCAGCAATACTGGCTGTTTCGATGACAGCCTGTAGCACCCAGAGCAGCAAGCAGGAAGAAAAGAAATCTAAAAAAGAGGAGCCTATCAAAATTCTGGCGCCTATGGGAGCACCGTCTCTGTCCGTGCTTGGGCTTTACGGTAATCAGAACGTAACCATCGATACCGTTGACGGAACGGATGTATTGCGTGCACAGCTTGCGAAAAAGGATGGTGAGTATGATGCGATCATAGCTCCGATCAACCTGGGAGCAGCGCTGCTTTCCAAGGATAAGAGTGCGTATCTTCTGGACTCTGTCGTCACATGGGGCAATCTGTATATTATCGGAAGTGATGAAGCAGATTTACAGAAAGAGGGAATGTTTGCGGCCTTCGGTGAAAAGGCGGTTCCGCAGAAGGTATTGGAAAGCAGTATGGATATATCGTCGTTTACTCCTGAAATCCGTTATTTCAATTCTGCAAATGAAGTGCAGGCACAGCTGCTGAGTAAAAAGGCTACTGTTGGTCTTCTGGCAGAGCCTGCTGCTACTGCAACCATTGCAAAGGCGAAGGAAAAAGGAATTGAACTCAAGGTTTTGAAGGATCTGCAGAAGGAATATAAGGCAGCAAATAACATGGAGCAAAGCGGATATCCGCAGGCTGCATTGTTTATTAAGAAGGGCAGCGAGGAGAAGGTTGCCGCTTACAGAAAGGAAGCGGAGGCATTTGTGAAAAAGGCGGGTGACACCTCAATTGCCGGGGCTGTTGAAACCGCGACAGTGGAAAAGCTGGGAATTCCAAGTGTTCAGATTGCACAGAAAACATGGAAGCGTCAGAATATCCGGTTTGAAAAGGCAACAGATGTGCAAAAGGATATTGCATTGTTTCTGAAGCAGTTTGCCATCACATTAAAGGACTCTGCCTATACAAAATAATTTGTTTGATTGCTTCCTTCATTCCGTAAGACAACATCCGACACCACATGCTATGCGTGATTGAGTGCTGTAACTTATAAAGAGCAAAGAATTGAAGATAAATCAAATAAAAGGGATCCGTTCTGAGCAACGGGTTCTTTTTGCATATGCTGCAGCGCTTCTGCATAGAATACTGCGTAACCAGCCCTTACAGGGGCCATACAGATGTTACCTGAAATCTAAGAAAACTAAGCCTCCGGAATTCGCAATAAAAATTTTCTCATCTTTTTTTAGCAATCCTCTTGCCAAAGTGCTAATTTTGAGTATAATAGTATGTGTTAGCAGTTGAGAACTGCGAGTGCTAAAAGACAAGGAGGTATTTTTATATGTTGAAACCATTACACGATAACGTCATTTTGAAGAAAGAAAAGGCAGAGAAGGAAACGACGACAGCGAGCGGAATTATCCTGACTGACAATGCAAAGAATGTACCAAGCTACGCAACGGTGGTAGCAATCGGACCTGACAGCAAGGCTGATATCAAAGAGAATGACAAGGTGGTATATAAAGAGTACTCTGGTACAAATGTAAAGCTGGATGAAGAAGAATACATTATTATAGAAGCAGAAGATATCTTAGCAGTATTAGCATAAAACATAACAGGAGGTAAGGAACATGGCAAAAGAAGTACGTTTTTCAAAAGATGCAAGAACAGCAATGCTGAATGGTGTGAATGTACTGGCAGATGCAGTACGTGTAACACTTGGACCAAAGGGACGTAATGTCGTTTTGGAGAAAGAATACGGATCACCGCTGATCACCAATGACGGTGTCAGCATCGCAAAGGAAATCGAGCTGGAAGACAAGTTTGAAAATATGGGTGCCAAGCTGGTATATGAGGTTGCGAACAAAACCAATGATACTGCCGGTGATGGTACAACCACTGCTACTATTCTGGCACAGAGCATGATCAGCAACGGTCTTCGTCAGGTGGAAAAGGGAGCAAATCCTGTCCTGATGAGAGAGGGAATTGAATACGCAAGCAAGGAAGCAGCAAAGCATATTCTGGAAAAATCCCGCAAGGTGGAAACGAGTAATGATATTGCAAGCGTAGCAGCAATTTCCAGCGGAAGCAAGGAAGTTGGCAAGATCATTGCCGAGTCTATGGAAAAGGTTGGACGCAACGGTGTAATTTCCGTTGATGAATCCAATGGATTTGATACAGAGCTGGAAATCAGTGAAGGTATGCAGTATGACAAGGGCTATGTATCTCCATATATGGTAAGCGATCATGAAAAAATGCAGGCTGAGCTGGAAAATGCATATGTGCTGATCACTGACCAGAAAATCAATAATGTACAGGAAATCCTGCCTGTTCTGGAGCAGGTTGTCCAGACAAACAAACCGCTGCTGCTGATTGCAGATGATATTGAAAATGAAGTTACTTCCACATTGGTTGTTAACAAGCTGCGTGGTACCTTTAATGTAGTAGCTACCAAGGCACCTGGCTTCGGTGATAACCAGAAGGAAATTCTGAAGGATATCGCAATTCTGACAGGCGCAAACTTCTATTCCAAGGATTTAAGCATGGATCTGAAGGAGATGAAGCTGGAAGATTTGGGAACTGTTAAGAAGGTAGTTGTAACAAAAGACAATACGACAATGATTGGTGGTAACGGCTCTAAAGATGCTATTGACGCACGTGTAAAAGAAATCAGTGCACAGATGGAAAATTGCAAGAGTGATTACGACAAGAAGCGTTATGCAGAGCGTCTTGGTAAGCTGAGCAATGGTGTTGCCATCATCAAGGTTGGAGCAACTACAGAAAGCGAGCTGAAAGAAAAGAAGCTGCGTATCGAGGATGCTTTGAATGCAACACGTGCTGCGGTTGCGGAAGGTATCGTAATCGGTGGCGGTGCTGCTCTGGTTGAAGCTTATATCGCATTAAAGGATGAACTGAAATCCGATGTTGTGGATGTTCAGAAGGGTATCAAGGTTGTCATGGATGCACTGCTGGCACCAATTGCACAGATTGCAGAGAATGCAGGATACAATGCGGAAGAGATTGTTGAACAGCAGAAAACTGCAAAAGAAAACATCGGTTTCGATGCGAAGAATGGAAACTGGGTGGATATGTTCAAGGAAGGCATCATTGACCCTACAAAAGTAACAAGAAGTGCACTTCTCAATTCTGCAAGTATTTCCGCTCTGTTCCTGACGACAGAAGCTGGTGTTGCAGCAATTAAGGAAAAAGAGGCACCGGTACCTCCAATGCCTGCCGGACCAATGTACTAAGAACAAGCTATGGTGATATAAAACTGCTGTACGGACGCATATCCGCAGCAGTTTTTTATGTTAAGCACACAGGGTTAGCTGTACAGTATCCATACGTCGTCTTTAGTTAGGCGGTGTATTATTGTAATTGTTTATATCAGAAATTCATAAAAGTAACCGTATGCTGTCTTTTCTTTAGAAAATCTTTTGTTTTTTTTACCAGGTTCCTTAAATTTCGTTATTTATAATACCAATAGGGGAAAAGGAGGCTTTATGGAACAAGAAAAAAAAGAACGAAGGCAGCATGGGTTTCATCCGCTGCAGGATATCGGACAGCTGTTTCTATCTCTGTATAACAGTATGAAAAAGGGTTTGCGCGGTGTAGGTGTGCTCGCTTCTTTGCTGAAGCAGAGGGTATGGGAGCGAATAGAGGATTGTCAGCTGCGTCAGAAGAATCAGAAAAGCAGAAAACAGATATTGCGCATGGAGGATGAACAGAGTCAGCAGATAAGGGATATTTTATTTCCCAGAAATGCAAGAACCGGTCAGCATGCAACAACGATTATACTGTTTGCGACCTTTGCTCTGCAGCTGATATCGCTGACAACAACCTATCGCGGCGCTCGCTATTATCTGCTCGATCTCAATCCGCTGGCACCGTTTTTGTTTGCGCTGGTTGTTCAGGTTTTGTTGTTTTACTTCAGTAAACAGGCCGGACAGCATGCACATATGAAGCCGACACGCTATATGATATTTCTTATGATTGTCTGTATTTCCGTACTTACATCCTATGTCGGAATCATCAATAATACAATATCGCCACTGAATGATTATAAAAATCAGTATAAGGAATATCAGAGCAGCTTTGCAGCAGCCAAGGATGAGCTGCGCACGCTGTATGGAGATTACGTGTCCTATGAGCGAGCGTTGAATTCTTTGCAGAATCAGGCAAACCAGCTGATACAGATCACGGACAGTGCTATCGCATCCATTCAGAAAAAATCCGGTACGCTTCAGAACATCCAGCCTTCCACCTCGGTAACCACATCACAGCAGAGTGATGGAGGAAGCAGTGTTACACAGACTACGGATCAAAAGGAGCTGACCAGGGCTCTGGAGAAGATTGCAGATAATGAGGAGAAGGCTGAAAAGCTGAAAGCAGCTATCAAGCAGCTGCAGAACGCAAGCAGTTCTACGAGTATGAAGCATATGAAAAAAGAGCTGGATGAGCTGTCTGCTGAAACCCGTCAGCAGCCTTCGCAAAAGGCATATACCGAATTTCAGAATCTGACGATGTCCTACAATCATTTACTGGATACACTGAACGCCTTTTTGAAGGAAGCTGATGCGGAAGGCATGAAGGATTTGAAAACGCTGAATATAAGTCTGGATCAGGTTATTCAAATGGTGGGGCAGTACCGTGAATTTCAAAAGCTTACCCTTACGGATATTCAAAAGCTGCAGCAGAAACATAACATTCTGGGCTCTGACCAGCAGGAAAAGGGATCCACGGTTTCCAGTCTGCTGAGTGCCTTTCTGCCATTCCGCAATATGCATCAGGAGGAATATCAAAAATTCCGTATCGATCTGGAGCTTCAGATATCCGACAGCTATTATGCATTAAAAGAGCATGCTAAGGTATTGCAGGCCTTGGATAAAGAAGCGGTGAACAGGATTATGAAAACACTTGATGAAAGCTATCAGAAGCATCATTCCTTCACAGATATAACGGTAATTGCATTTTCGCGCTTTACACAATCGCAGGCGGCGCGCAATACAGCGCTGATCTGCTTTCTGATCGCATCGCTGGTTGATGTCATATCGGCTATTCTGCCGTTTTTCTGGATCAACCGTTACAACTCAGCACTGCATGGCAGAAAAAAACACGGCGGGGATCCGGAAGAAGAATTGCTGGAACAGCTGTATTATGCTGCGGCTTCACAGCTTCCGGTACAGCACAAGGACATTCGAATCTATGTATGTGAGGTTCTCTCCTATCTGAACACCTATATACAGCTTTATCAGGAGGTACCCTTTGCGAAGGAGGATGGTTACGTTATGATGGCTGCGCGACAAAGTGTTGAACAGCCCGGGTATCATGCAATCAATTCTGTCCTGCTAACTCTGCATCAGTTAAACACCATATCCATACAGGATCTGCATCAGATGAAAATACAGTATTACAGCTTTCATGAGGATGTGGGGCTTTTACAGGAGGATTATGTATACATCATGAGCAGCGACCTGCTACTGTGGCTGCAGCAGCATCTTCTTGCGGTACTGCATCAGCAGAGGCTGTTATCGGAAATGAAGGGAGGGATGATGGAATGCAAGCATTGAATGTTGCCGCAATCCTTCTGACAGGCAGTGCCTGCAACGTCTTACTACTGCAAGCCAGACATCGCCTTCTCATTTGCCGTATCCCTGCACTGGTGATCTTTCTTCTGCTGGATTTACCGCTTTACGGCATTCTGCTCTATCTGCACGCAGACACTGCTGAGGCATTGCTTCGCAGGGCTGTTTTGGGCGGTGGCTTCGCTATCGGATGCATCGTAATTGCCCTGCTCTTTCAAAGAAGAAAAAAAGCGCTGCTTTCTTACGGTGGTGAGCTTGTTTCCGTGACCGCGTCACTTCAGCTGTTCACCTTGCTGTATACAGGAGCAGCACTGCTTTACCTGCATTTCGTGCAGACAAGCGGACTGACAAGAGAAATCTGCATGATGATTATGGAGCACCTTCTTTTGTTCTCCATGGTTTCGTGTTTTCTCTGTCTGCTTGAACAGTGGTTTCAGGTAAATGCATGCAGTGAAGCACTGCGACAGCTGCATAAAAGCCGATTGCGGATACGGCAGAAAAAATAAGAGCGAAGCTGTCATAAAAGGAACCTTTTTACTGCAGGGTGTTTGCGAACAGGGGCTTCAAATTCTATGGTTAAATACGATCTATTGCATTATGCCATGAGTAAGAATCCCGAAAGGATATCCGCGATCTCTTTCGTGCAAGGCTGAAAGCAGTTGACAGTATCCGGTTAAAAGCAGGCGAATACAGAATCGCCTGCTTGTTCTCTCTGTTCTGCATGGGATCCATACAGCTCATGAAAATAGCTGAACCTCATCAGCGAAAAGCACAGAAAAAAAGAGATTTCCGAGCTTGTGATTGGAAATCTCCCCACTTCATGACCTAAGGAATACGCAGCACACAGCTGCTTTTTTCTGTGTTCAAAGAAGCGTGTACAATGATGTCTATCTGATATCCTTTACATACTGCAGTATATCGGCAGCGTTATTGGCGGGACTGGCCTTCTCAAAGGTTTTGATGATAACTCCCTCCTCATCGATGACATACGTGGAACGTGTTACTCCCATATAGGTCTTCCCGTACAGCTTTTTCTCCTTCCAGACATCGTAGGCCTGAATAACGCTCAGTTCTGTATCCGACAACAGAAGGAAGGGAAGCTCATACTTCTCTTTAAATTTTATATGGGAAGCACTGGAATCCTTGCTGATTCCGATTACGACGATATCCTCCCGTTTAAACTCCTCGTAGGCTGCCTTGAATGCACATGCCTGTTTGGTGCATCCCGGTGTATTATCCTTTGGATAAAAATACAAAACGACCTTCTTTCCCTTGAAGTCATGTAAAGCAATCGGATTGCCATGTTCATCCGGTAATGTAAAATCAATGGCCTTGCTGCCAGTTTCCAGCATATCGATCAACTCCTGTCTTTTCTTTATTCTAGCACGATTTTCATTGTGAAGAAAGTCGAATGCATGGTAAAATAAACAGGTATGTGAAAGTGAGGGTATTATATGATAAAACTTGTGGCATGTGATCTGGACGGCACGCTGCTGGATGAAAACCATCAGCTGTCACAGCGCAATATTCAGGCGATACAAAGACTTCATAAGGCAGGTATCAACTTTATGGTGGCGACAGGACGAAATTATCAAAGTGTTGCGCCCATGTTCAAAAAAGAAGGAATTCACTGTGACTGTCTGCTGCTGAACGGTGCCTTGATTACAGATGCGTATGGAAAACGGCTGTCTCATACACCCTTGACGCCGGGAATCGCTGAGGCAGCATTGCGAATTCTGGAGGAAAGCACGCTGCCCTACCATATGTATACCGGTGAAGGAATTGTGAGCAGTACACCGAAACAGGGCAGAGCAATGTTTATCCGGCATATGCGCAAGCAGGGGATGCGGGATAAAGAAATTCATGAGCTCATGGAAACATCCTCCTTTGGAAGGTATGACAGAGAAATCGATGATCCCTTTCAATATCTGATGGAGGAGCCGATTATTTATAAGCTGGAAGCCTTTGGGGATGATGCACAGCAGCTGCAATCAGTGCGGATGCAGCTTTCCGGCATGAAACAGACATCGGTAACGAATTCTGTGGCCGATAATATAGAAATAACAGCAAGCGATGCGCAAAAGGGTCTGGCTTTGAAAAAGCTCTGCGCAAAACAGGGGCTGCATCCGGATGAGGTGATGGTATTCGGTGACAGTCTGAATGATCTGTCCATGATGCGGGAATTTCGTTACAGTTTTGCAATGGCAAATGCCGAAGATATCATAAAGGAAGCCGCCGGCTATCAGACATTGAGCAATGCAGCGCATGGGGTGGCCCACGTGCTGGAACAGCTTCTGGAGGCTGCTACTGAAAAAAGGGTTTCCAATTTATAGAAAATAAGGTAAAATAAAGCTATATGACTCATGGAAAGGATGTTCGAAGTATGAAAAAAGCTACCATTGCGGACGTTGCTGAACTTGCCGGTGTTTCCAAAGCAACCGTATCCCGCTATCTCAAACAGGAAAATGTACGGGAGGAAATAGCAGAGAAGATACGTGCTGCCATTGAAGAAACCGGTTATGTTGCCAGAGGAAGTAAAACAGATAAAGCAAATGACAAAACGGCGGAGACAAAGAGTGAAAAAGGGAAGCACACAGGCAGGGTAAAACAGAAAAATTACCGGCTCGGTGTGCTGGTTAAGGATATTGCGCTGCCCCGCACAAGAAATATAATTCATGCATTGAAGGATGTGCTGAAGGAGCAGGGTATCACATTCTCAATCTGTGTGACCGATGGAATGGAGGAGCTGGAGGAAAAATATCTTACCTCCTATATTGTACAAAATGTGAACGGCATCATCATCGAAGGCTGTTCCAGTGTGGAGTTTATTCAGAAGCAGATGCGTACGACCTCGATTCCGGTTCTGTTCCTGAACGAGGATAAAGAACAGCAGAACTGCTGTTGTTTGCATGAGGTACAGGCCGGAGAGGTGCTGGGAGCCTATATGCTGAAAAAGCAGCAGCTGGTTGTCCGTTATCTCGGGGTTGATCAGATGCTCGCGGATCAGCGGCTGCAGGGAATCCGAAACTGCTATCATGAAAAACGGCAGCCCATCGATCTCAAGGTGATTCTCTGTACTGGCAGCTATGCGGATATCTATGAGAAAATAAAAGAAATCTTTACGGAGAAAATTGATCTTCTTTTACTGGAACGTGATGAGATGGCGATTCCCCTAACCAAATTCGCAAGGGAATATCATATCGCGATTCCGCAGAATGCATCGGTAATCAGCTTTGGCGGACATGAGATTTGCCGCGTGATGTCACCTGCTCTTCATGCACTCGCATATGATTATACAGCATATGCCAGGGATATCGCAGCGCATATGAATGCATTGATTGAAAAAACTGCTGTTAAGGAACAGACGGCTGCCTTCTCGATTTTTGAAGGAGAAAGCGTACGTTAGCTGATATTCAGATATCAGCTTTTTTTCTGAAAAAAAGAGATACTATTGCAATTTCCTTTGTAACCATTTACAATGGCTTTATAAAAGTTAGGGAGTGAACATATGATAAGGGCTGAAGTGAGAAATCTGTGCAAATCCTTCGGAAAGCATAAGGTTTTGAAAAATGTGAGCTTTTCGATTCAGGATCATGAGATCGTAGGGTTTATCGGACCGAACGGGGCAGGAAAATCAACTACAATGAAATGCATGGCGTCATTGATATATCCAACCAGCGGACAGATCATTATCGAGGGACATGATCTCGCAAAGGAGCGGGAGCTCGCTTTACAGTATGTATCGGCGATGATTGAGGCACCGGGGCTGTTTCCGACGCTGAGCGGCTATGAGAATCTGCAGTATTTCGCAAGACTGAAGCATGTCGATCAGAAACGGATAGAAGAAATTGCGTCCTTCACCCGTCTGCATAAGAGTCTTGATAAGCGTGCAGGCCAGTATTCCATGGGGATGAAGCAGCGTCTGGGTCTTGGAATTGCACTGCTGGGGCATCCGAAATTTCTGATTTTGGATGAGCCGACAAACGGACTCGATCCCAGAGGTATCATGGAGCTGCGTCAGGAGCTGCGGCAGCTGGCGGATGATGAGGATGTGTCAATTCTTATATCCTCACATCAGCTGGGTGAAATAGAAAAAGTTGCGGACCGGATCATCTGTATCAATCAGGGAGAAATCGTGGAAACGCCGTCTGCCATACACAATGCATATATATATACCTTTTACATGCAGGAAAAGGATTTGGCGGAAGCCGCAGCGATTCATATGGAGGATGCACAGCTTGAGCGGGTTGATCAGGGGATAAAGGCGCATTTTCGTAATGAAAAGGGGATGAATGCCTATCTGCAAGAGCTGCTGCGTCTGCATATTGATATCATGGATATCGTTAAGGAAAATGTGGATATCGAGTCTGTTTACCGGGAAGTATATGGTGATGGTTCATGAAAAAAATCATTCTGGCAGAATTAAGGAAAAGCTGGAGGGGAAAACGGGTTCTCGTGGCTTTTGCGGCCTTTCTCTGCTTTTTCTCGGTTGTGTATGTAAACTGTCTGCAAAAGGGGAAGGCATATGAGGATGATCTCATCATGCAGCTGCACTACCAGAATGCAATCGTAAGTACAAGGTGTGGAGATTTGATGTACACCTTGCAGAATACGCCTGTTGAGAAAGAAAAACCGGGTCAGCGTGAGGAAGCATACGGCTGGTGCAAAGTAACGGATAATGTATCCAGCTGGACATATCTTCGACAGGCACCGGAATATTTCGACTGGCATAATACAAATGCCTATGCCATAGGGCGTGCCGAAACCCTTCTTGCGCTGATGGATCGCGGTTACTACCACGATGAGCTGAAGGGCTATGGAATCACAAGGAAAACCCTGGAAACGGACAGGGCGTATTACCGTTATTTTGAAGCACAGGATATACCGCCATACACAACACCGTATGAGCCCAATCTCTTAAACTTCATCCTTCAGATGTTTCAGCATGATACGATGCTGCTGCTCATTGTTGTTGTATCACTGTTAATGGCAGATCAGATTTGTCATGACTATGACAGCGGCACCTATAAAGCCATATACAGTCAGCCGATTTCCAGAAAAAAGCTTATTATCGCAAAGGTATCCGCCGCTGCAGCTGTAATTCTGTTAACCCTTCCGGCTGCACTCGCTGTATTTTCCGTTGTGCCGCTGTCGGCCTATGGAATGGGAAGCAGTGCATATCCGTACATTGTACATACCTATGATGTCGTATCATGGACATGGCTGCTGCAGCGGATCCTGCCGTTCTCCCTTCTTGTAATTCTCTTTTATATGACTGTGGCCGCGCTGCTGGCCTCCTGGCAGAAAACGATATCCAACACCATGCTTTGTATCGGCTCCCTGCTGATCCTCATTTACTTCCTCATCCGTATATCCGGATATTCCATACCGCTGTTTTCCTGGATACCGTTCTTCTACATATATCCGATGGAAATCGCTGCGCATGATTTCACGTTGGACTTGCTTCCGTGTACAATTCTCTGCATTGCCGGCAGCCTTATGTTTTTCCTGCTGCATATCTTTATCATAGAAAAACGGGATTTGGAAGGTGGTGTCCGCTCATGAAGCGGCGATTCTGCGTATACCGGCAGGACAGGGGGACTGCATGAGGGCTCTGCTGTATGCGGAAATACGGAAAAGCTGGAAAGCAAAGCGGTTTCTGGTATCCGTTCTCGCATTTCTATGTTTCTTTGCGGCAGTATATGCAATTGCTTTAAAGAAGGAAAGGGCATATGGGGATGCACTGGTCATGCAGCTGCATTATGAAAATCCTGTCGCAGATAATCAATGTCAGACACTGCTGTTCAATCTGCAGCGTACACCGAAAGAGGAGGAAGCCCCGAAGCAGCGAGAGGAGGCGTATTTGAGGTGTGATATCCAATACGCGACATCCTCCTGGACCAATATGCAGCAATCTCCTGAATATTTTGACTGGCATGATACCGTTCGCTATGCAAAGGAGCGTGCACTGGGTTATCAGAAGCTGCAGGAGCTTGGTTTATCCATGGACATGGTGAAGGAGCTGGGGATAACAAAGGATACGCTGCACCGTGATCATACCTATTATGCGTATTTCCTCAATCATGATATGAAGCCGTATACCAGTCCCTATGAGCCGACACTGTTAAACTTTCTTATGCAGATAGTTCAACAGGATACCATGCTGTTGCTGCTGCTTGTTGTTGGCGTATTAATGGCGGATCAGATTTGCCATGATTTTGAGAGTGGGACATATAAGCTCATATACAGTATGCCAATCTCCAGAGGTACTCTGCTGATTGCCAAACTGCTGACAGCATCCTTTGTGATTCTGCTTTCCTTTACGATTGCTCTGCTGCTGTTTTCCATCCTGCCCCTTCTGCAGCATGGACTGGGAAGCATGCAATACCCATACATCGTTCGCTCGTATGAGGTGAGTACCTGGTCATCCTTAATGATCAAAGCGGTGCCGCTTTCCATGCTTGTGGTTTTGTGCTATATTGTGCGGCAGCATGGCTGGCATCTTGGCAGAAGACGGTGTCCAATACGCTGCTGTGTATCGGCTCCCTTTTGCTTGTGATATATTTCATGATGCGTATCTTTGGAAATTCGTCCCCTCTGTTTTCCTGGATTCCGTTTTTCTATCTGCATCCGCTGGAAATTGCTGCACAGGAATATGCAGCGAACAGTACCCTGTGTATGATGATGTGTGCGCTGTGGCTGCCGCTTTTATTTGTCGGGACCATACACGTGATTAACCGATCCGACCTGGAAGGAGGTATGCGATGATGCTGGAAATAAAAAAACTGCTGCGTAAGAGAAAGTTGTGGATTGCCATGGTCTGTGTCCTGCTGTGCGGTGTGCTGAGCGCAGTGGATTTGAATGAGAAGGCAGCAACCGAGCACAGAGCGCTCTACGCTGATGCACTGGAGGCGGAGAACAAAGTGAAGCATCAGCTGTTCATGCTGATGACGGATGACAATGCCGCGTATTTCAAAACCCTGACACAGAAGAGTGAGCGCTTAAAATCAGCCATCCAGAATAAGGACTGGAGGGCTGTGAATAAAAATTATGCCGAAGTGAATCTGCTGCATGCAAGACGTGTTTCCGCTCTGTATGCTACACGGAACTTCGATTTGTATTATCGTGAATATGTAACGAAGGAGGATACGCTGGAGGCATTGCGCAGGGAACGAAAGCTTCCGGAATTTTCCGATCGTGAAATATCAGAGGACTGGGCGAACAGCTACATGGACAATGATGAAACTCAGATGTTTCCGTATTATCAGTTTACCGCCCGGTTTTATGATCAGCTGGAAAAGCAGGGGATCGCCACTTTGACCTATTCCACAACGGACAGCGCTACGCTGATCGTTCAGTTCATGCGCTCCCTGTTTCCGATACTGCCGGTTATATTGATCACGCTTCTGTGCTTTGACTCCATTCATGAGGATCGGGACAGCGGTGTTATCAAAACACTGCTGTCACAGCCATGCAAACGCATTCGTTATCTGCACCAGAAAATACGCACCAATCTTGCGGCGCTGTGTGCCATATTCTTTATACCGCTTCTGCTGCTTTCCCTGTGCTTCGGCATCTTTGATCACTATGAGCGTATGCAGGCACCGGTGTTGTCCAATGTGCAGGGATTGACCTCTTTGGAACAGATGGAGAACACCCTGGCGGAAACAGAAGAAAATAATGCAATGACATATACGCTTGGAATTACGCGGTATTTTTCCATTCCTTATCAGGCACAGAGTCCGAATTCCAAATTTGATTTTTTGCCGATGTGGCAGTTCACAGGCTGGTGTGTCCTGATGGCGCTGCTTGTCATCCTCTTCTGCATGCTGCTGAATATGCTGTTTAATGCCATTTGCAGAAACAAGATGACATCACTGGTTCTGACGCTTGCCATTCTGCTGCTTGGCATGGGAATTGCACAGCCGGCCAATACCGAGACATGGTATGCATGGCTTCCGTTCACCTATTTCAATCCCGTGGACATTCTCAGCGGCTACACATCCTATACCTATCTGAATGGTATTCTGACGTTGGGAATATCCTGCGGACTCCTGTATGTTGCAACACGCTGGATCTTCCGGAAAAAGGATGCAGCATAAAAAAATCCGCTCACCTGCGGCAGCATCAGCCAGCTTCAACGTATGCGAAACAACATATCACAGCATACGTTGAGAAGCTTTGGCACAGCGGTATCAGGTGTTCGGATTTTTTCTTTTTAAGGCCTCGTATTTATCACGGGCAATTGCGCGGTATACGCTCTCATGGCGGCTTTCCCACATCATCATCGCCCAGCAGCACCATAACAGATTCTGGAAATTCTCCCAGATATCAAGCTGCCTGCGCACGGTAGCATTCATTTCGTTGAAATACACGGCATAGAAGCGCTCCCGCAGGGCCGGATCCTCTATCTGGTTCTCACTCAGAAAGGACATCACATCAAACAGCGGATCGTTGTTAGCTGCATATTCATAATCAATCAGATAGGTCTTATCCTTTGTGAACAGGATATTCCCATCCACCCAGTCGTTATGACAGAGGGTGCGGGGATTGTTTAAATGATAAACTGCCTGTATGGCATCCTCATACGGGGTCAGATCGTACAGCGGCTGTCGGAGGCGGTTGCGATAGCCCTGCAGTCGACGAATCGGTTCAAAATCGGCATCCACACGCTTCTGCAGCGAATGGAACCGTTTCATAAGGGCAGCTGTCCGCTCCAGCTTGCAGGGGTCTTCGCATTCCCTGTAGGTTCTGGCATCCGGCAGATACCGTGTAACCTTATAGCCGCTTGCTTCATCATAATAAATCGTTTCCACATCGATATCCGCGTCCCGTACAGCCTCCAGAGCCATCGTTTCGTGATGCCGGTTCACAATATGCTCGCTGTCTGCGCGGGGAATGCGCAGGACATATGTTTCCTGATTCATTTCCAGAAGGAAGTTCTGATTGGTCAGCCCTTTATGCATATCACGTATCGTAATATCCGGATCGAAAAACAGTGTATCCAGAAAATCCATTGCTTTCATTCATATCACCTGTTTAATCATAGCATATTTAAGTAAAATTTGTTAGAATAAATAGCGAGAAGGTGAAGAAGTGAAAAAAGTTCTGCTGACGACATGCAATGCTAAATATATACATAAGAATCTTGCTTTGCGCTGGCTGTATACGACAGCTCCGCATAAGGAATGCGTCACGATAAGGGAATATACGATAAAAGAGCAGGAGGAGTGGATCGCACAGGATATTTTATCCGTACAGCCGGAGGTGGTATGCTTCAGCTGCTATATATGGAATATTCAGCTGATCCGAAGGGTCATTGTTTTGCTGAAGCAGCAAAACAGCAATCTGCATATACTGGTTGGTGGTCCGGAGGTCAGCTACGAGTCCTATGATCTGCTGGATGAGGGTGTGGATGCCATCAGTATCGGAGAAGGGGAACAGAGTGTATGGGAATACATCACCATGCTGGAGGAAGCAAAAGCGTATCCGGTTTCAGGTATTTACACAAAGCAGTATCCCAATACGGAATATCGCAAAACTGACCTTGCATGGCTGGAGCGCTTTGAAGCACCGTATTTCATGGAAATGGATGAGGCGGGGATGGACAGGCAGTATTTTTATCTGGAGACAAGCAGAGGCTGTCCATACGGCTGCACCTACTGCCTGTCCTCCGCCGATCGAGCTGTCCGCATGTTTTCCATGGAGTATATCATGAGGATACTGCACAAGCTGAAGGACAGCAGAGTAACGCAGGTGAAGCTGCTGGATCGCACCTTCAATGCAGATCCCAAGCGCGCTTTGCAGATTGCACGCTATATGAATGAATACTGTACTCATCAGATTTTCCAATTTGAAATCGTTGCGGAAACACTGAGTGAGGAGCTGCTGCAGTTTTTCTGTGAGGAGGCTGTTCCCGGTCGCTTCCGCTTTGAAATCGGCGTGCAGTCCTTTCACACCAGGACGCTGCACGCGGTTGGACGCACCCAGAATAACGAACGTCTCATAGAGGTCATTCAGCGACTGAAGGCAAGCGGTGCTGTCATGCATGTGGATTTGATTGCCGGTCTGCCCTATGAGGATCTGAATTTGTTTCAGGTCTCCTTTGATACTCTGTTTTCCCTGCAGGCCAGTGAGCTGCAGCTTGGTATTCTCAAGCTGCTGAAGGGAACCAAGCTGCGAAGTCAGCGGGAAAGCTATCACTTCGTGTTTCAGGAAAATGCCCCCTATGATGTTCGGGCCAGTGCGTGGCTGAAGGAAGAGGAGATGCAGCGGATTCATGCGTGTGCAGAGGCGGTTGAAAAATTCTGGAACAGCGCAGCCTGTCGCAGTGTGATTACCGCAATCCTGAAGCTGCACTGGTATGAGAGTGCATTTGCATTATTTATGGATCTGGGACAGGAGTATGAAAAGCTGCCTCGTCCCTATCAGCCCTATGAGCTGTTTCGCTGCTTTTATCCGTTACTGAATACACAGGATGAACGTCTGGTGGATGCCATCCTGCTGATGCAGTATTACCGTAATTTTAAACAGAAGCCGCATCGCTTCACACGGCCATGGGTAACGCTGGAGAAAAAAAAGGAGCTGCTTTCCTTTGCCCTGAAGCAGGGGATTGCCAATCAGGATACGCTGTTTCGCTATGGTGTGGCGGATATCGGCTATTGCGGGGAAGCAGGCTATCAGCTGGTGCTGTACAATCGTCACCAGCAATATCCGAGACAGTGGTTTATCAATGAGAAAATAACAGAAATCAAGGAGATGACACGATGAAAGAAATCATGCTTGCAAGCGCCAATGCGCATAAGGCGCAGGAATTTGAAGGAATGCTCAGGCCGCTTGGATATACCGTGAAGACATTGCTCGATCTAAAGGAGGATATCGAGATTGAAGAAACAGGGACAACCTTTGAAGAAAATGCCCTGATTAAGGCAAAGGCAATTCATGAGCGTCTGGGAATCGAGGTGATTGCGGATGACAGCGGTCTTGCTGTCAATGCGCTGGATGGCGCACCGGGTATCTATTCCGCACGCTTTATGGGCAGGGATACCTCCTATGATGTGAAAAATCAATATCTGATCGATCAATGCAGGCATGCCGAGGATAAGGGCTGTCAGTTTATCTGTGCGATCGCCTATGTGCAGGCAGATGGCAGTGAGCATGTCTTTACCGGAGTCGTAGAGGGCATTGTGGCAGACCATATGGAAGGCGCAAAGGGCTTTGGCTATGACCCTATTTTCTATTATCCGCCTTATGGAACCACACTGGCAAATGTGAGTGAGGAACAGAAAAACCGTGTTTCCCATCGCGGGCGTGCGCTGGCAAAGCTGGTAGCCTTTATGGAAAAGGAGAAATGATATGCTGCACCTTGTACTATATGAACCGGAAATCCCGCAGAACACCGGTAACATGATGCGGACCTGTATGGCAACCGGCACCCGTCTGCATCTGATACAGCCGCTGGGCTTTTCACTGGATGAACAGCATCTGAAAAGAGCGGGTATGGATTATGTGAAGGAGCTGGAGTATACAATCTATAAAAGCTGGGAGGAATTCACTCAGCAAAATCCCAGTGATAATTATTATTATATGACGAGATACGGCAAAAAAGCACCTTCGCAGTTTGACTTTACCAAATGTGAGGGCGATATCTATTTTATTCTGGGCAAAGAGAGTACAGGAATTCCCAAGACGATTCTTTCCCGGCAGCTGGAGCACTGTATGCGCCTTCCCATGGTGGCCAATGCGCGTTCCTTAAACCTCAGCAACTGCGCGGCAATCATCCTCTATGAGGCTTTGCGGCAGCTGGATTATCCGGGTCTTTCCGGTGTTGAGGTTATTAAGGGAGAGGATTGGCTGACAACATGATTGAATGGCTCGATCAATTCGTCGATACACGGGCAAAGCGCCGGCATTTATTGTATTTAATTGCCTTATCCTCATGCATACTGCTCGTGCTGCCCTATCTGTTTCTCGGCCTTCGCCTGCTGCAGCTATCTGATTATCCCTCAGTATTCGCGTTGCTGAAGGAGCCGCTGATTTCACAGACCTATGTATCACGTATTATTCTGGATACGATTTCCCTTGCATCCTTTTCTTTTACAAAGGCGATCACAGTTCTGCTGAAGGAGCTGCGTCCATTTGAGGTGGTAACGGCACTGCTGTTTCTGCTCGTCTTCCCGGCTGTAGAGAAAAAGCGGAGTACGACCGTTGTGCTGAGTGCCGCACTGCTTGCGGCAGGTGGTATCTTTTTCTGTACCTGGCAGGGACTTTCCAGCACATCGCTGGCACAGGCAGTCGTCTATATCCGCTGTATCGGCGGAATTTTGTGTGTTCTTGGCGGGGTGCTATTATGCTTTCTATTCTATTATACACGCAGGCAGCTGAAATCCTATTATCTGGCATTGCAGATACGGGTAGAAGAATTGGAAGAACAAGAAACTGGAGGCAGCTTATGATAAAGACAAAACGGCTGAGCATACAGCCCTTTCAGGAAGCAGACTGTACCGGCATGGTGAATCTGCTGTGCAATGAAGAAATTAAGAAAACCTTTATGATTCCGGATTTTGCAACAAAATCCATGGCAGAGCGCCTGTTTCATCAATTCAAGGAATGGTCATATGAGGAAGCGCGTTATGAGCGTGGAATCTATCTTGGTGATCAGCTCATCGGGTTTGTCAATACTGTGGAGGCAGAAAAAAGCTGCATTGAGCTGGGGTATGTGATCCATCCGGCACATCATAATCACGGCTATGCCACAGAGATGTTACAGGCAGTACTAGCAGATCTGTTTGAAAAAGGCTATCATGAAATCTGCGCAGGGGCCTTTCAGGAAAATACTGCAAGCTGCCGCGTTATGGAAAAGTGCGGTATGAAACGGATACAGAAAACAGCAGAGGTGGACTATCGCGGCCATCTGCATACATGTGTCTATTACCGTATTCGTAAATAATGACAGGAATTTTATCAGTGAAGTGATATGCGCAAGAAAACGGCAGACAGCCCATGCGCATCCACTGCTGCTTATATCAGAAAATAAAAAAAGAACATGTGCGATTGCCGATGGCAGCACATGTTCTTCTTTTGTACGCGTTTCTTAGAACTCTTTCAGGTTACGCAGGTTTGTGGATTCGTCTCCATCGTTAATTCCACGAATGTGACGAGCTCCGTCACGTCCTGTGAATGGAAGAGCGTTTTCGATCATACCCTGTTCAACAGCCTCTAAAGCCTGTTCGTAGTCGTAAGTCTTTCCATTGTTGTCCTTGAACTCGCTTAATGTACCATCACTGTTACGACGAGCTGCAACGAAACGTGTCTTTTTGCTTGTTTTTTCTTTTTTCATTTTTTCTTACCTCCTGACATTATTGTGAACACCAATCGCATATTTATACATAGGAGGGATACTGTGAAATTCTGGAAATTAAAAATGAATGACAGGAATTATCTGCTGGTGAGTGTGCGAAGAGAGCACATGCGGGATGTTACACTGTGCAGTGAACAGATGCAGCAGGAGCATCAAAGCTTTGCGGGGAGTATTGTAAGGGAGGATATCCGCTTTCAGATTGTGGAGGATGCAAATACTGCAAATTTATGCAGTTTGGAGGCGGTATGCTGTCTGGGGTTCTGGTATATGAAGCAGTTTGAGAAGGATACCTGCAATATCCGGTTGCAGGAGCGGGAATGCCGCATGAAATGCTTCCGCAACCTGGTGACTCTTGAAATCCGGGAGCATGATACGTACCGCATGCCTGAAGCCTACGAAATACAGGATGCTATGCATTTCAGTACGCCGGAGGGCTCAGAAACACTGATTCCGGTCTATCGCAAGGCATATCATGACGATCTCCTGCACAAAATAGCTGTAGGCGTATCCCGCGGCGGAAAAAGCCTTCTGCGCTGGTCCAACAACAAAATCTACCTTTCTGCACCGGTGTATATGGATTATGAGGGCATTGCAAGGAAAATGTGATGAGTTGGGTGAAGATTGAAGAAGAATATAGTCGTTTCCATTGAAATTTTCCGATTTTCGTTTATAATAATGTCTATGGTGAAGAGCCTTTAACCATCTTTTTCTAAACGGACATACGGTAGGGAGTGGTAATTCTTGGATGGATCGCAAATATGTCTTCTCATCGTTTTACTTATACTGGTAGCTTTCAGTGCACTGTTTTCGTCAACAGAAACGGCATATTCCTCTGTGAATATGATACGTTTGAAGCAAATGGCGAAAAACGGAGATAAGCGTGCCCGTACAGCGTACAGCATTTCCAAAAACTTTACGGCTGCAATTACAACAATATTGATTGGAAACAACGTGGTGAATATTCTGGCAACCTCCATTGCGACAGAGCTGTTTACACAGATGTTCGGGAGTGCCGGTGTAGCAGTTGCCACAGGAATCATGACGGTTCTGATTCTGACATTTGGAGAAATTACGCCGAAAATTGTTGCGAAAGCAAAAGCGGAATCCGTAGCTTTGTTTATGGCAAAGCCGCTTTCCATCATGGTGCTGCTGTTTCGCCCGATTTCCTTTGTTGTGGAATCGATCGAAGCGCACTGGGAAAAGAAAATGGAAATTGAAAACGTTACGGCAACGGAGGATGAGCTTCTGGAGATCGTTTCAACGATTGAACAGGAGGGAGTTCTGGAGCAGGAGGAGCGCGAGCTGATTGAAAGCGTCATTGAGTTTGATGATAAGAATGTACGCGATATCATGGTACCCAAGGATCAGGTTGTTTTTCTGTATGACAATGCCACCTATGAGCAGATGAAGCAGGTTCTTCATGATCACAAGCTGTCCCGGCTTCCGGTGATTTCCTATCAGACAACCGAGGTTGTCGGTATTCTGCGCGTGCGCGATGTACTGGATGCTCTTCTGGAGGATAAGGAAATCGTCATTTCTGAGATGATGCAGGAGCCGGTATTCGTTACACAGCGAAAGAAGCTGCCTGCGGTTCTGGAGGATATTCAGAAATCGAGGGAGCATATGGCGATTGTTGAGGAATCTTTGACTTCCCATGTGTTTGTCGGAATTGTCACGCTGGAGGATGTATTGGAAGAGCTGGTAGGAGAGATCTATGATGAATATGATCCTCTTCCCAATCACGTCGTGGAAATCGGACACCATACCTTTACGATTGACGGGAATGTGTCGCTCGTTGATTTCTTCGATACATATGTAGAAGATCAGGATGCGCCGAAAACAAAGGCGAGAACCTTCGCCGCCTGGATCTTTGAACTGAATAACCATCGCAAGGTCCGCAAAGGCCGTGAAATAGAATTTGAAAACTTTGAAATCAAGGTTCTGGATACCAAGGATGGTATGGCAGCCAGAATCGAAATGCAGATCTTGTCACAAATGGATGACGATTTAGACTAGGAGGAATACTATGAACGTATTTTTGAAAGCAGTAAAGCCTGCAAACGCACCAAAGGCGCTGGGGCCTTATTCTCCGGCAGTGAAGCTGGGAGACTTTGTTTACCTGAGCGGGCAGATTCCCTTAAACCCGGAAACAGGAGAGGTAGAAGGAACGACAATCGAAGAGCAGACTCACCAGGTCATGAAGAACATCAAGGCTGTTCTTGCGGACATGGGGCTTGATTACAAGCACATCGTTAAGACGACGATCTTTGTCAGCGATCTGAATGACTTTGATAAGCTGAACGAGGTATACGGCAGCTATCTGGAGGAACCATATCCGGCAAGAAGCTGTGTGCAGGTAGCACGTCTGCCAAAGGATGTTAAGGTAGAAATCGAATGCATTGTGATTGATACCCTGGTTTATGAACAGCAGATGGCAGCGCAGGAAAGCGGATGCTCAGGCTGTGGCGGCGGATGCGACGGAGGCTGCTGCTAGAAGAGGTCATATGGGAACGGAGTAAATCTGTTCCTTTTTTTATGCAGGAAATTCTCTCGTATTTGATTACTTTTTGTGCATTTTCCGATTCCTGTGATATAACGATTAGGTGAATGCTTTTTGGGAGGCGGGGAAATGGTTTATTATTTGCAAAGAATTGATGAGAGAAGCTGCTTAATGGTGCAGGAGAATCAGCAGCAGGCACGACTGCAGGAGCCTGTACTTGTCATATTACAAAGACTGTGTATGCGTCATGGCTCCACCTTTGAGGGGAGAAGAGCAGCAGCTGCACGCAATCTGGATATTCATCAGAAGGTGCCGATTCTGTTATCAGAGATTTACCGGGATGTATTATTTCCGACAAAAGCAATGCGCAATCCCGATTGTATCTGGATCAATTACCGTGCAGTAGATGAGGTGCACCGTCTGGAAAAGGGCTGTGTGGTACAGTTTCATGATGAAAGTAAATTGTCTTTATCAGTCGATATCCGCTGTATTCGCAGAAGCATGCGTCTGTGTGAACGCTATTTGTCTTTTCTGAATTCCTGAGGTATATATATGGTATAATGATATCCGCAAGGAGAGATTATAAGATTATAAAAACATAGAAAATGTGTTTGTGAGAAAGGTGTCTTATTATGAACAAATCAAATACCGCAAATTATAAACCAAAAGATTTTGCAGAATTATTAGGTGTTTCTGTTAAAACATTACAACGCTGGGATAGGGAGGGGATATGAAAGGCAAATCGCACTCCAACAAATCGTAGGTATTACACTCATGACCAATATTTACAATTTAAAGAAATACATACATACAATGATATAAGAGATATTGTTATATATGCGAGAGTGTCTACAGGAAACCAGAAAGACGATTTAAAAAACCAGATTGATTTTTTAAGGCAGTTTTGCAACGCAAAAGGAAGTATAAGAAGTTATGGAGAATAAAATTTCCAGTAAAGACAGATTTATACGCTTTGGCTATGATTGGTTTGAAAAGCTCTGCCAAAAATTCAATACTAGAATCATTGTTGTAAATAATGAATCTCTTTCGCCAAACGAAGAATTGGTGCAGGATATCATATTTATCTTACATGTGTTCAGTTGTAGATTGTATGGATTAAGGTAATACAAGAAACAGATAAAGGAAAACAAGGAAATTGCTAAAGAGTTACAAAACGGAAATCAACCCAACTCTGGAACAAATACAGAAAATCAATAAAACGATTGGTACTTGCCGCTTTGTATATAACTTTAATCTGGCCCGTAATAAAGAAGTTTATGAAAAAGAGAAGAAATTCATATCCGGCATGGACTTCTCAAAATGGTTAAACAACATCTATTTAAAAGAAAATCCTGAGTATGTATGGATAAAAGAAGTCAGTTCAAAATCTGTAAAGCAAAGTATTATGAACTTCGAAAGGGAATTCAGGAGATTCTACAAAGGACAATCCGGGTTTCCCAAATTCAAGAAAAAAGGCAAATCGGATGGTAAGATGTAGTTTGTGAAAACAGATTCTAAAGTAACCATACCATGCAAAAGACATCGTATGAAAATACCGACGCTTGGATGGGTAAGATGAAAAGAAAAGGGATATATCCCTACGGACTCTAGTATTTACATTATCAAGAGCGGCGCTGTTTCATGTAAGGCTGGACGATAGTATGTGTCAGTTTTCGTTGAACAACCGGAACAGGTATGTCCACAGTTAAAAGATATCGGATTAGGAATTGACCTTGGTGTCAAGGACTTTGCTGTTATCAGCAATGGTATTGTAAAGAAGAACATCAATAAAACTGCAAAATTAAAGAAGGTAGAGAAACAGTTAAAACGAGGACAGCGTTGCCTTTCGAGGAAATACGAAAGCTTAAAGAAGCGCAATAAAAATGAAGGAGGAAAAGCTACTCGATAAAATATCCGAGAGCAAGTAGTAAAGGTACAAGGATTTCATCATAGGATAGAGAATATCCGTACGGATTATATAAATAAAAGTGTTAATGAGATGGTGAAGACCAAGCCGTCTTATATCACTATTGAAGATTTGAACATATCTGGCATGATGAAGAACAGGCATCTTTCCAAAGCAGTTGCTTCGCAGAAGTTCTATGAATTTAGAGCGAAACTGGGAGCAAAATGCAGAGAATAAGGGATTGAATTAAGAATTGTAGATAGATGGTATGCATCCAGTAAGCTTTGTCATGAATGTGGTTGTATCAAGAAGGACTTAAAACTTTCTGACAGAGAATACGTGTGTGAATGTGGCTGTCATGCAAACAGAGATTATCATGCAAGTCTTAATTTAAGAGATGCTATATCCTACAAAGTAGCATAACCAGGGACTTGTAGGCATGTACCGATGGCTTTCGTCGGGAATTTACGACTGTGGAGTATACAAGAACTTGTGAGTAGTATCTGGATGTATCCAGTACAAAAGCATATACGGTGAAGCAGTAAGAAAGGTTCACAAGAACTTTCAACATCTCGGTATGGATATATTTGTCCATGTTTTGAGTAGCAGAGATCATTATGGAACTATATGTGTTGATATTTTTAATTCTGTGTGTTGTACTGCTGTTTATCTTTCTGTTTCTGCAGCAGCGGCCGGCAAAATCAGCAGACAGTGAACGAGTGCTGCGGGAGCTGAACGCACAGCGAGAGGATATGGCAGCCATGCAGCAGCAATTCAACAATCAGCTGATGATGCTGCAGACGCAGATTTCCCAGCTGATGAAAACCGATTTGCAGTCTCTGCATGAAAACGTCGAACAGCGGATGAGCCATCTGGAGCTTACGCTGAATGAGAATCTGCACCATGGCTATCAGACGACAACACAGGTTTTCGGCAAGGTGCTGCAGCAGATGGGAAGGCTGGATGAAAGTCAGCAGAGCATCAGGGAGGTCTCTGCATCCATCCTGCAGCTGCAGAATGTGTTAAATGATAAAAAGACCAGAGGCATCTTTGGTGAAATAGAATTGTACAGTCTTTTGGAAACGGCGATGGGGACGGATGAGCATCGTTATCAGAAGCAGTATAAGCTGAGCAACGGAACGATTGCGGATGCTGTTCTGTTCGCCAGTGAACCGCTGCGTATGATTTGTATTGATTCCAAATTTCCGCTGGAAAATTATAACCGTCTGATGTCAGCGGATACGGCGCAGGAAAAGGCCAGAGCACATGCTCAGTTTGTACAGGATGTGAAAAGGCATATCCGCGCCATCGCTTCCAAGTATATACTGCCGCAGGAAACAGCGGAATTTGCCTGCATGTTTCTGCCTGCCGAAGCAGTGTTTTCCTATATTTATGCGAGCTGTGATGAGGTCGTGCGTTACTCTTATGAAGAAAAGGTGTATATGGTCTCACCGACGACACTGATGGCATATCTGACCGCAATACGTGCAATCTATCTGGGCGTACAGCGCAATGAGCATGTGGAACAGATTCAGCAGGAGCTGAAGCATCTGCAGGTCGAGTTTGAGCGGTTTCATAAGCGTTATCAGACAGTCGGCAGTGATTTTGAGCGAACCTATCAGGATATGCGGCAGCTGCAGATTACAGCTGGAAAGATTGTGAAGCGCTTTGAAGAGATTCAGGAGGTGCAGCTGGATAAAAAGAAGGATAGCGCAGCATAATCCGCGTTCTTAAAACGGTATGAAAGAAGAATGACAGATCGATTCTGTAAAGAAATAGCTTAACAGGTAATCTGGAATCGCAAGAGGGCACGGCAGTGACTCCTTTTGTTAGTATCGTTGATGTAAACTATATATTGACAAATGTTGAATTCCACTATATGCTAAATCTGAAGAGTTAGAATACAGGAAAAACGATATACATATATGAATCAATCATAGCCTGTTTCTTTCGCAATTACAGAGAAATTCATCCATTCGATTGGAAATAGGAGACACTTTATGGAACTACAGGAAGCGATTACCGCAAGATACAGCTGCCGCAGCTTTACAGAGCGTGCGATTGATTCAGCGCTGCTGAAAACATGTGTGGAAACCGCGGGGCTGGCACCATCCGCATGCAACTCGCAGCCTTGGAAATTTCACATCATCCAAGACCCGGCCATGGTAGCCCTGACACAGCCCTTTACAAAGCATGCAGCATTCATCGTTGTTGAAGAACAAAAGCCGGTGGTTTCTGAGCGAATCGTGAATCGCATGAAGAATTAGGAATTTCATCAGGTGGATATCGGTATTGCGTGTGCATATCTGTGCCTGCAGGCTGCTGAGCTTGGTTTGGATACATGCATGATTGGATATTTTCACGAAAAGAAAATCAAAGAGCTGCTGCAGATACCGGATAAAAAAAGAATACGGCTCGTTATTGCTGTGGGCTACGGCAGTCAACAGAGACGAAAGACTGACAGAAAGACATTGCAGGATATTCTGACAATACATGAATCGCTATAGGAGATCGCGTCTTTTTATTCAATCGCTGTGAGTCTGAAAGGGAGGATGAGGATGGATATACTTGCTTACTGCGCTGTTATCGGTGCCTTGTTTCTGCTTGCTTCCATTGTTGATTTACTGAGAAGCTGTCTGAAGGAATTGCGGCAGATTCGGGACATGCTGCGCACCAGTCAGCTTGTGGAGCTGCAGAAGGTCATGAAGGAGGCAGGGGTGGAAACGGAAGAAGCGGCAGAATGAGATGCTCTGCCGCTTTTCTTATACTATTTTTCAATCGAGATATGCTTGGTAACGATCCATCGGTCAATCTGATACAGATAGGCAAGCAGCTGTGGTCCGCTCATAAGCTGACCGTACCATGGCAGCTGAAAGCTTTCCCCCTTTGTATCAATCAGCTCTTTTAATTTTACATCATCAAACAACTCATGCAGCGGGCTTGTCGGATCCTCATAACGCTCCTGCAGACGTTTGCTGACCAGCTCGGCGTATCGGGGATTGTGTGTCTTTGGAAACGGGTTCTTTTTCCGATGGGCAACACTTTCAGGCAGCTCATGTTCAAATGCCTTTCGCAGAATGCCTTTTTCCTCCTGCTTCAGAAACTTCATCTCCCATGGGATGTTATATACGTATTCCAGCAGCTTCACATTGGCAAACGGGGCACGGATATTCAAATGCGCTGCATCTCCCATGCATACCTGACGGGTAACCAGCGTCTGCATAAACCAGTGCAGACACAGCACGGTGTGAATACGCGCACGGCGGTCCTCCTCACTGTCGGTATCCAGATATTCAATATCCTGTATGCTTTCCGCATAACGCTTTGCGATATAGTCCTCATACGGAAGACGCTGCAAATCCGGATGAAGCAAAGAGATTCTCTCTTTTGTGGAGCGCAGCCATGGAAAGGTATCCAAATCCTTTAACTCGTCCCGGTAAAACCACGGATAGCCGCCAAAAATCTCGTCCGAGCACTCTCCGCTTAAAATGATCTGTTCCTTTTCAGCAACCTTACGGCACAGCCACAGCAAGCTGGAATCCACATCTGCCATACCCGGTGCTTCTCTTGCCAGCATAGCATCCTCCAGCAGATCACAGAGCTCTTGCTGTGACAGCATAAGCGGTGTATGCTCACATTGACAGAACTCACACATATCCTGAATGAAGGAAGCATCCAGAGAAACCTGATACATATTCCCCTTGAAATTTTCTTTATTCCCTTCATAATCCAGAGAATAGGTACGCCATTGCGGATTCTTTTTTGCGGCAACGCTCGTTATCAGGCTGGAATCCAGTCCGCCTGAGAGAAAGCTTGCCTGTGCACCAGACGCCTGTGCGTGGATAGAGGCACTCATCAAATCGTGTACCTTCGTGATGGTCTCCTGTAAGGTATCCGTATGCGGATGTGCGGAAAGCTTATAATATGTTTTTATCTCCAGCTTACCGGCGGATATACGAAGCAGGGAGCCCATCGGCAATGCATGGACATCCTTATACAGCGTCTGATTTTCACTGATGCTGGGGCCAAAGGCAAACAGCTCCAAAAGTCCCTCGCGATTCAGAACGGCCGGTGTATCCGAAGCATCCAGCAGAGGCTGAATCCGGCAGCTGATCCAAATGCAGTTGTCCTTGATCAGATAATAGATTGGGCGAAGCCCGAGCGGATCCTTGGCACAGAAGAGGGAATCACCTTTCCGTATAATAAAGGAATAAGCACCCTCCATATGCTCCATCGCTTTTTCGCCCCAGAGCAGATAGGCATACAAGACGGCTTCCTCCATACTGGAGGGATTAGGAAAACCAGCCTGTCGCAATTCCTCGTGTAATTTTTCAAGCTGATACAGCTCCCCATCACACATAACAGAAAATTCCATTGCTTCATGCTGTACAGCTTTGAAGCCCTCGGTATATATCTTGACATCCCTGCGGGTATCGCAGTGCTTTTTGACTGCCTCATTTAGGGCAGCTACGGCTAAAAATTGTTTCATAACAACTCTCCTTCCATATGCATTGTATGAATTTTCACAGCACAATAGTATCAGTTCAGCTAAAAAACAGCTGTAAGTGCTTGCTGGAAATCGTGTAAGACCTGATACAGCTGAATGAAAATTTACATAGAAAAAAGTAAACAGGTATCATCCGTAAAACGGTTGCATGTAGAAAAAAAGATAGTATAATTATGCATGACCAGAGGAAAAAGGGAGTAGAAGAATGAGATTAAAACCAAGTGTCAGAGATCTGATTACGGTAGGCTGTGTGATTATCGGATCACTTCTCTGCGCCATCAATATCAATACCTTTATCAATGCCGGGGGCTTGTTTCCGGGCGGCTTTACCGGACTGACGGTATTCATTCAGCGATGCGCGGAAAAATATATGAACCTGCAGGTTCCGTATTCTGCCGTCAACTTTGCATTGAATGCCATACCGGCCTACATCGGCTACAAAACAGTAGGAAAGAAATTCACACTGTATTCCTGTGTGATGATTGTTTTAACCGGTGTGTTTGTTGAAATCCTGCCGGTTACCAATATCACGGAGGATATTCTGCTGATTACCATATTCGGTGGAATTTTACAGGGTGTCGCCTTGGGCATCGCCTTACGCGGGAATGCCAGCAGCGGCGGAACGGATTTCATCGCCATGTGGATTTCACAAAGGACCAATCAGCCAGCCTGGAATTATATCCTGGCTATGAATGCCGTAATGCTTGTGGCTGCCGGATATCTGTTCGGATGGAATGCTGCGCTGTATTCCATAATCTTTCAGTTCTGCTCCACACAGGTTATCAATTTTGTGCATACCCGTTACAAGCGGATGACGCTGTTCATCGTCACCAGCAATCCGGATATCGTGATTGAGGAAATTCAGAATTCCACACATCACGGCGTAACGCGGCTGGAGGGGATCGGTACCTATTACGGGCGGCCGAGAACCATGCTGTACACAGTTGTGGATTCTCAGAATGTCAAGGGGCTTGTCACCCGAATCCGTGAAATTGATCAGACCAGCTTTGTCAATGTGACAAAGACGGAAAGTGTTGAGGGGAAATTCTATCAGCGGCCGATTGAATAAAATCAGTTGATTTGCTTACTAAAACACCTGAGAGGGTGTTTTCTTTTGCTCTTCATAGCCTGTTCACAGAGTTATCACATGCCGCCTGTATACTGTAACCGTGAAAGGAGAATACTCATGTACATTTTAAAGAATGCATTGCGGAATATAACCAGAGCAAAGGGCAGAAATATACTGATCGGCTGTATCGCCTTTGTGATAGGTCTGTCAGCCTGCCTTGCATTGTCGATTCGCGAGGCTGCGGACAGGGAGCGTGAAAGCGGCTTATCCGATTTGAACATCACCGCAACCATCCGTGTGGACCGCCAGTCCATGATGGAGGATATGCGTAAGAATGCAGAGGAAACAGAGCAGCCGGATAGCGGCAGTATGAAGGATTGGATGTCTTCGATGAAAGAGCTGTCTTTGGAGGAATTAAAAACCTATGCACAGGCAAAATCCGTCCATGATTTCTATTATACGGAAAGTGTTTCCCTGAACGCATCTTCGATAGAAGCGGTTTCCACTTCCTCTGATACTACTGATACAGCCACGGCTGACACATCCCAGGAACGTGGATTTCCCCAACAGGGGAAGGGCATTGGCGGTATGCAAAATCAGGGAGATTTCACCATAACCGGCTATAGCAGCTATGCGGCGATGACGGCCTTTGCGGATGGCAGTGCCCAGCTGAGTGAGGGAGTCCGTTTTACGGAAGGTGATGATGCGCTTACGTGTATCATCCATCAGGAGCTTGCCACACTGAATAACCTGTCCATCGGGGATACGATTACCTTTACCAATCCCGCTGCTGAGAAGGAAACGTACAAGGTCAGGGTTGTCGGTATCTATACCTCTACAAAAACCGCTGATTCCTTTATGGGGATGAATATGATGGATCCTGCCAATCAGATTTATATGTCCTATGAGGCTCTGCATGCGATGGTTGAAAAGAGTACCGCTGATACGGATACTGCCCTGCATGCCCAGACCCGTGGCACGTATGTGTTTGAAAATGTTGAGGCATATGATAAATTTGAAGCACAGGCCCGAAAGCTTGGGCTGAGTGATATGTATACCGTTTCCTCTGAGGATGTGGCTGCTTATGAACAAAGCCTTGCCCCGCTGGAAAATCTGAGTACGTATGCCGGATATTTTCTGGCGGTTGTATTGCTGGTCGGCGGTGTGATTCTAGTGGTGCTCAATATCTATCACATCCGGGAACGGAAATATGAAATCGGGGTGTTGGCGGCCATCGGTATGAACAAGCGCAGGATTGCTTTGCAGTTCATCTGTGAAATCTTCATAGTAACACTTATGGCGATTATGCTGGGCTGTGGAATCGGTGCTGCCGCAAGTGTACCGCTGACCAACACACTGCTGCAGACACAGACTGTACAGACATCTGCCACGCAGGAAACCGATTTTCCAAAGGAAGGCGGTCCGCAGATAGAGTTTGGCGGCAGGAGCAAGGGAATGGAGAAAGAAACTGTATCCTATATACAGGAAATCAGCAGTGCCGCCAATGGAAAGGTCCTGCTGGAGCTGGGCGGTATTGCCATATTGCTGACGCTATTATCCGCCGCCCTGGCGGTACTGCGTATTCTGCGTTATGAACCGCTGAATATATTATCGAACAGAGAATAGGAGGAAGCAACATGCAGCTGGAATTACAGAATGTCGGCTACAGCTATAATGGTAAGGAATTGGTGCTGCGCCATGTGAATTACCGCTTTGAAGACGGCAGAATCTACGCGATTACCGGTCGCTCCGGAGCAGGTAAGACCACTTTGCTGTCTCTGCTTTCACAGCTGACAAAGCCAACGGAAGGAAAGATTCTGTACAATGGATTGGATGTCAGCGAGGTGGATCAGTATCTATACAGAAGTCAGTATGCAGGTGTGATTTTTCAAAGCTTTAATCTGCTGATGCATCTGACTGCCGTTGAAAATGTGATGCTGTCCATGGACATCGCCGGAGTAAAAAAAGAAAACAACCGTGCATATGCAATGGAACTGCTGGAAAAGGTGGGGCTCAGTAAGGAAGAATCCCAACGCCGTATTTTAAAGCTTTCCGGTGGGCAGCAGCAGCGTGTAGCCATCGCCCGTGCAGTATCGTATGATCCCGCAATTCTTCTGGCGGATGAGCCTACCGGTAATCTGGATGAGGATACGCAGGATGAAATCATGGAAATCTTTAAAGGTCTTGCGTATGAGGAACAGAAATGTATCATCCTTGTCACACATTCACCCGTGGTTGCATCCCTTGCAGATGAAGTTTATGCATTAACCGATACAAAAAGGTGTATAATACGCCTTTTTCTTTGAAAAAATTTACTTTTCTTCTTCTATATACTGTATAATATAAGATATATGGACATCGAGGTGAGATTATGAAGCAAAAGGGAATACTGGCATGCATTGTTGTAATGTTTCTGTTTCTGCTATCGGCAGTACCATCAGTGCAGGCAGAGGAAAACAAGCGTGTCATACGAGTAGGCTTTCCTACGCAGCCAGGCCTGACAGTAAAAAATGATGATGGCACCTATACAGGCTACACCTATGATTATCTGAAGGAAATCTCACAATACACAGGATGGACGTATGAGTTCGTTGAAATAGAAGGGGATCTGAATGAGCAGCTGACGACCATGCTTGATATGCTGAAAAAAGGGGATTTGGATTTACTTGGAGCCATGAGCTACAATGAGGGACTCTCCAAGATATACGATTATCCGACAGAGAATTATGGAAATGCATACAGTGTTATCGCAGTGCTTTCAAACGATGAGCGCTTTGATGAGTATAATCTGACAGAAAGTAAAGACTTTCGCATTGCGCTGGATAAGGATGCGGAAAATCGTAATATAGCATTTGAGCAGTTTGCGGAATTGAATGGTATGAAATACAAGACGGTATGGTGTGAAAATGCGAAGGAACAGCAAAAGGCCGTTGAGTCTGGAAAAGCCGATGCTCTGATAACCGTCGATCTTTCCATTGATGATAATTTTCGTTCCATTGCAAAATTTTCTCCAACACCATTTTATTTTGCGACCACAAAAGGCAACAGCGCATTGATCTCCGAACTGAATCGGGCCATTGTCAGCATAAGTGAAGTCAATCCGACGCTGCAGTCTACGCTGTACAATAAATATTTCACGAAATCAAGCAACCAGCTGCTCTTAAACAGCAGGGAAAAAGCCTATATCAACGAGCATCCTGCGTTGAAGGTGCTGGTACAGGACGGGTTCGGACCGCTGCAATATTATAACGGCAATCGGGAAATACAAGGTGTGGCAAATGATCTTTTGAAAAGCATCAGCAAAAAGGCGGGCTGGAGGCTGGAATATATATATACCGACAGCTATGATGATTTTGCAAAGAAAATTGCAGATAAAGAAGCAGATATCGTATTGAACATACAGTATGATTACGATCTGATGAGTCACAGTACCCTGCTGCTGAGCACACCATATCTGGAAACGGAGCGGGTGCTTGTCGCAGGGAATGATGTCGATGTAACGGCATTGAAAGAGAAAAAGGCCGCAATCTACAAGGGGAATGTGACAGAAAAGTATGAGAATACAAAAAATGCAGTCTATTATGATTCCATCGAGGAAGCACTGCGTGCAGTCGATGAGGGCATATGTGATTACACGTATACGGACAGCTATGCTGCATCCTTCTATCAGTACCGGGATGATTTCACGCATTACATTATTTATCCTCAGGCGAATTCCTCCTCGATGAAATACAGCATGGGTATTATCAACAGCAGTGAGAACACACTTGCGACAATTTTGAATAAGGGTATCCGTACCATTGATACCAGTGAGCTGGAAAGCTATATTTATGAAAATGCACAGCAACAAAAGCCGTTTACCTTCATGACATATATTCAGGAAAATCCGCTGAAATTCATGATGCTGATCGTGGCAGCTGCCTCGGTTCTGTTGATGCTTGGATATGTGTACTATCGTAATCAAATGAAAATGAAAAAGCAGATCGAGCTGGAAAACACACGTTACCGCTATCTCTCGGAAATTATGAAGGAAGTAATTTTTGAGTATGATTACAGGAGTGATATGCTGCGTCTTACCAGTGAGGCTGTGGAGATTTTCAAGGTACCTGAAGTGATTGAGCATTTTTCTTCCTATCAATCCGAGATTCTGGTTGTGGATGGTAAGGGAAACAATCCGCTTTATGAACAGCTGATGAAGAAGGTGGATACGGATGCGGACGTAAATCTGATTTTTCACGGGTCTTCCTTATGGTATCATATATATATCAAGGTGATTTATGATGGGGCACAGGCTGTTTCCGCAATCGGACGTGTGCAGAACATCCATGCTGAAAAGATGGAAAAGGAACAGCTGCGTAAAATAAGCATGCTGGATTCTCTGACGGATATTCTGAATGCAGCATCTGTGAAGAAGCAGATTCAGGAGGTACTGAATGCAAAGAGTACACCGCATGCGCTGTACATTATGGACTTGGATGATTTCAAGGAGGTAAATGATGTACACGGCCATTATATAGGGGATCAGGTGCTGATTCAGACAGCAACCGCCTTGCAGGAGGTCTTCCGTGATTCCGCAATTGTAGGACGGCTTGGCGGAGATGAGTTTGTCGTCTTTATGAAGCATATCAGTGGCAGAGAACAGGTGAAGGAGAAGTGTCAGCTTCTGACAGAGAATCTGCGTTATAAAAGAGAAACCACCAAACTGCCGATTCCCACCATCAGTATCGGGGTATCGCTGAGTCGCACCGGTGATGATTTTGTCAGTCTGTATCAGCGTGCGGATATCGCGTTATATGATGTTAAACATCAGGGCAAGGATAATTATGTCATTGATAAAGAATAAAACAGCAGGCAGAATCATTATGGTGGTTCTGCTTTCTCTTCCGCTGCAGGGGTGCAGGAAGGGACAGGATGAAGTGAAAATACCCTGGAAGACGGAGCAGCTGGCAGAGCAGATCAATCAGACTCGAAAAACGGAAGCCTACAAAATGCCGGCAATGCCAAAAGAGAAATCGAGCCTGCAGAATTACTGGAAGGCACTGGACTATGCTTTGGAAAATCAGCATGTCTCCTCACCCTCCCGCACACTGACGAAGAAAGAAGCGCGCGAAGATACAACGGCATTGTTTGCAATGCTGAAGGAGCTGTATGGCTGTTATGCCTATTTTAATCAGAGTGATGCGTTTGCACAGGCAGAGGAGGCAGTCCTGCAGGACATCGAGCGAATTCGGGAGCTGGATTATACGGCCTATCGTTCCTGTATTCGAACACATATGCGCTTTCTTGAGGATCAGCACTTCCTGATTGATCAGACGCCGCTGAAACGTCCCATGGTAACCTTTACGATGCAGGATACGTTTGAAAAGAGAAAAGACGGATTTTATTTTAAAAATAAAAGGGTAACGGCAATAGATGAAGAAACAAAGCTGGAGACTGTCCTGAAGGAGGATGCTCTGCATGTGGGAAGCTATGTATATTATCAAAAAACAAATGAGCAGAAGACAGAAGTTACCCTGCATTTTGCCAAGGAAACGGCACAGCGGCAGAAGGTGCTGCCTCTTGCGGCACATCCATCGGATAAAGCCATTTTTGAAAAGGAGATTCAGGGTGTTCCCTATGTTCATACGGCACGGATGTTTTATGCAAAACGTGAACAGGAGAAGGCGGATGCATTTTTAAAAACGGCAGAGAAGTTCAAAGACAGCAAAGCAGCAATTCTGGATTTACGGGGAAACAGCGGTGGTGATCTGCTGGTGGCAGAAAGCTGGTATCGTAGCTTCTCAGGGACTTCAAAGGGCGGTCATATGCAAACACTGTTGAAGCTTCCTCTGGAAAACCCCTTGCTGGAGGAGAAATTTCATGCAGAAGACTTCGCACAGTCCTTATCGGATTTGCGAAAGAAAGAAGCCTGGAAGCAGCTGGATGAACTGCATGCTGTGGTGGAACGCAGGACCGAGAAACAAATAAAGAATGATACACTGCTGTTCGTCTTACAGGATGATCAGACCGCATCCGCAGCGGAGCATTTGATCGATCGGCTGCACAGCCTTGATCATGTTGTGTTCATCGGTACACCGACGGCAGGCATGCTGCGTGGTTCTTCCTTTCTGACAGTGTATCTGAAGCATTCCAGTCTGGAGGTCAGCTTTGGCAATATGCTGACGCAGTTCCCGGATTCCTATGCAAAAGAATATTACGGAATAGAGCCGGATATCTGGACAAACGATGCCTCCGCCCTTGTAGAACAGCTGCTGACACAATAGGTCTGTGATTTTATGGGAAAGTGAAATTGCAATGAAAAGAAACCTGCGCGTATCCGTGGTTCTTACTCAATTACGGATGAAAAAAATAAGGAGAATTCCATTTGAATTCTCCTTTATGCAGGCACCTCTACGTAGGAAAGAATGGTATCTGCAGGTTTTTATGATATGAAAGAGAGCGCAAAGCTGCCGGAAGAAAGCCGCAGGATATCCCGTTTATGTTTTCAGACCGGAGCGTCCGGATAAATAATTAATGAGCTGCTGTGCGGCACGCCCGCTGTTTCCGCCATGACCAAGCCCCCATTTTCTGGCCTCCGCCTGCAGCTCCTCCTCACTGAGCGTGATTTCCGGATACTGCTTGGCAAGCTCCGTGACGATTTCAAAGTAGTTCTTCTGATTTGGGCGCTCATAGCAGATGCTGAGACCGAAGCGTGCCACAAGCGAGAGCTTCTCCTGCATGGTATCGGAATGATGCAGCTCGTCATCGTCATTGATATCGTTGCGGTCCTTCCATGTTTCCCGTACCAGATGGCGCCGGTTGCTGGTGGCATAGATTAGGACATTATCCGGCTTTGTTTCCACGCCGCCCTCAATGACCGCCTTTAAAAATTTATATTCGATTTCAAATTCCTCAAAGGACAAATCATCCATATAAATGATAAAGCGGTAATTGCGATTTTTAATATGCGATATAATGGTTGAAAGATCCTTGAACTGGTGCTTATAAATTTCAATCATGCGCAGGCCATCCTTATAGTACTCATTGACGATGGCCTTGATGCTGGTGGACTTTCCGGTTCCGCTGTCTCCGTACAAAAGAGCATTGTTGGCGTTGCGTCCCTCAACAAAGGCCTGTGTGTTTTCCCGCAGCATATCCTTTTGCATCTGATAGCCGATGAGATCATCAAGAATCACGCTGTCCATATTGTTGATGGGAAGAAATTCCACATCCCCGTTTTCACAGGAGCGGATGCGAAACGCCTTGTTTAAGCCAAACATCCCGACACCGTACTCCTGATAGAAGGTGGTGATGATTTGGAAGATTTCCTCCTCATCGGCGGCAGTCTCAATGCTGCGGGAGATACGTTGTACCATTGCGGAGACATTCCTGTTGTACATGCGCTCCTTTTTGGCAACGGCTTTATAATTGCTGATTGTTGAGAAGCAGTCGATGCCGAGTGCTTTTTCAATCGGGTGAAAGTCAAAATCAAAGAGACGCTTAACTACCCTGAAATCATTTTTGGCGAAATGATGCACACTGCCATCCTGTACCGGACTCTTTTCACTGACGAGGCTGAATGAATTTTCATTCATTAGAAGCAGAAAGGTCAGATAATTGTGCCAGAGATTTTCATCAAAGCCATAGCTGGTCGCCAGATCAAGCAGTGCCTTGATCTGTGTGTATATACGTTCAATCAGTTCTGCATCCTCTGCCGTTTTTGCATCAAAGTCATGAAATATCTTGGAAAGCTCTGATAAAATACTGTGATCACCAAAGCTGCGGTATAAAATAAGTTTTGCTGTTTCCTTATACATGGGGATACCTCCGTTGTCTATGCCTTTTATTATAAAGAAGGAATGGCGGAATGAAAAGGGTTTTGTGAAAATAAATATTCGTTTTCCACAACGTATGTAACAGGATTGTAAAATAAATGAAAATATGACTGAAAACTATTGACAAAAGTGTGAAAAAGTTTTATTCTAATACCATCACAGTTGGAAAGGAAGTGGACAAGTGATGGCACTATACATTATCGTCATTATTATTATTCTCATAGTCCTAAGCAAGTCTGTTTTTCTTTCTAGTGAGTCTCATACGTGAGATTTCCATAACAGAACACTTTCGTTGTATAAACACTAAGGCGTGAGGATAGAAAGAAAAGCAGCTTATCGTTGGATATGCTGCTTTTTTACGAAACAGGAGGAAGAGGAATGGAATGTAAAGATGTAGAGCAGGCGGCCGCCAGACTGCAGGGGCAGATTCACAATGTGAAGGTGACCAGCTCGCGGACATTTTCGGAAATGAGCAGCTGTCAGCTGTTTCTGAAATGTGAGAACCGCCAGAAAACCGGATCTTTCAAGGTTCGCGGCGCCTTCAACAAGCTGGCGAAGCTGAAGGAAGAGGGGAAAACGAGCGAGGTCATTGCCAGCAGTGCCGGCAACCATGCACAGGGCGTCAGCTATGCCGCAAGCAAGCTGGGCATGCATGCGACCATCGTGATGCCGAAGAGCACACCGATTGCCAAGGTGCTGGCAACCAAGGGCTATGGTGCCGATGTGGTGCTGGCAGGGGATAATTATGATGAGTGCTATCAGGAAGCGCTTCGTCTGCAGGAGGAAAAAGGGGCAACCTTTATTCATCCCTTTGATGATGAGGATGTCATAGCCGGTCAGGGAACAATCGCCTATGAGATCTGTCATGATCTGCCCAATGTGGATATGATCGTCGTACCGGCTGGGGGAGGCGGACTGCTTTCCGGAATCAGCTTTTATGCCAAGCAGATCAATCCGCGTATCAAAATCGTCGGGGTTCAGGCGGAGGGAGCCAATGCCATCGTACAGAGCTTTCAGAAGCAGAAGCACTGTGCGATTAAACATGTAAATACGATCGCGGATGGAATCGCGGTGATGAATCCGGGGAAGACCACGGTAAAGCTTATTCAGGAAAATGTGGATGAGATGGTGAGTGTCAGTGACGGTGAAATCGCAGCGACGATTCTTCTGCTGCTGGAAAGAGAAAAGCAGGTCGTGGAGCCGGCGGGGGCAGCGAGTCTGGCAGCTGTGCTCAACGGAAAAATCAATGTTGCGGGAAAACGTGTTGTCTGTGTTCTGTCCGGAGGGAATATCGATGTTTCCTTTATACACAAGGTTGTTGAAAAGGGACTGGTAAGCCGCGGCAGAAACATGAAATTCAAAACACTGATGCTGGATGTACCGGGTGCTCTGGAGCATTTCACGCATATCCTGTGTGAACAGAATGCGAATATTATTGAAATACAGTATGACCGTATCCAGGCTGATTTGAATCTGAATGAAACCATACTCCATCTGGCTGTTGAGGTCAGCAGCAAGGAACATGGGGAGGCACTGATTAAGGTGTTAAAGCAAAAGGGATATGAAATAACGATGGAATAGGGAGGCTGTTTTATGAAAATGAATGGTTCGCAGATACTGATACAGGCATTGATCGACCAGGGTGTGGATACCATCTTCGGATATCCCGGAGGATCGGTGCTGAATATCTATGATGCGTTATATGAACGAAGTGAGGATATCCGTCACATTATCACCTCACATGAGCAGGGGGCAGCCCATGCGGCAGACGGCTATGCGAGAAGCACCGGCAAATGCGGGGTCTGTCTGGCAACCAGCGGACCGGGCGCTACCAATCTGGTTACCGGTATTGCGACAGCCTATATGGACTCCATTCCCATGGTGGCCATTACCGGCAATGTTCCCAATGATCTGCTGGGACGTGATTCCTTTCAGGAGGTAAATATCACGGGGATCACTATGCCGATCACCAAGCATAACTTTATCGTGCAGAATGTCGAGGACCTGGCGGCAGTGGTACGCAAGGCGTTTGTCATCGCCAATTCCGGACGAAAGGGTCCTGTTCTGATCGATATACCGAAGGATGTTACCGCAGCGCACAGCGAATATGTCAAGCTGCCGCGCTATCGCATCCGCAAGCTTCCAAAGGTGGACGATGTCGTATTTGAACAGGCGCTGGAGGTCATCCGCAGGGCCGAGCGTCCGATGATCTATGCCGGAGGAGGGATTATTTCCTCCAATGCGACCAGAGAGCTAATGAATTTTTCCAGGCATATGGATATTCCTATCTGCTGTTCCATGATGGGACTTGGCAGTGTGCCGTATGACTATGATTTATATATGGGTATGCTGGGGATGCATGGGACACCGGTCTCCAATTACGCAACCCTGAATACCGATCTGATTATCGCGATCGGCTCCAGATTTTCCGATCGTGTTGCGGGAAACCGGGAAGAATTCGGCAGAGAGGCGAAAATCATCCATTTCGATATCGATGCCTCTGAAATTTCCAAGAATGTGGCCAGTGACATTTCCATCGTCGGAGATGCCCGCTATATTCTGAAGAAAATGATACAGCGCATGCCGGAAACCAAGCATGATGACTGGACGGGAACACTTAAGGATTTTAAAACCAAGCTGGGGCTGCCAAAGCCGAAGCCGGGAGAAAATGTCGATCCCAGAGATCTTGCCCTGACCCTGCATGAAATCGTCGGAGAGGATGCGATTATCGTTACCGATGTCGGACAGCATCAGATGATCATGGCACAGTATTATCAGTTTTCCCGTCCGCGCAGCTGGATCAGCTCCTGCGGTCTGGGGACGATGGGCTATGGTATGGGAGCGGCAATCGGTGCCAAGGTTGCCAATCCGCACCGTCCGGTTATTCTGGTTACGGGGGATGGAAGCTTCCATATGAATATGAATGAGATGGCAGCGGCTGTCAGTGCCAATATTCCCATCGTCGTGCTTGTCTTCAACAATCATGTTTTAGGTATGGTGCGGCAGTGGCAGACTCTGTTCTATGATCACCGCTATTCTCATACGACGATTGACCGGCAGACGGATTTTGTGAAGCTGGCAGAGGCGTTTGGCGGAAAGGGATTGCGTATCCAAACGAGGCATGATATTAAAGGTGTCATGAAGGAGGCGCTGTCCAGCAGGGTTCCCTGCATTGTGGACTGCTGGATTGACAAGGATGACTGTGTCTATCCGATCATACCTCCGGGAAAAAGCGGTAAGGATATTATTCTATATGGCAACTAGGGAGATGAGAGCATGAATCGAGCGGTATTATCCATTCTGGTATCCAATCACTTCGGGGTACTGACAAGAGTGACGAATCTGTTTTCCCAAAGAGGATTCAACATAGATTCTCTGGCTGTAGGAGAAACGGAAAATGAAAATTATTCCCGTATCACGATTACGACGAGCGGGGATGCAGCGAGTGTCAATCAGATCAAGCTGCAGCTGGATAAGCTGGAGGATGTGAAAATCGTCCAGGAAATATCGGACGAACAGCTGTTTATCCGGGAGGTCATGCTCGTTAAGGTGGCCCCGCGCGTCAATCAGATGGAAGCATTTGAAAAATGTGTGGAGGACTTTAACGGACGGACGCAGATTATCGAGGATGGCTGCTGTATCGTGGAGCTGACGGATACACCGGCTTCTGTAAATTATTTTCTGGAGGAGCTGCGCGAGTATCACATTAAGGAAATCAGCCGCACTGGCGGAGCTGCGCTGCAGCTGAGTACGGAAACTGTTTATTAAACGTAAGCACTTACGTTTTGATAGAACTGGAATTACCAAAAACAAGGAGGAAAACGAAAATGGTAAAAGTTTATTATGATGCAGATTGCAATATGGATCTTCTGAAAGGAAAGACCGTGGCAATCATCGGGTATGGAAGTCAGGGACATGCACATGCACTGAACCTGAAGGACAGCGGAGTGAATGTGGTAGTCGGTCTTCGTCCGGGCTCCAAGAGCCGTGCAAAGGCAGAGGAAGCAGGATTAACGGTATTGGATACGGCAGAGGCTGCAAAAGCAGGTGATGTTATCATGATTCTGACACCGGATCAGGATCAGCCGGATATCTATAAAAAAGACATTGAACCAAATTTGGAAGAAGGAAATATGCTGATGTTTGCACATGGCTTCTCCATTCATTTTAATCAAATCGTGGCACCCGCTGGTGTCGATGTTACAATGTGTGCACCAAAGGGTCCCGGACATACCGTACGCAGTCAGTATCAGGAGGGCAGAGGTGTTCCATCACTGATCGCCGTACATCAGGATGCAAGCGGTAAAGCACATGACTATGCACTGGCATATGCCGGAGGTATCGGTGCCGGACGTGCCGGAATCATTGAAACAACCTTTAAGGAAGAAACGGAAACCGATCTGTTCGGTGAGCAGGCTGTCTTATGCGGCGGTGTCTGCGAGCTGATGCAGGCTGGCTTTGATACACTGGTAGAAGCTGGCTATGAGCCGGAAATGGCATATTTCGAATGTATCCATGAAATGAAGCTGATTGTCGATCTGATCAACAGCGGTGGCTTCGCAATGATGCGCTATTCCATCTCCGATACAGCAGAATACGGTGACTATGTGACTGGAAAACGTCTGATTACAGAAGAAACGCGCAAGGAGATGAAGAAGGTTTTAACAGAGATTCAGGATGGAACCTTTGCCGGAAACTGGATTACGGAAAACAAGGCCGCAGGACGCTCCCACTTCCTGGCAATGCGCCGCGTTCATGCAGCACACCCATCGGAAAAGGTTGGCGAGAAGCTGCGTAAAATGATGAGCTGGCTGAAAAAATAAGGAGGCATTCAATATGGGTAGACCAAGTGATTCTGTCGTTCGAGGAGATGCCTGTGCACCGCAGCGTTCGCTGTTCTATGCACTGGGACTGACAGAAGAAGAATTGAATCGGCCGCTGATCGGTGTGGTCAGCGCCTATTCCGAGATTGTTCCGGGGCATCTGCATCTGGATAAAATCACAGAAGCGGTCAAGGCGGGAATCCGCATGGCCGGCGGTACCCCGATTATGGTGCCTTCCATCGGTGTGTGCGATGGTATCGCCATGGGACATATCGGTATGAAATATTCTCTTGCATCCCGTGAGCTGATTGCGGACAGTGTGGAAACAATGGCAAAGGCACATGGCTTTGACGGTCTTGTGCTGGTGCCAAACTGTGATAAAATCGTTCCGGGAATGCTGATGGGAGCCTTGCGTGTCAATGTGCCGAGTGTTGTCATGAGCGGCGGTGCCATGCTGCCGGGAAATGACAGAGGAAAGGCGATGAGTCTTTCCACCATGTTTGAGGCGGTCGGTGCAAAGAAAGCAGGTCTGATCGATCAGGCGGAGCTGACGCATATCGAACAGAATGCCTGTCCGGGCTGCGGCTCCTGCTCCGGTATGTTTACTGCCAATTCCATGAACTGTCTGTGTGAGGTGCTGGGGATTGCATTACCCGGCAACGGTACGATTCCTGCAGTGTATTCCGCACGAATCCAGCTGGCGAAGAAGGCCGGAATGGCGGTTATGGATATGGTGGAAAAGGATATCCGTCCAAGGGATATCGTAAACGAGAAATCATTACGTAACGGACTGGCCTGTGATATGGCACTGGGCTGTTCCTCCAATACGGTACTGCATCTTTTGGCGATTGCCAAGGAAGCCAAGGTGGAGCTTGATCTGGATATGATCAATGAGGTTTCACAGAAAACGCCGAATCTGTGCAAGCTGGCTCCTGCCGGACCGGATCACATTGTGGATCTGTATAATGCAGGCGGAGTGCAGGCTGTCATGAAGGAGCTGTCAAGAAAGCAGCTGATTGATACCGGCCTGATGACCGTTACCGGAAAGACAGTCGCAGAGAATATCGCGACTGCCGTGAATATGGATACGAATATCATCAAGGATATCGAGCATCCGAATTCTGCCACCGGCGGTATTGCCGTATTGTTTGGAAACATCGCACCGAAGGGCTGTGTTGTAAAGCGCTCTGCTGTGGATCCGAAAATGATGACTCATACCGGACCTGCCCGTGTGTTTGACAGCGAGGAGGCTGCGATCGAGGCAATCTATGCCGGCAGTATTGTAAAGGGGGATGTTGTAGTCATCCGCTACGAAGGACCGAAGGGTGGTCCTGGTATGCGGGAAATGCTGAATCCGACAAGTGCACTTGCCGGTATGCAGCTGGATAAGGATGTGGCACTGATCACAGACGGACGCTTCTCCGGGGCAACCCGCGGTGCTGCCATCGGGCATGTTTCTCCGGAAGCTGCGGCACAGGGACCGATTGCCATTATACAGGAAGGGGATTCCATTACAATTGATATTCCCAACGGCAATATCAGCCTGAATGTGGACGCAGCAGAAATCGAGCAGCGCCTGCAGGCATGGGAAAAGCCGGAGCCGAAAATCAAAGAGGGATGGCTGTACCGGTATTCCCGTCTTGTCGCCAGTGCGGATGAAGGCGCTGTGCTGAAATAAGACATGCCTGAATAGTAAAATATAAAAAGATACGAGGAAATGAGGCAGCTCTGATACCTTATCCAATCGTATCTTTTTTGCATCTTGTATGTCAGTCAAAAAGAAATAGTCATTCTCCAATATACGCTAAACGCCTATATAAGCCTCAATGAAAGCTTTGCTTCAGCACAGTATCAGAATAAGCTCTGTAACCGCATGTCATTCCGGCTTTTGCTCATCAGTCGCTCATAGCGCACAGGCTCCTCGAAGCCGGAAACAAGTCTTCCATTTGCAGAGCATGCTTCTATGACGGTATAATGGTCACGATACAGCTTCATAACGACATGCAGTGTTATGCCAGGAGCGATTTCACTGGTACCCTCACTTGCAAAGACATCATGTTCAAAGGAATAAATGATGGGGGTGAAGGCCTGTTTTACAACAAGCTCATCATACAGCAGCTGCTGTACATGCTGACTGTCGAATGTATGCTTTGCGTATTCGCAGGGGATTTCATAGGACACCAGTTGAATGCTGCCGTCTGTTTGTGCATGATAACGGTAAAGGTGATGCAGCTGGGTGACATGATCATCATAATGGTAATAGGTTTCATCGATAACAAAGACATCTTCAAAATTCTCGGGCAGATTTTTGATACGTTCATTCACCGGTGTGGTGATATGGACAGCCTGTGGCAGCAGGGGATTTTCGGTATGCTGAGCTTTATTCGAATAGGTTCCGTTGATACGGCTTAAAAATATATCCAGTGTATTCATGTGAATGTCCTCTTTTCTCATGCACATAGTATAGATCATTTCAGGTAAATCAGAATACTCATATGCTCATGGATCGTAACCTATGAAGGTATTGTGGCTTTTTACTATACGTATTCCAATTTCTGTATCCGAATTTTTATGAAAGTACTCCTGCATACGAATATGGCTGCATGTGGCCATGCAGGCTTCAACATTTTTCAAATGTAACCGTTGACAAACACGATATCCATCTGCTATACTTTGGGTAAAGTAAGGATAGTTATTGTGAAAACAAGCTCGACCTGCTAATCAATAGATCACGGATTTCGTGTTTTTTGATATGCAGGTCTTTTCTTATGAGGAGGCGAGAAGTATGATTTTCAAGAAACGGCTGAATAACAACGTGGTCATTGCTCTGGATGAAAACGGACAGGAGAAAATATTATGCGGGAAAGGCCTTGGCTTTCAGATGAAGGAACAGGGCACCGTAGAGGAAAGCCGTGTTGAAAAGGTGTTTGCATTAGCGGATCAGGTAATGAACCGCCGCCTGCAGGAGCTGCTGGAAACGATTCCCATGGAGCATTTGGAGCTGGCGGAGGAAATCATGAACTATGCCAGAATTCACATTGATGAAACTGTGAGTGAAAACGTAATTGTGGCGCTTTGTGATCATATGTATATGGCGGTGGAGCGGAAAAAACAGGGGATTGAAGTGAAGAATGTACTGCTTTGGGATATTCAGAAATTTTATCGGGATGAGTATAAGGTTGGACGGTATGCGATAGCACTTATCCGGGAGCGCTTCGGTGTGGAGCTGAGTGAGGATGAAGCAGGCTTTATTGCATTGCATATCGTCAACGGACAACTGCATCTGGAAACAAAATCCGTCAGGGAAATCACAACCCTGATGCAACAGATTGAAACGATCGTCCGCATGCGCTTCGCGATTACGCTGGACCCGGATTCTGTATATTATTATCGGTTCATCACACATTTGAAATTTTTTGCGGAACGGATTTTCTCGGAAAAGCAGATTCCAACAAAGGAAATGGACGGACTGCTGGAGCTGATCAGGGAAAAATATCCGCAGGATGTGGAATGTGTGTTGGATATCGCTGCCTTCTTAAAGCAGCGCTATGGCTATACGCTGAGTGAAGAGGAGATTCTGTATCTCAGTATTCACGTATCAAGGATACACCAGGTATCTGTGAAGGGCGGTGAGGCCGTTTAACAGGACGTTAAGAGCTTTAAAAAACAGGATAAAGGATAGTTACATTTAGTTGGCTTGACCTTTGTTTCACGTATGCATAAGCATCAGAAATGGAGGACGAAAACATGACTGTTTATGAAACTTTAGCAAAAGAAATACTGAACTATGTAGGTGGAAAGGATAATGTAAATTCGCTGACACACTGCATTACACGGCTTCGCTTCAAATTAAAGGAGGAATCCATAGCACAGGATGAGGCGCTGAAAAACCTGGAGGGTGTTGTTACGGTTATGAAGAGTGCCGGACAGTATCAGGTGGTTATCGGCAATCAGGTACAGGATGTATATGAGCAACTCGCGCCGTTATTACATGCAGAGCAGCCGCAGACGGTGCAGGATGCTGAGAAAGAGAAGCTGCTGGATCGCTTTGTGGATATCATATCCGGTATTTTCCAGCCGATTTTAGGTATCATGGCTGCGTGTGGTATGATCAAGGGATTGAACATGCTGTTTATGACACTGGGTCTGTACGCGGAAACCAGCGGCGGCTATATGATCATCAATGCGATCGGTGATGCATTGTTTACCTTCCTTCCCCTCTTTCTGGGATATACCTCTGCCAGGAAGTTTGGTTTGAAGCCGATGGTGGGACTGGTCATCGGCGGAATCATGTGTTATCCGGGCATTCAAAGCAGTGCGCTGTCCGGCAGTCTAAAACCCCTGTATACCATGTTTGAGGGAACGATGTTTGCATCGCCGGTATACATTGACTTCTTCGGTATTCCCGTGATATCCATGGACTACACCAGCACCGTAATTCCTGTGATCTTTATTGTATATTTTGCCAGCAAATGCGAGAAGCTGTTTTCAAAATTCGTACCGGATCTGGTGAAATTCTTCTTTGTGCCGATGCTGACGCTGCTTGTGGCACTTCCCATTGGCTTCCTGCTCATTGGACCTGTCGCAACCTTCGGCTCGAAAATAATCGCGGAAACCATCATCAGCATCCGGAATGTATCCCCGATGCTGGCGGGCGGTCTGGTTGGTCTGACATGGCAGATTCTGGTGATTTTCGGACTTCACTGGGGCTTTATTCCTGTCTATATCAATAACATTGTGACAAACGGCTATGATAATGTCATGATGCCGTTCTTCGCCTGTACCTTTGCGACCTCAGCGGTGATTCTGGTCATCATGTTGAAAACCAGAGACCGTAAAATGAAGGAGCTTTGTCTGCCGAATTTCATTTCCGGTATCTTCGGTGTGACGGAGCCCGGTATTTATGGAATTCTGCTGCCTTTGAAAAAACCATTCATCATCAGCTGTATCGCCGGGGGAATCGGCGGGGCATTTTATGGCTTCTGTAATTTCCGTAAATTCAGCATGGGAGGTATGGGAATCTTTGAATTTCCTGCCATGATGGAACCTGACGGCTCCTGGGGAAACCTGCTGGTAGCGGTATCCGGTGTTCTTTTAACCATGATTGCCGCGGTCATCTTAATGCTTCTGTTCTATAGGGAAAAGGAAGCAGGTCAATCGGACAAAACGATGTTGGATACAAAGGAACATGAAAAATCCGTTGAGGATACGCCTGCCCTGCTGGAGGACATTGCGATCTGCTCACCCCTGAAGGGCGATGTTCTGGAACTCGCACAGGTAGAGGATGCAGCATTTTCTGCCGGTATTCTTGGGAAGGGGTGTGCCATCGTACCTGCCGAGGGTGAGGTTTATGCACCGGCTGACGGTGTCCTGACTACGCTGTTTCCTACAAAGCATGCTCTTGGCATCACCTCGGATGACGGTGTGGAGGTACTGATTCACATCGGATTGAATACCGTGCAGCTGAACGGGGAGGGCTTTACAGCTTATGTTCAGCAGGGAGAGCGGGTAAGTCGTGGACAGCATCTGTTAAGCTTTGATCTGGCTGAATTAAAGGACAAGGGCTATTGTCTGCAGACACCGGTTATCATTACAAATACGAATGACTATCTGGAAATACTGAGTACCATGCAGAAAGAGGTCATGCCGGATGATGTGCTGCTGCATGTCATGAATTCCTAGGAGGCTCGCGCATATGAAATTTCCTGAAAACTTTTTATGGGGAGGCGCACTCGCGGCAAATCAGTGCGAGGGGGCCTGGCAGACAGCGGGAAGAGGGCTGGCCAATGTGGATGTGTGTCCGCGCGGTGATCACCGCAGTGCCATAATCACAGGGAGAGAAAGAAGGACGAGCTGCCTGCTTGATGAGGTATACCCATCTCATGAGGGAGTGGATTTCTATCATCATTATAAGGAAGACATCGCACTCTTTGCGGAAATGGGCTTCAAAATGCTTCGTATCAGCATTTCCTGGACACGTATCTATCCAAAGGGAGATGAGATGGAGCCCAACGCTGCAGGGCTGCAGTTCTATGACAATGTACTTACAGAATGTGAGCGGCATGGAATGGAAGTAATGATAACGATTGCGCACTTTGACTGTCCAATGCATCTGATCCAAACGCTGGGCGGCTGGAGAAGCCGTGCTATGATTGAGCATTATCTGCGTTTGTGCAAAACCCTGTTTCTGCATTTTAAGGGACGTGTCCGCTACTGGCTGCCGTTTAATGAAATCAACATGATACTGCATGCTCCCTTTCTCGGTGCAGGCATCTGCTTTGAAGCAGGAGAGAACAAGGAGCAGGTCATGTATCAGGCTGCACATCATGAGTTGATTGCAGGCGCACTCGCAACAAAGCTGGCACATGATATTGATCCGAAGAATCAAATTGGCTGCATGTTCGCTGCGGGCAGTGTCTATCCTTACAGCTGTCATCCGCAGGATGTATGGCAGGCACGTATGGAGGATCGCAAAAGCTATCTGTTCTGTGATGTACAGGTGCGGGGAGCCTATCCCTCCTATTTTCATCAGCTGCTGAAGGAGAAGCAAATCGACCTGCATATGGAAGAGGATGATGTGAATATTTTGAAGAATACCGTAGATTTCATTTCGTTCTCCTATTACAACAGCCGCTGTGTATCTTCCCGGCGGGAGGCGAAGAAGCAGAATAAGGGAAATCTGTTTGCTTCGGTAAAAAATCCATATCTGACATGCAGTGACTGGGGCTGGCCGATTGATCCACTTGGATTACGCATTACGATGAATGATATATACGAACGCTATCAGAAGCCGCTGTTCATTGTTGAGAACGGCTTGGGAATGGCGGATGAAATAGAAGAGGACGGAAGCATTCGTGATGACGGGCGGATTGCTTATCTGCATGATCATATCAAAGCGATGCAGCAGGCGGTATGTGAGGATGGAATCGAACTGCTAGGGTACCTTGCATGGAGTCCGATCGATCAGGTCAGTGCCTCGAGTGGAGAAATGAAAAAACGCTATGGCTTCATCTATGTTGACCGACAGGATGATGGCAGCGGCAGCTTTGTACGCAAAAGGAAGAAGTCCTTTTCCTGGTATGCCCATGTGATAAACACGAATGCTGTTGAATCATAGAATACCGCTGTGCGTTCATGTGTTCATCTCATCATATTGCAGGAGAATGTATGAAGTGGATACGCGCGAAGGCAAGGAAAGGCAAGTGTACAAATTATTCAGACAAGGTGGTATCATGTAGCAAGCAGGGCAGAGAATACAGGTTCTCTGCTTTTCTTGTGCTGCCATACCTTGCATAGTAGAATCAGACAGATCGCTTTGCCGAAACAGGAGCCATACACCGATCCCTGTAAGCAGTGCTAACAGAAAGCTTAAGAAGAATGAACGATGTTCATTGACTGCAGCCGTGAAACTGTTATACTATACCTGTAGGTGATGTTATGGGACAAAGAATACGGACAAGGGTTGTGAAGGACCCGGCAGAAAGAAAACGGGAAATACTGGATGGCGCAATGGAGCTGTTCGCTACAAAAGGATACGAGCAGACATCCATGCGTGATATTGCCCGCCATCTTAATATTTCACTGGGCCTGTGCTATCGTTATTATGACAGCAAGCAGAAGCTTTTTCAGGAGGCGATGCAGCAGTATGTAGAGGATATTTGCGCGGCGTATTTCATCATACTCCATGATGAAACAAGGGATTTGACGGAAAAGCTAGACCTGCTGTTTCACATGCTGGAAGAGGAGGAACAGCAGATGCGCTACCATGATTTCTTTCATCATCCGGAGAATATCGGCTTTCATGAAGAACTGGCAGTGAAGCTGTGCAAGTACATGCAGCCTCATCTGCAGCAGGAACTGCAACGGTATGCAAAACAGAATCATCTGAAGATACAGCATGAGGAATTGCTGCTCAGCTTTCTGACCTATGGACAGATTGGTATCCATGCATCTGTGAGCTCACCGGACACACAGCAGCTCCATCAGCTGCGGGTGTATATTGATTTGCTGCTGAAGCAGGAATGTATCCCTGATGATACCATTTGATCAGGGATTGCTTTTTAATATATGAATGAACATTGTTCATTAAGGAGGCCTTTTATGAATAAAACTGAACAATCAAGAATTGCATTTGATCAACAGGCGGATACCTATGATAGCGATTTTCATGGTAAGCATGCAAGGGAACTGTATCCGTTCATGCTGGAGCTGATGATACAGCTTCCTGTGCGGGATGTACTGGATCTTGGGTGCGGTACCTGCGCACTGATGAAGCAGCTGTATGATGAGGATTGCGGACGCCGGTTTACGGGAATCGATCTGAGTGAAGGCATGCTGCATATCGGAACACAGGTCATGAAGGAGCGAGCCACTCTGCTGTTGGGGGATGCGGCAAATCTGCCCTTTGCCGATGCGAGCTTTGATCTGGTGTACTGCAATGATTCCTTTCATCATTATCCGGATCCCTGCAGGGTATTGCAGGAAGTGGTGAGGGTATTGCGATACGGAGGCTATTTTGTAATTGGTGATTGTACACAGGGGACAGTGTCCCGGATGCTCATGAATCTGTTTTTCCATTTTCAAAAGGAGGGGGATGTGCATATGTACAGTGAAAAGGAGATTCGTATGCTGTTACAGAAGCAGCTGCATGATGTACATGTTCAAAGAGTGAATGAGCGCAGCTTGATTGCATGGGGTGTGAAATGATGCTCACTGTCTCGCAGCAGAAATATCTGCAGGTCATCGATATACTGGAACAGGAGCAGGGGGTCGTACGCCAGATTGATGTCGCTGTCTATCTTGGATATTCCCGTGCCAGTGTCTGCCGTGCGGTTAAAAGCCTGAAAGCAAAGGGGCTGATTATGCAAAGGGCGCATGAAATCGAGCTGAGTGCATATGGCAAGGCACTTGGGAGGCAGTTGAATGAAGTAAGAGCCCGTATGCAGGAGGCCCTGTATGCGTCTGGATTTCCGAAAGGGCGTGATCCGGTGTCTGCTTTGCAGCTTCCCATCTGCTTCAAGGAGGAACTGTCAACGATTGCTGGTCAACTGCCTGCTGCTTCTGGTATAATAAAACAAAAGAAATGAGGATGAGAAGATGGAGAAAAAACGCTGTTTCTGGGCAGAAAATGTCCCTGAAATTTATGTCCGTTATCATGATGAGGAGTGGGGAAGAGAGGTACATGATGACCATAAGCTGTTTGAAATGCTGCTTCTGGAATCGTTTCAGGCTGGTTTGTCATGGCTCACCATTCTGAAAAAGCGGGAGGCGTTTCGGGAAGCCTTTGATGCCTTTGATGTCGCAAAGGTCGCAGGCTATACCGAGGAAAAACAGAAAGAGCTTATGCAGAATCCCGGCATTATCCGCAACCGTCTCAAAATCAGGGCCGCAGTGAAAAATGCTGTTATTTTCCAGCAGATACAACGGGAATACGGCAGCTTTTCCGCTTATCTTTGGGGCTTCACCGAGGGTAAGGTGATATACAGAAAACAAAAGGAGCTGCCAACCCACACCGCGCTTTCCGATGAAATCAGTGCAGACCTGTATAAGCGTGGAATGCGGTTTGTCGGAAGCGTTATTATCTATTCCTATCTGCAGGCAGTCGGTATTGTGAATGACCATGAGCCAGACTGTTTTCTGCATACCAGTTCAAAAGCATGCGGCTAAGAAAGAGCTAACCATGCTCAGCACCAGTCGAGCTTGAGCTCCTGAAAAAGAAAAGCTGTATCGTCCGTGAAAATCTTACTCGTCTTTGGATTCATTCAGAAGCAAAATGATAAGAGGCATCAGCTTGCTCAACTTTCTTCTACGGATGATTCACCCTGTAAGAACCTTAGGAAGCTATACAGCTTTTTTTGTATTATTCGATGCGGTATACAGAGGTATGCAATGTAAAGATATCTGAAGGCCGGCAGGGCAAGATTGATAACGCAGAAATGCAGGAAACCTGCTATACTTTTGCAGAAAAGCTAGGAGGTAACGACATGAATGAAAAACAGGAGCTTGTCATAAGGACGCTTTCCTATCTGGAGGAGCATCTGCAGGAAACGCTTTTCCTGCAGGCAGTAGCTCGACTTATGCAATATTCCCCCTATTATCTGCATCGCAGCTTTACACAGCTGTGCGGCATGCGGATGCATGAATATGTGAAGCGAAGAAGAATAAGTGAAGCAGCACGATGTCTGTGTGAAACAGATGCATCTGTACTGGAAATTGCCATATCCTACGGTTATGAAAGCTCACAGGCATTTTCTCAGGCCTTTAAGCAGCTATATAAGATGACATGTACACAGTTTCGCAGGGAACAGCAGTATTATGCGCTACAGCATCCTCTGCAGCTGCATGAGCTGAATCAGACGGAATCTGCAATGCGGGAGCTACAGATCCGACAGGCAGTACCAAGGGATATGGACACATGGATGCAGCTGATGCGTCAGGCTGTGGATTTCTTTCCTTATCTTGAGGAAGCAGCATATGAACAGCAGCTGCTGAAGTGTATGAAGCAGAAGGAAGCATTTCTGGCTTCCTTTGAAAAGACGGCGTTTGCGGCGATCCAGCTGCAGCTTAAAAGCGGGCAGATTGATGTTCTGGCAATTCATCCGCAGCTGCGCTGTCTGGATGCTGTGAAACAGCTGGTCGAATGGATGCAATGTACCTGTGCCCCGCATACCGATCTGGTAATTACCTGTTTCCGCGCTGCTGATCGAGCAGATGCCGGATATCGCAGGCTTTTGCTGGAAGCCGACTTTGTATGCGGTGAAGAGCTGGTGGAGCTAGGCTATCCAGTGCAGAGGCTGTATTACAGGAGAACACAGGATGCGTGAGAATACACTGGATACGACCCGTACGCTGCCGCAGCTGCTTCGCTTTGTGGCTCCATCTATTATAATGATGCTTGCGATGGGTATTTACACGATAACCGATACCCTGTTTGTTTCGCGTCTGGTGAATACCGATGCGCTTTCCGCGATCAATATCGTCTGTCCCATGATCAATCTGATCATCGGTTTATCCTCGATGCTGGCAAGCGGCGGTGTTGCTGTGCTGTGCCGCGACATGGGGGCGGGTCTGCTGGAAAAGGTGCGCAAAAATGCGGCCTTGCTTTGTGTCTGTACGATCGGTCTTGGCTGTGTGCTTGCTATTGGCGGTCTGCTGTTTACGGATGAACTGCTGCAGCTACTTCATGCCAAGGGTAGAATATTGCCATATGCAAGAGGATATCTGTCCATGCTTCTTCTTTTTACTCCCTTCTGCATGCTGCAGGTATTGTATCAAAGCATGTTTGTAGCGGCGGGACGTCCGCTGCTGGGAATGGTGCTGGCAATGTGTGCCGGGGGAGTCAATGTTGCTTTGGATCTGGCCTTCATGTCCGGCTTTCATATGGGAATCGAAGGCAGCGCCCTGGCAACCGGGATCGGCTATATGGTTCCGGCTATATATGGAACGCTCTTTTTCCTGCAGAGAAAGGAAAGGGAGCTGCATTTCGCACGGCCAGCTTGGGATGCTTCCATGCTGAAGGAAAGCTGTCTTAACGGCTCTAGTGAGATGGTGAGTCAGCTAGCATCAGCACTGACAACTCTGCTTTTGAACACGATTCTATTTCGTCTGCATCAAGAGGATGGTGTTGCGGCAGGAACGATTATCGTTTATACACAGTTTCTGCTCACCAGTTTGTATATCGGATTTTCCATGGGCGCTGCCCCGTTGATCAGCTATCAATATGGCAGAAAGGATACTGCGCGTTTATTGCAGCTTCTACGTAAATGCATCGGAATTGTGGTAATCAGCTCCCTTGCCATCTTTGTCACAACCATTCTGTTTCAAAGACCTCTTGTCACTTTGTTTACCGACAAGGATACCAGTGTATATAGGATTGCCCTGCAGGGCTTTGCCATATTTACCTTCAGCCTGCTGTTTAGCGGCTTCAATATATTCTCTTCGGCAATGTTTACCGCATTGTCACAGGGCAGATTATCCGCCTTGATCTCATTTTCCAGAACCTTTGGCTTTTATCTGCTGTTTCTGCTCATTCTGCCACGCTGGCTGGGAAGCAGAGGCGTGTGGCTGGCGATCGTGCTGGCAGAGGGCTGCTCCCTGCTTGTATCTCTGCTAAGCATACAGCGGCATACGCTTACCTGTCACCTGGCAGATAGAAAAAAGAACCGTCTGTATTAGACGGTTTTATGATGCATATCCGGATGCCTGTGCATCCTTTTTTGCAGGAGAGGATAGGCTGCCAGTGCAATGACATAGCCTGCTGCGGCCTGTACCAGATTCCCCGGGATACCGGTCAGTGAAAGCTGCCAGCTTTGATTGATATATGCATCCGCAAGAAAATATCCGCCAACCATCAGTAAACCGCCCAGTATATAGGCAACATAGCGAAATGAGGATCGTCCCCTGCAGACAAGCCAGGAAACAAGAACAGCCTCCATCCCTTTAATGAGCAGGGTGAAAAGGGCATACATGCCATATCCGCCGGTGATATCTGCCAGCGCACTGCCGACACCGCCCACCATAAAGGCAAGAAAGGGGTTCAGTACAGAGGCGAACAGCAGAAGAAAGCCGTCACCCAGATTGAAATATCCCTGTATGCCGTTTGGCACCTTAAGCAGCCATGTTGCCAGAAATACAAGGGCTATACCTAGTGCGGCTGTCACGATATCGTTTACCTTCATTGTTTTCATATGTGCTACTCCCTTCGTTTCTGCCGTTATTCTATCAGCTTTCTGTTCATTTAAAAATATACAGATTTATTATAAATTTAAGGTACAGTATGCTATACTGAGGATGGTGATAATAATGAAATTAAAAACGATAAATTTTGAACGAACCACGGGTAAGGCATTGTATCTGCAAATTTATGAAAAACTGCGCTCGGATATCCTTTCCGGCTATCTGGTAAAAGGTGACCAGCTGCCTAGCATACGGAAATGCGAGGCTTTGATGAAGGTATCCAAGACGAGCATTGAGCGTGCCTATGAAAAGCTGCTGGAGGAGGGCTATATCCTGTCAATTCCGCAGAAGGGTTTTTTTGTGGATGTCGAGCCGGAGAATGTTCAACTGCGTAAGGCGGTGCTGGCGCAGGGAGCGGCGCTGCAGGATGAAAAAATCCGCTATGACTTCCGGTCGCAGACAATGGATGTCAGCTCATTTGATCTGACTTTGTGGAAGAAGTACCTCAAGGAGGTCCTGGACGGTCATTATGAGATAGCGACATACGGAGAGGCAAGAGGAGAGCTGCGGCTGCGGATGGCACTGCAGAAATACGCCTATACCGTGCGGGGTGTATTGTGTACAAGCGATCAGCTTCTCATCGGCTCCAGCTTTCAATCGCTGCTGTATGTATTGTGCGGCTTGCTGGATAAACCCGTCGTGATCGGGTTGGAGGAGGGTGGCTTTCCGCAGGCAGAAGCCGTCTTTCATGATTATGCATTTCCTGTACGCAGATTAAGCAGGGAAGCAGATGGTATCTGCATGCAGGAGCTACTGGCAAGTGATGTCAATCTGCTGTATGTAAACAGCGCGTCTGCAGGATACAACCATCAGCCTCTGGATAAGAAAAAACGCAGGGAGCTGCTGGCCTGGGCGGCACAGCGAAATGCCATGATCATCGAGGATGACCATAACGGGGAGCTGCGCTATCATACGCGTATGACGCCTGCCATGCAGGGCTTTGATACCGGGGGACATGTCGTATACATCGGCTCCTTTTCAAAAATTCTGTTGCCGTCTCTGCGAATCAGCTATATGGTGATTCCGCAGGCTTTGCAACACCGCTATGATCAGCGCGCAAACAGCTATTCACCAACCTCCAGCAAAATCGAACAGCTGGCTTTGGCAAGATATATTGCGGACGGGCATCTGGAGCGACATGTACGGCGTCTGCGCAGACACTATGAACAGAAGAGCAGTCATATGCGGACACTGCTGGAACAGTGGTTTCCACAGGCGGATATATTGCTGGAGGAGGCTGCTTTGCAGTTTATACTGCGCTTTCCGTATTTGCTGCCGCTGGAATCGCTTATACAGGAAGCCAGAAAGCACAGCATGATGCTGCAGAGAAATGCGCAGGGAGAGCTTGTTCTTTCTTTTGCGGCAATCAAAATGGAGGATATGGAGGAGGCTGTGCGGCTGCTCCATTCCCTACTGGAAGCTGCGGACATGAAGGAATTACAGGAATAAAGAGCCGTACCGTAATAAAATTGTAAGGTGCGCATAAGATTTCTTAAGATTTTTTGTACAGTGCGAATGATATACTGGTGTTGTAAAAGGTTACAGCCTGAAGGGGCTATGCTATGAAAAAGAAAATTGCCATTGCAGTCATCTTTGTTTGCGGAATCCTCGCTTTCTTTGTACCGTATTTCTTTTCCAATTCATGGAGAAATGTCGAACTCAAACGGGAAGTGATACATTCTGATATCTAGGAAAGGAAGGATGTTGAACACGCTATGACACTGGTGGGGAGCACACATTTTCTCAGGAAATGCAGGAGTGTAAAATGACAAGGATCAGCTATGATGAATCAGCATACAGGCAGTTTGCGGACGGCTTTAAGAAACAGAAATCCGATGAGGTAATGGTTATTTATACGGATTTTATTACGGTGTCCAATGTATTCCATGCGGGGGATCATACGCTGGAGCCCAATGCGGAGTATACTGCATATCCATGGGTATTGCGGCGCTCATCCGCTCAGAAGGAGTGGACTATCATCGGTTCGGGATATGGTTTTTTATATACCTGAGAGGCATCGAGAGATAGCCGTTGATAAAGCTTTTCGTTTGCCGTTTTTCTTGTGTCAGCATATACGATTCACACAAGGTGTTGTATAATATAAAGAAGGATACAGAAGAAAGAAGATGATAGTATGATGAACATCATGCAGCTGGAAACACAGATGGAATTTCTTGTTCGGATCCTGCTTGCGGGAATCTGCGGAGGTATCATCGGCTATGAACGGAAAAGCCGCAATAAGGAGGCTGGCATTCGCACGCACCTGATAGTGGCGAGTGGCGCTGCCTTGATTATGATCGTATCCAAGTACGGGTTTACTGATATTCTGGGAGATAAAGGTGTCGCACTGGATCCCTCCCGTATCGCGGCACAGATTGTGACCGGAGTCGGCTTTCTTGGAGCCGGTATGATTTTCATGCGGAAAAACACGATCAGCGGACTGACGACGGCGGCAGGCATATGGGCAACCAGTGCGATCGGAATGGCGATTGGCAGCGGCCTGTATGCACTTGGGATTCTTACAGCAGTGCTGATTGTTTTTGTGCAGATCATCCTTCACTGGAATCATCGCTGGCTGCGGGAGTCATATAAGGAGGAGCTGTCCTTTGTGATTGACCAGAATAAGGAGGCCTTGCAGGATTTGCAGGAGCGCTTGAAGCGTATGCAGATTGAGATACTGAATGTGAGTCTGACACAGGAGCATAGCTGCTATCAGGTGGATTTGATCGTTGTTCTGCCGGATACGTATCAGGCTGCCAAGCTGCTGGATATGTTTCATGATGTGGCATATATTCATGAAATTGATGCATAGGGTATTGCCAAATCCTGATTTTTATATTAGAATGATGTCAACAACCAAATAGGTTTGAATAACCTCCATTTTTTCTATTTTCATGTTTCCAAAATAGATGAATGGAGGTTTTTTGTGAGAAGAGGAGGTTTGTCATGCAAACAATTGAACAAAACAAAATGGGTTATAAGCCTGTTTTACCATTGCTGATGTCAATGGCTTTTCCTCCGATGCTGTCTATGCTGATACAGTCGCTGTACAACATTGTAGACAGTATGTTTGTGGCACAGATTGGAGAAGATGCACTTACGGCTGTTTCCCTGGCTTTTCCGATACAGACGCTGATAGTAGCCTGTTCCGTGGGAATCGGTGTAGGGGTGAATTCCTATATAGCAAGAAAGCTTGGAGAGCAAAATCAGAAGGAAGCAAACAGCGCTGTGGCCCATGGTCTGCTGCTGTCGCTGATCGGATATCTGCTGTTTGTCGCAATCGGCAGCTTTACGATTCGTCCGTTTTTTGAAATGTTTACAGATTCTGCGGCAATACTGGATGACGCCTGTATGTATACGTATGTCTGTGTATTTCTGTGCTTTGGCTGTTTCTTTCATATTTTGATTGAAAAGGTATTTCAGTCAATGGGAAAAATGATCTTCCCCATGGCGATACAGGCGGCAGGAGCAATCACAAACATCATCCTGGACCCCATCATGATTTTCGGTCTGTTGGGCTTTCCTGCAATGGGGGTAAAGGGAGCGGCAATCGCAACGGTTATCGGACAGATTTTCGCTATGTCGCTATCACTGTTTATATTCCTGACAAGAAAATTCGATGTGAAGCTGGATTTGAAGCAGTTTCATTTCTCCTGGGATACCATTCGCCGCATTCTTTCTGTGGGGATTCCCAATGCCTGCATGAATGCACTGGGCAGTGTTCTTGTGATTGGTTTAAATTCCATTCTGATTCAGTTTTCCAATACGGCTGTTTCCGTATATGGGATTTATTATAAGCTGCAGACCTTTGTATTTATGCCGGCGAGCGGTCTGACGCAGGGAGCGATGCCGATCATGGGCTACAATTACGGAGCAGGCAGTCATGAACGTCTTTTGCAGACATTGAAGTATGCCGTCATGGTGACGCTTGCCATCATGGTTTGCGGCTGTGCGATTTTCCTGCTGTTTCCAACACAGCTGCTGATGCTGTTTCATGCCAGTGAGGATATGCTGCGTATCGGTGTTCCTGCCCTGCGTATCATCAGTATCAGCTTCCTTCCGGCAGCCCTTGGGTTTATTCTGCCGACATTATTTCAGGCAATGGGGCTTGGATTGCAGTCCCTGATTGTTTTCCTACTTCGTCAGCTTTGTATCACTCTGCCGTTATCCTGGCTGTTTGCAGCCTGGTTCGGTCTGGATGGTATATGGTATTCCTTCCTGATCGCTGAAAGTATCGCTGCCGGTGTGGCGGTTCTGCTGTTTATACGCATTCGCAAGAAGGATAAGGTACTATCCAGTACCTTTGTACAGCAGCCATCCGCTTCGCAGGAAGCAGTGTGCTGAAACAGACACCGTGGTTTGTAAAAATTGCGGTGTTTTCTTTCCGCGTGTAATTTTGTGCGTTTTTGGTTAATATTTTCCATTTTTTTATGTTACTGAACAATGAAATATGTTACACTTGATTTGGATAAAAAGAGTAGAGGAGATTAGCGTATGAAACAAGATATGATTGTTATTCTGGATCTTGGTAGCAGTGAGAATACAACACTTGCCAGAGAAATTCGTGCATTGGGTGTATACAGCGAGATTTATCCGCATGATATCACAAAAGCGGAGCTGCAGAAGCTGCCGAATGTAAAGGGTGTTATCTTAAACGGTGGAGAACACCGCAATGTCGACGGTAAGGATATCGATGTCTTGCCGGAAATTTACGAAGCGGGATATCCGGTGATTGCGATTGACCATGCACCGGCATTATGTGAACAGAAGCTGGAGGAATGGCCGTCAGAGGAAGTGTTAAAAACGTTTGTTTTCACTGTCTGCAAGGCAGAGGCAAACTGGAATATGAAGAATTTTGTGGCGGATCAGGTGGAACTGATTCGCGAACAGGTGAAGGATCGCAAGGTGTTGCTGGCATTGTCCGGCGGTGTGGACAGCTCTGTAGTGGCAGCATTGCTGTTAAAGGCAATCGGTAAGCAGCTGTATTGTGTGCATGTCAATCATGGGCTGATGCGCAAAGGGGAATCGGAAAGTGTAATTGAAGTGTTTAAGAATCAGATGGATGCGAATCTGATTTATGTGGATGCAAGCGAACGGTTTCTTGGAAAGCTGAAGGATGTGGCTGAGCCGGAGCAGAAGCGTAAGATTATCGGTGCGGAGTTTATCCGTGTGTTTGAGGAAGAGGCTCGTAAGCTGAAGGGTATCGATTTCCTGGCACAGGGGACCATTTATCCGGATATCGTGGAGAGCGGCACCAAGACGGCAAAGGTTGTCAAATCTCATCACAATGTCGGTGGATTGCCGGAAGATCTGGCGTTTGAGCTGGTAGAGCCATTGCGTCAGCTGTTTAAGGATGAAGTGCGTGCGTGTGGACTGGAGCTGGGATTGCCTCATGATATGGTGTTCCGTCAGCCGTTCCCAGGTCCCGGTCTGGGTGTGCGCTGTCTTGGAGCAATTACAAAGGATCGTCTAGAGGCGGTGCGAGAGTCGGATGCGATTTTACGCGAAGAGTTTGCGACGGCGGGTCTGGATCAGAAGGTTTGGCAGTATTTCACCATTGTTCCGGATTTCAAGTCTGTCGGTGTGAAGAATAATGCGAGAAGCTTTGAATATCCTGTGATTCTGCGTGCGGTGAATACGATTGATGCAATGACGGCTTCGATAGAGGATATTGACTGGCCGGTGCTGCATAGGATTACGGATCGTATTTTGAAGGAAGTTGCGAATGTGAATCGTGTGTGCTATGATTTGACACCGAAACCGTGCGGAACGATTGAGTGGGAATAATACTAAAAACCTCAGAAAACCCTATTGATAAAGGGAATTCTGAGGTTTTCTTTTTTCTAAGATTCTCAAATGATACTATAATCTTTTTCCTTAATTCAAGTGATGTCATGTGTCGAATAAAAAATGAATACTTGTTTTTTGAATCAAAATCGCAAGTTCCATAAATTGAGGTCCGACAGTTCAGTAAAATAGCATTTGAAAAAGAAATCAAGAGGATGGCTTAAGCTGTCGTTCAATTATATAACAGTATAATGAGATTTTTAGAGCATTCTGAGTATAAACCCATTTGAATCTACTATAAAGCCTGAAAAGAAAAATATATGGGGATTTGTTTCAATACTTGAATCTTCTGATCATAGCAATGAGTTTATATATACTGAGGCTGCTGAGATTTTGAATTTAAAATTAGAGTCAGATGAGATGCATTGGTTAATCACTCATATAAAAGTAGTTGATTTAACATCAATAGAAAGTAGAAATAGATATAATGCTAGTAATTTATATTAAAGAATTAGTGAAGAATGATTTTGATAAAAATGGTTTCCAAATCGATACATTTCAACGAGATTGGATTGAAACTTTGAATTCAATGAATAATGAAGTTGATGAATTTATAACAAGTGATCCAAATGTCATAAAGAATTTTAGTGAATCATGACTTTATTATTGAAGCCATTTATATTTGTATGAATGCGTAAAATATTCCTTTTTCATACAGGTGTTTATATCCGATAATAAATCAAGCAAAAAGAAATAGTTGATACGTATAAAAGTCTTGCCGCTTTCGAAAAAGGAACGAATCCATAAACAGGATAAGGTATTTTTCAATATGCTTCTAAATATACAGGGATGCGCCTATATCTTAAATTTCACAATCTTCCCAAATAAATTAGTGATATCATATTACAGAAGCAATATCTATCAAAAGCGTCCGTGAATCCTATGATGGAAACAGACACAATTTGTCCAGTTTATACAATTACATCACAAATCTTGCGATATAATAAAGGATATATAATTGAAAAAGGAAGGAAATTAGGATATGAAATTCAGGGAAACGACGATTCGTGTACTGGTACGGAAGAATTATGGAGAATGCTTTGATTTTTACACACAGAAGCTGGGACTGCATGTAGTTTGGGGAGACCGAAATGGTCCCTATACTTCCTTTGCGGCAGAATCGCAGGAGGAGCCCTGCTTCGCTATCTTTTTAGGTGATGCCATGACGATGTTTCAGGGATATGTGCAGCCGGATACAGAGAAGCAGCCTGACACGGTAACCGCAGTCATACCTACGGATGATCTGGATCAGGATTACTGTCGTTTACAGGAAGCTGGTGTGGAATTTCTTGGAGAGCCGCAATATATAGAAGCATGGGGCATGCGGTGTACTTACTTCAGAGATCCGGAAGGTAATCTATTTGAACTAAACGATGCCAGTGTGTAATGTGTCAGCTATACATAAATAAGATAATCTAATCAAAGCTGTAAACCGAAACATATATGCAGGAATACGTCAGTCTTTATGGAAGCTGGCTGTATGTATGAAAAATTCAGGAAATAAAACAATATTTGAAAGCGAGGAAGCTGTATGAACTGGGAACCATGGACAGGGTGCTATAAAATCAGTGAGGGCTGCACAAATTGCTATTTTTACGGTCCTCATGCAAAACGGTATGGTCACAACACCATACAGAAGACGGATAAATTTGACTGGCCGATCCGAAAGAACGCAAAGGGTGAATACAATATCAAAGGAAACAAGATTCTTGCGACCTGCTTTGCCACGGATTTCTTTCTGCCGGAAGCCGATGCCTGGCGTGAGGAAATCTGGGCGATGATCAAGCAGCGGACGGATATAGAATTTTTAATTCTGACAAAGCGAATTGATCGTTTTCCTGTCGCCTTGCCTGATGACTGGGGAAGCGGATATGAGCACGTGAATATAGGATGTACCGTCGAAAATCAGGAAGTTGCCGATTACAGACTGCCCTTATTTCTATCCTATCCCATGAAGCGTCGGTTTATTGCCTGTGCTCCGTTGCTGGAAGCGATTGACTTAACACCATATCTCGATGGTGTTGATCATGTAACTACGGGTGGAGAAACCGGAAGAGAGGCACGCTTATGTGATTATGAGTGGGTGCTTGACCTTCACAGGCAGTGCGAGGAAGCCGGTAAAACCTTCTGGTTTAAAAATACAGGCTCCCTTTTCAGACATGACGGTATTATAGAACGAGTGAATCCATTTAAACAGACAGGAAGAGCGAAGCAATGCGGGATTGATATAACAGATGGAAGAAGATTGTTCTGATCGATGGTTATGTATTTTACCATGATAAACGTTAGGATTATGCAGTCTTCTTTGACTGCGTCTGATAATAAAAAATGCGTAATTTGTACTGTCTATAATAAGATAAAGAAATGAGAGCAATCTCATTTTTATTTTACTAATAAATCATTGTGAGGTAAGCCGATGTGCATAGCGGGTAAACATAGCCCCTTTCCTCAAGATGAATATGGAAAAATAGTATCCATGTTCATCAGGTAAGCTGTTATATCCTTTATTCAGTCTTATAAGGAGCTTGTAAATTCTAACTCTTGTATTGACAATCCTGTTAAGTGTATTATAATGTATATGTACAACAAGTACATTAAAGTACAATGGAGGTGGCCTTGTGCAAATACTGATCAGTAATCATACCACAAAACCAATTTATGAACAGATAACCTCACAGATTAAGCATGCCATTATGAGCGGAGAATTAAAAAGCGGCGATCCGCTTCCATCCATGCGTGCATTGGCAAAGGATCTGCATATCAGCGTTATTACGACACAAAAAGCGTATGAGGACCTGCAGCGGGATGGCTTTATCGAAAGTGCTGCGGGCCGCGGAACCTTCGTATCCTCACAGAACAAGGAATTCATTCGTGAGGAACAACTGCGTCTGGCGGAAGCAAAGCTGCAGGAAGCTGCAGAAATCGGGCGGTCAAATGGGATATCGCTTGAGACATTAACAGAGCTGCTTACGATGTTTTACGATGAAGGATAGGGAAGGAGTATCATTATGGATGCACTCATGCTAAAAAATGTATCAAAAGCATATGAGAATTTTCAGCTGAAGAATATCAGCTTTACACTGCCGGAAGGGACCATTATGGGAATCATCGGTGAAAACGGTGCAGGCAAATCAACTATTATCAATTGCATTATGGATTTGGTAAAGCGGGACAGCGGCGAGATTACAGTTCTCGGACAGCAAATGAATAAAGACAATCTGGCACTGCGTGAAGAAATCGGTATCGTTTTCGATGTCAGTGATTTCTATGACAGCTTCAGTATTGAGCAGACGGAAAAAATTTTACAGGATGTTTATAAAAGCTGGGATCATGAAACCTTTCAAAAATACAAGCAACAGTTTGCATTACCGGATAAAAAGCGTATGAAAGAATTCAGTCGTGGTATGAAAATGAAAACAGCGATCGCTATTGCATTATCTCACAAGCCGCGACTTCTCATACTTGATGAGGCAACAAGCGGTTTGGATCCCGTCATGCGGGATGAAATCCTGGATGTATTCTTGGAGTTTGTACAGGATGAGCATCATTCTATCCTCCTATCCTCCCATATCTCTACCGATTTGGAAAAGGTGGCCGATTACATTACATTTCTACATGATGGAGAGCTTGTTTTATCTGCTTGCAAGGATGAATTGATTTATCAATATGGTATCATGAAATGCCGGGAAGAAGATTTTAAACAGCTGGACCCGGATGCTATTATTCGCTACCGCAAACAGCCTTATGAAACCGTGGTACTTGTCGCAGATCGAAAGGCGGCTGCACATAATTATCCAAGCTGTATCGTTGAGCGCGCTACACTGGATGATATCATGCTGCTGTATGTGAAAGGAGAACGAATATGATTGGTCTGATACGAAAGGATTTATATTATTTAGCTTCCAGCTGGAAGCCGTTACTGCTGTCTGTCCTCATCATTGGCGGATTTTCCACCTGGAAAGGCTTTGGAGCGATTCTGATCGTGATTTTGCCAACCTTTTTCGGATTGAGCGTTATGGGCTGCATTCAGATGGATGCACAGAACAAATGGTATGACTATTACCGTGTTCTTCCCGTTTCCTTCCGGAATGTTGTGGCAGCTCGTTATGTCGCATATCTGACGTTTACTAGCATCGGCTTTCTGATAACCGTTGTATACGGTTACGGGATTCAATTTACGATGGGAATCACTGCTCTGGGAACCCGGTTTGCTATGTGGCAGGGATTCTCAATGGGCATTGCACTGGCATTGAGCTTTGCAGCTGTCTTTATTCCTGCCACCTATTACAACAAGGGCGAGAAAATGGAGGTATCCATGATGATGAGCGGTTTTGTATCCTTTGGAGCTGTATATCTTGCCAGCAAGCTGCTGATGCTGTTTGGTATTCAGCTGATGGATTATGCAGATATGTTTCTTCAGATTCTATTAGGTTCGTCTTTGCTGCTGTTTGCAATCTCATGGACTGCATCAAATATCATAGTTCAAAAGCGTGCCTCATAACCAGCACACTGCAAGTAATAGAGCAGGAACCGGATAAAATCCATAGCTAAAAGCAATAAGGAGAAAAGAATGAGGAACATTACAAAGGAGCAGCTGGAATCTGCGCATAAGGAAATCGTGGCGATTATCAGAAAATGTGAGCATATGGAAGGGAAATTCGCAGCAGGGACCTCGCAGCATACCTTACTGAAAAATCGGCTGTTTTCCATGCGTGTGGCAAAGCAGCTGATCGAAGAAAAGCTGACAGCACTGCAAATGAATGCTGCGATAGAAAACGCAAATATAGTTTCCCTTCAGGAATTGGCTTCAGCCATAGAGCCGGTTCGCTCCATCATCAGAAAATGCAGAAAGGCACAAAGTAAATATTGCCAATGATTCATGCGATGCAGATTGCAGAGCAGCTACTTGAGGAACAGCACCAGTTGCAGCAGGAGGCAGAAGCTCGCTAAAAAGACATACACCTATTATATAACGAAGCACATAAAGCGAAAAGAGGATTCGAGGGTAGGAGTTCTTAGCAGCTATATGTGTTTTTCTGTCTTTTCATAGGAAAAAAATTCCTGATAAAATTTTGTTGACTCTCCCCCTACAGGAGCATGTAAGCTGAAGGTGAAAGGAGGAATTGCAATGAAAAGTATTGAAGTTTCGGATATAACGAAGACATATAACGGAAGAACAGTCGTAGACAGACTGAGCTTCTCCGTTGACAAAGGAGAGGTGTTCGGACTACTGGGACATAACGGTGCCGGCAAGAGTACGACGATTGACTGTTTACTGGGTCTTACAAAGCCGGACAGCGGCAGTGCACGTATCTTAGGACAGAATGCAGCCAAACACAGAAAAACGTTGTTTGAGCATGTCGGTGTCCAGCTGCAGCATGCGGCACACGCAAACAATATTCGCGTTTGTGAGGTATGTGAGGAAACCGCGGCACTTTACCATGAGCCTGCGGACTATCATGCGCTTTTAAAGCAGTTTCAGCTGGAAGCGTTCACCAATCAAAAGGTGGAACAGCTGTCGGGAGGTGAGCGGCAAAAGCTATCCGTAGTCGTGGCACTGATTCCAAATCCACAGGTGATTTTTCTGGATGAGCTGACGACCGGACTGGATGTGGCAGCCCGTCGCGAGGTATGGCATATTCTGAAATCACTGAAGCAAAAGGGAATGACAATTTTCCTGACAACGCATTATATGGAGGAGGCTGAGAATTTATGTGATCGCCTACTTATTTTGAAACAGGGCAGAAAGCTGTGTGAGGGAAGCGTTGAAGAACTTATCGAAAACAGTCCCTATGAAAATCTGGAAGAGGCATATCTATGGTACAGTGAGGAGGAAGTGAGCATATGAAACGATTTCTGACATTTTTAAAGGTGGAAGGGAAGCTGAGTCTGCGCAGTCCGGACGGCATCATTTTCGGTATCGGTATGCCGATAGGCGTCCTGCTTCTGATTGCAGTTGTAGCCGGTTCACAATCCGCAGGAGGTGCTGATTATTCCTTTTTACAGAGTGCATTTGCGTCGCTGTTAACGGTCGGAATATGTGCGACTGCCTTTATGGGACTGCCGCTGACGATCGCAGATTACCGTGACAAGAAAATCCTGAAGCACTTCTTTGCGACACCGATTCGCCCGTTTATGATTCTGTCCGTTCAGGTGGTGATTGGCATGCTGACGTCATTCTTCTCAGCAGCGTTGGTTACCATTCTGGCTGTGTTTGGATTCGGATACCGCATGGAAGGGGATCCGTTCCTTTTCATCGGTGCATTTCTGCTTGTCATGTTGTCCATGTACAGCATCGGCATGATTCTGGCAAGCTTGTGCAAGACGGTGAAAATTGCGAATGTCGTTACAACCTTCGTCTATTTTCCCATGCTGTTTTTATCGGGGGCAACCATCCCCTTCGAGCTGTTTCCGGACACTGTGCAAAAGGTATGCAATGTCCTGCCGCTGACACATGGTATCAAGCTGTTAAAGGCGGTTTCTTTAAACATGTGGAGTCATGAGATATGGATATCTGTCGCCCTTTTGATTGCTTTCGCAGTTGTCGGCTGTATCATTTCTGTTGTATCATTTAAATGGGATTAAGAAAGGTGGAAACCACTATGAACAAAGATTTTTTCTGTCATCAGGATGAACCTGAAAAGCTGTATCGGATCGGGGTATTTTCACAAATGAACCATATAACAGTGAAAACACTACGCCATTATGATGAAATCGATTTACTGAAGCCTGCTTATGTGGATGAGGACAGCGGGTATCGCTACTATACCTCGAATCAGCTGCTGCCGCTGCATAAGATACTGGCTCTTCGGGATATGGGATTCTCTCTGGAGGAAATACGGCAGGTGTGTAATGGCGCTTCGCAGGAACAGCTGTTGAAGAAAAGAAAACAGCAGCTGCTGAAAATCATGGCGGAAACAGGCGAAAAGCTGGCGCGTGTGGAGGGCTATCTGAGTGGTGGACATCTGGATGATGAATATCGTGTCATTCTGAAATCACTGCCAGCGGTTACCATTGCGTCTATGCGGGTACATCTCGACAGCTATGCGGATCTGTTTTATAAAATGCCGGATATGGGGCTGGAAATGGAGAAGGTAGGTTGTGAATGTAAGGAGCCGGAATACTGCTTTACCATGTATTACGATGATGAGTACCGGGAGCAGGATGTGGATGCGGAAATCTGCGAGGCGGTTACTGAAATGAAAGAGGATCGCGGTGATTTGAAATTTCGTGAGCTGCCGGCTGTTGAACTTGCTGCATGCGTCATGCATAAGGGGGCGTATCGTACACTGCCGCTGGCATATCGTGCCATCGTTTCCTTTATTGAGGACAACGGCTACGAGATGATCGGACATCAAAGAGAAGCCTATATTGACGGTATCTGGAACAAGGACAGTGAGGACGACTGGCTCACAGAAATCCAGTTTCCTGTACGCAAAATTCAGCGAACCTAACTCATAGAACAGGATACAAAAAAGCATGGAATCTTTTCTAGGAATCCATGCCTTTTTGTATGGCGCTCTTTTTCATTCAGACTCTGCAACATCATAGCAGCCTGCACGTAAGGCAAGCAGCTTCCAGATATCCTGATATACGCTGCCTTCATCCTCCACATCAATCATCAGCCAGCGCTGTCCATTCCCTTCTGCTGTTTCCTGAATGATTTCCTGCATTGCATTACCGAGGTGCGGCAGCAGTGCTTCCAAATACGGCGCTTCTTTCTTGCCGATGACGATCAGCAGGGTGAAATACTGCTCCCGTGCATACAGGGTACAAAGATTTCTGCCTCTTTTTTTGAACTTCATATTCCATCCGTATTCCCATGTGCATCTGCTGAATTCCATTTGCGGTTCACAGGAAAAGATGTCCTTCATTGCCTGCAGAAATTTTTCAAACAGCTTGTTATGGATGACGGCGTAAAAATCCTCAATCTGCGGGATGTGTGTGCTGTCCTGCTGTATATCCATATAGTACCTCCTCGTGCTTCATGTTTACAGTATACTAGGATTTCTTGCGTTTGTCTTGTCACAGAATGCGCAGGTTACAAGATTCGTACCGGATATGCAAGCAGGACTACATAGATGAATGTACGGTTTTATTCAGGGTATGGGCATGGTATAATGGGGGTAGAGATTTATGACGCACTATATTTCAATATATTGTAACGGGTGCTAGTAAGCTATTATGGAAATCGGCACAGAATTCCCTGTCATAGAGAGAAGGCGCTATGAGCCTTGATTATCTGTGATTCTGATGATGGCTGTAGGCTGTAAAGGAAGCGGCAATCCGGGAATCGAAAGGAGCATAGGATGAAATATTTTGGTGAAGGCTTAAGTGAACAGCATAAAAAGCTGCAGCATAGGATTCGAAAGGAGCAGGAGCTGGAGGCAGCGAAGGAGCTGTTTCTTTCCCTTCATGCGGCATTGCATGCGTCCGCGGTTTCCGAAATGCCCTGCAATGAGGTGGATGCTCTTTTACAGGATTTACAGGAATATGAGTATGCAATCATGCCGACAAGGGAAGCGGAAACAATTGCCTGGGTTATCTGGCATATCGCACGCATTGAGGATCTGACAATGAATATGCTGGTGGCAAGGCAGGAGCAGGTATGGAATCCCGATTGGAAGCAGCGATTGCAGATCATGCTGGACGATACAGGTAATGCGTTAACGGATGATGAAATCATGGATTTCAGTAAAACGGTTTGTATTCCTGAGCTGCTGTCATATCGAAATGCAGTCGGACGCAGAAGCAGACAGCTTGTACAGGAGCTTACGTTTGCGGATATGAAGCGTCACGTTTCACAGCAGGACCTCGCACGGATTCGTTTATGCGGGGGTGTAAGTGAGCATCCGGATTCCTTATGGCTTTTGGAATTCTGGGGCAAAAAGGACGTTGCTGGTATTCTTCTCATGCCGCCGACCCGTCATATGCTGCTGCATCTGAATGACTGCTGTCGCTGGAAGCTGGAAATCAGAAACAGAAAGCACCTGTATCGCAGCTGAGGAATCTGTTTCCGTATACAAGGCAAGCGGAGTGCATAGAAAAAGCGGATAGCGAAAGGATACGGTGCTTATTCGATTTCGGGGGATAAATAATAAGAGAATTCAAGCCTGTTGTATTTTTCAATGAAAATGGAATTCTCGTTTTTTTGTACTCTGAAGGAAGAATGAGTCAAGGACAGCTGCTATCCGTTTGTGATAAACAAAATCCGGGTAATCCATATCCATGTTATTGACAACATGATGCAGTGCTGCTGGTTACATGAAGAATGATGTGTGCTTCTACTTTCGTATAGGATTCAAAATGCCTTTACAGCGTGTTTTTTGTATGACGAACCGTACCGCTCAGAAGGCTGTAAAGGTTGCTGTGGGACTGCTTCTGTATGCATGAACTGGAATGGTCTTTGTCATTCCATAAAGCATTGCGGTATATACAGCTTAATCAAAGAGGACATATATTTTTTAGCGGGTGTCTGCCTGCCTTTTTCGTTACTTATGGAAGGAAAATAGTATAGAAAACCTTTAATAGTATTGTGAGGATTGCATGATATGAAGAATTGCAGAGAGCTGATTCGATCCGATTTTCCAATACAGCAGCTTTAGAAACAGCAAGCAGAGTTTATAGCATCAAGTGCATTCAATTATGCTGTTTTTAAAGCCTCACTTAGCGGTTACATTAGCATAAAGGATGATTGAGCATGCGCTTTAGAACGAGGAACATGAGGAACAGCACTACATTCCCTGGGCTTGTCCGGATTCTGCTATTTCGATGCCGCAAGGCTGTAAAAAATGGAATAGAAAATATGTACAGCAGGTCAGATTGTGACAGTTTTGTCACAGACATAGACAGGGTGATATTTATTTTTTATAATACAGAAAAGGAAAGGTAGCGGATGCTTATGAAATTGCTGTTTGTTGAGGATGATCAGGCCATTGCGATGGGTCTTGTGTATACATTGAAAAAGGAAGGCTATGAGGTGGTGTGGTGCGACCATAAACGTTCGGCGCTGCAGCAGCTGGATCAGCAGACGTTTGATTTGCTGCTGCTGGATGTCGGTCTTCCTGATGGAAGTGGCTATGATATCTGTACGTATGCAAAAAGCCGGCAGGATGTGCCGGTGCTGTTTTTGACTGCGCTGGATGATGAGGGAAATGTAGTGATGGGGCTGGACATGGGCGGTGACGATTACATTACAAAGCCGTTTCGAATCAATGAGCTGCTCAGCCGGATGCGAAGCGTACAGCGCCGCTATCACCGTCAGGAGGAGGATATTGTTCAGATACAATATCTGAGCATCTATCCTAAACAGGGAAAGGTATACAGGGAACAGGAGGAGGTGCTGCTTACTGCACTAGAATATCGTCTGCTCATGGTGTTTATCAATCATCCTCAGCAGGTGCTCAGCCGCTCTCAGCTGCTGGAGGGAATCTGGGATGCTGCCGGTGATTTTGTCAATGATAATACACTTACCGTGTATATTAAACGTCTTCGTGAAAAGCTGGAGCGCGATCCGCAGAATCCGTCGATCATTGTGACGGTGCGGGGGCTGGGCTACCGTCTGGAGCTGCATCATGCTGCGTAATACAGAGCTGCGTATCGCAATTTGGGCCAGCCTTGCGCTCATGCTGGTTACCGCCTGTCTTTTGCAGCCGATTTCAAACGCCGCCATGCTGATTACTTTTATTACACAGGGGATGCTTCTGACAATATATCTGCTGCTCAGCCGGTACCGCTATGCACAGCTGAAAAAGCTGTCGATGTATTTACAGCAGGTATATCAGGGCGATGGAGCATTTGATATTCCCCAATACAGGGAAGGAGAGCTCAGCATACTGCATAGTGATCTTTACAAAATCACACGCACTTTGCAGCTGCAAAAGGAGAGTCTGCAGAAGGATAAGCTGTTTCTGGCAGATTCTCTTTCCGATATTTCCCATCAGCTGAAAACACCGCTGACCTCCATGATGATTATGAGTGAGCTGCTTCAGGATGAGGCACTGCCCAGAAAGCAGCACATTCAGTTTGCGGATGCTTTGCGCCAGCAGCTGAAACGCATGGAGTGGCTGGTTTCCACACTGCTGAAGCTATCCCGCATTGATGCGCAGGTTTTACAGTTTCATCCGCAGCAGATATCGGTGTATCAGCTTTTGCAGGAAAGTCTGGAGCCCCTGCATATCATGATGGAGCTGAAGGAGCAGACCTGTACACTCGTCTGTGATGAGGGGCTGAGTGTTACACTGGATATGAAATGGAGTGTGGAAGCATTGGGAAATATACTGAAAAACTGTGTGGAGCATACGCCGCAGCAGGGCAGTATTCATATTTCTGTACAGGATAATCCGCTGCATACCTGTATTCGAATCCAGGATAGCGGAAAGGGGATCCCGGCAGAGGAGCTGCCGCATATTTTTGAACGCTTTTACAGGGGAAGGAATGCCTCAATAGACAGCGCGGGAATCGGTCTTGCCATGAGTAAAGCGGTTTTTCAGCAGCAGAACGGCGATGTGGAGGCGATTGCCAGCGAACAGGGTGCCTGCTTTCTCATTCGCATATACAAGGATATGACAATATTGTAAGTGCGCCTTCACGAAGGAGTCATGAACGCGCGGTATGCTGTAGAGGAGGAGGTAGCTTATGGAAATTTTAAGAGTGGAGCATTTAACGAAACGGTACGGAGAGGGGGAGGCGCAGGTGAGTGCGCTGGATGATGTGTCCTTCTGTGTGGAACAGGGTGAATTTGTCGCCATTGTAGGGCCGAGCGGAAGCGGTAAATCCACGCTGCTGCATCTGCTTGGCGGTGTGGATCGGCCAACCGGCGGCAAGGTGTATGTGAGTGATAAGGATATGTATGCACTCGATGAAACCGCACTGGCGATTTTTCGCAGAAGACAGATTGGTCTGATCTATCAGTTTTACAACTTGATTCCGGTACTGAATGTGGAAGAAAACATCACACTTCCCCTGCTGCTGGATAATCGCAGCGTCAATACGCAGCAGCTGGACAGCATGGTAGAGGCACTGGGGCTGAAGAAGCGATTACAGCATCTGCCCAGCCAGCTCAGCGGCGGCCAGCAGCAGCGCGTTTCCATCGGTCGTGCACTGATGGCATCTCCGGCCATCGTACTGGCGGATGAGCCGACCGGAAATCTGGATCGGGCCAACAGCAGGGAAATCATCGACCTGCTGAAGCGCCTGCATGATGAGCTTCACCAGACACTGATCATCATCACACATGATGAAGGCATTGCTTTGCAGGCAGATCGGATTTTAAAAATAGAGGACGGTCACATTGTGCGTGATGAGGTGATTCGCCGATGAATATCATACAGAAGGTGACATGGAAATGCATGAAGGCCGCTAAGCGCAGAACGATGGTCACCATCTTTGGTGTTATCCTGTCTGTTGCCATGATTGCGGCCGTTTCAACCATCGCACAGTCCTTTCAGGATTTGATGCTGCGCAATGCCCGTTCCAATTTCGGAGATTTTGAAATGGAATTTTATGATGTTCCTGCCAAACAGGCAGAAAAGCTGGTAAAGGACTCCCGCATAAAGGAAAGTCTGATTTCCTATCACGATACCTATGCATTCTTGAAGGATGTAAAGGATGCGCAGCGACAATATATACAGCTTCAGGTCTATGATATGGAGCACCTGCATCTGAATGCCTTGCAGCTGGTGAAGGGAACGCTCCCGCGCCAAAAGAATGAAATTCTGTTGTCGGAAAGCTTTATGGAAACAAGCGGTACCGCCTGGAAAATCGGAGACAGTATAACTCTGCCTATCGGCTATACAGTACAAAAGGATGGAAGCCGGTCATATTCCCAATGGAATTCGGATGATGCGACAGGTGAAAGCTTTCATCAAACCGGGGAGCGTACCTTTCGTATCACCGGTATTATGGATGATGGAAAGGTGCATTTCGGAAGCCAGAACTATGCCTTTTATCTGCCGTTTCAGGGAAATGAGGGAACTTTGGACAACCGGTATGTCATTTCCTTTACGATGAAGGAGCGAGCTGCATCCATTTATGAGGATGCACAGCAGCTTGCAGAGGATTACGGTCTGCAGGATGTACAGATTAATCCCAACAATACGCTGCTGATGTTTTACGGTATCAATGACGATAACGGTTTTATGACGACAATTACGCTTGCGACAGGGATGGTGGCTCTCATTATTATGATCGGTTCGATTTCTCTGATTTACAATGCGTTCGCCATTTCGTTATCACAGCGAAGCCGCTATCTGGGAATGCTTGCCAGCATTGGTGCTACGCAGAAACAGAAGCGCTCCTCCGTTTTCTTTGAAGCGTTTGTGATTGGTGCCTTTGCAATTCCAATCGGTATTCTATGCGGCTATGCAGGGATCGGTATCACCTTTCTTTGCATCCAGCCGCTGATTCAGGGGATGTTTGAAACCATGGTGGAGCTGAGGCTTGTCATTACCTGGCAGAGTGTGCTGTTTTCCGTTCTGTTTTCCTTTATCGTCCTGCTGATCAGTGCCTGGCTGCCAGCACGCCGTGCTTCGCGTATCACACCGATCGATGCGCTGCGGCAGAATCAGGATGTCAGTATCCGCGTAAAGGATGTGCGTAGGACACGCTGGATCCGCAAGTGGTTCGGCTTTTCCGCTGCGCTTGGTGCAAAGAACATGAAGCGAAGCAGACACCGCTATTATGCCACATTATTTTCACTGATTATCAGTATGGTTCTCTTTATGACGGCTTACAGCTTTTCCACTTTTATTTCACAGGCCTTTTCAATGGCACAGGGGGAAATACCGGCTGATGTAACCGGAGGAATGAATGGATACAGCCAGCCGGAAGGGGATGCGATACGAGAACAGCTGTCCCGGCTTCCCTCTGCCGAAGAGTTTCTCTATATGGAAAGTGTGACGCTGCAGGATCATTCAACCGCAGCCTACAGCGATCAGCTGCAGCAGCTTTTGGATGAACAGGGACGGCATTTTGATGAACCGCAGCAGCGCTTGTCTTTTGAGATTATCGCTTTGAATGATCAGAGCTTTGCCCGCTATGCCGGGGAGGTCAATGCTTCTATGGAAGACTTTGCAGGCAGTGATGCTCAGGCGATTCTGCTGAATAAGCTGACCTGCAAAAAAGAGAATACCTTTACCGATTACCGGCTGCTGGAGAATGCGGAAAAAGGAATGACGCTGCAGGCCGCTATGGATAAGCGCTCCTATGAAACAGCGATACATATTGCGGCAGTCAGTGAAGTGCATCCATGGTTTCTGCCGGCCAATATTGATGATATTCATACGATTTATCTGATAACGAATGAGCAGTCCATGCGGATTTTAAAAAAACAGCTGCAGCTTACACAGGACATGCTTTCCATGAAGTTTCAGTATCGCTCCTCTCAGCCCTATGCACTGGAAAATGAGCTGACACAGCTGCAGTCCCAGCATCCGGCAGGAACGATTTTCAAAAGCAATATCCGGGCATTGAAGGATCGGCAGAATCAGCTATCGCTGTTTCTGAATGTCTTCCTGTATGGCTTTGTGGCACTGATCCTGCTGGTCAGCGCAGCCAATATTTATAACACGATTTCCACAGGAATCGCCTTGCGCAGACGGGAATTTGCCATGCTGAAATCCATAGGAATCACACCGCGTGCCTTTCGAGCAATGATACGTATGGAGATAATGCAATATCTGGGCAGGACCATGCTGTTTGGCATACCGCTTACGCTGCTTGTCATCTATGGTGTGTACGCTGTTCTGCAGCGTAATTTCGCCTTTGCCTTTGCATTTCCGTGGCAGGGACTGCTGTTTATCATCCTTCTGCTGGCGGCTTTGCTGTTTGCGAGCATGCGGATGGCACTGCATGCGATGAAGCAGGATAATCTGATGGAAACGATTCGACAGGAGAGCATATAGATGCTCTTCTTTTACACACGGCAAGTAATGCAGCAGGCAACTTTTTTTGCGTATGAAGCTGTTGACTTGTTGGGGTTTGGCTGAAGAAAGACGCATTGATAATGTGATTGCAAAAAGAGATGATGGAGTCTGGAAAAGCTGTGTAAACCGCTATCATTCTATGGTATAATGTAGGAAAATAACGAAGGAGGAGGCTTATATGACATCCTATATTATGGCGATCGATCAGGGGACGACAAGTACCCGTGCCATTCTGTTTGATAAAGCCAGCAATATTGTGGGAGTAGCACAAAAGGAGCTGGAAAATTATTATCCGTACCCCGGCTGGGTGGAACAAAATGCAAACGACATATGGGCAAGCACGATTGGTGTTATGTTTGAGGTACTGGCAAAAACCGGTGTAAAGGATACACAGATAGCTGCCATCGGCATTACCAATCAAAGGGAGACGACGGTTGTCTGGGATAAGGAAAGCGGTCAGCCGATTTATTTTGCGATCGTCTGGCAGTCCCGGCAATCGGATACCTATTGCCAAAAGCTGAAGAAGGAAGGACTGGAGGAAATGATTCGTGAGAAAACCGGTCTGCTTCTGGATCCGTATTTCTCCGCAAGCAAAATCCGCTGGATACTGGATCATGTAGAGGGTGCTCAGGAACGCGCGGAAAAAGGAGAGCTGTTGTTTGGTACGATGGATACCTGGCTGCTGTGGAAGCTGACAAAGGGAGCCAAGCATATCAGCGATGTATCCAATGCGTCCCGAACGATGCTGATGAATCTGAAAACGCTGCAATATGATGATGAGCTGCTGCGGCTTTGGAATATTCCCCGCTGCATGCTTCCGGAAATCCGGGATTCCAGTGAGGTATATGGAGTGACCTCGGGTGTGTTTGATCACCCGGTTCCGATTGCGGCGTTGATCGGTGACCAGCAGGCAGCGTTATTCGGTCAGACCTGCTTTGATGCGGGAAATGTGAAAAACACGTATGGAACCGGCTGTTTTCTGTTGATGAATACAAAGGAGCGTCCGATTCACTCCGCACACGGACTTGTCAGCTGCGTCGGCTGGCGAATCAAGGGGGAAACGGATTACGTTCTGGAGGGCAGTGTGTTTGTTGCAGGAGCTGCCATACAATGGCTCCGGGATGGCTTGAAAATTCTGCACAGCAGCACAGAAAGCGAGCAGCGTGCCCTGCAGGTTGCGGACAGTGACGGTGTCTATGTTGTACCGAGCTTTACCGGTCTGGGCGCTCCGTATTGGAAGCCGCAGGTGAAAGGCGGTATGTTTGGACTGACCAGAGGAACGACACAGGAGCATATCATACGCGCTACGCTGGAATCTCTGGCCTATCAGACCAATGATGTGCTGCAGGCGATGAAGCAGGACAGCGGTCTGGATATTGCCCAGATGCAGGTGGATGGCGGTGCCAGCCGTAATGATTATCTTCTGCAGTTTCAAAGTGATATTACCGATACATGCATTGTACGCTCCACTATCAGTGAAACAACTGCGCTGGGGGCAGCCTATCTATCCGGGCTTGCCATGGGCTTCTGGAAATCCAAGGAGGAAATCCGTTCCCAGTTCCAAGTATCACGGCGCTTTACACCACAGATGGATGCACAGCAAAGAGCAGTCTGTCTGCATGGCTGGAACAAAGCAATTCATGCGATTCTTGACTTTTGATGGTTACTGGAAAATATTAACTTGTGAAATCATGAGCAAAACGGTTGACGACACTTTATCATTTCTGTTACCATAGAATTGCCAGCATCATATCATACGATGAGGGACAATGAAAATGCTGTAATCATACAGCCACATGGAGGAGAATATTACGATGAAAAAACTCACAGTACTACTAGCAATGACAGTGTTACTAGCAGCCTGCGGCGGTAACTCCGAGCCTGAGAAAAAAGGAAACGGTGAATCCGCAAAAGACAAGAACGGAGACTACGCAACTGCTGAAATCACAGTACAGGGTGATGATGTCGTTGCCATCAATCTTGACGAAACAAAAGAGGGAAAATCCAAAAAAGAGCTTGGCGACAAATATGGAATGAAGGGCGCAAGCAAGAAAGCGAAAAAGGAATGGGATGAGCAGGTGGAATTCCTGGAGAATTACATTAAGAAAAACGGTCTGGACAAGGTCGAAATGAACGAAGCAGGATATCCTGTGAACGATGATGTTCTGGCTGGCTGCACCATCAATGTGAAAAGTCTGATGGATGCGGCAAAGAACGCAAAGGACAACGCAAAATAAAAATCGTATGGAAAAAGACGGAGATACCGGTTATCTTCGTCTTTTTATCACCCATGCGAATCGTGTATACTGTATGTAATTTGATTCATCACAGTTTGCTATCTGCACATAAGCAAGGGAGTCTGTGCAAATAGTGAATAAAGATGTTCACAAAGGAGTATCGCTTAGCTGTGCTTCTTTGTGAGCACATATGCTTTTGACGCTGCCTGCTCGGCGCATTACTTCTAAATAGGACAATACCTGTAGGTCATGCATGTCTTACCATTATAAAACAGGTTTTTAAACGGCTGGATTCCTGGTGTTTCTATGCCCTTACTCTTAACAGGTCCTCTCTTTTATACTATAATGTACAAATAAAAGGGAAAGGGAATATCTGAATGAAAAAAATACTTATACTGTGCTGTACAGCAGTTATGCTGCTTGGCGGCTGCAGGAAACAGGAACAGACGCCGCAGCCAAAGCCGAAAAAGGAACATCCGATTCGCAGTGTATCCCTGAGCTTTACCGGAGATATCCTGATTGAGGATGCATTATACAACTGGATGGGGAAGGGATATGATTTTAAAAACTATTTCGACAAGGTGACACCGTATCTGAAAGCCGATCTTGTCATCGGGAATCAGGAGGTTGTGCTGGGCGGCGAAACGCTGGGAATTACAGGGAGTGATTATACCTTCAATGCACCTGAGGAAATCGCTAAGCAGCTTCCGGAAATCGGCTTTGATGTTTTGACCTTTGCCAATAATCACAGCTATGACCGCGGCATGCAGGGAATTGTGAATACCCGTAAAAATCTAAAGGCTGCCGGTATTCAGACAACAGGAGCCTATGAGAAGAAGGAACAGCGGGATGATATTCTTGTAGTGGAACGAAACGGGATACGCTTTGCGATTCTTGCCTATACCTACGATACCAATCAGTGGATCGATGCTGAGAACAGCTTTGCAATCAATCATTTTCTCAATGAGGAGCATATGTTTGATGACCGCTGTAAAAAGCAGCTGGCAAGGGATGTGCAGAAAGCAAAAGAGCAGGCGGATGTGGTGATTGCGGCGATGCACTGGGGAACCGAATTCACCTATGAGATTGATGCTGCACAGCGTGATGCAGCCGGCTTTCTCAACGAGCAGGGGGTGGATATCATCATTGGCAACCACCCGCATTGTCTGCAAAGGGTGGAAACCTTAACGAATGCACAGGGAAAGGAAACCTTTGTAATGTATTCTCTCGGTAATTTTGTGTCGGCTGCTATGGGGGTTGATCGTGCCAGTGAACAATTCACCAATATGTATGAAATCGGCGCGATCGTGCAATGTGACGTAGAATTGAATACGAAAACAGGAGAAACGACAGTGAAAAATAAAAAAATGATACCGATTGTCAATCACTTCGATGCCTCCTATGACGGCTTCCGGCTGCTGCCGTTTTCCTCCTATACGGAGGAGCTGGCGGCAGCGCATGGTCAGCGTACCGTCAGCTCTGATTTTACCTATGCATGGCTCAGGGAACAGCTGAAGCAGCTGTATGACGGTGAAATTGCATGGCAGTAGTATAAACGGGTGAAATGATCGCATACTAACAGCAGCGAAAGGATGATATGCATGAAAAAGCAGGTAATGATGCTGGGCCTTTCCGTACTGCTGTGCGGCTGCGGCGGAAAGAGCGTGGAAAAGGAAGGTACGGGAACCTTTACAAATGATAACGGAGAAAAGACGACAGCCAGAGTCAAGTTGAAAAATGATAAAATCGCCGAGGTTGAAATTGATGAAACCGCAAAGGGGAAGGATAAGACCAAAAAAGAGCTTGGTGAAGAATATGGAATGAAGCAGGCCAGTCCGATCAAAAAGGAATGGAATGAGCAGGTTGCCTTTTTTGAAAAATATGTCGAAAAGCACGGCATCGATAAAATAAAGCTCAATCAGGATGGCAAGGCAGAAAACAATGATGTCAGAAGCGGCTGTACTATCAGCGTAGACGGATTTATAAAAGCCATACAGGATGCAGAGAAAAATGCAAAATAGGTAATACGATATCTGCAGGGCAGTGAAATCGCCGCTGCAGGTATCTTTTTTTCTCTCAAACCGTATCAGCTTCTGCATTCTTTCACGAAAAGGGTTTGCAAAGCGTTTTCTCTCGGGTATAATATAAGAATGTTGGAGGATCTATGAATAAAGCAGATAAACTATTTATTATGATCGTCGCAATCTGTGCCTGTCTGCTGTATGTTCCCCTTGTCTGGAGTGCATACCGTGATGCAGGACGGGATAAGGAAGTTGTTGTCAGCTATAAGGATCGTGAAATACTCAGAAAGAGTCTGGCGCTCAACGATGTGTATACCGTGAAGGGAACGCTCGGTGACGTACAGGTGGAGGTAAAGGATAAAAGGGTTCGTGTGGAAAAGGAAAACAGTCCCTATCATCTCTGTTCCATTCAGGGATGGGTGGAGGATGCCAATCGTCCGATTGTGTGTCTGCCCAACAATATCGTCGTCCAGATTGAGGCGAGCGATACTGACAGTGATGATGTGGACACGGTGATACAGTGATGAGCCGTACACAGAGGATGACAACGATCACGATGCTGACGGCTATCAGTATTCTCTTTCATATGATCGAATCCATGATTCCCGTGCCGGTTCCGGTGCCGGGATTCAAGCTGGGTCTGGCCAATATTGTCGCTCTGATCGCATATTATCTGTTTGATGCCAAGGTGATGCTCTCTGTCAACCTCATGCGGGTCGTGCTGGCCTCTTTGCTGAGAGGGATGCTGTTTGGCACCGGCTTCTGGCTTTCCATGTGCGGTGTACTGCTGTCGACACTTGCCTGTATCCTTGCCAGAAGAACACCGATGAGTATTTACGGTGTCAGTGTAGCGGGAAGCAGTGCGCATGCCATTGGACAGGTGATTGCAGTAACGCTGATTTATCAGCAATTCTTTATGCAGGCGATCCTGCCGGTATTGATTCTGCTGGGCATCCCGACGGGACTGTTTGTGGCACATGTCGCAAAAGCAGTTATGAAACGAATACACATAGAATGATTGCGATTATTTGAGGAGGAATTTAATTATGGAAACATTTGTATATAGACCAAAGGGCGTATGCTCAAGAGAAATGCGTTTTGAAATGGACGGCGATATCATTCGCAATGTAACCATCGTTGGCGGCTGTGCCGGTAATCTATTGGGCATTTCCAGAATTATAAAAGATAAAAAGATAAGTGAAGTACTGGATGCATTTCGTGGGGTTCGCTGCGGAGCGAAGCCGACATCCTGCCCGGATCAGATTGCGGAGGCGCTGAGCGAATACGCAAGAAAGCTGGGATAAGCAGGATTCCTGTGCCCGTGACACAGGGCTTGTGAAAGCATGACGGGAAATAGGCTTACCGCCTATTTTTTTCGTATATAGAGAGGAAGGGGATTATGAAAAAAATACGATTTGTATGGAGATATGTACGGCCGTACCGTTATCAGTTTGTACTGATTTTACTGGATGTGGCAATATATTCCCTATTTATGCTGGCTGCACCGCTGATCATTTCCTGGATGATCGACAATATCATTAAGGGAGTACCGTTTGAAAATGCTTTTTTGCAGCAGCTGGTGGATATGGCAGGCGGTATGCAGGCTCTACAGTCCCATTTGTGGATCGGCTCCGTTCTGGTGGTGGTAAGCTATCTTATGGTTGCCTTTGCTATCAACCGCAGAAGTATGCATGCCGGTAATGTTGCGGAAACATTGGCGCTGAATGTGCGGAATGATTTATATGACCATTTGCAGAAGCTGCCGTTTTCCTATCATAAAAGCAGGGACAGCGGGGATTTGATTCAGCGAAGCACCTCAGATATCGAAACAGTGCGCAGATTTCTGGCCAATCAGTTTTCCGAGATGCTGTTTGCGATGTTAAATGTCACTCTGGCAGCGCTGATTTTATTCAGCCGCAGTGTGAAGCTGACGCTGGTATCCATTGCACTGATTCCGCTGATTCTGATAGCGAGCTATGTGTTTTTCTCCAAGGCGAAGAAGATTTTTCTGGAATGCGATCTTGCGGAAAGCTCCATGACAACCGTGCTGCAGGAAAATCTGAATGCTATGCGCGTAGTAAAGGCGTTTCATCAGGAGCAGCATGAAATTGATAAATTCGAAGAGGCGAATGATGCATATCGCAAGAAATATTTTGATTTGATGCATGCACTGGCACTGTTTTGGAGCGGCACGGATTTTCTGGGACAGATGCAGATTCTGGTCATGATCATTTTCGGAATCGGCATGGCACTGCAGGGAGAGCTGAGTGTCGGCACATTCTTTGTGTTTTTGATGTATGAGAGTACCATTGTGTGGCCGCTGCGTCAGCTTGGAAGGATTTTGTCCGATCTTGGCAAGGTCAGCGTTTCCATCACACGAATCGAGGAGGTGCTGAATGAGGAGGCGGAGGATCTGGAGAGTGGACTGCGACCGGACATCAGCGGAAATATCTGCTTCGATCATGTAAGCTTTCGTTATGAGGATGGAAGTCGGCATACGCTGCATGATCTGTCCTTTACCATCCATGAGGGGGAGCGTATCGCCATCATGGGGCCGACGGGGAGCGGAAAATCCAGTCTGGTGCATCTGCTGAGCGGCATCTATGACTATGATCGGGGCAGCATAACCATCAACGGTGTGGAGCTGCGCGATATCGCCAAATCATGGCTGCGCCGTCATGTGCAGATCGTTTTGCAGGAGCCGTTTCTGTTTTCCAAGACGATTTATGAGAATATCCATCTGTCCGATCATCATGCGATGAAGGAGGATGTGGTGGAGGCTGCCCGCATGTCCTGTATTCACAATGATATCGAGGAGTTTGATCAGGGCTATGAAACAATGGTTGGAGAAAAGGGTGTTACCCTGTCCGGGGGACAGAAGCAGCGTGTGGCGATTGCACGATCCCTGCTGGCGAAAAGTCCGATCATGGTGTTTGATGATTCTCTGTCTGCACTGGATATGAAAACGGATGCGATGATACAGGAAGCCCTGCAGGATATCCGCTATTCCATGACGATGCTCATGATCACTCATCGTGTGGCTTCCGCACAGAATGCCGATCGTATCCTTGTTTTAGAGCATGGACGACTGGTACAGGAGGGAACGCATGAGGAGCTGATCAAGCAGGACGGCTTATATCGCAGAATTTATGAAATTCAGAAGGAGGGAGGTGAGGCATATGGCACAGCGCATCATGAAGGAACAGGAGTTTGAGAGTGATGTATTTGACCGCGGTACCTGGCAGAAGGTTTTCCAGCTGCTGTGGGAGCATAAAAAAAGTGTGATACCACTGATTTTCTTTAATACCATTCTGGCGGTTACCGATGTCATCATGCCTTTGCTGAACCGCTATGCCCTGAATACGTATGTCGATGATCGAACAGGCGCAGATACACTAACGGTATTCATCCTTGTTTATGTCATGATGATACTGGCACAGTGTCTGCTGGTATATCTGTTTTTCCGTCTGGCCGCAAGAGTGGAGAGCGATTTCGGAAAAAATCTGAGGGAGAAATGCTTTCGTAAGCTGCAGGAGCAGACCTTTTCCTACTTTGACCGTACGGCAAACGGCTGGCTAATGGCCAGAATCACCTCGGATACGGCACGTCTGGCAGAAACGCTGGCATGGGCCTTTGTCGATGTGGTATGGGGAATCTTCGTCATGCTGGGAATCAGTGTAGTCATGCTGCTTGTTAATTGGCAGATGGCGTTATGTGTATTGGTGGTAGTTCCGCTGCTCTGGTTTGTTTCCCTGTATTTTCAGCGTCGCATTCTGTCTGCACAGCGGCAGTCAAGGAAAGCCAATTCCCGTATTACCGCTTCCTTTGCGGAAGGCATCAACGGTGCCAAGACAACGAAAACACTGGGAATCGAGCAACAGAATTATGATGAATTCGAAAAGAAAACCGATGCCATGAAGCGCTACAGCATGCGAGCCTTGCGAATCAATGCCATCTTTCAGCCGATCGTATATCTGCTGTCTGCTGTTGTCATCGCCCTGCTGCTGTATGTTGGCGGGGAACAGGTGCTTTTGAAAACCATCCAGTTCGGAACACTGGCGATGTTTATCAACTATGCCCAGCTGTTCTTTGATCCGCTGAAGCAGATTGCCCGTGTGCTGGCGGAGATACAAATGGCGCAGGCAAGTGCGGAGCGTGTGGTTGCATTGCTGGAGGAGGAAATTGAAATCACGGATTATCCGGATGTCATCGAGCGCTATGGAACCCTGTTAGAGGAACATAGCGAAGCCTATGAACCTCTTCAGGGAGATGTCGTATTTGACCATGTGAATTTCTATTATTATGAAAATGAGCCGGTTCTGCGCGATTTCTGCTTGCACGTGGCAAAAGGACAGACGGTAGCGCTGGTGGGGGAAACCGGTTCCGGAAAAAGCACCATTGTCAATCTGCTCTGTCGCTTCTATGAGCCATGCTCGGGACGTATCCTTATGGATGGCAAAAATTTAAGAGAACGCAGTGTGGGATGGCTGCATTCCCATATCGGTTATGTATTGCAGACGCCGAATCTGTTCAGTGGAACCATACGGGATAATATCCGCTATGGCCGCCGTGATGCCAGTGATGAAGAGGTGGAGCAGGTAGCCCGCCTTATTCAGGCACATGATTTTATCAGCCGCATGGAAAAAGGCTATGACAGTGAAGTCGGCGAGGGTGGCGATCGTTTGTCAACCGGACAAAAGCAGCTCATTTCCTTTGCAAGAGCCATGCTATGTGATCCTGCCATCGTGATTTTGGATGAGGCGACAAGCTCCATCGATACGGAAAGTGAAAAGGCGATCCAGTATGCCATGGATCAGCTGCTGCACGGTCGTACAAGCTTTGTTGTTGCGCACCGTCTGAGTACGATTGTTTCAGCTGATATTATTGTAGTGCTGCAGCACGGTGTAATCATCGAGCAGGGAACACATGAGGAGCTGATGGCGAAGCAGGGCTATTATTATGAACTGTTCACTTCTCAGTATCGTCAGGAGCGCATACAGCGCAGTATGAAATAATCAGCATACACTAAAAGCGGCATACTATGTGGTATACAGGCGCAAATCAATGGTTTGCGCCTGTTTTAAATGCAGGGAATCGGTATGCGCAAGCACAGTTGCGGCGGGGAGATTTTTACTGCTTGCCTTGAGTAGTGATTAAAGACAAGGACTGCTCTGTGCAGACCGCAGGATTATTTATAGGGATAGAGTCAAACGCCTATGGGATTTTCTTTTTGAAATTGAAAAGTATAATGAAATTTGAAAGCTGATATCAACGGCGACGTTTAAATAAACAAAGAATGCTCACTGGTGATTATAGGAATGCACTTCTATCCCTTATTTCATCTGTGCTTGATATATGCGAATGATTTACATACCTTTTTTACTCTATTATTTATGAGTGTATCAGGGACAGCGGCGTAGTTTTTATGGTAGAATAAAAAGGAGTGTAAGGAGGTCGTATACATGGAGAGAATAGCAAAATTTCATAAGGTGAGCATGCAGCAGTTTGAGAAGGACTGGAGTGCAGCATTTCCCGAAGTGACGGCGACAGAAATACAGCGGATATACGAGGAGTTAAGGCTTCCTGTACGTGCGACTCGAGGCTCGGCAGGCTACGATTTTTTCGCGCCGGCGGCATTTACGCTGAAACCGAGGGAAACATTGAAAATACCCACCGGAATTCGTGCGGAAATTCAGGAGGGCTGGGTGCTGCAGCTGTTTCCACGCAGTTCACTGGGCTTTACCTATCGTTTGCAGTTTAACAACACAGTAGGAATTATCGACAGCGACTATTTTGAAAGCGACAACGAAGGGCATATTTTCATTAAGCTGATGAATGATTCAACGCAGGGGAAAATCGTACAGCTTCGCGCAAACGACGGCTTTGCACAGGGGATTTTTCTTCCGTTTGGAATCTGTGAGGATGATGCTGCACAGGAACAGCGTAACGGCGGCTTTGGGAGTACGAATAAATAAAACAGCCCTGTACGATGCAGAAGACAAGCGGCAATTTCAAAAAAAGCTCCTTGCTTATAAGGCTTGCATCACAGGCAGATAAGTAAGCAATCATAACATGCATCCTGTAAAACAAACCCTGGAAAACGAATACAATGCGACAGGAATTGGATTTCGTTTTATCAGGGTATTTTTATTATGCCGAAAAATGGAGAATACAGTATCTATAGCATACCTTGTTTCTGTATGTTTTTCTCATTTATGTTATATACAGTATTACTTTTATTTTAGTACTTGACAATACAAAGTACTAGATGTATTATAATAGTGGAGGTGATGCTGGTGAACACACAATTCAAGAAGGGTGTTCTGGAACTGATTGTGCTGCTTTGCGTATATAAAAAGGATATGTACGGATATGAGCTGGTGTCCGAGGTCAGTAAGGTGATCAATGTGAATGAGGGAACCATCTACCCGCTGCTGAAGCGTCTGACCAATGAGCACTATTTTGAAACCTACCTCAGTGAATCCACAGAGGGACCTCCGCGAAAATATTATCGCATAACCGGGAATGGAAAAACGAGGACAACGGAGCTGCTGCAGGAATGGAATGAATTCCATGAACAGGTCAGCAGATTTATAAAGGAGAGTGAAATCGATGACGAAAGATGAATTTCTGCGATTGCTGGATCGCAAGCTGGATGTTATCAATGAAAGGGAACGACGAGATATCATTGATGAGTACCGCACACATATTGAAATGAAAATGAAGGAAGGAAAAACGGAGGAAGAGGCAATCGAGGATTTCGGTAATATCGATGAGCTGGTGGATGATATTCTGGATGCTTATAAAATCAATACGGACCGTGTCAACCGATCCTTTGATACCAAGCTGAACCGCTTTATGGATGATCTGTTCAACGGCTTTCAGCGGTTTCTGGGCTCTTTCACCTCCCTGCAGATGGATGATGTCGTACGCCTTGTATTCGAAATCCTTGTGATACTGATTCTGCTGGCTGTTCTGCATATTCCCTTCCGCATGATTTCCTCTTTGGGAAGCAGTCTGCTGCATTCCGTGGCAGGCTTTGGAATCGGAAGTCTGCTGGCTGCTATTTGGAAATTTATTATCGGTGTCGCCTATGTGGCAATCTTTGTTGTAGTGCTGGTTAACCTGTGCACAAAACGACTGAACCGTTATCGCAGTCATTCGAAAAACGGAGACGGTGCCAGTGTGTTTGAAGACTTTAAGGAAAGCTTTGATTTTGATTTTGATCACGCCAAAAAGACGGTGCATTTCTTTACAAATGATCGCAGCACGCGTCGGGAAACGGTATATGATGAGCATGATGATGTGAAGTATCAGGAAAGAGCTGCACAGCGTGAGGAAACAGATGATTCATTTGATGAATATGAGGATGAGAGCATGTATGAGGAGCCGCGCAGAAGAGAGTATCGCCGTTCCTATGAAGGGGAGCATATCGAACGCGGTGTGACAAGTGTTGCGACGATTCTGATGCGAATCTTCTTCTGTCTGATGATGATTCCTTTTGTCGGTATCATCGTGGCATTGTGCTGTGCGCTGGGTGCGATGATTGTGCTCAGCTTTGAAGGACTGACCCTGTTTGGTGCCTACTTTATCGTTATTGGCGCATTGGTGGCAACCGGAGGCTTTCTATCACTGCTGTACAGCGTTTTATGGAGAAGGGGGTAGGCATATGAAAAAATTTCTGATATCCCTGATAGTCGGTATTACGATGATGGCGATTGGAACAACCATGCTGGTATTTGAAATTAAGGAATTTGAATTTGTGGACGGAAGAAGCGCCTATTACGGCTCTGATACCGTAAAGACACAAACCTTCCGTGTGAAGAATCAGGATTTGAATATTGTGTTTGAGGATGATTACTATACGGGTTATGAGTGGAAATATGATGAGAGCATGAAGGATGAGGTTCGTGTTGAGTATGCTTCGGATGTGCGGGTGAAAACGAGCGGGAATACGATCGTTATCGAAGAGCGCTATGACCATGAATGGGGTGTCAATGACGGCATGGATTTCCTGAATACCTTTTTTGACGGCTTGAAGCATCGCAAGGTCTATACAATGGATTACAGAGAAAACGTTGTTATTGTATCCTCCTCACAGGCAAGAGATCGTGTACATGTGACCTACGAATAGGATTGTAATAGAAAAAACGCGGACCATAGAATGCCGCGTTTTTTTTAGCTCTTATATGGAATTTAAACCCTCATATGGTGCTCTGTGCTTCTCTTAATTGTCGGATATCACCACGTTGTAAAGCCGTTATATTGCTTTGGATAAGCTCGACAGGCCAGTCCCACCATTTCAGGGCAAGCAGCTCTGCTATGGTTTCTTCGGGAAAGCGCCGCCGTATTTCTCTGGCAGGCATACCGCCGACGATGGTATAGGGGGCAACATCCCTTGTGACAAGAGCCCGCGTTCCGATAATGGCACCGTCACCGATGGTAACACCGGCTAGAATCACTGCTTCGTATCCGATCCATACATCATTGCCAATTACGATATCTCCCTTATTATCCCATGCATCTTGCACATTCTCCGGCTTTAGCTGCCACTCTTCGAAAAAAATGGGGAAGGGATAGGTTGACAGGGACTGCAGTGCATGATTCGCACTATTAAATAAAAATTTTGCACCGCAGGCGATGGAACAGAATTTACCGATGATCAGGCGATCGCGGTTGACAGGGTACTGGTATAAAACGTTATGCTTTTCAAAATCACGGGGATCTCGTGCGTGGTCATTGTACATCGAAAAATCACCTGCCGTAATTTCCGGTCGGGTTATGATATTTTTGATATAGACGGTATTTGGATCACCGCTGCGTGGATAAATCAGATGTTTATTCATGTTTGTTCTCCTTCTTACCTGTTCATTGTACGGGAAGAGATGCGTATGCGGCAAGCCACAAAACCGTACAGACCTGTTTTGTAGAAAAAAGAATGCCGCAGCATTCTTATGATTTTTGATAAATGATTTTCTTAATCGCATGTGCCGATAATGCATACTGAGTGGAAAGCTCCTCAATCGTGCAGCCGGACACATAGCGTTGCCGGATGCCTTCATTTCGCAGATGCAGCTCGGTTCGATAGCCGCTGCGCTCTCCCCAGCGTTTTTTCTTTCCGGCAGCAGGAATATAAATGTATCCTGCCTGTATATACTTCTGTAGCTCCTCCACCAGGTCAATTGGTAAAATAGTACGGGCATTTACATATTTCATGCAGGCTCCTCCTTTACAATTCTGTTCAGGATGCAAAGCCGGCAAATGCTGCGACTTGTTTACTCCATGCAGGTGTCGCAGCATTCCGGCGTTGCATGGAGTCTTGCTTCATTTAGCTTCATGTTATCACACTTCCTTATGGCTTCAGTATAGCATGCTTTCGTATAATCTACAATGCAGCTTCCGTAAAAAGAAAGCTATGCAAGGTAGCGGACAATGTATAAAATTAGAAAGCAGACCTACAAAATGCCAAAGGGGATGTTCCACAGATAAGCAGTCCCAACTGAACAGATGCAGGAGAAACATGCTGTGTGCGAATGGGAATTCCTGCTTCCTCCTGTGCAATCAGCATTTGTTCCTGCTGTACAAGTTGCTCCTTTTGTTCTAGCAGGGAAGCCCTGCTGTTTAGGATGAAGTAGCATGTGGTGAGAAGCAGGGCAAGCATGATGGACAGCATCCATTTGCCGGGTATGCTTTTAAGTTTTTTCATAGGTGTTCTCCTTTTCATCATGTTGTGTTAAACGTAGTATAGCATGGCTGCTGCAGCGTGACAAGTTACGGAAGGATGGTTCGACCTGCGGCATGTACAAAGCACAGCAGTGTAGGAGATAAAGCAAGTACAGCTGCTTATATAAGAAATCCATGTTGAAGCTTGTTGCTTCGCCGTTATCAAAATCCAAGCTCGATGGAAGCGTCTGAAGCTGAGACCTTCGCGAGTTTCAAAGTTATCTGTTTAGTTCCGTTCACATGCTGAAAAGCAACACTTTCTACCTCTGTAATTTTCTAATCGTATTGACAATATCGTTAAACGATAATATAATGGTAACAGAGATATATCGTTAAACGATATTGGAGGTGGTGCTGTGCCGAAGAAACAGCTGGAAACATTGACAGAGCCAATGTACTATACGCTGATTGCGCTGCTTCAGGCACGCTGCGGGATGGAGATTACAGAGTTTGTTCTGAAGCTGACCAGGGGAAGAGTACACCTGGTACCGGGAACCCTATATACCATGCTGTCGAAGTTTGAAAATGAAGATATGATTCGGGAAACGGAATCGGATGGCAGGAAACGGTTCTATCTGATTACAGAAAAAGGAAAGGAAATGCTGATGCAGGAATACAGGCGCTTGAAAACCATGCTGCAGGATGGGGAAGTATGGATTGAAAAGCAAAGCAGTGAAAAGGAGGCGGCATCATGAAACGAAGGAAGAAACATGTATGGCTGATTGTATATCCGTTTGAATACCCGGCTTTACAGGCATATCTGAATGACATGGCGGAGAAGGGCTGGAAGCTGGTAAGCTTAAAAGGGGACCGCTCCTGCTGGCTCACATTTGAGGCGGATGCTTCACAGAAGGAGTATTACCTTGTGGACTATACAAAGGATTACTCCATGATTATACCGGATTCAGAAACAGCGGATGCCCATAAGTATCGCACCTTTGTTGAAGAATTCGGGTATACGTTTGTCGGATCAAATGGCCCGCTCATGGTGTATCGCTGCGATGATCCTAACCTTACCTTGCGAGAGGGAACACAGGAGGATCGCCGTATCATGAATGTGAGTATGCACAAGACAGCTGTATGGCTTTTCATATCATGGGCGCTGTATGTACTGCTGTTGCTGCAAAGCTATCACGGACTTCTTTGGAGCATGTACGCCGATGGTTCCCAGTTTCAGAATTTTCTTTTGATGGCCGCATTGAATATTACATGGCTGATCCATCTTCTCCCTTACTTTATATGGCTTGTGCGCAGAAGGAATATGACCTCTTCAAAAATGCTGCTTCGGCAGTCAAGAATCGTGTATGGCAGTGTAGTGCTGCTGATCTGTATGCTGATCGGCTCTTTGTTCACAGTCAATGTTCTTTATGTGATCGCATTCACTGTGATCTTTCTGGTCTTCGGCTGGCTCATTTACCGTTTTTGGAAAACCAGATATCCAATGGGATTCAAGGTGATTGGCAGTATAGCACTGCTTTGGGTAACCTTTGCGATAGGCGTGAATATCACACTTACCAGCACCTATGATTCGCTTTCGTTTCAAAAGCCGATGGAACAGACAAGGTTATCGGATTTTGTCCTGCAGCATGTAAATACCGCAGGTCTGACTCTGGACAGCTACAGCGAATCTTCCATACTGAGCGAGCATATGTCCTTCAGTGCCTACAGCGAGAAAGAGGATGCAGCGGATAAGAATTTGTATATTGATTGGTATCGCATCCGCGATGGGTTTTTCAGGGATTGGACGAAGCGCCGTTATCAAAGTGAGGATGGAATGGAGCAGATGTGCAGGGGATATGGTGAGCCGATAAAGACACAGGGGGTCACCATGTATAAGGGAGAGTATGAGGTGTTGTTCATCCGTGATGATACCTATGTATGTATCAATGACGATTTTTTGCTGGATGATGACGGATGGAAGCTCATACATGAATTGTTGAATCTGTGAAAATATTTTCAGAAATAAAATGAATAAAAATTGAAAAATGTGTTGAAAGTATGGTTTCTTCGTGGTATACTGTAAGCAGATTTCATAAGAATCTGCCAATGGACTTTTTATTCAGAATCTTTGTATGAACGTGTCGAGTTCATCCTCCTTATTTATAAACTTTCCTAATTACCGTGATTCGAAATAAAAAGTACACATAAAAATCGCCAATGGCGGTTTTTTTTGTTATAATATGATACGATACTGTTTTGTGTGCTTTTTAAAGGATAGCCCACAGAACATATAAGGAAAGGTGAATCGCATGAAGGCTAAGCATATTCTGATGATGGCGGCAGTACTACTGCTGGATCAGCTGAGCAAGTGGGGCGTACAGACGTCCATGCAAATAGATGAGAGCTTTGACGTAATTCCGGGATTTTTCAGAATTACGTATCTGCACAATACAGGGGCAGCCTGGAGCATGCTGGAAGGAAAGATGGTTTTCTTTTATCTGATTTCCATTGTTTTTCTGATTGGCATGCTGTATTTTTACCGTACTACAGATCACAGGGACAGACTGACACGCATTGGTGTGGTATTGATGATTGCCGGTACACTGGGAAATTTTATTGATCGTCTTATTTTCCAGTATGTTCGTGATTTTCTGGATTTCATTATCTTCGGATATGATTTTCCGGTATTCAACGTCGCTGACATATCACTTTGTGTCGGTGTAGGGCTCATTGTTTTATCAATGGTTCTGGAAACATATGGAGGTCGTAGGATATGCGCGAAATAAAGATTATCGCCGCTGCAGAGGATGCAGGGGCTCGCATTGATAAATACATCAGTGAACAGGAGGATTTATCCCGCAGCCGGGTGCAGGCGCTGCTGGCTGAGGGAAGCATTCTGGTCAATCAGAATGCGGTGAAGGCAAATTATAAGGTGAAGGCAGACGATTGCATTACGGCCGTATTCAATGATGAAATGGAAATGGAAGCCTGTCCGGAAAAAATGGAGCTGGACGTGCGATATGAGGATGAAGATGTGATCGTCATCAATAAGCCAAAAAATATTGTCGTGCATCCTGCTGCAGGAAATCAAAGCGGGACACTTGTCAACGGACTGCTGTATCACTGTAAGGATCTTTCCGGAATCAATGGTACACTGCGTCCGGGAATCGTGCATCGCATTGATAAGGATACAACGGGACTGCTGATTGTCGCTAAAAATGATCTCGCCCATGCGTCATTGTCCAAACAGCTGCAAAGCAAGACAGTGAACCGTTTGTATTATGCGCTGGTACACGGTGTGATTCAGCATGATTTCGGTACCATTGACGCGCCGATAGGACGGGATGTGAAGGATCGCCAGAAGATGGCGGTAACGGCAACCAACTCAAAGGATGCGCGTACACATTTCCAGGTGATCGAGCGATTTGAAAATTATACCCTGGTAGAATGTCGTCTGGAAACCGGACGAACGCATCAGATACGTGTTCATATGCAGTATATCGGACATCCGGTAGTGGGGGATGAGAAATACAGCTATCGCAAGACCATGCAGACAAACGGACAACTCCTGCATGCGCACCAGCTTACCTTTCAGCATCCGAGAACGGGGGAAGTGATGACAGTGGAAGCAGAGCTGCCGAAGCAGTTTGCGGACATACTGGAAGAACTGCGACAGGAATCGAGGTGACTGGATGCAGATTAGTGAATATGATTTGTTTGCCTATCAGCTGCTGCATTACCTGGTCGTACAACAGCATTATCGCATTGTAAGGGTTCAGCAGCACAAGGATGATCTGTGGCTGATGAATGAAAATCATCAGGTATATCCGGTGATCCGCATTTCATCCAGCGGCAATGCCGGAACCTTTGCGGACACGGATTATGTGCGCAACGTTCACCGCATCATACTCAATCTGATGCACAGAGAGGGACCGATGCTGATTTTGAATACCAATCCGCAATCCAGTCCGGTGCACAATGCGTTTCTGACACAGATTTGCATCACTCCTTCAGCCCTCAGTGAACCGCAGCTGACCAGCGTCTTTCATGGCATTGACCGTGTCGTGCATCGCGTGGCAGATCCGGATAAGGAAAGCAGTACACTCATGGCTCAGGTGGAAGAGGCAGAGCTGAAGCAGCAGCAGGATTTCATAAAAAAAGCGCGTAAGAAAAGTATTCCACGCTGCACAATTGCTATTATGGCGATTTGTACGATATTTCTCGTACTAGAATATCTACTGGCCTATCTGGACGGTAATATGGAAAGTGCCACCGTGGCTGTCGGCGGTTACTATAAGATGAGTATTGTTGCGGCGCATGAATACTGGCGTATTCTCAGCGGCGGCTTTGTACATAACGGTGTTGTTCATTTCGTCATCAGCCTGTATGCCCTGTATGCGACCGGAAAGCTGTGTGAACAGCGTTTGGGAAGAGGCTGGTATCTGGCGGTTTTTCTTTCCTCTGTGATATTGGGGAATGCTGCACAGCTGATTGCGGCACCTAACGGGATTGCGACTGGTATGAGCGCCGGGATCTTTGGTGTGGCGGCAGCCTTTCTCACCAGTCAGCTGCTGTCGCATACACTGCGACATCCACTACTGCGTATTCCGCTGTATAACAGTATGGCAATTCTGGCCGTACTCGCACTGGTGCCCTCGGTGTCCTTTATCGCCTGTATTGCGGGGATTCTGTGCGGAATTCTGTACGGCTTATGGATGCATGGCAGACAGAGTGAATCCGGTATGAAGCAGCATGCCTGTCTGGCGCTTGTTCTGTATGCGGCAAGTCTGTTTGCCTATGGTGCTGCTGTGGATACGGTTGCACCGCTGGATCGGCATTTGGATGAAGCCATAATCCGTGTTTACCGTCATACACCGCTCAATGCCTATGCAGAATATCTGCAGGAGCATTTTCATCAGCAGTATGAAAAAATAGGAGGTATTTAATGAAACGGGAAGATGTACTAACTTGGGATGAATATTTCATGGGACTGGCGCACCTGAGTGCCAAACGGAGCAAGGATCCTTCCACACAGGTGGGGGCTGTCATTGTCAGCAGTGAGCATCGTGTTGTCAGTATCGGCTATAACGGATTTCCAAACGGCTGCAGCGATGATGAGTTTCCATGGGATCGGGAAGGGGATTTCGGTAACACCAAATATCCCTATGTCGTGCATGCGGAGCTGAATGCGATTTTAAACAGCAAGCATGATTTAAAAGGATGCAGTATTTATGTGTCGCTGTTTCCATGCAATGAGTGCGCAAAGGCGATCATACAGAGCGGAATCAGCCGTATTGTGTATGAGTCCGATAAGTATGCACATACAGAAGGGACGATTGCCAGCAAGCGGATGCTGCGCAGTGCGGGGGTAGAGCTGGTACAGCTTCCCTATGCCATTGATTTGCAGGTATCCAGAAAAATTAATCCGACAATACGATAAGAAGGTTCAGGCAATCATAGGACCAGCATTCCTTGTGTGAATACCAATTGTTCGCTGTGCATTTGTGCGATTGTTATGAATGCTCGTACTTATAGAATCCTTCAGTATGAAGAAAAGCTATTTCACGATAAAAGTTTAAGTGAAATAGCTTTTTTGTTATATGCTGGTATTCATATGATATCAGAATTTATGATTGCTGCATTTTCGCAAATGCAAATACACCGTGTTTTTTGAAATGTTCAAAAGCTTAGCGATAACTGTAACAGCGTCCTTGATTTGGAAAATTCCTTTATTATACAGGTCATAAATAATTTCTTTGTTTTTATTTGACGAGCTTATAGCAGGGTCATTGTATATCCTCTCTTTTACGGTATTTAATGTTGATGTAATCATATCATCTACATTACTGGCAAAGGTTTCTGTTGCGGAATCGTTTTCTGCTGTGAGAGTTTCTTTTTGTACGAACGTATGAATGAAATCATAAAAACTGATATTCATATAAAAATTCATACACAATAAACCGATAATGCGGTCATTTTCTCCTTTGATGGCAATCGTTGTGCTTTTCAGAGGTTCTCCCTTTGCATTGACCGAATAATAGGTTTCCTGTTTCGAGCTGTTCTCACTGAACCTGATGAGAAAGTCTAAGGCCTTATCTGTAATCGGGGCACCGACCTTTCTGCCGGTATGCTCACCATGGTTGATATAAATGACGGAGTGCTGAAAGTCCTCCAGACTATGAAGCACGATTTCATAGGCCTCTCCCAAATAGTTGCCCAGACCTTCAACCATTGAGCGGTAGCTTTGCAGAATCATCTTATCAATCAGGGTTAATTGAACTTCTTGTGGTTTCATGGTATCCTCCACTCCCTTCGCTGTCTATTATAGCGTACTAATTTCATTTATTCAAAACAATTTCAAAAAAATTCATTAAGTAAACTAAATAAATGCGAAAATTGCTTAATACTGCTAAAGTTTTGTAATCTTAAAATATAATTCATCTAACAAATGATAATTATTTTATTGACTAAAATAAAATAATGTATTATAGTATAGGAGTAAAAAATATTTCATTAGAAAGGAGAAAGGAATGAACAAAATTATTGATGCCGATAGCGCACCTGCTGCAATCGGCCCCTATTCACAGGCAGTCACGAATGGCAATTTGTTGTTTGTATCCGGACAGCTTCCGATAGAACCCGGGCAGGGGGTGATCGTGAGCGGGGATATTGCTGAACAGGCAAGACAATCACTTGAAAATGTGAAGGCGATTTTGGAAAAGGCCGGCTATGAAATGAGGGATGTTGTAAAGACGACATGCTACTTGACAGAAATGGAGAATTTTGCTGTGGTAAATGAAATTTATGCTGAGTATTTTGTAGGAAATTATCCGGCAAGATCCTGTGTATCCGTGAAGGAGCTTCCGAAACAGGCATTGTTTGAATTAGAAGTTATTGCGTGTAAATAACAAGGAGAGAACTTATGAAAATTTTGTTAATGTGCGGAGCAGGTGCGTCCAGTGGTTTTATGGCGCAGGCAATGCGAAAAGCCGCAAAAGAACAGGGAATTGAAAATTTTGAAATAATTGCACGAAGTGAAGCAGAAATGATGAACAATTTACAGGGGACAGATCTTGTCATGTTTGGTCCTCATCTAGCGTTTAAAAGGGAAGCGCTCGAAAAGGATTTAAAAAAGTTTAATATTCCGTTTGCCTTTATTGACAAGGATGCGTATGGAAGTATTGATGGAGCTGCTACGCTGAAGCAGGCATTGGATGCGTTGCGGGAAGTAAAAAAGCCTGTCGAAGAAATCTCTGTAAAAGAGGAAAAACCAACGCAGAGCAGTGAGACCTCGGAGGAATCGGTGAAGGGCTTTATGGGATGGATTACCAAATCACTGGCTCCTAAACTGGATAAGCTTACACAGAATATTTATATATCCGCAATACAACAATCCATCATGAGTATACTGCCAATGATTATGATCGGTTCAGTTTCCTCAATTGTCGGTGTATTCCGTAACTTTGAGGTGATGAGCTGGATTCCGGATATCTCCATGCTGAATACATATTCCTTTGGCTTGATTGCAGTATTTCTGGCTATTCTGGTACCGATGAAGGTACTGGAAAAAAGAGGGAATGAGAAATTGAAAATTTCTGCGATGCTGACCAGTCTTGCTCTCTTCTTTATCATCACACTTCCGGTCATAGATGGAGAAACCGGTACGATGAATTTCATCATGGATAAAATTGGAACAGGGGGTATGCTGACAGCAGTTGTGACATCCGTTTTTACAGCATGGATTTTTAATTTTGCTTCTAGGCACTCTATGTTTAAGGAGGATACGGTTATGCCGGATATGGTTGTGGCATGGATGGATGCACTTGTTCCTGTAACAATCACACTGGCCATCGGTTTATTTATTATGAGCACCGGATTTGATTTACCACTGTTTATCCGTGGCTTGTTTGCACCGATTTCTTCCTTTGGACAGACCTGGCTTGGTCTTGTTATGATTTGTTTCTTCACCTGCTTCCTGTATTCCTTTGGCTTTACCTGGATTCTGTTCCCCATCGCATGGGCAATCTGGATGGAGGGTATGGATGCCAATATGGCTGCGGTTGCGGCAGGACAGGCGGCGTCAAGTATTAACCTTATGGAAACGGTAATGGGAATCACCTATATCGGTGGACAGGGGTGTACGCTTGCATTGGTTCTGATGTGTATGCGTTCAAAAGTAAAAAAACTGAAATCCATCGGGCGCGTTTGTATCTTCCCTGCAATCTTCAATATCAATGAGCCAATTGTGTTTGGTGCTCCTGTTGTATGGAATCCGATCCTTATGATTCCACTGTGCCTTAATTCAATTATTATTCCAAGTCTTATGTATCTTGTTATGCGCATCGGCCTTGTTCCTATTCCGAGTGCACCTATGCAGATGTGGTATCTTCCAAATATCGTACAAGGCTATCTGACAACGAACAGTATGTCCGGGGTTATTCTGGTAATTGCATTGTTTGCTGTATCCTGGCTGATTTGGATGCCATTCTTTAGGGTATTTGAAAAACAGCAGTACAAAGAAGAGCTGGAAAACAGAAAGGAAAGGGAGATCATATGAAATTAGAAAATGCGCAGGCGGCAATGCAGATCATCCTGCATGCCGGCGATGCCCGCTTAAAAACAGCAGAGGCATTAAAGTCTTTAAAAACCTTTGATATAGAACGTGCAAAGCAGCAGCTTTTGGATGCAAATGAAAATATTGTGGCTGCGCACCAATCACAGACAGCCTCTCTGCAGGCGGAATCAAATGGAGAAGAAATTGAGTATTCGATTTTATTCACACATGCACAGGATACGTGTATGACCGTATGCAGTGAAATCAACATCGCACAGCAGCTCGTGGATATCTGCGAAGCAATTGATGAGCGGTTTAAGAAATTGGAAAAATAGAACCGGAATTTTTGGCAGAGTTTTCTGCCAAAAATTTTAGGATTGGAGGAACGATATGAATTACTTTGATAACAGCAACATTAAGCTCGATATATTAAAAAAGAAAGCATACAATCTGCGCTGGGCGGAGGTAGCGGATGGAACTATCCCACTCACTGCTGCCGATATGGATTACCCATGTGCTCCGGCAATTAAACAGGCATTGCTTGCGTACGTGGAGGAAGGCTATTTCTCCTATACACCGAAACTGGGCCTGCCTGCGTTTAATCAGGCATTTTCAAATTATGTGAAGGAAACAAAGGGGGAGGAAATCAAAGCGGAGCAGGTACTGGCGGTAGACAGTGCAGCAAGAGCGATGTTCATCGTGGCGAAGGCTTTTTTGAAGCCTGGAGATGAAATGATTGTCTTTGATCCCTGCGATTTCCTTTTCCGGGAATCCTGTTTAGCGGCTGGAGCAACTCCAATCAGCTACGCAGCAAAGCTTGATACGGAGAATAGGAAAATGGATCTTTCAAGACTGGAGGAGTGCATAAGCGAGAGAACCAAAATGATTGGATTGTGTAATCCGCATAACCCATACGGTCTTGTCTATACGAAGGAGGAGCTGGAGGCAATCATGCGATTGTGTGAGAAACATGATCTACTGATTATGAACGATGAAATATGGTCGGATATCCTGTATCCCGATGCACAGTTCAACAGCATTTATTGTTTAGGCGAGGAGCGCTGTAAACGCGTATTGTCTGTATTTGGGTTCTCTAAGAGCTTTGGTCTTGCCGGATTGAGAATTGGCTGCGTTTATGCGAACGATGATGAAAAATTCCAGAAGCTGGTTGATGCTTCCGATGTGCTGTCTACTGCGGGTGGTGCTACCTCACTATCGCAGATTGCCGCGATTGCGGCTATGGAAGAAACGCAAGAATGGCGTGCGGCATTTTTAAAGCATATCACAAAAAACCGGGATTATGCAGTGGCGTTTATCAATGAACATATTCCGGGCTTACATGCCTACAGACCACAGGCGACATTCCTGCTGTATGTAGATATTCAGGAGCTGCATGTTACAGGAGCTGAATTTGTCGAATTTCTGAAAGAGGAAGTGCAGCTGGCGATTGTACCGGGAGGACACCAATACTTCGGTGATGAGTCGGAGGGGCATGTTCGTATTTGTCTTGCCACCAGTATGGAAATTCTCAGCGAAGGTCTGAATCGATTAAAAAAGGGTGTTGAAATGCTAATAGAAAGGAGAACACAGCATGCATAAGATACAGTTTCCGGAAAATTTTTTGTGGGGAGGGGCAACTTCCGCCTATCAGTGTGAGGGAGCCTGGAAAGAGGATGGAAAAGGCTTTGCGGTCACTGATTTGCTGACAGCGGGAAGTCGAGAAATCCCAAGAGAATTTACACCGGTTGAAAAGGATTGTTATTATCCGGCAGCGACAGCTATTGATCATTATCATCATTACAAGGAAGATATCGCGTTGTTTGCGGAAATGGGATTTAAGGTATACCGCATGTCGATTTCCTGGGTAAGAATCTTTCCCAACGGTGATGATGAGGTGCCGAATCCTGCTGGTCTTGCATTCTATCATAAAATATTTCAGGAGTGCAAAAAATATGATATCGAGCCGTTGGTTACCATTTCTCATCACGATGTACCGCTGGCACTGGCATTGAAACAGGATGGATGGCTAAGCAGAAAGACGATTCCTGCCTTTGTCACGTACTGTAAAACGATTTTCAAAGAGTATCAGGATGAAGTGAAGTATTGGATCACGTTTAATGAAATCAATATGATGACAAATTATTTTGGCGATATATATACCGGTGGGATTCTTTCTAACGGAACCCGATATTTGGATATTGCACATGCGAGTGAGGAGTCTTTGTCTGCAGATAAAATGACGAAACGCTTTACGGCTCTGCATCATCAGTTTATCGCCAGTGCGCTGGCTGTACAGGCAGGTCATGACATCAATCCAGACTTTCAAATCGGTTCCATGGTTGCGGGGGATGCGCATTATCCATATTCCTGTAATCCCGTGAATGTCATTGAAGCACAGCAAAGCATGAACCGTCTCTGGTATTGTGGGGACGTGATGGTACGCGGAGAATATTCCTATGCCAGCAGACATTATCTGAAAGGCAAGGGTGTCGATATAGAAGCACTTGGAATCACCGAGGAGGACAAGTGTATTTTGAAAAAAGGGACGATCGATTTTCTGGCATTCAGCTACTATACATCCGGCTGTCATGCAGTGGATGAGCATCATGAAACAACTGCAGGTAATTTCTCTTTGGGGGTCGCCAATCCGTATCTGAAAAAATCTGACTGGGGCTGGGTGTTTGATCCGCAGGGGCTTCGCTGGATGCTGAATGAGTTGTATGGAAGATATCATATTCCGGTGTTTATCGCTGAAAACGGCTTAGGCGCAATTGATGAGGTAAGTGAGGATGGAAAGGTTCATGATCCTTATCGTATCCAGTATCTGAATGAACATGTGTCCGCAATGCGGGATGCTTTGGAGGATGGTGTTGATTTGCTTGGGTATACGTGGTGGGGACCCATTGATCTGGTTAGTGCATCTACCGGTGAAATGAAAAAGCGCTATGGGTTTATTTATGTAGATATGGATGATCAGGGGAAGGGAAGCCTGAAAAGAATCAGAAAGGATTCCTTCTATCATTATCAGAAAATCATTCAGACAAACGGTAGCTGCATTGAGTAGTGCATCTGTAGGGGAGAGGGATATGCAGAAAATTGTTTTTACAACGGTTGAAACGCATACATTGGGAGAACCTACCCGCATTATCACTTCTGGCTTTCCAGATATACCGGGCATTACAATGATGGAGAAAAAGGAGATCCTTGAACAACGGTATGACCATCTGCGCCGTGCCTTGATGTGTGAGCCAAGGGGACATAAGGATATGGTTGGGGCGCTTATTCTACCTGCAGAGCAGACAGCATCTGCATTCGGTGTTGTTTTTATGGATGCGAAGAGATGGGTGAATATGTGCGGGCATGCGTCCATCGGTTGTGCTATGTATGCGGTGGAGGCAGGGCTTGTACCTGTGTGCGAACCGTATACAGAGGTTGTGATGGATACGCCATCAGGAACTATATGCGCAAGTGTAAGGGTGGAGAATAAAAAAGCGCAGGAGGTTACCTTGCGTAATGTTCCTTCATTTCTGTTTGCTGATGAGGTAAAGGTAAGGGTAGATGGCAAGGAATATAGGGTTGCGATTTCTTTTGGCGGTACGTTCTTTGCTTTGTTTGATGCTGCACAGCTTTCATTGCAGCTGGATGCAAAGGATATTGAGTTTCTGATACCCTTTACAAGGAAACTGCTGGCTCAGCTGAATAAGCAATATGAGATAAAGCATCCCTCACTTGCAATCACACGCGTTGTAAATGCTGAATATTATGTAGCTACTGGAGAAAAGAAACAGAAGAATATCGTTATTGCCGAGGAAGGTCAGGTCGATCGCTCACCATGTGGGACAGGAACAAGTGCAAAGCTGGCATATTTGCATGCGAAAGGAAACTTAACTGCAAACGAAATTTTTGTGAATGAAAGCTTTACCGGAGCAAAATTTTATGGACGGTATGAAGCGGAGGATGTTATCGGACACTATCGTGGTATTCAACCGATGATTACAGGCAGTGCCTATATCACGGGGAAGGCAGTATATGTGATCGATGAGAATGACCCTTTGACCTATGGCTTTACGATTTGAGTCTGCTTTTGCATCATGATTTATAAAAAGATACAGAGGGCCTTCGAGTTTTGCTGGCCTTCTGCCCTTTTATTGATTCTGTTTTTCTATTTCATTTGTGCTTTGGCAGATGAAGGCATACGAAAAACCCGTTTTCTGTTTAAGCAGGAAACGGGTTTGTTTTAGCCTAAGGCTTTTTTTGTGTTTGCAAAATGCAGCTTGGCAACCTGGAGCAGTGCCTCTTTTCCGTGCATTGCCACAAACTCACGAATATTCTGATCCACCTTGCTGCCGGCACCCTTCAGAAAGGTGAAGTCGTACTGCTCACACATCGCATCGAAGGCCTTCAAAAACGCATACCGGGCAATGATTGATCCGGCTGCAACCGACAGATACTTATTTTCCGCCTTGGTTTCAAAATGAATATCATAGACGACCTCGCGCTCATGTTTCAGATAGCGGTAATAGGAAGTCTTCTGCACGAACTGGTCAATGATGCAGAACTGCGGCAGTGATCCCATCTTTTTACGCAGATGTACGTAGGCCTGGTTATGCATACGGGATTTAATAGCAACCATATTATTTTCACCGTGAATTCGATTATAGGTGGCATTGTCCAAAATCAAAAGACTGTGAGGCAGTCGTTCCATCAGCTTGGGAGCCATGCGCCGTATGGCGGTATCATCAATGGCCTTGGAGTCTTGTATCCCAAGACTGCGTAAAAACTCTACATCCTCATGACGGACACAGGTTGCACAAACGGTCACGGGACCGAAATAATCACCGGTCCCCACCTCATCGCTGCCGGCCTGCGGATAGGTTGCTTTCGGCTGTCCCTGTGTTTTTTTTGCTGTTGTCCCGCTCTGCGTTTTCTGTATGGCAGACGGGGCAATCAGCGCTGCACATTCCTCGGCGCCGTTTCCCTGAAATACGAGCTTGCCGGACTCATAAGCGGTAATGACACAATCACTCGTCTTGATCTGATAAATCGCATAGGGCGGTGTCTTACGGATTTCCGCAGTTTTCAACCGCTGCTTCAGCGCCATCATGCTGGATCGATCTGTCTGTATGGTACATGTTCCCATGGTATTCCTCCTCATAACTTTTCCATTTTAGCATAAAATGAGACAACAGGATACAGAAATCGGGTGTTCCCATTCATTTTTTTATGCGTTCATGGTAAAATAATGAGACGGAAAAGAAAGTAGGTGATGCCTGTGTCCCTGATTATGCTAGTAAATATGGTCATCCTGTGTGTGCTTTGTGCACTCGTATTCGGCGGATACCGCGACGGCTTCCTATTAAAGCTGCTGAGCATACTGTCTTTCTTTATATGCGGCTTTCTGGCATGGTGGGCATCCTCCTATGTCGGCGGCTTTATCCACCTGTATCCCAAGCATGCGCTCCCCTTGCAGGATACACCGCTGGAGGCTGTTCTGTATGACAACCTGAATCGCCTGCTCATTTTCGTGATTCTCTTTGTCCTGCTGCAGCTGGCGGTGCTGGTTATAAAGCCGTTTACAAAGGCGGCCAATCATGTACCGGTCGTATCCGGTATCAACCGGCTTCTGGGAGCTGCGCTGGGGGCACTGCAGGCCGTGCTGCTGATGGTGCTGGCTGCCATGGTCTGCCGTCTGCCATTCTGGAAAACCGGGAATGAGATTGCATCCGCATCTCTTTTGCGATACAGCGATGGAATGATGGATGCCCTGACCTTTTATGCCAGGGAACCGCTGCAGGAGTTATCCAGACTGACATCGGCATTGGATGAAAAACAAACGCTCAGTACAGCAGAAAAGGAGAATATCCGCAGCTGGCTGCTGGAGCAGAATATGAAGAAAGAAGACGTGGACACGCTGCTGTCTGCGCTGCAATAGAGGTAAGAATATGAAAGATATGTATGAGCCGTTGGAGCTGCATGAGGTAAAGGAGCAGGTTGCGAAACACGCGTCCTTTTCCCTGGGAAAACAGCTGATTCGACAAATGATGCCGCGCTTTGATGCCCTTTGGGTCAGGCGTGAGCTGGCAAGAGTAAAAGAGGCCTATGCCCTCGTCGTGCGATTTGGGAACATGCCGTTTGGCGGTATCCATGATACGCGGGACAGCATAGAGGCAGCCATGAAGGACATGACACTGACACCGCATGAGCTGCGCGGCATTGCGGATAGTACACGCGGTGTGGAGCAGGTTCGCAAATATATGAAAGCAAGTGATCTGGAAACACCACTGATCAAGGAGCTGTGTGATTCCTTTGCGGAGCATCAGCAGCTGGCTTCCTCGATCGATCGCTGCATTTCCTTAAATGCGGAGGTTCTGGATTCCGCAAGCCCGGCATTGAAAAGCATCCGGAAATCCATTTTGTCCTGCAATGCGGATATCAGCAGCGAGGTACAGCGGTTTCTCTCACGCAATGCAAGCAAGCTGATGGATACGATCACGACGATGCGCAACAACCGTACCTGCGTGCTTGTGAAAATCAGTGAGAAAAACAGTGTGGACGGCTTTGTTCACGGAGAGAGTGCTTCCGGTCAGACGGCCTATGTTGAGCCACGCAGTCTGCTGGTGCTCAATAACCGTCTGCAAACGCTGAAAAGTCAGGAGCAGGAGGAAATCACACGCATCCTGTTTGAATTAAGTCAGCAGGTCAAGTCGGTTGGTCATGAGCTGCTGTCCAATCTGGAAACCTTCGCTCTGCTGGACAGTATCTTTGCCCGCGGGCTATGGACGAAGGAAATGGACGGCTGCATTGCCGAGCTGAATACAAAGGATGACCATCTGTATCTGAAGACAGCCAGACATCCGCTGATCGATCCGCAGAAGGTTGTCGCAAATACATACGAAATCCGCTCACCGCATCACAGCCTTCTGATTACCGGAAGCAATACCGGAGGAAAGACGGTGACACTGAAAACCATCGGTCTGTTTGTCGCCCTGACGATGAGCGGTCTGCCGCTGAGTGCGGAGCAGGCCGTCGTACCGCTGTTTGACGCCCTGTATGTGGATATCGGTGACGATCAGTCCATTCAGGAATCCCTGTCCACCTTTTCATCCCATATATCCAAAATGGCGGATATTTGTGATCATGCGACGGCACGCTCTCTCGTCCTTCTGGATGAGCTTGGAAGCGGGACGGACCCGAAGGAGGGGGAACCGCTGGCGGTTGCTGTACTGGATCATCTGCGTGCCATCGGTGCCATGGTGATTGCCACAACCCATTACTCCGCATTGAAAACCTATGGTGCGGATAATGAGGACATCCTGTTGTCCAGTGTGGAATTCGATATGGAAAAAATGCTGCCGACCTACCGGTATATCGAGGGAATCAGCGGACAGTCCAATGCATTTGAAATCGCCCGCCGTTATGGCTTGAAGGAAAGCATCATTCGATTTGCGAGGGAACGCAAGGAAGCGGACCGCAGCAAGGCGGACATCGCGATGGAAAAGCTGGAACAATCCCTGATGGAAAATTACGAGCTGAAGGAAAAGCTGGCTGCCAGACTAAAGGATGTCAGGCAGCTGCAGGCAGATCTGGAGCAGGAGAAAAAACAGCTGGCGCAGCGGCGGGAGGAAATTCTGGAAACGGTCAGAGAGGATGCCAGAAGACAGCTGGAGTCCTCTCTGGAGGAAGCACAGGATATCATTGATGAGCTGAAGCATATGCACAGTGAAGCCAAGCCGCATGAAATCAGTGACCGCAAGGCCAGATTAAAGCAGCTGTCTTCGATGGACGATGCGGAAACAGACGATACACCGCAAAGGCTGCCTTCCTATCAGGTGGGGGATTATGTAAAAATCAGCAAGCTGAGCTATTATGGAGAAATCATTTCCATGAATAAGGATAAGGTTTGCGTGCTGGCAAACGGTATGAAAATGAATACAACGCTGCAGGAAATCGAACCGGCTGTGAAGCAGGTGCAGAAAACAAAGAAAAAGGGATACGCCAAGGCAGGCGTGCGCTCCTTTTCCATGGAATGCAACGTCATCGGTATGCGGGTGGCGGAAGCCCTGCCGATCATCGACAAATATCTGGATAATGCCGTGCTGGCAAAGGCGAACAATGTCCGCATCATTCACGGTATGGGAACCGGAGCCCTGCGCAAGGGGGTTCATGACTTCCTGAAACGCAATCCGCGTGTGGAGAGCTTTCGCATGGGGGGACAGGGAGAAGGCGGTCTGGGAGCGACCGTTGTCGTTTTAAAGCAGAAGGGAAGCGGTAAGTAATGGCAAATATGGCAAAAATAGAGGATAAGCTGAAAATCCTTCCTGCTCTGCCTGGCTGCTATTTAATGAAAAACAAGGATGGGGATATCATCTATGTCGGAAAAGCCAAAAAGCTGAAAAACCGTGTCCGGCAGTATTTTGTCGGTGCCCATGATTTTAAAACAACCCGCCTTGTCAGTAATATCGACGATTTTGAATATATCGTAACGTCCAGTGAAAAAGAGGCACTGCTGCTGGAAATCAATCTGATCAAAAAGCATACGCCGCCGTACAACATCATGTTTATGGATGATAAATCCTATCCGTACCTGAAGCTTACAAAGGAAAATGCCCCGGTATTAAAGGTGGTGCGCAATACGAAGGATCGTAAGGCCCATTACTTCGGACCGTTTCCGGATTCCGGGGCGGCCTGGGAAACGGCAAAGTTGCTGAACCGCATCTATCCGCTGCGAAAATGCCGGCGGATGCCGAAAAAGGAATGCCTGTACTATCACATGGGGCAATGTCTGGCACCCTGCATCAGGGACATTGATGAGCGTGTGTATGCGGACATGGTCAGCGGCATTCAGAAATTCATGCGGGGAGATGTCCGGGATATGCTGGATACCCTGCATCGGGAAATGGAACAGGCAAGCGAGGAGCTGCTGTTTGAAAAGGCACAGGAAAAGCTGAGCCTGATCCATGCCATTGAGCATGTGACGGCAAAGCAGCAGATTGACTTTAAGGATCGCAAGGACCGGGATGTGTTCGGCTATTATGTTGATAAGGGCTATATATCCATTCAGGGCTTTTTCCTGCGCGGAGGTAAGCTGCTGGAGCGTACGCTTTCCATTGAGCCGCTGTATGAGAATGAAGCGGATGCCTTTGTATCCTTTATTCTGCAGTATTATGCGAATAATCCGCTGCCGCAGGAAATTCTAATACCAAAGGAATATGATATTACGCATCTGGAGGAAATTCTGGACACGAAGATATTGCAGCCGCTTCGCGGAGATAAGCTGAAGCTGGTGGACATGGTGCTTGCCAATGCCAAAAATGCGCATGAACAGAAGTTCGAGCTGGTAGAGCGCAAGGAAAGCCGGCGCTATGAGGGGATGGAGCAGCTTTGCAATCTTCTGCAGAAGGAGATTCATCGTATTGAGCTGTTTGATAACTCGCATATCTCCGGTACGCATAATGTCAGTGGTATGGTGGTATATCGGGACGGCGAGCCCAGCAAGAAGGATTATCGAACCTTCCGTCTGGGCGAATACATAAGTGACCTTGACTCTATGAAGGAGGTCATCTATCGGCGGTACTTCCGGTTGCTGAAGGAGGGGGCGCGCTTTCCCGACCTGCTGATTGTCGATGGAGGTTATCTTCAAATCGAGGCAGCCAGAGAGATTATTGAGGCACTGGACATTCCCCTGACGATCTGCGGACTGGTGAAGGATGATAATCACAGGACAAGCAATCTGATGGATGTAAATGGAAATATTTTACCGGTGAAGCGTGACAGCTCTCTGTTTTTCCTGCTCACCCAGATGCAGGATGAGGTGCACCGCTTCGCCATCTCCTATCATCGCAAGCTGAGGGGAAAAGCCATGACGAAGTCCATTCTGGACGAGGTGGAAGGCATCGGAGAAGTTCGTAAAAAGGAAATCTGGAAGCATTTTAAATCCCTGAAACGCCTGAAAGAGGCCACGATTGAGGAAATACGTCAGGTGGTTCCCGAGAAAGTAGCACAAAATATCTACAATATCCTGCATAATACAGACCAAAAATCGGAAGATGCATAAGATAAAGGTAGGTAGGAACGTTAGGGGGTAAGTGCTACGCAAAAAATACTGACGCAACGTGAAAAAGAGGTTTTTGAATTACTGATTGCCAATTACAGCACCAAGGAAATAGCGAAACTGATGAACATATCCGATAAAACGGTTAGAAACCATATATCCAATGTTATGTTGAAGCTTGGAGTAAAAGGAAGAGCCCAGGCGGTCGTGGAGCTGCTGAAATTGGAGGAATTAACGCTTGAATAGGCAGGACGTGAAAACGTTCTGCTTTTCTTCTGCAATACTGCCGGGTATAGCGAACAGGTGAGAGCATACAGGATGCAATGCTCCAATGCAAGGGTATGAAGCAGCAGTATGGGAACGTAAATCAATCCGTGTATGAATGCGAACAAAGGAAAAGCTCCTGTCGGACATGTGTCTTCCTATAGGGAAAGAACAGCTTCTGAAAATTTCCAAATATTGTAAAAAACTATAGTTTTTTGGATTCTTTTGCCGTAAGGATTGATTCTGCCATACAGATGGTGTAGAATGACGTAAGACGATGACTCACCGGACAGTCATGCTGTTTACTGACTGCGGGTGACAAAGAAAAATGGAATAGGAAGGAAATACGCATATGAATTATTTTTATACTTATGTGGAGGATGAGCAGGAGGTGTCCAGCCTGCAGCAAATACAAACGGAAATGCAAAGGAAAAACGCGGCCGTCTGCTTTTTTGATTATGGCAGTACAGCGCAGTGGGAACAGCTGCAAGTCGTATGGAAGCAATCGGATATCCTGTACATTCAGGATATTGCACACCTTGCCAGTGAGGTGCAGGAGCTGAAGCACAGACTGAGCACTCTGCAAAAAAGCGGCGTTTGTGTCAGGCTGTGCGATGAGCGCAGTGTCGATCTGGAACAGATGCTGCAGCTGATTGACTTTGTGACAGGAACGATTCGCAAGCGCAACTATGCCCTGCAGCTGGAGGGGATTCAAAAGGCACTGGAGAAGAAAAGGAACGGGGAAGGCAGCTACGGCAGACCGAAAATGGTATTACCCCAGGATTTTGAAGAAAATATACGGAAGATCATGCGTAAGGAAATGAAGCATGAGGACTATCAGAAGCAGCTGGGCTTTAAGCGCTCCACCTATTTCAAGATGGTGAAGGAGCTTCGGGACGGCTGGAAAGCACAGGACGAGGAGAATGAAACCGCAACGCTGACCCAAGAGTGAGTATCTTGCTCTTTTTTTTGTTTTGAAAGTCGTGTATAATAAAGAACGAGGTGAGCCTATGCTACTGAAACGAAGTGTGTTTGTCATCCTGCTGATCGCACTGTTCAGCGGATGCTTTTATATCATGAACCAGCATTATGATGAACTGGCCAGATATCCGCATGAGCTGAGTGAGGAGGAACGAAAGCTGGTGCTGTCTCATCTCAGCACCGAGCAGATCAATTATCTGGTATCACAAAAGATAGAACCGAAGCAGTTTCTGCCATTTATCGAAATCAAGGACTTTGAGCTGAATAATACACTCTGGTATGATGTGGCATATCAGACACAGAAGCCGTCGCATACGGAGAGTGACCAGGAGGTTAAGGAATACATCGTGAGCTTTATCAACCGCTACCGTGCGCGTATGGAGTATCAGGAGCTGCATGACCTGCTGATGAACTATACCTATAATGTCCTGACTCGCTTTTTTGATGAGGGGGATCCGAATATTGAAAACGCTCATCTGATTGCGAAGCCCAATGATCCGTATCTGGTGCTGGGTGGTAAAAATACGCTGTATACCTATGAACCGAAGGATCTGGTATCCATCAATGATCTTCCCCACGCCTCCCTTGTTCCGCAGGCCAATGACATCACAATCAAGAAAGAGGTCGTTAAGCCGCTGAAGGAGCTGATGGCGGCTGCAGGGGAAGTCAACCAGAAGGAAAACGGGGATATGAAGGTGATAGCCGGCTATATTTCCTATGAGGATCAGATGAAGCTGTTTGAAAAAGCAAAGCTCGTTTATGGGGAGGAAGTGCTGCAGCATTGGGATTATCCGGGACAGAGTGAATTTCAGCTCGGCTATACGGTACGCCTGCTGCCAAACGGCCTGACGACGGAATTTGATGAGAAAAAGGAAAGCGACAAGGATAAAGATGCAGGAAAGAAGGAGGAAGCGAAGAGCTCGGATAAAAAGGAAAAGAAAAATCCGAGTGAGGAGGAGCGCGATCAGGAAATCTGGCTGAAGGACAACGCCTATAAATTCGGCTTCATTATCCGCTATCCTAAACAGAAGGAGGATGCGACAGGAAAACGCTATCAGCCCTACACCCTGCGCTATGTCGGTAAGGAAATCGCGAAAAAGCTGCATGATGAGGGCTATGTCCTGGATGAAGTAAATATCAGTGATTTGAAGGAGTAAGAACAGGTCGGACCTGTTCTTTTTTCTGTTCCTGCCACATACATTGAACTAGAGGTGAACAACGTATGAAGAAAACCTTCAAGAAACAGATGGCCGTGGTATTCGGGGCCATCGCCATGATTGGATATCTGTCGGTACGCTTTTTCCCGGCACAGGAACAAAGTGCATCCCCGGTGATTTCCACAAAGGATGAAACAAAGCATATGCAGATTTATATGATGGACAGCGATAAGACACTGGTTCCGTTATCCATACCGGTCAGTGAGGAGATGAGCGAGGAGGATAAGCTGGCACTCATGTTTTCCTATATGAGCGGGAAGCAGGAAATCAAGGGCTTTGCGCCATTGTTTACAAAGGAGTGCACCCTGCAGTCCTCTTCTATCAAAAACGGCATTGTATCCCTGTATTTTGATGATTCTCTGAAAAACTATGATAAGGAGAATGAGCTGCGTATTCTGGAGGCAATCACATGGGGAGCTACGCAGTTTCATGATATCGAGCAGGTAAAGCTCTATCTGAATGATAAACAGCTGACCAGTATGCCGAATGCACAGACACCGATTCCGGAAATCCTCAACCGCAGTATCGGTATCAATCATTTCGAAACCTCAACAACCACATTGCATGACTCTGCCTCCTTGACGGTATTCTATACAAAAAAGGTACAGGGGAATGAATACATGGTTCCCAAAAGTAAGCGGGTTGCACAGAGTCAGGGGGATGCCTTGAAGGCGAGTGTTGAAAACATTCTTTCCGATATCAGTGTCTCCAGTGCGCTTGATCAGCCGCTGTATGCCGATGATATCAAGGTCAGCAGCTTTGATGTTTATGACGGCTCCCTGATTGTGAATCTGAATAAGAATATCCTTGCCAGCAACCGCACGGTGAAGCAGGATGTGTACAATGCCCTGGTGCTATCTCTGGCTGCACTGCCCGGCATTGAAAAGGTCGAGGTACGCGTGGACGGGGTCACGATTTCACCGAAGGATCAGAAGGAGGATATGGTATCGGTGTATGCTTTGACGTATAATGAGGTACAGTTCTAGCGTATTTAAAAAAAACACTTCTAAATGTCTGCATTTTTTGGTATGATAATAGCGGTGGTAAAAATGAAGATAGTAGTAGTCAGTGACAGTCACGGCCGTGATGATGCGCTGGAATATGTTCTGCAGCAGCATGGGGATGCCTATGCATATATTCACTGCGGAGATATCGATGCGGATCCGGGGGCATTTCCCCGTTTTGTGACGGTTGGCGGTAACAATGATATATTTTATGATTATCCGGATGAGCAGATTTTGAGTATCGGGACTCATCGTATCTTTATTGTACATTCCCATCAGTTTATGTATTCACGCAGAAGCCAGCAGCTGGCGGATGCCGCAAAGGAGCGCAGCTGTGATATTGTCTGTTATGGACATACGCATATCGCGGCGGATGAAACAGTGGATGGTATCCGTTTGATCAATCCCGGATCGCTGTGGCGAAGCAGGGATGGCAGAGGTCCCAGCTATGCGCTGTTAAACATAGATGGTGACACAGTGGATGTACAATTTGAATTTCTGCCGCAAAAGCAGAAGAAAAGCAAGTTTTTTTGGTAGGACAAACCGTACATGATGCGGTTTTTCTTGCGTTATCAGGGTTTCAAATCACAAGGGTGATTGAAATAGATGGAAGATACACAAAGTAAAGAAAGGTGTTAGAGATTATGGAAAGAAAAATAGGAACGGTATCCAGAGGTGTGCGCTGTCCGATTATCCGTGAAGGAGATGATCTGGCTGCCATCGTTTCACAAAGCGTATTGTCAGCTGCAGAAGCGGAGGGCTTTGAACTGCGTGACCGTGATGTTATTGCGGTAACGGAGTCCATCGTTGCCAGAGCACAGGGAAATTATGCGTCAGTGGATGCAATTGCCGCTGATGTTAAGGAAAAGCTGGGAGGAGAAACCATTGGTGTTATGTTCCCGATCCTGAGCCGTAACCGGTTTGCAATCTGTCTGAAGGGAATTGCAAAGGGGGCGAAAAAGGTCGTTCTGATGCTGAGCTACCCAAGCGATGAGGTCGGAAACGAGCTGGTATCCATCGATAAGCTGGATGAAGCCGGAATCAATCCGTACAGCGATGTCCTGAGTCTGGAAACATATCGGAAGCTCTTTGGTGAAAACCGTCATGAATTTACCGGAATTGACTATGTGAGCTACTATGGTGATCTGATCCGATCCTGCGGTGCCGAGGTGGAAATCATTTTCGCCAACCATCCAAAGGAAATTCTTAAGTATACAAAAAATGTTCTAACCTGTGACATTCACACAAGAGCTAGAACAAAACGAATTCTGAAAGCAAACGGTGCCGAGCGTGTCTGCGGCCTGGATGATATTATGACGGCATCCGTTGACGGGTCCGGATACAATGAAGCCTTTGGTCTTTTGGGATCCAACAAATCTACAGAGGACATGGTGAAGCTGTTTCCGAGAAACTGCCAGCCGCTGGTACAGGATATTCAGAAGCAGGTACTGCAGGCGTGCGGGAAGCATGTGGAGGTTATGGTGTACGGTGACGGTGCCTTTAAGGATCCTGTCGGGAAAATCTGGGAGCTTGCGGACCCTTGTGTTTCTCCTGCATACACCCCAGGACTGGAGGGGACTCCGAATGAACTGAAGCTGAAATATCTGGCAGACAATGATTTTGCACAGCTGAAGGGTGAGGAGCTGCAGAAGGCAATCGAGGCGAAAATCCGTGAAAAGGAAGACAACCTGGTCGGAAACATGGCTTCTCAGGGAACAACTCCAAGACGTTTGACAGACTTGATCGGCTCTCTCTGTGATCTGACGAGCGGTTCCGGAGACAAGGGAACACCGATCGTACTCGTTCAGGGATATTTCGATAATTTCACAAACTAAAGGGTGAACAGCTGATACACAAAGCACCATTGCGCGGCAATGGTGTTTTGCTGTACACGCATTAAGGATGATAATCGAAGCAGCTGCCTGTGCTGATGACTTTATCAGAAGGGGACGTTTACGATAGATGTCATCAGCATCGTGAAGAAAATCTGAAAGGGACAGGATAGGCGTATAAAAGTCCGCAATTGTTCTGAACATCGCAATAAACACAGACTTTCTAAAAAGAAACGGCGCAAGGTGGTATGCATGATACGTGCGGATGCGTGAAGGAAGCTCTTCTTTATAATGAAATATCATAGCTTTGTACAGCTAGGAAACAGGTACATGATTGAATATTGTATGGGAATGCTCAGCAGGCAGGGGTCTGCTGTTTTTAATTTATGATTAGAAAACAGTCGTTTCAGTCTGCAATTTGTATTTGACCTCATAATCCTGTAAGGCATCAATAAAGGAATAAGCGCGGTTCTATTTCTGACAGGCCTGCATACCATAGGATAGAGGTGATGCTATGTCGTTTTTATCGTTTCAGGAGTTTCTCACGTATTTTTCAAAGGATATGACCATGCTTGCTCATAGCGGACAGCTGGAAGGGTATCTGAAGCAGTATGTGGATTTCTGCAGTAAGCATCATATCCAGCCCAATCTGCTTGAATTGCACAGGGAGTATGCGAACATGCATGTCTGAGTGTCGAAGCCTGCCGGTTTTTATCGGTTTGCGTATGGCGAATATCGACAGATTCATAACATAGCCAGGTGTATACTGTGCCATGAAGGAGGGATGTTTGTATGGAGAGCTATGTAGAGGTCAGTATGCTGCATAACACCGCAACCATTCTGCTGTCATTTTTAATGGCGTCCTATGCCTGTGTACAGCCGCTGCCGATACGGAAAATGCTGGTCTATGCGCTGGCTCTCAGCATACCGGGCTGCCTGCTGTTCTTTCCCGGCTCGTGGTTGCTTCTCGTGCTTGAAGAGGTTGTCTTTTTTTTCTGGCAGTTTCGCTTCTGCACAAAAAGCTGGATGATGATGCAGGTGATTCGCATGCTCTGGTACATGACATCCTTTGCGTTTTATCAGGGCGGTTTTCATAACTTTCTCTGGTTCGTCCCCCTTCATGCAGCTGTGTACTGGCTGTGGCTGGTCTATGTACTTTTGTTTGTGCTGCTGCATGTAAAATGGAAGGATATGCTGGCACGCATGAATTACCTGTACCGACTACAGATTGAGCTTGCGGATACGACGCTGCATTTGAAGGGATGGCTGGACAGTGGAAATCTGCTGAGCTATGAAGGAATACCGGTCCTGTTTATTTCTTCCTCCTATGAGACATATTTTAAGAAACAGGACATAGAATTGGTAGTAATGAATACCGTTGACGATACCTCTGTCATACGCTGCTATGCATGCTTGGCGGCGATAGAGGGATGCCATAAGCACAGGGTGCTGGTCTGCTGCAGAAACCATGTAAGCCTTCCGCTGAACTGCGAAGTATTGCTGAACATGAATATGATGACACTGGGGTGATGATGATGAAAAAACTGCTGCAACTCATTCGCTTTTTATTTATTAAACAGGATGTCATGGAGGTCTATTACATCCAGGGAAATGATGTACTTCCCAAGCCGCTGGACAAGGAAGAGGAGCTGGCTGCACTGATTGCTCTGGAAAACGGAGATGAGGAGGCCCGCAACACACTGATTGAACATAATCTTCGCCTTGTCGTATACATCGCAAAGCGCTATGAAACTAATCCGATTTTTATGGAGGATCTGATCAGTATCGGAAGCATCGGGCTGATCAAGGCGGTCAATACCTTTAAACGGGATAAGAATATCAAGCTGGTGACCTATGCGTCACGCTGTATTGAAAATGAAATCCTGATGTTTCTGCGCAAGAAAAGCCGCCGCAAGGTGGAGGTCAGCTTTGATGAACCACTCAATATCGATTATGACGGAAATGAGCTTCTGCTCTCGGATATTCTGGGAACCGATGATGATGTCGTGACCAAGGAGTTTGAAAAAAAGGAAAACAAGCGGGAGCTGCTGGAGGCGATGTCGACGCTGAAGGAGCGGGAACGCCAGATATTGCAGATGCGCTACGGCATTCAGCATGAAGAGCTGACCCAGAAGGATATCGCCAAGCGTCTGGGAATCTCCCAGTCCTATATATCCCGTTTGGAAAAGCGCATTATCGCCAAGCTGAAGGTACAGATGAAGAACTCACAGTAAAACAACGGCTCAACTGCAGCAACGGATTATGAAATTTGAAAAATACGAGGAACCATGCACTGAAAAAAACCTTATAAGCAGTCGGACAGACGTTTGATCCGGCTGTTTTTATCTTACTATTGTCAAGACTGTTTTCCTTCCAATTACTTACAGGAAAAGCTGCCTGCTTTTACGCATAACAAAGAAACGGCTCGGGCACACTGCTAGTACAGACACTAGGAGGCAAAGAGCATATGAGTCGTTATAAAGTAGAAATCAGCGGTATCAATACCGCACAGTTAAAGGTCTTGACAAATGCAGAAATGAAGGAGCTGTTTGTGAAGCTCCAGCAGGGCGATGAAAGTGCCAAGGAAACACTGATCAATGGAAATCTGAAGCTGGTGCTGTCCATTGTGCAGCGCTTTTCCAATCGCTGTGAAAATATGGATGATCTGTTTCAGGTTGGCTGCATCGGGCTTGTGAAGTCCATCGACAATTTTGATCTGAAGCATGAAGTGCGCTTTTCCACCTATGCGGTACCGATGATCATGGGTGAAATCAAACGCTATCTGCGCGATAATCAGGTAATCCGGGTATCCCGCCATTTAAAGGATCTGGCGTATCGGGCCTTCAAGCTGAAGGAGGAGTATGTACATAAGCATCAAAAGGAACCAAGTGTTTCCTGGCTTGCCCAGCAGCTGGAGGTTAAGGAAAAGGATATCGTGGATGCCCTGGATTCCACACAGAGTGTGCTTTCCATCTTTGAACCGGTATACAATTCGGACGGAGATGAGCTGTTTTTGCTGGATCAGATCAAGGATGACAAGGATGAAATCGAGCATCTGAACAATTTGATGGCGTTAAAGCGCAGTCTGACACGCTTAAAGGGGAAGGAGCTGGATATCATACAGAAACGCTATTATCAGGATATGACGCAGACAGAGATTGCCGGAGAGCTGGGCATCTCGCAGGCACAGGTGTCACGTCTGGAAAAAAACGCCATTGCAGTTTTGAAAAAAGAATTTGATTCCTAGGCAACACCTGCGGGTGAAGGGCATATACTGAAACAGGTGATAGAATTGAAATATACGGATATTTGCGGAAGACAGGTCATCAATGTGATGGATGGCAGTATGATCGGACTCGTCAATGATGTGGAATTTGATCCATGCACGTATGTGATTCATTCCATATTTGTCCATCCCACGCAGTCCTTTGTGAAAAAGCTGTTTCCCTGGTTCTTCCCGTGTGATGAAATCGAGATTCCCACGCAGGAAATCGAAAATATCGCGGGTGATGTTATTCTTGTGAAATTTCGATGCTGAAGTTTTTTTACAAAAAGGAGGGCTTTTGAAACAGTTTGCGGCACTTGTATAAATTTCATGAAAAATCCCTTTTTATAAAGGGATTTTTGTGCTAGAATATACATAATGTATAGGAGGGACGCGTAAATGAGCATCAGTCAGAAATTCAAAGAATTTATAGCGCCAATGGATGAAGATGACGTTTTAGAAGTAGAACAGGAAGAGGATACTCCTTCTATTTCCGAATATGAAAGACCGAAATCAAAAGTAAATCACTTGCCAACCGATACGAAAATGGTTCTGTTTGAGCCTCGTTCCTTTGATGAGTCCGAAGAAATCGCAAAACGCCTGAAGGAAAACAAGGCGGCTGTTGTCAATCTGCACAAGCTGCAGCGTGACTATGCACAGCGTACCATTGATTTTTTAACCGGTGTAATCTTCGCTCTGGATGGAAGCATTCAGAAAATCGGGCATAATGTGATTCTGTGTACGCCGCGCAGCGTGGCGGTACATGGGGAAATCAGCCTTGACGCAAGCGAGGAAGACTAACCATTGTCTGTCGCAATAGAGCATTATCGGGGTAACGAGGAATTCGTCCGGCGCCTGCAGGATCAGATTGATCGCATGGAACGCTGGAACCGGGTTGTTGTTACACCCTTTTTTTCGCCTGATCAGATACAGATAGCCGAACGCTTTTGCGGACATCGGATTTTGTATCGCAAAGATGGCGGCTATGCGCAGGCCGAACGCTGCCGGCTTGCCTTTCTGCCTTGGGAGGAAGAGGTACAGATTCCTGTGCTTCATCTAAAGGCGAAGATTTCTTACAGCTTTGGAAAGCTGGCACACCGTGATGTGCTCGGGGCGTTGATGAATCTGGGGATTGAGCGGGATAAAACCGGGGATCTTATCGTTGAACAGGATGCGGTGCATATGTTTGTGGATCCGGATATCGGCAATTATCTGATTGCCAATCTGACGCAAATCAAACGCTGTGCCGTCCATCTGGAGCCGAGTGAGGAGTCTGTCAGCTATGAACCGGATATTGCCTACAAATCACTGATAGTATCCTCTCTTCGACTGGATACGCTGGTCGCTGCGCTCGCCAGACTCAGCAGGGCAAAGGCTGCAGATCTCATACGGAGCAAACAGGTAAAAGTTGATCATGTAATACTTGAACAAACGTCCTATTTGTGCGATAATACTTGTGTTATTTCCATTCGCGGACATGGAAGATTCCAGCTGAAAGAGGTTGTGAAGGAAACAAAAAAGGGAAATCTTGTCATTGAGGTTGGCATGTATCAGTGAATAGGAGAGGGATTATGGACAGATACGCATTTGATACAATGAAAAATGGATATAATCGCTATCAGGTGGAGGATTACATTCAGACACAGAAGCTGCAGATGGAAAGCCTTCAGAAAAAACTGGAAAAAGCCAACTTACTGAAAGAAGAACTAACCAGAGAATATCAGGAGCTGGAAACACGCTACCGGGATGTCAGTGAGAATCTCGAGGTCAAGGAAAAAGCTGCGGACGAAATGACACGCATGGCGATGAAGGAAGCAAATATGATCGTCGATACGGCACACCGCAATGCCGATGCCATTGTAAAGGAATCCTTAATGATGGCGCGTGGAATTTTGATGGAGGTGGCCCGCCTTGGAGATGAGGCGAACGATCTGAAGGGCAGTATGCGTAAGGAGCTGCAGAAAATCACGCAGGCACTGGATGATTTTGAAGCCCCTGAAATACCGGATCTTGATTTATTGAAAAAAGAAATATAAATGCTGAGATAAAGACATGCTTCTATATGTGGACTTGAAGAGAGCTGACGGTTGGTGAGAGTCGGCAGGATGGATATAGAAGATATCACTTTGGAGCAGATTTCCTGAAAGCAGTAGGGAAATACGATACGCTTGTCGTTATAAGCTGAGGGCACATGAGCTTCATGTGAACTAAGGTGGTACCGCGTTACAAGACGTCCTTAGATAGAAGGCGTCTTTTTTTCATAAAAGGAGGAAATGATATGGAATACAAGGATACACTGTTAATGCCGAAGACAAGGTTTGAAATGCGTGGAAAATTACCGACAAAGGAGCCAAACTTTCAGAAGCGCTGGAAGGAAAGCGAAATCTATGAAAAAATGCTGGAGAACCGTGAGGGCTGTGAAGCGTTTGTTTTGCATGACGGGCCACCGTATGCGAACGGGGATATCCATCTGGGACATGCCCTGAATAAGATTTTGAAGGATGTCATTGTCCGTAACCGCTATATGGCCGGTTACAAGGTGCCGTATGTGCCGGGCTGGGATACGCATGGCTTGCCGATTGAAACTGCAATTCAGAAGCTGGGACATAACCGCAAGGAGATGGAATTATCCGATTTCCGCAAGCTGTGCTATGACTATGCGCTGGAACAGGTGGACCGTCAGAAAAAGGGATTTTTATCACTGGGTGTTGTCGGCGATTACGATCATCCGTATATCACACTGACCAAGGATTTTGAAGCACATCAGATTGAAATTTTTGCCTCCATGGCGATGGACGGTCTGATTTATAAGGGATTGAAGCCGGTTTACTGGAGTCCTTCCAGTGAAACCGCACTGGCGGAAGCGGAAATTGAATACAAGGATATCAAAAGTCCGACGATTTTCGTGAAATTTGCGGTGAAGGATGGCAAGGGCGTTCTGGACAGCGATACTTCCTTTGTCATCTGGACAACGACACCGTGGACCATTCCTGCCAATCTGGGAATCTGTCTGAATAAGGACTACACCTATGCGCTTGTGGAAAGCGAAAAGGGCAAGCTGATCGTTCTGGAAGAGCTGGTGGATGCGTTGTGGGAGAAGTTTGGTCTGGAAACAAAGAAAAAGCTGGCAACCTATAAGGGAAGCGAGCTGGAAATGATCACCTGTCAGCATCCGCTGTATGATCGCGAATCCCTGGTAATTCTGGGGGATCATGTAACGGCAGATGCAGGTACCGGCTGTGTACATACGGCACCGGGCTTTGGTGCCGATGACTTCTTCATCGGACAGAAATACGGTCTGCCTGCGTATTGCAATGTGGATGAGCACGGCTGCATGATGGAGGATGCCGGTGACTGGCTGAAGGGACAGTATGTCGATGATGCCAACAAGACGGTAACACAGAGACTGGATGCAATGGGCGCATTGTTAAAGCTGGAGTTCATTACGCACTCCTATCCGCATGACTGGAGAACAAAGAAGCCGATTATCTTCCGTGCAACAACGCAGTGGTTTGCGTCCATTGATAAGATTCGTGAAAAGCTGCTGACAGAGATTGCGAATGTTGACTGGATTCCGAAGTGGGGACAGCAGCGTATGCACAATATGATTGCTGATCGCGGTGACTGGTGTATTTCCCGGCAGCGTGCATGGGGTGTTCCGATTCCGATTTTCTATGCGGAGGATGATACGCCGATTATGGATGAGGCTGTATTTGCCCATGTGGCAGAGCTGTTCCGTGAGCATGGCAGCAATATCTGGTTCGAAAAGGAAGCGAAGGAGCTGTTGCCGCAGGGCTATACACATACAGGCTCCCCAAATGGAGAATTCCGCAAGGAAACCGATACGATGGATGTATGGTTTGACTCCGGAAGCTCTCATACCGGAGCCATGATGGAACGCGGACTGGGCTATCCTGCCGATCTGTATTTCGAGGGCAGCGATCAGTATCGCGGATGGTTCAATTCCTCCTTGATCATCGGTACAGCTGTGCATGGACACTCTCCTTACAAGCAGGTACTGAGCCACGGCTTCGTTATGGATGGCAAGGGTGTGAAAATGAGCAAATCACAGTGGAATGCGGTAGCACCGGGAGAAATCACGAAGAAATACGGTGCGGATATCCTGCGTCTGTGGGCGACAAGTGTCGATTATCAAGCGGACTGCAGTATGTCGGATGAGATTTTAAAGCAGATCAGCGAGCAGTACCGCAAGGTGCGCAATACGTTCCGCTTCATGCTTGCCAATGTCAATCCGGAAGAGGATTTCACAAAAGAGGATCTTGTGGATATCAACGAGCTGCCGGAGCTGGACAAATATATTCTGGTCCTGTTGAATGAAGTGAATGAAAAAGCAATAAAGGCATATAAGGAATACCGTTTTGCGGATATCACCAATATGCTGAGCAATCTGATGACGAACGAGCTGTCTGCCTATTACATGGATTATACGAAGGATATCCTGTATATTGAGAAAAAGGATGCGCCTAGACGTCGTCAGGTACAGACGGTGCTGTGGCATGCGGTCAACACGCTGGTTCGCCTGTGGGCACCCATCCTCGTGCATACCTGTGAGGAGGTCAACGACTTCTTCCATACCGAAGCAGAAAGTATCCATCTGGGAAGCTTTGCACAGGCACTGGATGTACAGGGTGCTGATACAATCAAAGCGGATATGGAACGCATGATGGCGATTCGTCAGGATATCTTCAAGGCTCTGGAGGAAGCGCGTGCGGAAAAGGTGATTGGTAAGTCTCTGGAAGCACATGTGATGATCAATGTGAGCGATGAAGACCGTGCACTGATTGAGAAGCTGTGCGGAAATCATTTCAACCAGTGGCTGATTGTTTCCAAGGTCAGCTTCTCCGTGGATGAATTGAAGCAATATGAAGTGTGTCAGGTAGAAGTTGAGAAGTGTGAAGGCAAGGTTTGTCCAAGATGCTGGAATATTACGGATTCCCATGCGGAGGATGGCCTGTGTGATCGCTGTGCAGAGGTGCTGGAGCAGAAGTAAGCGGCAATTGCAAATCATGCGTGGTTGCCGGACTTAAGGTATAAATGCGCCTGGATAAATCAAAGAGTGCTATCTGCTGTAAGGCAAAGGAGTGCCGGATAAACGTATGGATGTCCGCACTTCTTTTTCATTCGTATGCAAACTACGTATCCGGGTGGTAAAAAGATAACACTGCCGGAATTGAATTTGTGTGCTTCACAAAACAGGATAGCAAACGTGCTGCTTTTCCGTATGCATTTTCATTTTTCGAATTGGACTTTCATCAGAGGATACTCCATCGCTCATGAATTATGAGGATATTCTTTATTGAGAAAGCTGCATGATATCATCAGGCGATGTAAGGATGAATACAACTTTTATCTGTTTTGGGTAGAACATAATATTTTTCTGGCAATGCCATTGGAAATAAAGTACAATGGATTTAAAAGGAATGATGCTATGATACGTAAAAAACGAATGTTTACTACGGTAGAGGAATGGAGCAGCGCATATGACAGCTATTACGGAGTAATCCGGCAGATCAATCAGAAGCTCCACGAAATCTCTCTTACAAAAGGTAAGGCGTTTGAAACATGGCTTCAGGATTATAAAAAGTATTCCAAGCAAATGCGTCAAATGTATCAGAAGGAAACGGATTTCATACAGGAATATTTACAATATTACATCGATCATCCATCTCACTGGCAAAAGGAGGAGGCTGCTTCCCTACTGACGTACCTGTTTATCAACTGTATGCGTCTGGAGGACACGCATATGATTTACGCAGCTGCGCTTTCTCTGCTTGAGTATTACTCATCAAGGCAAAACAGAGTAGCTGAGATGAAATGCTATTATATTCTTGCAATCTGTCTGCACGATCTGGATGTTTTCCATTTTCATAAAGAAATTCTTCAGTACTGTGAAATGGTGATTGTACGGTATGAAGAGCTTTACGATACCCTAAGTGATATGGAAAAGAGTTATGGGTTGAGCATTTATGACCTTCTGAGCGTATGCCGTTATGAAATGCTTCATGCAGATGAGCAGTTTTCGTCATTTCTCAAAGAGGTTATCCTGCCGGAGCAGGAGCATGCCATTGCGATGGTGGAACGGTTTATGCGTGAGGCAGATATGACGAAGCCGTATAATGCTGTATTGCCGCTGATTCGTTCCAATATGCTGTCCAGCTTTTCTGATCTGGCAATAAAGCTGCAGAAGAAAGCTTATACCTCGGATATCGCGGATTACATGTATGAAAAAAGTAAGAGGCTTTGCGGCTCTTATACAGATAAGGGGACGCCGGAGGAAATACATGAAAGAATCAGCTATTTGATGTCAATTCGTGTCCATGAGCAGTTGCCGGAGGATATGCTGTATGCGGTAATGAAACAGGAAATGGAACGACTTCCTTCCAGCATCACAGGGAAGAATTTTAATTATGATAATTCTTTAATAGAGGTATGGATCTGCATCCTGAACAGTCTGCGGACACTGATACAGGAAGGGCATGAGGAATATCGTGCTTTCTTTGAAGAACAGCTGGATCGCTTTGCTCAAGTGCTGGCCTCCATTCCCTTTGGCAAAAAGCTGGAGCATATCGCAGATACAGCAATATATGATTTTGTCTGTTCCCAGTTATCCTATTTCCATGATGATGAAAAGGTGCTGGCTTATGTTTTGCGGCTGCTTGTTTTCCGGCAGGTACAGACAGGAATTCACTCCCTTATGGTCAGCGATGCAGCCAGTCTGATAACGCAAGCCATGTTGCGAAGCCGGGCGGACTTGCTGATCGGACAGCTGAATTGCATGAGCGAGGAGGAGGTACAGCATAAAGCTGCACAATTTCTGGAATATATTCGTATCGGTGCTTTGCTTCATGATATTGGAAAGGTGTGCTGCAGCAGTGTTGTGAATATGCAGTACCGCCGATTAAGTGCTGTTGAGTATAAAACCATTCAGTTTCATCCGCAAAGCAGTGCGGAAATTCTATTGCGGATACCGCAGCTGGCCTGCTTTTATGATATGGCAGTCGGACATCATAAGAGTTATGACGGAAAGTCCGGATATCCAAAGGATTTTCATATAGAAGCTTCGCCGCAGAAGATATTTATTGATATGATAGCAATTTGTGATTCACTAGATGCTGCCACGGACAGCTATGGCAGAAATTATGCAAAGGCAAAGAAGTTTGAAACGGTGGTTCGAGAGCTTCGCAGCAGAGCGGGAACACAGTATTCCGGAGTCATCGTAGATTTGATTTGTGAGGATGAAGCCTTAAGAAGCCAGCTGAAGGATTTGCTGGAAAACCGCAGAGATGAAGCTTGCAGAAAGACATTCTGGATTTTAAATGCAGATATAAAGGATATTGCTGCTGCAATTAGGAAGACTTCATGCTGGCGAAACGGTTAATAAAAAAGGAGAGCTTTATGGAGATTACATCACTGACCAATGCAAAGGTAAAACAATGGGCAAAATATAAGGAAAAGAAATATCGTGAAAAGGATCAGCGATTTCTGGTAGAAGGGGAACATCTGATTGAAGAAGCTGCGAGAGCCGGCTTGGTCGAGGCTGTACTTGTGGAGATTGGAAAAGCACATGCATTTGTGGAATATCCGGTGTATGAGGTCACGAAGGACATTCTGCGGAAGCTGGAAAGCAGTGTATCCGGTACCTGGATTATGGCCGTATGCCATATGCCGCAATACCATGATGCAGAATTTGGTAAACGGGTTATCGTACTGGATGATGTGCAGGATCCGGGGAATGTCGGAACCATCATTCGAACTGCCGTATCCTTTGGATATGATGCAGTCCTGTTGTCTGCACACAGCTGTGATGTATACAATGAAAAGGTGATACGTTCCACACAGGGAGCCTTGCTTCACATTCCGGTGATTCGAGGTGATGTGCAGGCTATGCTGATGAGTTTGAAGCAGAAGGGTACCAGAATTCTTGCGACTTCTCTGCACAATGCCTCGGCACTTCGTGAAATTGCAGTGCCTGATGCATTTGCACTTGTGTTTGGCAATGAAGGAAAGGGTGTCAGCGAGGAGGTTCTGCGGTTGGCGGATACTCATGTGTTTATCGAGATGCATACCTTTGAATCCCTGAATGTTGCTGTTGCGGCAGGAATCTGCATGTATGCGTTTAAAAAATGAGGAACGCAGCTAAAATAATCGTTTTGGAATCGTAAGAGGTGTATGGCGATTATCACATCAGTATCACACGAAGTTTTAGTTTGAATGCTTATAGCTGAAAAATAATATAAAAATATGACAAA
>NZ_CAXSSO010000008.1:0-212729 GCF_964240115.1 Clostridium sp. HGF2
AGTTTGAATGCTTATAGCTGAAAAATAATATAAAAATATGACAAAAAAAACTTTCCCTGTTTTTTCTATGTTATAATATAAACGTTAAGATTTTGGCAATGCAGAAGGGCTTTTGTGGAAATTTGGCTGACTTTTCATACCTTAAATGTCTATGAACCTGAACTATTATGGAATGGGGAATTAGCATAATTCACAGGTGAGAATGGAGTTTTCTGCATATCCTGCATAGAGAACAGCTGATTATGAAAATTACCTGTTTCATAAAGTATAACTTGTGAAGCATTGCCTGCTGAAAAAAGGAGAAGAGAAAAATGAATGTTAAGAAATTGAAGAAGAACAAGAAGGGATTTACGCTGGTTGAGATCATCGTGGTTCTGGTAATCATCGGTATCCTGATGGCGCTGGCAGTACCGGCTGTTATGAAGTATATCAATGAGGCAGCAGATACGAAGGTGCAGTCTCAGGTAAGAGCAGGTTATGTTGCAGCTCAGTCTTATGCCACAAGCCAGATTGGTGAAAATCCAGGTATTTCTAATGATGATTTGACAACAAAAGTTAATAATGTTGATGCCATTAATGGTGAATTAGGTCTTTCTAAAACCGGTGATGACGGCGATGCTAAATATCCGGAAGGTGCTGTTAAGTCGATTACATGCACGCTGACAGAAAAGAAGATAGATAAGTGTGAGATTCAAGTTGAAGGATCTGATGATACGTACACAGCAACGCAAACAGAAATTAAGAAAAACCAATAGATTTGATTAAATATAAAGCCTCTTCCAAGAGGCTTTATATTTACACTTTTAATTAAAGAAGGATGGTGAGTAAATGGACTCTTTACTATTACTGCTATATCTATATGCATTCCTTATTGGAATTTGTATCACTAGTTTTTTGAACGTGGTAATATGGAGACTTCCTCAGGGCTTATCCTTTGTAAAGGGGAGATCCTTCTGTCCTTCATGTCATCATCAGCTGCAGTGGTATGATTTATTCCCGGTGTTCAGCTATCTGTTTCTGAAAGGGAAATGCCGATACTGTGGTAATAAGATTTCAGCACGTGAAACTGTACTGGAGTTTCTTGGAGGCTGTATCGGGATGTTTTGCTTTTATACCTATGGGTTTTCCTGGGATACTGTTCTTGTGTTTGCAGTATTCATGATTCTTTTCACAATCACCATGATTGATTTTGATACTATGACAATACCAAATGGTTTAATTATATCTTTAATTGTTCCTGTTGGCATTTTCACAGTATTGCATCCGGAAACAGCGTTAATGACAAGAGCTATCGGCTTTTTCATTGTCAGTCTTCCGATGTATCTGTTGACGCTTCTGATTCCGGACTGCTTTGGCGGCGGGGATATCAAGCTGATTGCTGTAGCCGGCTTTCTGCTGGGATGGAAGCTGACACTCCTTGCGTTTTTTATCTCCGTACTGATAGGAGGAAGCTATGCAGTATATCTGCTTTTGTCAAGAAAAACACAAAAGGGAGCGCATATTGCCTTTGGACCGTATCTGTGTGCAGGGATTATGATATCATTACTTTATGGTGAAACTCTGATACAGAGGTATCTATCGTTATTTGGATTATAAAACAGGCTTGGAGGGAATACAGATATGGCGGTTTATAAATATACGGCGAAGGATATAAATGCCAAAAGGATAACCGGAAAAATGGAAGTGAACAGCAGGAGTGAGCTTGCTGCTTTTCTGCGTTCCAGGGATCAGTATCTGATTGACTGTAAGGATGTGACAAACACACAGCAGAATACATATAAACTGACTCTGAAGGAGCTGTCTGATTTCTCTCGACAGCTGGGAGCGATGATTGGCTCCGGTGTCAGTCTGATACGTGCAATGTCTATTCTTGTACAACGAGAAAGCAAACCGAAAATCAAAAGTATTTATACGGATATGTACCGTAAGCTGCAGCAGGGACAGACACTGTCAATGGCTATGGAATCTGAAGGAAAGGCGTTTCCGGAGCTTATGATCAATATGTATCGAACCGGAGAAAGCAGCGGACAGATGGAAAAGGTTGCTATGACGATGGCTTTGCAGTATGAGAAGGATGATCATATCAAGCGAAAGATACGCAATGCCATGATTTATCCGATTATTCTGTTTTGTGTAACCGTTTTTGTTATCATTGTTGTATTTACTTGGATTATTCCAAGCTTCTCGAGTGTGTTTGAAGGAATGGAGCTTCCGTTGATTACGAAAATTGTAAATGGTCTTTCGCAGATTATGATACATTATTGGTACTGGCTTCTGATTGGCATCTTATGTATATTTGCGTTCATCACAACGCTGCTTCGCATAGAGAAGGTTCGGTATCGGTTTGATAAACTGAAGCTGAATGTTCCGAAAATCGGTAAGCTGCTGTGTATCATTTATACAGCGCGCTTTGCCAGAAATATGTGCTCGCTTTATACAAGTGGTATTTCCATCATCAACGGTATGCAGATCATACGCAATACGATCGGGAATAAGTATATAGAATCTCAGTTTGACGGAGTCGTGAATATGGTGAGAAACGGAACCTCACTGTCACAGAGCATACAGAAAATTGACGGCTTTGATCCAAAGCTCGCAAGCTCCATTTACATTGGAGAAGAAAGCGGACGTCTGGAAACAATGCTGACATCTCTGGCAGATGATTTTGATTATGAATCCGAGGCTGCATCTCAGCGTATGGTCACACTATTGGAGCCGGTAATGATTATAATTCTGGCATTGATCGTATTGTGTGTCATGCTGGCGGTATTGCTGCCAATCTATCAGATGTATCAAAATCCAACGAGTCTAAAGTAAAGGGAGAAGCTTATGGCAAAAGAATATGTATTATTTATATCATCACATGCCGTACAGATGATTTACGGGTCATGTGATAAAAAAGATATGGTAAAGGTAGAAGCCTTTCATGAATATCCTCTGGAAGAAGGCGCAATGATCAATGGTGTGATTACCGATGACTCCTCCATCCTTGACATTTTGAAGGAGCTGCAGGAAAACGGCTTAAAGGAAGCCCGGCTTGTAATCGACAGCGGGCAGATTCTTGTGAAAAACATACGGGTTCCCCAGCTTTCAAAAAAGGAGCTGCTGAAGGTCGCAAAGGATGAATTAGCTGATATTGATGGCAGCTATGAGGATCTGATTTACGATTACAGTGTATTGCAGTCATCGTTTGAAGAGGAAGAGAAAAAGGGCGGAGAGATTTTATGCTGTGCTGTTGAAAGAAAATTGCTTACCAGCTATATTGAACTGTTTGATGCCACAGGTATCAGGCTGAAAAGTGTTGATATCTCCATTAATGCCTTGCATAAGCTAACGCAGGAGCTGGCAGATTTGAATGGAAAAACCTATATTGTATCGGTTCTGGACGGTAATAATGTATCCTCTTATCTGTTTGAGAAAAACCACTATACCTTTTCTAACAGAACAAGGCTGTTCTCAGAGCGGGGAACGCAGGCTTTTATTTCTGAAATGAACAGTAATATATCCCAGCTGATCCAGTTCAGCAAATCCAAGCAGAGTCCGTACCCTATTGAGAGAGCATATTTCTGCGGTCTGGATGATGCGGAGGAGCTGATGGTTTTTGAAAGTATACGTAGCAATCTGAATTTGCAGGCGGAACAATTTCCGGATTCCAAGATTGTCTATGTAACCGGGGATCACTATAAGGATTTCCATTTGCATGATTATGTGTTCCCCGTAGGGTGTCTGATCAGAAAGTGAGGTGCAGGAGATGTTTCAAAATGGATTGAAAAATAAAGATATTGATTTACTGAAGGTCTATAAACAGAAAAAAGAAGCCTCTCCATATGTCGGCACCTTGAAATATTTGGTGTTTCCCATCAGTGCAGCTGTTATCTTGATATCCTGGTTTGGTATTGTGACCTATCAGAACCATGCATTGGACTCTGATATTGCAGCAGCAAAAGCAGAATTGAAGCAGGTGCAGAAGCAGATTGCAGAGGATCCCAATTTAGAGAAATACCAGTCCTTGCAAAAGGCGATGAATGATGTAGAAAAGTATAAGACGCTGCATAAGGACATTCAGTCTTATCCGCAGCTGAGTCAGAATACATTCGATCAGATATTGATTGCTTCCGATGTGAATACTTCCATTGTATCATTATCTTATCAAAGAGAAACACAGGTGGTGACATTACAGGTGGAATCGCTTACAGCGGAGGATACGGAGCAGTTTGTCAGAAGACTGAAAAAGAGTAAGACCTTTGAAACCGTTGATTATGCAGGATATGCGCAAACAGAGAAGACAACAAAGACTGCGGAAGCAAATGAAAAAGCTGCAGAAAATGTAAAAGATAATACAGAAAAGAATACGGATACAAAAACAGATACAGAATCCGCAGCACAGCAGCTGCTGGATTTATTGAATAAGACAAATGAATCGAATACACAGGCGGATAAGCAGACAACGACAGTATATTCGGCTACGGTCCTTTGTAAACTGAAGTAGGTGAAAGTATGCAGACATTAACGAAGAGAGAAAAAATATTGCTGTATGTATTATTGTGTATTGTTGTTTTTGCCGGAGGGCTGTTCTGGATGCTATTGCCGGCATTGGAAAAGCATAACACACTGAAGGCGGAATATGATACTGCCCAGCTGGAGCTGCAGTCAGCGAAGGCATCGATGATTGACTATGGTGATTTGGATAAGCAGCTGAAGGAGACTTCGGAGGAGCTAAAGAATATCAAGAATAAATTTTATGAAGAAATGAATAAGGAAGATGTTGATAATCTTATCACCTCCATGACGATTGAGCATGGACTGACGCCTGTCAGCCTGAGTATCGCCGAGGCTGATCAGGAAGACATTCTGAGCTATACCGAATATCAGCTGCAGCAGAAAAAAGGCTCTTCCTCCAAGAACAAGGATGGAAAACTGAAGGTTTATAATGTGAATCTGAGTGTGTCCGGTGCAATTACGGATGTTCAGACACTTGTAGATGATGTGAGAACGACAAAGTCATTAAAAGTATCCGGTATTACATATTCGGAAGAGGATGATGAAAAAACAACAACGATTACATTTAAGCTGTTCATGATATAGAGATAGAGAGGTGAGAATATGAGAAGAAATCAGAAGGGATCGGCTTTGCTGTGGGCCATCACTGTCATCATGGTTTTGATGATAACCGTTGCAGCTGCACTGGGTATTTCATATTCTTACTATAACAGAAGTGTAAACAATAACAGCAAGCGCCAGGCTTATCTGACCGCAAAGGGTGTTATTCAGAATATTGTAGAGAAAATCGAGCTGGACAACAGTGATTATATCGCTATGATACCAGAAGAGGAAAACCAGTCAACACCATTGAATATAGATATTCCGGAAGCGTCCAATATCGGAAAGGTGACGGAAGCGAAAATTTCCCGTGTTGCGGTGGATAAGGATAAAGATATACGTGGCAAAATTACGATATCGGTTACTGTGGATTATGCAGAGCAGACAGAGACTGTGAATGCCGATATGCAGCTGGGAAGAACCGGAGATTTGAAAAAATGGCAGTTGTTAAAATACTATAAAGGACAGGGTGCTGAGGTACAGGAAAATATCAATATCAAGAATGCGAAGATTATGATGTCGCATTTAACACCTTTATATGAAGCAGCGTGCACAGGTAATAAAGTCATGCAGGAATATGTGAAAAGCGATGCTGAAATATATGAAAGAATGATTGCAGAGTATGGAGAAACATGGGAAAAATATGCCAACAATGGATATTATAGCAACGATCGTATGAGAGAATATCTTTACACAGGTGTTTATAACAGCAGCATACCGAAATTCGATAATAGTGCAGCATCAAATTTTCCGGAAAAATTTGAGGGTAAAACATTTTATATGAAAACCTATTGCTCGGATGGCAAGAAATTGTCATTTGTATATGCGAATGAAAAAAGCACTATGAATAATGGCGATTGGGAAGCTTCTATGATATTTAATGTTGAGGATGGGCATTGGTATGATGTAACGGAACTCAATGGCAATAAAATTATACCGCTTAAAATTTTAGGTGAGCTGGTAGATGGTAAAGAACCTGAAAATGAATTGCTTAAATGGGAAGCGTTTAAAAAGAAGTATTTTATACCGGAACGATGTGTTGATTAAAGATAGAGGTGATGGAAATGAATAAAAGGGGTATGACTTTAATTGAAATGATTGCAGCTCTAGCGATTCTTTCCATAGCCAGTTTAACGCTATTTGGAGGATTTTCTGCAGTATTAAAAATTATGGGGAATTCAAGCACAATTAAAAACAACAGTGATATGCTTCTTTCTTATGCAGAAGAAACAATGAACAATGATGTGCGAGATAATATTCAAATAGATACAGATAAAGTAACCTATACGATTTCATCTGATCGTGTAAGTGTACCTGTCGCTAGAAATATAGCAATACTGAATGTAAAGGACGATGACAGAGTACATCTAAAGACACTGGAAGAACCGGGTAATCAGGAAAAAGTAAAGAATACTTCCGTTTATAAAGAATTTAAATCAAATCTTGATGAATTTTATAAGTCAATTAAGAAAGCAAGAGAAGCACATGAAGAAATGGAAAACGGGGACTCCTATAACGCTTCTTTGAAAAATGTGCATATTCTGATGTCATCTAATTGGATACAGTTTCCAAAAGAGCTTCTTCCGGGAAGTTATCGCTCAAAGCTTGGAGCACAGGATGTTTACGTCTTTCCATATTATCCATGGGAGATAAAAAAAGGCGATTTACAGCACGACCATGGTGGTCTTATAATCATGTTAAATCCAAGGAATGAATTAGTAGATACAGATATAGATTTCGATGATTATCTTTATATGATTTATGATTATGATAATGAACGCTGGTATTATTGTGATCAGGACACTTATAGAATCAAGGTTGTTTTTTCCTCTTCAGATGGAAAAGTGCTGTATGATGTGAAAAATAATGGCTATATCAAATCTTGGACAGATATGAAAGACATTGTTAAGAATCCGAAAAATGGATGGAAAGTATTGGATATCGATGCAGAATATAATACGAATACAGATTCTATGTGGAAGAGTGTAAGCTGATGATGGAAGGAGGCGGCAGGTATGCACTTGAATAAAAAGGGAATGACGTTGATTGAAGTAATTGTAGTTCTGCTGCTGTCCTCCATTTTAATGGTAATTGCGGGTGGTCTGCTTTTGAATAGTATGGGGTATTTTAATCGTACGGCACAAAGCAATTATGAGAAGCAGGCTGTGGATGCTATTTCATCCTATGTAAGGGGGCAATTGGTTTATGCCAGTGAAGTACAGATTGCCACGCAGAAACCGGATAAATCTGATGACTGGCATTGGATTTCAGTAAATGACGATAATCGCCTGATGAAGGATGATACGGCAGTATACAATGCTGATTTTTATAGAGGAAGGAATTTGAAAATCACTGCAAAATGCTATAGTGATAATTATTGTTTGGATTTATCTTTCGCGTTTACTGATAATGAGAAGCAGGTTTATAAAACAGCTTCTACGCTGGAACTGGTGAATATTAAAGCAAAGGATAAAAAAGGAGAAGCTATTGCTAATGCAGGAATAAAAGGAAAACAGGTGGATATTTCAGATCACGATCAGGCAGAAGCAGGCTATAAAATCTATTATAAAATAAATGGGGCATTGAAGATCGTGGATGATCCGGATTATCAATATCCGGATATCGATTATGATGATCCTGTATTTGAAGGTACCGTATACGATGAGCTGATGTGTAGAGATGCTTCCATTACCAAGCCGAATGAGGCAGGGAACAATAAGGGAACATGGCTTGCAAATCATGATTATAAAAAAGGGGAATTTGTTGATTATCTGGGTATGACATATCGTGCAGTAAAGGATGTTAGAAATGGAAATGATCCCTTGACGAATCATGGAAATGCATGGAAGCCGGTAAATCCTCCATATTGGGTGAAGGGTGCCAGCTATGAAGCAGGGGATGTTGTTATATACCAAATCACAAACACATATTATCAAGCAACAGTGCAGATTCATAATAGCGTGGAGTCACCGGATAACGATAAGCAGAAATGGCATAGGTTAAATACGGCGGAATTGAATGAGATTATAGAAGAACATAAGAGTAAAGATTTTTGTGATATAGATAATAAAGATGAAGGCGATTGGACTGTCGGGGGAGAGAAAGCAAGATGCGATGCACCAGAAAAACAATGGAATGTTGGGCAGGTAATTGAGCCTGGAGATTATGTAGAAGACCCAATGAATCCAGGTCAGTGGTATCGTTATGTATATTCATCACCTTTACAGCCTAATGCTCAAGAAGATAACGCTTGGGCTCCAGGAGGCGTTGCCAGAAATTATTGGAAGAAAATTGATGAAGCTTGGAATATGAATGGAACATATTTTAAAGGAGATATAGTTTCATACACCGTGAATGGAAAAAAGTTATTTTATCAAGCTCTTCAACGAATAGATGGTGTTTGGAATCCTTCTACTATAAATGCTGGATGGTCCAAAGGTTTTGAAAGTATTGAAGAGTTGCTTGGAAATACTAATATATCTGTGACTTGTCAGACATATAGTTAATTTAAAAAGGATGTGTAGAAAATATGAAAAATATACCAATAGGTGAAGTGCTGAAGGATTACGGTTATATCAATGAAGAACAGCTGCAGAGGGCACTTGCAGAACAGAAAAAGGATCGTTCCAAACGGCTTGGACAGCATTTGATTGATTTAGGCTTTATCAGTGAGAATCAGATGCTGAAGGCACTGAGTGATAAACTGAATGAGCCGATGGTTGATTTGAACGAAGAAAAAATCGAAGTAGATGCTGTTGCGAAGATACCGAAAGCACTGGCGCAGAAATATAATTTGATTGCCATCAGCGAAAACAACGGGCGCCTGACGGTAGTAACAAGTGATCCTTTGAATTTCTACGGAATCGAGGATGTACGTCTGGTGACCGGCATGAATATTTCCGTATGTCTGTGTGAAAAGGCGGCAATCGACCGTGCCATTGATTACTACTATGCGGAAATCAAAGCCAGAGAAGCAGCCAATGTGGCAAATGAAAACGTTGTATCCTTTGAATTCGATGATACCGAGCTTTATAACTCGGAGGAGGATGACACACCGGTTGTTAAGCTGTTCAACAGTCTTCTGACAAGAGGCTACAATGCCAATGCCAGTGATATACACATAGAGCCGTTTGAGGATAAGACAATGGTTCGTATGCGTATTGACGGTATGATCGTGGATTATGTGCAGCTTGCGAAAAATCTGCACCAGTCGCTGATTGTCCGAATCAAAATTGTAAGCAATATGGATATTGCTGAAAAGCGTGTTCCTCAGGATGGACACTTTCTAACCACGATTGAGGGAATTCGTATGAACCTTCGTGTCTCTGTGATTCCAACTGTATATGGTGAAAAAGCTGTTCTGCGTTTTCTGAACAGCAATACGCCGATTCTGAATGAAAAGCAGTACGGCATGAATGCGGATAATTATGCGAAAATGTGTCGTATGATGGAGATGCCGCATGGAATCATCTATATTACAGGACCTACCGGAAGCGGTAAAACAACAACACTGTATATGATTTTGGAAACGCTGGCAAAACGGCAGGTGAATATAGCAACCATTGAGGATCCCGTGGAGAAGAATATCGAACGCGTGAATCAGATGCAGATCAATACCATGGCGGGACTGACCTTTGAGCGCGGACTGCGGGCATTGCTGCGGCAGGATCCGGATATTATTCTGGTCGGTGAAACACGTGATGCGGAGACGGCATCCATTTCTGTACGAGCTGCCATTACCGGACATCTGGTATTGAGCTCTCTGCATACCAATGATGCAATCAGCTCGATTGTCCGTCTGGAGGATATGGGAATTGAACCATATCTGATTGCGAATTCACTGGTTGGAAGTGTTTCACAGCGACTGGTGCGTACGATTTGTCCGCATTGCAGAGAAAAGCTGAAGGCGACAGAGCTGGAACGTCAGGTGCTGGGAAAAGAAATAGAATATGTATATCGCGGTGCAGGCTGTCATCATTGTAACCAGACAGGCTACAAGGGAAGAACGGCTGTGCATGAAATCATACTGATAGATAAGGAAATGCGGAGAATGATTTCTTCTCACAGAGATATTGATGATATCTATGCCTATGTGAAGAAATCACAGCAGCTGCATACCCTGAAGGATGAGGCTGTGGAGCTTGTAATCAATGGACAGACAACGATGGATGAACTGTATAAGATTACGGCTTACAGCGATTAGGAGGTCTGTTTATGAACGATTTACTGGAAGGTATGATTGCCTATGCCAGAGAGCATAGCTGCAGTGATATCCATTTGAATGTCGGTGGTCCCGCCATGATTCGGGCAAATGGCGTGCTGCGGGAATATCCCGCATTCATCAAGGATACACAGACGACAGAGATGATCCTTTCTATGGTGGATGAGCGGTTGATGGAGGATTTTAAACAGGGGAAGGATCTGGACTTTACCTATGTCAGCAAGGGAGAGAACCGGCAGAGAGTGAATGTATACCGCCAGCAGGATAAGCTCTGTGCAGCGATTCGTATCATCAATAATACGATTCTGACACTGGATGAGCTGCTGATGCCGGATATTTTGAAGCAGCTCGCTATGGAGCCGCGCGGTCTTGTACTGGTGACCGGACCTACCGGCAGTGGTAAATCCACGACGCTGGCAGCTGTTATGGACTATATCAATGAACGCAGAAACTGTCATATACTTACGATTGAGGATCCGGTGGAATACGTGTATCAGCGTAAGCAGGCGCTTATTCATCAACGGGAAATCGGTCGGGATGTGGACAGCTTTGATACAGCGCTTCGCAGTGCCATGCGTGAGGATCCGGATGTCATTCTGGTGGGAGAGATGCGTGACTATGAAACAATTGCAGCTGTCGTTACACTGGCAGAGACCGGACACCTGGTGTTTTCCACTCTGCACACCATCGGGGCAGCAAAGACAATTGACCGTATCATCGACGTATTTCCACCTCACCGTCAGGAGCAGATCCGTATGCAGGTTTCCGGTATACTGAAAGCTGTAATTACGCAGCAGCTGCTTCCAAAACGTGATGGCAGCGGACGAATTGCCGCGCTGGAGGTTATGATTGGAACAGATGCGATCAGCAGCATGATTCGAGAGAATAAGGTCCATCAGATCAATTCCATTATACAGACAGGGATGCGTGAGGGAATGCAGTCTTTGAACTTTGCTTTGGCACGTCTGGTGCGAAACGGCATGGTGACAAGGGAAGTGGCAGAGAAATACAGCGATGATCCGCAGGAGCTGAAGCAGTATCTGCAATAGAATCCGGTTTCAGCAGTGCACAAAATAAAAATCAGACTTGTAAACAACGTGCAAGTTCTGTATAATAATAAAAGAAAACGTTGAGCAGGAGTAGTAATTTGGACACCGCAGGACAGGGAGAGCTGATGACGCACTGAGAGTCGGCACACTGCAGGACCTTATGAATTCACCTGTGAGTGGGTTTAATACACCCCCGTTCCATGACGGTTATCCATGACAGAAAGTAAGTGTGTCGCATGACGAAACAGGATGGTACCGCCCGCAAGGGTTCCTGTGTCTTGTGGCTTTTTTTATAAGCAGAAAGGAAGTTGAATATGGAAAAGCTAACGAGTATCAAAGAAGAAGGTCTTTCCCAAATCGAAGCATGTGAGGACCTTGCCCAGCTGCAGCAGCTGCGTGTGCTGTATCTTGGTAAAAAAGGGCCGATTCAGGAAGTGATGAAATCCATGAAGGATTTGCCGAAGGAGGAGCGCCCGGCATTTGGTCAACAGGTAAATGAGGTTAAGACCCTGTTTGCGAATGCGATTGAAGAACGCAGGGCAGTTTTGGAAGTCGCAGAAATGGAAAAGAGGATTGCGGAAGAAAAAATTGATATCACCCTGTCCGGCCAGAAGCCGAATCTGGGCAATGCACATCCGCTGATGATCGTACAGCAGGAAATGGAGGATTTATTCATCGGTCTGGGCTACACGGTAGAGGAAGGCCCGGAAGTAGAGATGGATCTCTATAACTTTGAGCGTGCCAACATACCAAAGGATCACCCGGCCCGGGATATGCAGGATACCTTTTACATAAATGCGGAAGAGCTTCTGCGTACACATACCACGGCAATACAGACAAGACAGCTTGAAAAATTTGCTCAGGAGGGCAAGGAGCTGATCAAGGTCATCTGTCCCGGGAAGGTATATCGCCGTGACGATGACGATGCAACCCATTCCCATCAGTTTATGCAGTGTGAGGGGCTGGTTGTCGGTGAACACATCACGCTGTCCGATTTAAAGGGGACGCTGCAGTTTCTGGCACAGAAGATGTTTGGGGAAGAACGTGTGATACGGTTCCGTCCAAGCTATTTCCAGTTTACAGAACCAAGTGTGGAGGTTGATGTCAGCTGTCATGTATGTGGTGGCAAGGGCTGTCCGGTCTGCAAGGGAACCGGCTGGATTGAAATTCTGGGTGCCGGCATGGTACATCCGAATGTTCTTTCCATGGCAGGATATGATGCGGAAAAGCTGAGCGGTTTTGCTTTCGGTATCGGAATTGAACGAGTGGCAATGCTGAAATACGGAATTACGGATATCCGTAATTTCTATACCAATGACATTCGTTTCTTGAAGACATTCAACCGGTTTGAGTAGGAGGACGCTGACATGAAAATAAGTAAGAAATGGCTAAGCCAGTATATGGACTTATCCGATATGAGCATAGAGGAAATTGCGGATAAAATAACGTCTGCCGGTCTTGAGGTAGAGGGCATTGAAAAAATGAGTCAGGGAAGCAATCTGGTCATCGGTAAGGTGATAAGCTGTGAGGATCATCCGGATTCCGATCATCTGCATGTATGCCAGGTTGACCTTGGAGATAAAATTGAACAAATCGTATGCGGTGCGCCAAATGTGGCAGCCGGACAAAAGGTAATTGTGGCTCGTGTCGGAGCGAAGCTTCTGGGTGGTGACATCAAGGCAGGTGTTATCCGTGGACAGGAGTCCAATGGAATGATCTGTTCCCTGCTGGAGCTGGGCGTTGATCCGCATCAGCTGAGTGAGGAAAGCAAAAACGGCATTGAGGTGCTGGATGAGGATGCACCGGTGGGGAATGAAAATCCGCTGGGCTACCTCGCTCTGGATGATGAAATTCTGGATGTGGGATTAACACCGAATCGAAATGACTGTATGGCTGCGTGGTCCATGGCACTGGAAACAGGTGCGATTCTGCATAAGGAAGTGAATATCCCATATGTAGAGGGTGCTGCCAATGTAGGGGAAGCAAGCAGGCTGATCGTTCGCAGTGAAACAGAGAAATGTCCGCTCTTTTTGGGAAAGGTCATCAATTCCGTAACCATTAAGCCTTCACCGAAATGGATGCAGGAGCTGTTGATGGCAGCCGGAATGAAGTCAATCAACAATGTTGTTGATATCAGTAATATTGTTATGCTGGAAACAGGGCAGCCGCTGCATTTCTATGATCTTGATGCTATTCCGGCACAGGAAATCACAGTGAAGGATCAGCAGCGGTTTGATTACACAGCACTGGATGGAGAAAGCTATCACATTGAAGAGGATGATATCGTCATTACGACAGAGGGGAAACCAATCGGTATTGCCGGTATCATGGGAGGTGATGATTCCAAGATTGAGGAAACGACAAAGGGAATCATTATCGAGGCAGCAATCTTCCATCACGTATCCATCCGAAACACCAGCCGCCGTTTGAATCTTGGCACGGATGCCAGTGTCCGCTATCAGAAGGGGATCGAGCCGATGGCTACCTTCAAGGCTGTGGATCGTGCAGTGCAGCTGCTGATTGAATATGCAGATGCAAGTGGATTGGAAGAAACCAAGCAGTATGGCAGCAACGGCTATACACCGTTGGAATTTGATGTGAATCTGGATCGCATCAATGTTCTACTTGGCACGGATTTCCAGCAGGAAGAGGTTATGAAGGTACTGGATGATCTGCATCTGGAGCCGTCTGTTAACAATTCGGATATTCATGTGAAAATCCCAAGCTATCGAATGGATCTGGCAATCGAGGCCGATATCGCAGAGGAAATCATCCGCATTCTGGGATATGACCGTCTGCCAAGTACAATGCCGAAGATGCCTTCCACTGTCGGAGCGCTGAACAGACGCCAGCAGCTGCGCAGAAAATACAGAAATATGCTTTCTGATCTGGGCTACAATGAAGCGGTTACCTATTCTCTGGTTGGTAAAAAGGAAATCGAGGATGCAGTCATGCCGCACAAGGACATTGTCGAGCTGGCAGCTCCGATGAGTGAGGATCACAAATATGTACGGGATTCCATTCTGCCGAGTCTGCTGGAGTGTGTGGCTTATAATCAGGCGCGTTCCATCAAGGATATTGCATTGTTTGAAATCAGCAATGTCTATGGATTGGGACACGTGGAGGAACGTCTGGCTGTGGCAGCAAGCGGTGCTCTGCAGGAAAACCGCTGGCAGAAATTCCGCATGGAGGTGGATTTCTATACCGTGAAGGGACTGGTCGAGGCACTTCTGGAGAGTATCGGTTATCAGGGAAGCCGTGTAGTGTTTAAGGAAAATCATACCGATATTGTACATTTCCATCCATATCGCAGTGCAGAGGTGTATCTTGGAAGAGAGCTTCTTGGACTGGTCGGTCAGATTCATCCGAGAATGGCACAGGCCTATGATATTGCGGAAACACTCGCTCTGGAAATCAATCTGGAGGTTCTGTTGAAAAACAAGCCGGGAAAGGTCAAATTCACTGAGGTCAGTAAATATCCATCCATCAGTCGCGATCTTGCATTTGTCGTGAAGGAGGATGTTAAGGTAGCGGATATCATTAGCAGCATTAAGAAAAACGGCAAGCTGGAGAAAGAGAATATTATCCAGAATGTGGAGGTGTTTGATGTTTACACCGGAGAACATGTGGAGAAGGGAAGCAAGTCTATCGCGTTGAGCATTGTTTTCCAATCTGCACAGCGTACGCTGAAGGATGCGGATATCAATGAAATCCACAACAGGATTCTGGAAACACTGGAGAAGGATCTGCACGCACAGCTGCGAGCATAACCACCTGTTTCAGGAATACCGATAATTTATAGAAAGAGATGACAGGCATTTCGCACATGTCATCCTTTTTTTATATCTGCTTTCAGAAATCAGGATGCCATGTAGAATCCAATGGCAGCGTACATAAAAAACATGGAACGGTTGCGAAAGAAACAACAGAAACAGCCTTATTCTTTTGATTTCCCTGTTATAAGGAAGGCAATAAATGAAGCTGATATGCAAAAGGGCTGTACCGGTTTGATTGCGCATATAATCCCTATCATGCCGCAATTCTATATGCCTGTAAAGGAAATAAAAAAACGCCTTTACTCTACATTATATAGAGAAAATGCGTGTTTATGCTGAGACGGCTGTTTCCCATCCTCTTTACTTCTTTCCGGACTCATGCTGGAGACGGAATACAAGAATTTGCGGAGGAGCCAGCAGGCGCATGTCGATATCCTTGGTTCCAAGACCATTGGATACATACAGATTGGTACCATTGATATCATAGGAGCCGTGATTATAGGTTGCAGCTCCTTCCATGGTATGCAGCGGTCCTAATAGCGGCAGATAGATCTGTCCGCCCAAAGAATGCCCCGCGATGATCAGATTGAGATATTTTGTATTGATTCCGCTTGTTTTTACAATATCGGGACAGTGCGTCACCAGAATATTAAATTCGTCCTCACTGACCTTTTTCATAGCCCTGTCCGGCTGCAGATCGCCGTTCAGCATATTGTTTAAACCGATCAGTGATATGCTAGAATCGCCCTTGTTTCTGAGCCGTATACTGGTATCACTCAGAATTTCAAAATCGCTGTCATATAAAATCTGAGAAACGATCTTCTTTGTCTTGTCATTCGCCAGATCCTCATCACCGAGAACGGCGAACTTGCCAAGTGGTGCATCGATGCTTTTCAGGATGGTTGTCAAATCCTTGCTCATCTGAGAATCTGGAGCCTTTGTCTGCGGGTTGGAGAACATGTCACCACCGAAAATCACAACATCGGCACCGGTTGTATTCAGCTTGCTGATCATACTCGTAAGACGTTCTTTGTTCATGTATTCATTGTATTTGATATCGCTGATGAATGCGATTTTCAAATCGTTCATATCTTCCGGTATCTTGCTGGAGGAAATCGTCTGATAGGAGAGGTTCACACGGTCTACGGAAATATAGATGGAGTAGAAGAAGACTCCGGCGACGATCAGAGCAAGAAGTATCAGGACAGAAACGATTTTAAGTAGTTTTTTTACCATTGCCGACACCTCATATTCCTTACTATTCTATCATAAATTGCGGTGCATTGCCATAAGAAAAGACAGTCGTTTGACTGTCTAGGATTGTGCGTTCTGCGGTTCCTTCTTTTTCGCCGGACGCTTGGTTGCTCTGGCAGCTCTGGCCTGTGCCATGGCAGCCATTGCCGTCTTGGAATTGATAATGACAGGGATGACGATCGGATTACGATGCGTCTTGTTATACAGGAACGGCTCCAGTGTCGAGCGCACACAGTTCTTCAGCTCGGAGAAGGTGGTGCGTTCCTTCATTTTCTCATTTAAAGCCGCATACACGATCTGCTCAGCTTCGCGCAGCAGACCCTGTGAATCCTTGATGAAGACAAAGCCCCGGGAAACGATGACCGGCTTGCACAGCACCTTGTTTTCCTTGGAATCTATCGCAATGATAGCGGCAACCAGACCGTTGTCAGCCAGAATGGTTCGGTCCTTTAGGACGGCTGTGGATACACCGCTGATGTCATTGCCGTCAACATATATATCATCCGCCTGAATTCGCCAGCTGCTTTCAAACACCTGATGATTGCGCAGTATCAGAACATCACCGTTTGCACAGGTGAAGATGTGATCATCCGCCAGTCCGGTTTCCTTTCCGGTTTCCTTATGCTGCACCAGCATTTTGTATTCGCCGTGAATCGGCATAAAGTATTTCGGCTTGATCAGCTGCAGCATCAGCTTCTGTTCCTCCTGAGAGGCATGTCCTGTTGTATGCAGATTGCTCAGGATGGATTTTGTCAGTACATTGGCACCGGCGCGAAACAGCTTGTTGACCACCTGATTGACGCTTGCTCCGTTGCCCGGAATCGGACTGGAGGAAAAGACAACCGTATCGCCTGGAATCAGCTTGATGTAGCGGTGAGTTCCATTCGCAATCCGTGACAGGGCGGCCAAAGGCTCTCCCTGACTTCCGGTACATACAATACAGGTTTTGTTTGCCGGTGTGCGTCCCAGCTGATCCGGACTAAGGAAATGCTGCTCGCCAACCTTGATTTTACCCATTTTGCGTCCGATCGTCACAACATTTTCCATGCTTCGTCCAAAGATGATCACCTTTCTTCCGCAGGCAACTGCAGCCTCCAGAATCTGGGATACACGGTATACATTGGAAGCGAAGGTTGCGACGATGAGCCGTCCGCTTGTTTTTTTCATCGTATCGAGAATTTCCGCTGCCACCTTTTTCTCGGAAATGGAGAAATCCTCCACACCGGAATTGGTGGAATCGCTCAGCAGCAGATCGACACCGATCTGTCCCATATACGCCATGACCTGATAATCGGAATTGGTGCCGACCGGGGTCAGGTCAAATTTGAAATCGCCGGTATGAACGATGCGTCCGTTCGGCGTGTTGATCAAAATTCCCAGAGAATCGGGAATGGAGTGTGTCGTATTGAAGAAGCCGCATGTGAAATGCTGCATCTTAACCGAGCTGCGATCATTGATTTCAATGATTTTCACACTGCGCAGCATTCTGCGCTCCTCCAGCTTTTTGTTGATCAGTGCCACTGCAAAGGCAGGGGCATAGATTGCCTCAATATCCACGCTTTTTAACAAAAACGGGATCCCGCCGATGTGATCCTCGTGACCATGGGTGATGATCAGAACCTTTCGCTTGCGGTTATTTTTTACCAGATAGTTGTAATCCGGAATGACATAGTCAACACCGAGAAGGTTTTCCTCAGGAAAACGAACACCAGAATCGATAATCAGTATCTCATTCTCGTGTTCAAAGCAGTACATATTTTTACCGACCTCGCCCAGTCCTCCCATAGCATAGATGAGAGTGTCTCCGCGTTCCGTATTGATTTTATTATAACTGTTCTTTGTATTCTCCTGATTGTTTCTCGGTGCAGTGTTGCGATTATTTCGATGATTGTTATTCATAAATAACTCCTTTCTTATCATACCTTAGTTGAATCTGCACCTGATATCTTTTACTATTATAGCATACTTTGAAAAAAATAAACGTGTTTTCCCGCTAATTTTCCTATGTAAGCGCATGTCTTTTACTGACTGCGCCGTTCAGCCATAAGAAAATGCTCATTTCTGAGCATTATTCAATGACGATTGCTGTTGGATCCTCCCGCCATGGATCCTGTTTGTTTATGCGGTCATAAAACAACGTTCCTGAAAAATGATCGATTTCATGCTGAAGGACAATGGCCAGATAATTTTTAGCCTTTATCGTTATTTCCTGCTTCTGCAGCAGATCATATCCCTTCACGGTGATTCGCGCAGCTCTGGGCACGATACCCTCATGCTCATTCTCAACGGACAGGCAGCCCTCTCCGTTTTTCAGATAGGCGCGCTGCACGGACTCGGATACGATTCGCGGATTGACAAGCGCATATTCATCAACCCCCTCCTCATTAGGGACAACCACGGCCAGCATTCTTTTCGGAACGCCAAGCTGTATAGCGGCGATTCCCACCGCAGGACGAAGATTCTCTTTCTCTGCAATTTCTGCATCCTGTGAGTCTTTGACATAGGTCAGCATGTCATGCAGCAGCGTTTCATCCTCAGCACAGAGGGGAAGCGTGACAGGTTCACTTTTCGTACGAACGATTGCATCTGTATCTTTTACAATATCATCATAGTTCAAACTCATATGCAAACTCCTTTTCTTACGATACTATTTTAAACGCTTTTCTCCGAGAATGGAAGTGTTTTGCGAAATTATTGTGAAAAAACATGGAATCTATGATATTATAAAAGATACATGAGAAATGAAAAAGGGAGGAATGCGCATGCGGATAAAAAATATAGTCCTAACGCTGAAGATGCCGAAAAAATTTGATTTTCTAATGCAGTTTGCCGTGCTGATTCTAATCCTGTTCGGTACTCTGATGATCGTATCCACCAATGTTGGAAATACGACCAAGGATCCCTATATCATACCCAAGGTTCTGGCAAAGCAGCTGTTTTTTATCATCGTATCCTATGTGCTGATGACCTTTTTTGCGAATAATTTTACAATGAAGCGCGCACAAAAGCTGTTTCCTATCTTTGGTATCGGCATCATCATCGCATTGTTTTCCACACAGCTGTTTGAAGGTGTGCTGGGAAGTAAGGCATGGATTCGTATTCCGATACCCGGTCTTGGCGAAATGACGATTCAGCCGTCAGAGTTCGCAAAGGTTTATATGGTTGTCGTGATGGCGGTATTTGTAGAGCTGACGGCCCGAAGGCGCAAGTTTAAGTTTTGGACGATTGTCCGTATTCCGGTATATTTTTTCATGGTAATCGCAGCCGCTATCCTGCTGCAGAAGGACTTGGGAACTCTTTTTGTTCTGGTTCTGCTGTGTGCCATCTGTTTTCTGATACCTTCGCATATCAGCTTGCGCAAGCAGCAGCGATGGGTGCGTCTTGGATTGATCATCGGATGTATCAGCATTGTATTTATCATGAGTGAGCCTGTTATTGATTTCCTGAACGGCATCGGACCTTTGCAGCATGTTGCCGTCCGTATTGAAAATGCGCTGAATCCGTTTACGGACCCGCATAACAACGGGTATCAGCTGATCAACGGTCTGTATGGCTTTGCCCGCAGCGGCTTTACGGGAGTCGGACTGGGAAATTCCATTCAGAAATACGGTTATCTGACACAGTCGGACAATGACTTTATCCTGTCGATCATCGTTGAGGAGCTGGGGATTTTCGGACTTATGGTCGTTGTGCTTGGCTATGTGGTCATTTTGCAGCGGCTGTTCTATTATGCCTTTCACACGAAGAGTGAGGGCTATAAGGTCATACTGGTAGGAACCGCCATGTATATTTTCATTCACTTTGCACTGAATGTCGGCGGAGTGAGCGGCCTGATTCCGCTGACCGGGGTACCGCTGCTGTTTATTTCCAGCGGAGGGTCCTCCCTGATGTCCATCATGACGGCAATCGGTATTTCCCAGTCTGTCATTTCCAGAATACGAAGACAGGGCAGTGTGGCAGTCAGTGCGGCAGCCAAGCAGCTGCCACATACATAAAAAAGAGCCCTAAGGGGTAAAGGGCTCTTTAAGAAAGGGAAGAGGAGAAACAAAGATTGGGGGGTAACAGCCGTTTTACCGGCTGCACTATTATACTTCCCCTATGCATTTGCTTTATACATGAGGAGTTGAAAAAAATGAGAATTGTTGCAGGTGAATTTCGATCCCGTGTGATTTCAGCGGTCGAAGGCAATACGACACGGCCTACAACGGATAAAATCAAGGAAGCTGTTTTCTCCCGTATCGGGCCCTATTTTGACGGAGGAAACATGCTCGATCTATTTGGCGGCAGCGGGAATATGTCTTTGGAGGCGATTTCCCGCGGTATGGAGCATGCGCTTGTTTGTGATGTCAGTTATGCAGCTGTATCAACCATTCGTAAAAATGTGAAGACGCTGGATGTTGCCTCACGTGTGACCATCTGGAAAATGGATTATCGTCAGGTGCTTGCCAAGGCTTCACAGGAACAAAGAACCTTTGATCTGGTCTATCTGGATCCCCCGTACAAGAAGCAGCAGATTTTGCATATACTGCAGTATCTCGATACGCATGATCTGGTGAATGAGCTGGGAGATATCATCTGTGAGAGTCTGAAGGAGGATGAATTTCCTGATCAGGTAGGTGCTTTGCATAAGGTAAAGGATGTCACCTATGGAATTACCCGCATAACGTATTATCGAAAGGAGTGCATGGAATGAAAACAGCAATCTTTCCCGGAAGCTTCGATCCTGTTACACTGGGGCATCTGGATATCATTGAGCGCGCCAGCAGATTGTTTGATCGCCTGATTGTCGTTATCCTGGAAAATTCAGAAAAACATGCCACCTTTTCCATGGAGGAGCGTTTGACATTCCTGCGCAGCAACACAGCGCATCTTTCCAATGTCGAGGTAGCCGCTGATCACGGCCTGACGGTTGATTTTGCCAGAAAGCAGGAGGCGGTTGCTATCGTGCGCGGTGTGCGGAGTGTGAAGGATTATGAATATGAGCTGGATATCGCCAGTGTGAATCAGCATATTGCGCCTGAGGTGGAAACTGTACTGTTGTACGCATCCCCGGAATTTTCCTATGTGTCCAGCTCTATCATACGGGAGCTGGTGAAATACGGACAGGATATTTCTGCTTATGTACCGAAGGATGTAACGGAGGCCTTTGTGAATAGATAAAAAGCAGGGAAGGGAAAAGCAGCGGATAGGTATATCATTCCTAACGCTTGAATACCGGTATAAGCTGTTTTAAATTAAAGAATGAAATTCCTAATATACCGATATCAGGGAGAGACGTTTAACAGTAACGGAAATATTGAAAATGAATGAAGAAAAGGAAGATGACGCGGCCTAAATGCCTGATCATCTTCCTTTTCATGCTTCTCAATCAGCTCCGCAACCTGCGTGTGGCTCTTTTTTTATGGCAACATGAATATCAGTATCTGCTGGAGCTTAACAGCGTCTGCTTAATCGAACGATCTCTGCCGTAAGAGAAAGAAATCCATGTCTCGTAACGCTGCCACACCCATGTCATGTAGTTCTTTGATAGCTGCAGGGCTTCTATATGAGCTTTGAGATATAGGCATGGCGTTCATTGGCTTGTGAGCGGTACCGCCTGTGCATCCTCTTCAACAGTGTCCGGAAGATAGTATTCATATTGTTCCAGTATCTGTGATTGCGTTAGCCTTCGATATTTTATAAAACGATAGCATAGAAGAATCACTCTTGCGGCTTCCACTGATAAGATCAGGATCAACAGCTGACACAGGGCAGTCAGAAAGCCTCTTTTTATCATTTTTATCAGTGTTGAAATCAGGTAAAGCAGAAATGCAGCAACAAAATAATTGTGTGTTTTATGCTCGGCTTCTTGAATTGCAGCTTCCAGCTTTCGCATATAGACAGGGAAGTGAAACAGCTCAATAAAGAAAAACAAGGCGCTGATCAGCCACAGAGTGGAGATGCTTTGCTGCATGAGCTGTGCGACAGCTGTCTGCAGACTGGAAGAGCATAACACGAAAATCGAAGAGGCGGTAATGAAAAGCATGTGCAGAAGTGTTTGTATATTCAAAAAGGTGAAGGCATGATAGGTGATCACCATGCTGTTTTTGGACATCCAGTTGATTGGCCGATACAGATTAGCCGGAAACAGCATACAAAGGATAAGACCTAAAATGGAGAAATCCGACAGACGTCTACGCTGCGCTGCACTTTCATACACGATTGCACGTCTATGAATATCTGCCGGTGGAATGCCTGCATAGTCTTCCTGCGAATACGGCTCCCAGCTGCCTCGGCGAAACCGTTCTACCTGAAAGGGAACAGCTTCAAACTTCAGGCGCTGCAGAAGAATATGCAGCAGCTTAGGGTCTTGATAACATCCTGCAGAGAAGGTGGCGATGCTTCTGTTAGCCAGAATTGCATCGAGTACCGTTTTTCGATCAAAGCCGAATTCCTCCAGGATGTCTGCGGCAGTCATCGTGGCTGCTGTATTCCGTATGGTAAGCCGCTCTTTGATATCCGCATCATCCGTAAAGGCATCCTCGTCATAGACCATTTGCTCGAATTCTACAAATTCTTCCCTTCTGCGATAAAACAGTCGGTAAGCGGTTAGAAAGCGACATCCCAAACCGGTAAGGGTAAATGCCGAAACAGCAAGCAGTACCATATACAGCAATGGCTGCAGTCGCTCGGGTAACAGCAGCTGGAGGAAGAGCATGCACAGAATAAAGATGCCCAGAGCGCGTAGGAATGTTTTCTGCAGAAGGTTCGCCGGATGATAGCTTTCCTTTTTTATTCGATTCATAAGAAAGCATCGCATGCATGCATAGCAGGGAATACAGGCAAGCAGCACGAGCATACAGATATCCATGAGGTCTGTGGACGATGCCACATACATCAATATCATATACCCGGGTATCATCGTCAGAAAAAGGATGCCCCAATATAAACTCCTTTGTATGAGCGCTGCATGCGTATGCCATTGCAGAAGGTAATACTGTATCATGACTACAATGGATATCAAAGCGGCCAGTGTGCAGCAGCCATACATGAACAGGGTGGACAGATAGGAGGTTCTTTGCTCAGCTGCAATATATTGCAGTGTGGCAAGAAACCATGAAAGGTTTGTAACAACAAAAAAGTGGACATTGCGGTGCATACGGCTGCCAGCAGCAGAATCGCATTTGCAGCCTGGCTGCTTTTGGTAACGGTGATATGATGTTTTACATAGGCAGTAATAGGATCGTACATGTGAAACACTCCATTCCTTTTATAGTTTATCATACATTTGAGAAAGAGCCAACGATGCCTGATGGTTATGTAGAAAATTCGATAAACTGAAAAAGAAGCTATACGGTATTCCGGAAGAGAAGCATGATTCCTGGACATACATGCACCTTATAGGATGATATTTTGCATACCCTGAAATATGCGATGCTGTACAGCTTTTGTTATCGTACTTTCAAGATTCGCAGAGCCTTCTTAATTTTGTAAGTAAATATTCAGATTGGGCACATAGCATTTCAGGTCAAAGCATGGTATAATTACAAGGATATTGCAGAAAGGATGAACCGTATGAGTTCGATGCATTTTCAGCCGCCGAGTCAGGATGCGGTTAAAAATAAATTTATTACGTCCATGAGCATGCTGCTCATTGTTGTCAGTCTTTATGTTACCTGCTATATGCTGTTCTTTCGCACCGTAGAGGTGGATGTGACAAAGGATGCAGGTATCGAATACAGGGGAGAGGATGGTTCCGCCAGTGTGCGGGTAATCAATCGAAACCAGAATTACAATCAGCGTATACAGGAGTTTATGGATTCCATCACCTATGAGGTGAAGCCGGCGAAAAAGCTGAAAAACGGTGATGAGCTGACCATAACCGCCCGATATGATGAAACGCTTGCCAGCCGTTACCATGTAAATCCGATTCAGACTGTTCGCAGAGTGAAGGTGAAAGATCTTCCGGAGCGGTTTGCGGATGTAAATGAAATCCCTGCTTCGTTTCTTTCTACGCTGGATGATCGAACCAGGAGCTATCTCAATAAAAATATGGAACAGATATTAAATGAGGATTTCACCTCATTCTTCATCCGTTCCCAGCCGGAGCTGGTCAATCAGAAGCAGATGTATCGTGTCTTTCTGGATGGAAAGAAATCCAGTGCAAAGGATAAAATCATCGATATTTATGCAATAACGGCAAAGGGTGAGGTCAACACCTCCAGCAAGAAGGAGACACTGGAGATGAAGGAGGATACCATTTATTATATGATTACATATAATGAAATCAATACATCCTTACGTATACTGGATGAGAACGTGTATGGAGAAAAGCTGATTATCTCCGAATCTAACGATTTGACGAAGGAAACGCAGTTTACCAGCTTTATGGAGAGCAAGTACAAGAGCGCATATGAGGTTCAAATCATGAAATCCGAAGCAAACAGCTGATATACCGGATATGGATTACATAAGGAAGTATAGTTCTTTAAACACACACAACGAAAGGCTGTCTGCACTGTTAGACAGCCTTTCGTTGTGTGAAAAGCAGGGCTATTTCAGTAAGGTGCCAATTGCATCCAGATCCTGCGGGTCACTCTTGTCAAAGCGGATCACGCAGGCGTCCTGCTCGCTGTAGCGGGGAATCAGGTGTACATGAAAATGCATGACACTTTGTCCGGCCACCTCATGGATATTGCTTAATACATTCATTCCCTCGGCATGGGTACGCTCCATAATGCGTTTTGCGAGCATCTGTGCAACCTCCATGACATGCTTCATCAGCTCCGGCTCACAGCTCATGAAATTCTCTGTATGCTGCTTGGGGATTACGAGCGTATGTCCCTTTGTCACCTGTGAAATATCAAGAATGGCAAGCACGGTATCATCCTCATAGATGCGGGTTGCGGGAATTTCACCTTTTACGATACTGCAGAATATACACATAAAAATCCTTCCTTTCCTTTTTACGTATTATAGCAGAAACAGGCAAAAAGAAAAAGAGCACGAAGCTCTTAATCCTGAACGATATAGGATTCATTGGTGGATTTGATACCGTCATAAATATCCTTATCGTAAACTGTGAAATCATATTTTTTCAGATAATAAGCGGTTGCGGCCGGCTCGATATCGGTAGATGCTTTCTCAACGATGCTGTTGATGGCATCCTCTTCAAAATCCTTCGGTGTTGCGTTTGTGACCTTCACAACATAGTATTTCTTGCTGGATGTATCCTCCATCACACTTTCAATCAGACCCTTTTTATTTGTGGATTTGATCTTGTCAAATACCGTTGTCGGCAATCCGCTTTTGGAGTTATAGATTTCTTCTGATCCCTTGTAGGTGGTTGTTGATCCGTATTCCTTCACAACAGCCTTGAAATCCTTGCCGTCCTTGAGTGCCTTCAATGCATTTTCCGCTTTCTTCTTGGAATCAGCCTCCAGAATCTGTGCCTTAACAGGATAATAGCTGTCAAACATGGCTTTTTCCTTAGCTTTTACATACTTTTTGTTTAATTCCTTCTGCTGCAGTCCCGGATAGATGCTTTTTTCCTTATACTGCTCCAGATTATCAAAGCCGTACTGCTTCAGTGTGTCCTGCAGACTGTCACCATACATGCTCTTCAAGGATTTTACAGATTCCTCTGCTTCTTTTTTCATGGCGTCTGAGACCTTGATATTTTCCTTCTTGTAGATCTGTGTCTTGATCAGGCTCAGCGTTTCGTTTGCTCCTGCGCTGGTTTTGATCAGACCGTAAATATCACCGTTGGTTATTTTGTTGCCTTCGATGGTGATCAGTGCTTCGCTTCCGTTTGAAATTCCTGCCGTGGCATCCTTACAGCCTGCCAGAGTGAACAGCATCATAGCGGCGAGCAGTGTACAAAGCTTTTTCATATCTCTCGTCCTCCTATTCCTTTACGTCCAGGATGTCCATGATCTGTTTTTTGACATCATCATTCGCATATTTGATATCCAGCTTCTTTGCAGCTTCCCACAAATACGTGTTGGACAGGTTTTCCGTACCGCTGGCAATCGCCTTGTACAGGGAATCCTTTGCCTTCTTGTCTTTTTCCAATTTTGCTTTATCCGTTTCTTCCACCTTGATCAAGTGCCAGCCGTTGTAGCTGTCATTGCTTTCCTTGACCCAGTCACTGGTTTCTTTGGCCTTCAGCTTGAAGGCGGCATTCTTGAAGCTGTCCACATAAGAGGTGTCGGAATCCATATAGCCCAGATATCCGCCATCACTCGCACTTCCGTCATCACTGTATTTTTTGGCAACATCCGCAAAGCTGTCACCCTTCTTTAATGCATCCTCAACCTTCTGCACCTTTTCCAGTTCCTTCTTGGTCGGCTTGTTTGCATCCTCCATCTTAATCAGGATATGGGAAACCGTACGGGATTTCTTTTCCTTGTAGATTGGTGTAAACAGCTCATCCAGATGCTTGGAAATGTAGTCATTCTGCATTTTTTCCATTTTTGCCACGGTCATGCAGTAGTCATACAGCTGGTCGGAGGTAAATCCGTATTGTGCGATGTTCTGCGAAATCAGAGCCTCTGCATCGGTACCGCTGCTGGCTGCCTGACTTTCCGCACTCTGTTTGATATTGGATTCATACTCCTCAGCCGTCTTTTTCAATTCATCCGTAGTCTTGATGCTGCTGTTGATAACCTCTGCCTGAAATTTCATGAACAGCATACTTTTTCCATACGTTTTACTCAGATTCTTATACAGCTCATCGGCAGTGATATTGACATCACCCTTCAGTCCTGCAACCACATCTTTGCCATCGACACTTTTTCCGGGAAGCTTTCCCTTGTTGGTGTCATAGACGCTGAATATCGCAAAGCCGATAAAAATCAGCGCAATCAGTACGACAAACCATTGCTTTTTCAGTATCTTGATCATAATGTCCTCCTAAATGAATACCGTAACATTATAGTGTATTTGCCTTTCAAATGCAATTTTTTGGAAGTCTTTCCTGTAATTTCACACAAAAGTTCAGAAAGAAATCACATGGCATTCGGTATATGTCACAGAAAGGTTGAGTTTTGTAAAATCGGGGTTTTGCGGCTGTTTTTTATACAATTCCTATTTCTTTTGTATGAAATACAGCGAAATCAATCGTTTGAATTGTGAATTGCAGGAAAATTTGGTATGATAATAACCGGACGAAAGGATGATAATGATGAGTTGTTTACGTATTAAGGATCTGCACGTCAGTGTAGATGGAAAAGAAATTTTAAAGGGGCTGTCCCTTGATATACATAGCGGAGAAACCCATGCACTGATGGGACCTAACGGGAATGGAAAATCCACCCTGCTTGCGGCCATTATGGGCAATCCCAAGTTTCAGGTGACCGGTGGAAGCATTACACTGGATGATCAGGATGTTTTAGCCATGGAGGTGGATGAGCGCAGCAAGGCCGGACTGTTTCTGGGAATGCAATACCCAAGTGAGGTCAGCGGTGTTACCAATTCCGATTTCCTGCGTGCTGCCATCAATGCCCGCAGGGAGCGGCCGATCCCATTGTTTTCCTTTATTCGTGAAATGGAAAAGACAATCAGAGATTTACAGATGAAGGAGGATCTTGCGCACCGCTTTCTCAATGAGGGCTTCTCCGGTGGAGAAAAGAAGCGCAATGAAATCGTCCAGATGAAGCTGTTGAAGCCGTCGATCGCCATGCTGGATGAAATTGATTCCGGACTGGATGTGGATGCTTTGAAAATCGTAGCCGAGGCTGTTGCGGCTATGCAGAGGGAACAGAATATGGGGCTTGTGATCGTATCCCATTATGCCCGCTTTTATGAATTGCTGAAGCCGACCCATGCGCATGTTCTCGTGGATGGACGCATCGTTGTCAGCGGGGGAAGCGAGCTGGTGGAGAAAATTGATCAGCAGGGCTATGACTGGATCGAACAGGAATACGATGTGCAGGTTGTCAGAGAGGAAGAAAAGAAAGTCGAGCTGCTTGGCTCCTGCGGCGCAAGCAGGGGTGCATAATATGGAATATAGCGTACACAGCGGCTTTGAAACGCTGGCTCTTTCACCCCGGAATACGGAAAAGCTGAAGCTTGTGGTGGACGAACGCATAAACGCTTCTCTGCTTGTGACATACAGTGGAACGTGGGAGTCTTTACAGGTGGAGGTCATCGCTTCTCCATACAGCTCATTAACGCTCATGCTGAAAAACGATGGCAGTGAGGATGTGGTGCTGCAGGTCAGCGGCAGTGTCTACCGTGACGCCTCCCTGACACTGGCTCTGTGTGAGCTGAATGCAGGCAATACACAGGCAAGGGTTACCCTTGATTTATGTGAAGAGGGGGCTTTTGCCATGCTGCGCAGCGCATGCATTGCCGCAAGCCGCAAGCAGTTTCACATGCAGTGCAATCATTTGCAGGCACATACGGAGGGTCTCATGGAAAACTATGCCGTCGTGGAAGAAGGCGGACAGTATCGCATGGAGGCCACCGGAAAAATCATCAAGGGTGCCAGGGAAAGCAATTCCCATCAGAAGACAAGAGTGCTGACGATGAGTGAGCGGCACAGCAGTGAAGTGGTGCCTGTGCTGCTGATTGATGAAAATGATGTGAAGGCAAGCCATGCGACAACGCTTGGACAGCCGGATGAAAATCAGCTGTATTACCTGCAGACACGCGGGCTTTCCCGCCGGCAGGCTCTCGGTCTGCTGACCGTCGGCTATATCATGCCGATCACAGAGCTGTTTGATCAGGAAGAAGTACGTACTGCATTGAAGGACGAAATCGAAATGAAGGTGGGTCTACATGCTTGACAATGCAAATATCAGAAAAGATTTTCCTATGCTGCAGAAAACCATGCAGTCACATCCGCTCGTTTATCTGGATAGCGGGGCAACGACCTTAAAGCCCCGGCAGGTAATCGATGCGGTCGTCAACTATTATGAGAATTACGGTGCCAATGCGCACCGCGGAGATTATGATCTGAGCTATTTTGTGGATCAGGAATATGAACAGACCCGTAAGGATGTCGCAGCCTTTCTGCATGCGGCGGATGCACGGGAAATCGTTTATACAAGTGGAGCCAGCTCTGCTTTGAATCTGGTGGCATACGGCTATGGCCGCAAGTTTCTGCAACGGGGCGATATCATTTTGACCAGTGTGGCGGAGCATGCTTCGTGTGTGCTGCCGTGGATGCGTGTTGCACAGGAATGCGGAGCTGTTGTTCAGTATGTGCCGCTGGATGCGCAGGGACGCATCACCCTGGAGGCAGTTGCTTCCATGATGAATGAGCGCGTGCGTGTGGTTGCGCTTGCACACATCAGCAATGTGCTTGGCTATCTGGCACCGATGCGTGAAATATGCGAGCTTGCACACCGCTATGGAGCCGTGGTTGTCGTGGACGGTGCGCAGAGTGTGCCGCATATCCCGCTGGATGTCGTCGCTATGGACTGTGATTTTCTGGCGTTCTCCGCGCACAAGATGTGCGGACCGACCGGAATCGGAATACTCTATGGCAAGCTGGAGCTGTTAGATGCCATGGATCCGCTGTATCTGGGCGGGGACAGCAATGCACGCTTTGACATGTGCGGAAATATTCAGCTGAAAAACGCACCCTATAAATTTGAGAGCGGCACACAGCCGATTGAAGGCATCTTCGGTCTGCATGCAGCCTTACAGTATATCCAAAGCATCGGACGAAAGAATATCCACGCATGGGAAATGGAGCTGCATGACTATGCGATCCGTGAGCTGCGCAGGCTGGATAATATTGAGGTATACAATCCGGATGCAGACACGGGCATCATTACCTTTAATGTAAAAAATGTATTTGCACAGGATGCGGCGACCTTCTTCAATGCGAACGGGATTGCCGTGCGCAGCGGACAGCACTGTGCCAAGCTGTTAAACAATATGCTGGATACGTCCGCAACCATCCGGGCAAGCTTTTATCTGTATACATCCTATGCGGATGTCGATCGGTTTCTGGATGTATGCCGCAGAGCAACCATGGAAGCCTGTCTGGATGTCTTTTTTTAGGAGGTCGTAAAAATGAGTGACTTAATGAAGGATCCGATGATTTTGCGTTCCATCATCATGGATCATTATGAATATCCAAGAAATCATGAGCTGACAAAGGAGGACGGCTATGTGCAGAAGCATATGGCCAGTGAATCCTGCATTGATGATATTTATGTACAAAGCAGAATACGGGACGGTGTTGTGGAGGACGTGCGCTTTGACGGTGTGGCATGCACGATCTCCACAGCCTCCACCTCCATCATGAGTGAGCTGCTGAAGGGAAAACGCGTGGAAGAGGCAAAGGACATCATCGCCAATTATTTTCACATGATCGATCAGCGGGACTATGATGAGGAGAAGCTGGAGGAGGCGGTGGCATTCCACAATGTGGGAAGTCAGGCCAACCGGATCAAATGCGCCACCATCGGCTGGAAGGCGATGGAGGAAATGATCGAGGAAAGCGAGGAGCGTCATGAGTGAAACCAGAATTCCGGTAAATGAAGAATATAAATACGGCTTCCATGACGAGAATGTCAGTATTTACAATACGGGAAAGGGACTGACCAGAGATACAATTCTGGCAATCTCTCATAAAAAAAAGGAGCCGCAGTGGATGCTGGATTTCCGTCTGCGTGCCTTTGAACAGTTTGAAAGCATGGATATCCAGACCTGGGGTCCGGATGTGACCAATCTGGATTTTGATGATTATACATACTACATCAAGCCAAGTGATAAAACGGAGAAAAGCTGGGAGGATGTTCCGGATACGATCAAGGATACCTTTGACAAGCTTGGGATACCCGAAGCGGAAAAGGAGTTTCTGGCCGGCGTAACCACGCAGTATGATTCCGAGGCGGTGTATCACAATATGCTGGAGGAGGTGGAATCCAAGGGCGTCATTTTTCTGGATACCGATACAGCCTTAAAGCAGCATCCGGATCTGTTTCAGAAATATTTCGGCAGGCTGGTACCGTATACCGACAATAAATTCGCAGCCTTAAACAGCTGTGTGTGGAGCGGGGGAAGCTTTATCTATGTGCCGAAAGGGGTAAAGCTGGAAAAACCGCTGCAGTCCTATTTCCGTATCAACACGGAGCGGATGGGGCAGTTTGAGCGTACGCTGATTATCGTGGATGAAGGCGCAGATGTGCATTATGTCGAGGGCTGTACGGCACCGACCTATTCCAAGGATTCGCTGCATGCGGCTGTCGTGGAAATCTTCGTGCATAAAAATGCACGCTGCCGCTATTCCACCGTACAGAACTGGAGCGATAACATCATCAATCTGGTGACCAAGCGCGCCAAGGTGTTTGAAAACGGAAGTATGGAGTGGATCGATGGAAACATCGGTTCTCAGACGAATATGAAATATCCGGCCTGTATTCTGGCAGAGCCGTATGCAAAGGGAACGTGCATTTCCATTGCCGTTGCGGGGAAGCATCAGATACAGGATGCCGGAGCCAAGATGATTCATCTGGCAGACCATACCTACAGCAATATCGTATCCAAATCCGTTTCCCGAAACGGTGGAGAGGTCAACTATCGTGGGCTGGTGCTGCATGGTCCCAATGCCGCCTTTGCGAAAAGCAAGGTGGAGTGTGATACGCTGATTTTGGACAAGCAGTCCCGCAGCGACACCATACCGACCAATATTTCCAAAAATATGACATCGCAGATTGAACATGAGGCAACCGTTTCCAATATCAGTGAGGAACAGCTGTTTTATCTGATGAGCAGGGGACTGAGCCGCAGTGCTGCGACCGAGATGATCGTAATGGGCTTTCTGGAGCCCTTTACCAGAGAGCTGCCGATGGAATATGCGGTGGAGCTGAACCAGCTTCTGAAGCTGGATATGAGTGACTCCATTGGATGATGTCAGAGCGCGTGCGCTGAAGCGCAGGAATGCACTGAGCAGGGAAGAACGCATACAATACAGCCGCAGAATCTGTGAACGTGTACAGCCATTGCTGCACGGTATCGTTGCACTGTATCGTGCTGTGGGCAGTGAGGCTGATCTTTCCTATCTGGATAAAAGCGGTCTGCATCTTTGTCTTCCGGCATGCAGCAAAGCGGATATGCGCTTTTATCACATTGATGAATCAACTGAATATCGGAAGAGCAGGTTTGGTATCTGGGAGCCGATCCATGCACTGCCTGCCGAAGCATCGCAACTGGACATTGTTCTGGTGCCGCTGGTAGCCTTTGATGAAGCCTGTAACCGCATGGGACATGGCTGTGGCTATTATGACCGCTATCTGCCGGCGTGCAGAGCAACAACAATCGGTATCGCCTTTGAATGTCAGAAGGACATCCTGCAGCTTCATGCGCATGACGTGCCTCTGGATATGATTGTGAGTGAACAGCAGATGTATCGTAGAACGTGAACCGAATGTGTGTCCTGCACATTCGGTTTTTCTTTCGATTATACAAATGGTAACATTATAAGAAAATAAGTTTGGGCATATGATAAACTTTTTTAGACTGACCTTCGTCTAAAGAATGTAAGAATTCAGGATTTCTTCAAAAACGCTGCTTTTTTGGCGGAAGCCTTTTGATATCCTGTATAATTCTAACGGAATACACAAAAGCTTGTTGAAGATGGGAGAGATTATATGAAGTACAAAACACCAGTTTCCCTTGTGCTTGCGGCCTTGGCCTTGCTTATGCTGGACGCTCTGCTGCCCTCGGTGGCAGCTGATGGACAAAGCACACAGGTCAAGAAGGGACATGCGGTCATGGAAAAGCTCGCCAAGCAGAGCGTGGCTTCCGTGGATAAGAAGATAGCTGCCCAGGAGCAGAAGGAGCGTCTGCAGAAGCTTTCCTCGCAGCCGCTGTCGCTCCGGTTTCAAAATGCATTGATCATGGGAGATTCTCTGGCTGAGGCATTTGGTGATTATCAGCTTGTGAGCAGCAGTAATCTTCTTGCCACACGGGGGCGGCGTACGGATAATATCGATCAGGAAATAGCAACTGCGATATCACTGGCACCGCGTACGATCTTTCTGTCCTACGGCATGAACGATCTGGAATACTGCCGGGGAAATGCACAGCGGTTTATCCGACAATATAAGAAACAGATCCATAAGCTGAAAGAGGCCTTGCCGAATACGAAAATTTTTATCAATTCACTCATACCGATGGATGCGGCAGCAATTGCCCAAGTACCCGTATATGTCAGGTATAAGGAGTTTAACGAGGCCTTAAAACAGATGTGTGAGGAAGAACATATCACCTATATCGATAATACAGCTTTGATGGACTGGTCACCTGCCGTGTATGAAATCGACGGTGTGCATCCCCAATATTCCTACTATCCGATCTGGCTGGCACATATGGCAAGTGAGGCCGGAATATGAAACGCAATATGATATACGTACTCTGCATGCTGCTGGCTGCTTTCGCATTTGCATTACCCTTCGCCAGAGGCAGCAGGGAAATCAATCTGGATACATTGAAGAAGCCGCTTGCCCCCTATGTGACAGATATGGAGAAGAAGGATGCCGCATGGTTACGCAAGCAGTACCATCTGGATAGTGCCGCATATGAGCAGGCGCTGGTTTACGGTGCAGCCTCTGCGATGGAGGTCAATGAAATCGCAGTATTTAAGCAAGCGGACAAGACGAAGCGGGAAGCGCTTCAAAAGCTTTGTCAGGAGCGTACAAACCGGCAGCTGAAAAGCTTTCAGGGTTATGCGCCCAGACAGAGTGCACTATTGGAAAAAGCCGCCGTTTACGAGGATGGGCGTTATGTCGTTGTCCTGATTCATCCGCAGCAGTCCCGGCTGCGGCAGCTGTTGAAGAAGGCCTGGTAACCGTGCTATGACATTTCCATCCCTGATATTCCTGTTTCTGTTTCTACCCTGTGCACTGGGACTGTACATCGTGGTGAAGCCGAAGGTCAGGAAGGTATTGCTTTTGCTGTTCAGCCTATTCTTTTATGCATGGGGCGGGATTGGCAATGCCTGCTTATTACTGCTGTTTGTCTGCATGGTTTACGCTCTTGGCCGCTATATCGGGGCGGTTGAGAAAAAGCGGCGTGCACGACGGTTAACAGAAAGCATACTGCTGCTGGTAGTGCTTCTGTTTTATTATAAATATTACGGCTTTTTTCTGGATACTCTGTTTGCGGTCTTATCCGTACCCATATCCTATGAGGTGCTGCCTATGCCGCCCGGGATATCCTTTATCACCTTTACAGCAATGGCATATCTCATCGATATCCGTCGCGAAGTCATACGGCCTGCCTCCTTTTTACAGGTTGCGGTCTATCTGACGTTTTTTCCTAAGCTGATCATGGGACCGATTGAACGCTATGATGTATGGGGAGGGCAGCTGAAAAACACCTGGCAGCCTGCCATGCTGGAGGAAGGGGCCATCCGCTTTCTGATGGGGCTTTCTCAAAAGCTGCTGCTGGCAGATGCACTGGCACCGCTTTGGTCCTATACAAGCACGCACAGCGTATCCATGGCCAGCGCCTGGCTGGGCCTGCTTGCATACACCTTTCAGATCTATTTTGATTTTCAGGGCTATATGAATATGGCAATCGGACTGGGAAGGATGTTCGGTATTCGTCTGCAGGAAAACTTTGATCATCCCTATACATCGACCAGCATCACGGACTTCTGGCGCCGCTGGCATAGGACTCTGGGAAGCTGGTTTCGCGATTATGTGTACATTCCACTGGGAGGCAATCGAAAGGGCTTGTGGCGTACCCTGCGAAATCTGATGCTTGTATGGGGGCTTACCGGATTCTGGCACGGTGCAAGCTGGACCTTTCTGCTCTGGGGACTGTATTACGGCATATTGCTCATACTGGAAAAATTCGTGCTTCATCCCTACCTGAAGCGGCTGCCGTCGGCTGCTCGCATGATGCTTACCTTCGCTATGGTGATGCTGGGCTGGGTGCTCTTTGCGAGTGACGGACTGTCCCAGGCGGTCGTGTACTACAGACAGCTGTTTACGACAACCCATGGAGTCGTCGATAGGCAGACACTTTCCCTGCTTGTGAATTACGGCTTCTGGCTGTGTGCGGCAGCGGTGTTCTCCACCCGTGCTCCGCTTGTAGTAAGCAGTAATCTCATGTATGCCCTGCGTGATCAGCAGTGGTTTTTGAAGCCGGTGCTGACCGTTGTCGTGTTTGTCATTCTGCTGTCCTGTCTGATGTCTGCAGGATACCAGTCATTTCTGTATGTGCAGTTTTAAGGAGGTATCGCTATGAAAATCAGGAATGCTCTTCGCAGCTATGGTGTCATCTCGACGATGCTGCTTTGTATGATCGGCTTTATCCTGCTGCATCTTGGACATCGGGACCTTGCCTTTTCAGAAAAGGAAAACCGTGTTTTACAGCAGCGCCCCGCTGCGGATATGGCAGCCGTATTCCATGGCAGCTTTCAGAAGGAGAGTGAAGCATGGCTCCGGGATCAGTTTGATCAGCGCTTTGCACTTGTACAGCTTCACGCCAACCTGAATTATATACTTGGGAAGCGAGAGCTGCAGGATGTTATTATCGGCCAGGACGGTATTCTGTTTCAAAAGCAGGAAAGGCCAAATCAAGAACGGCTTCAGACAAAAGCAGGGCAGCTGCGGTCTTTCGCAAAGCGGCATGGGGATAAGAAGCTGTCCATGCTGCTTATCCCCAATAAGTCGGCAATCTGGAAAGAGAAGCTGCCGGTGTACGAGCAGGGGGAGGACCAGCTGGAAACGTTAAAGGATTTTCATAAAAAGCTGCCGGCTGCCATTACCTGGATCGATGCGGCAGCACCGCTTTGGCAGCACCGGGGTGAGGAGCTGTATTATGCCAGTGATCATCACTGGACAACGCGGGGGGCAGCCGTTGCCTTTGATGCATGGTGTGCAGCGGAAAAGAAGAAGAGAAAAACAGACTATGAGGTATATACGGTAAACGATCAGTTTTACGGTACACTGGCAAATGCCAGCGGCTATTATCGCGGTAAAAAAGATCATGTGGATATTTATGTGCCAGAGAAATCGCAGGAGCTTGTGGTCACCTATGTACAGGAGCAGCGAAGGACTGCGACTGTATTTGAACGAGACAAGGCGGCATCCGCAAATCCGTATGATGTATTCTTCGGCGGCAATCACGGTCTGATGCAGCTGGATACAGCGCAGAGTGGCAAACGGCTGCTCGTTATCAAGGATTCCTACGCCAACTGCTTTCTGCCGTTTCTGATACCGTATTACAAAAGTATCACCGTTGTTGATCCGCGTTATTACTATGATGATCTGGACAAGCTGATCGAAGAGCAGGGAATACAGGAAATTCTGTTTCTATATAATGCAAATACCTTTTTCAGTGATGATTCCCTCAATGAGATACTGAAAAAAGAAGTGAAGTAAAAAAGAGTACCCAAACAGCGGCTGGTGCGGTATACTGTAGCTGTTGGAGGGTGATCGCATGGAACAGGAAGCAACATTATATCGGCAGATTAGTCGTCAGCTTCTGCAGGATATTTATAAAGGAACCTACCCCTATGGTACAAAGCTGCCTTCTTTGCAGGCACTGTGTGAGCAGTTCGGAGTCGGAAGAAATACGATTCGCGCAGCTCTAGCACTGCTGGAGAAGGATGGGGCACTGCAGCGGGAAAAGGGGAGCTGTGCCCGGGTAAGTCTGGATATACATCATCTCGAGAAGAATCGGTATTTTCTGTATCGCATGGCCTGTTCACGGGATGGGGTTGCTCATGTGTATGATGCTCTGGGGATGTTAATGCCGACAGCAATCCATGCAGCCTTACAGCATGCCGATGCACAGCATTTGGAGGAGCTGCAGTTCGGGATTCGTCAGCTGACGCAGAAGGAGCATACCCTGTATGAGCTGAACGAGGCTCTGCAGCAGCTGTATCTGAAGGTTTTAGGCTTTCTTGGAAACGCCTATCTTCTGGATTTGACAAAGCAGCTTCTTGATTTTCTGTATCTGCCCTATGCAAAGAAAGAGAATTCCGAGGAAGCGCTTGCGGATAATAAGGTGAAGCTCAGTGAAACACTTGCCAAGATTCTGCTCTTTGTCATGCAGAATAATCCATTCATGATGAAAAAGACGATACGCTATTTCTGCGAGACTACAAAAAAGGACAGCATGCGTTATCTGGAGCGGATCTGTAAGGGAATCCATCCGCAAGAGGGAATTGAATTTGAATGGTATACGGGGCGTGAGGTGTCCTTTCTGTATATGAAGACGGCGGGAAGCATCGTAAAGGATATTGCGGAAAACCGCTATCCGGATGGTCATCTGCTGAACCTAGAGCAGCTGAGCGAGCGTTATGCGGTATCCCTGCGTACAATGCGCAGGACAATGAAGTTTCTGAATGATCTGCAGCTTGTGGAAACACGCAACGGACTTGGCAGCCGCATTGTATATACTTCACAGCAGAAGATATCCTCTCAGCAGCAGGAACAGCTGCATCCCCTGCTGGATTATTACATCTGTATGCTGGAGCTGACAGAGCTCCTCGCCAAGGCAACCCTTTCCGTATGTATGGAGCGCTGTACATGGAAGGAGCTGGAAGGTCTTGCAAAGGAGATACAGGAGAAAAAGAGGTTGTCACCGGAATCGGTTCTGTTCATTATAAAGCATCATGAGAATCCGTGTATCTGCAATATCGCAGAGCAGCTCGAGGAAGCGGTATGCGGCAGTATGCTGATCCGAACGCTGTTTGGACATGAAGCCGATGAACAGATACAGCAGGATATGAAAAGTCTGTGCCAAACACTGCGCAACAGAGAACGACGCAGGGCGATACAGCTTATGCAGTCCCTGCTGCATAATGAAACGGGCAGCTGGAAAATGAAGAGGTGCTAAAGGCGCTGTCATATTGCTGTCACGCTCTTTGCATACATGAGAAATGCAGCATACTACTACTTATCAGGAAAGATATTGCCTGGTAAGTTTTTTTATTTGGGCAGGCCTGTATACCGGATAAAAATAAAAGAAAGCTCATAAGCATACCTCTTTTATCTGTAGGAAATCTGGGGCAATCGAAGCAGAGCTTCGTGTAACTGCCTTTTCTCATTGCCTTTTTGCAGATAGCGGAAGTGAGCAAAAGCAGAAGATATGAATGCGGTATTTTTGCAGTTAAAGCATATGTGATATAACAAGCAGAAAAGCAGCCGATAGGACAAATATCATCCTGATATGCAGGCGAAAAGGCTTTGTGGGTTAGCTGTGGCAGCCCTTGCTTTCATAATGACAGACATAGAAAAAATATAGCACCGGCTGAGTTCGCATCGCATATACATCTGATGAAATCCGTTGCTCTTACTGTTGAAATTATCACACATGCATCATATAATGATAAGTGGTACTACTACGGTCAAGGATCGTGTATAAAGGATTATGGAAATCCGAGGTGGATAGAATGATGACAAAATCAGATGCAGATGGACAAAAAACAAGACGCTACCGGATTTCAAAAAAGAAGCAGACACAGCCGATTTACGAGATGGTGCCCTGCTATGAGGAAGCAGTGATTCTGGGGGATTCACTGGCAGAATCCATACTGGATTTCCGCCTGCTTCGAAAACATAATGTTGTGGCAAAGCGGAACCGCTGCATCGACAGTATTCAGGGCGATTTGCTGTTTGCTATTTCCATGCAGCCCTCGGTGATTTTCATGGAATATGGAAAAAATGATATGCTCCGTTCCGGGAAAGATCTCAATGCCTTTATTGCCTGCTACCGAAGACAGATACAGATGCTGCAGAGTGCTTTGCCACAGACGGCAGTTTATATAAATTCCATTCTTCCGTTGAGAAGAGATGTCATGCGGCGCAATGGCGGGGAGCACAGGTATCATAGCTACAACCGGGCGCTTAAGGACATGTGCGATGCGCTTCAGCTCACCTTTATCGATAACAGCTCGCTGATGGAATGGGAGGATGAGGTCTATGAGTATGATGGCATACACCCGAAGTATCCCTATTATCCGAAATGGCTCCGGTATATGGTTGCCTGTGCGGGTCTGTTACCGAAAGAATCAGATTGACAGGGGCTTCTATGCATCATATATCAAAGAGAGTGCGGAAGCGAAAAAGAAAAGGTGCAGATGAACCTGCACCCTACAGACAGTGGTGACAGAAATACTCAGGATGAAGCTAAGCATTTCCATACTGTCGGATTCTTATTTCAAATATGTATTCAGAATGGCATCCAGCTGTTCTTTTTCTTTTTCCAGCCAGGTGTTGAAATCCATACCCGCTGCGGTTACGGCATCGGCAATGGCCGCTAAAAACAGACACATGTCCTCTTCCAGAACAACACCGGCAACATTTCCAAAGCGTTCGTGATACAAAGAATCACTGCCGGATACACTGAGGGTGAAGGCCGGATACGGCTTGCGGTCAATGACCTTTACCGTTCCCTGAAAGCCCAGCTGTCCAATTTGATTGGTTCCGCAGGAGCTTGGACATCCGGAAATAAATATTTTCGGCAATACATGATCTGCATAATTTTTTTCTCTGAGATAGAGGATGACATCCTTCAGCACACCCTGAGAATCGCGCAGCCCCACCTGACATGTGGAGGCTCCGATACACGCCGTACTTTCTTCAAAGGTATTGCGGGCACCATCCCCTGTGACAGCCAGTACACATTTGGCCTCGGCAGCGGTACAGTTGATGATGTAAACACCCTGCTGGGGAGTCAGACGCAGCTCTACAGCTTCCATATCCCGAATGCAGTCATAGATTTCCTGCAGCTTCTGCGGTGTCAGACTTCCGCCGATCGGGTGATAATAGACAGCATACAGCCCATGCTGCTTCTGGGTAAAGACTCTGCGATCGCTCAGCACTTGTGCATCACCTGTTTTCGTGATTGCTTCCTCACGGACAGCTATGGTAAGGCTTTGTCCCTGCAAAGCGCGTTTTAGACGCTCACGATAAGCATCCACAAAGCCCTCACTGCCAAGCGTTTCCTGCATATAACGGGTTCTTGCCTTGGCGCGGTTTTCATAATTTCCAAATTCCATGAACATCAATACCATCGTGGATACATAATATAGAATTGTTTCCGGTGCGACATGCTCACCCACACGTACACCCATGCGCGGATTGTTACCAAGTCCTCCTGCACAATATACATCAAAGGTATGATCCGGATTGGCAACAAAGCCCAGATCACGGAAGGTCGCATGTGCCTCGTTGCGCGAAGAGTTTGTAAACGCAACCTTCAGCTTGCGTGGCAGGGTGTACTTGTTTACGATGGACAGCAGGTATTCGCCGACACGCGCCGCATAGGGAAGGACATCGAAAGCCTCCTGCGGATCCACACCGCTCAGTGGGGAACACATGACATTACGCGGGAAATCACCGCCGCCCCCACGGCAGACAATGCCGTGATCCAGAGCATTTGACATGATAATGGGAATCTCCATACCGCTTAAATCATGCAGCTGGATCGTCTGGCAGGTCGTAAAATGCGCTCTGCTTACCCCATGCTCCTTACAGGTATCACATATGAATTTCAGCTTGTCCTTTGTCATGACCCCCTGATTCATACGAAGCCGCAGCATGAAGCTGGTGGCACCCCGCTGGGCATAGCTTCCAAAGCCTCCGGAATAGCCTTTAAATTCCTTTACATTCAGTTCCTTGTCCAGAAACCGTTTGGTCTGTGTACGGAAATCCTCTATTTCCGAACGCAGTTCTTCTCTCAGATTGTCGTTCATAAATTCCTCCTTGTTAAAATTGCACTCATGTATCATAGTAGCACGAATTTGGCACATCGACAAATTGTTCTGTGTTATAGGGGTATAAGGAATTCTTATACGGTTTCTATCCTGCCTGCTTGTATCTGCATCCTACAGCCTTTATAATATATCTGGTTGGATTTTTAGGAAGAGGTGAAGGCATGGAGTTCGGGATATACGGTGTGTCTTATAAGGAAGCCGATGCGGATGTGAGAGATTGTACTGCATTTTCCGATACACAGAAAATGGAGCTGTATAATCAATTGCTGGATGTGGATATCACACAGGCTGTGATTCTATCCACCTGCAACCGCAGCGAGCTGTATTTCATATATGAAAAGGAGGAACAGCTGGATCAGATAAGGGAGCTGTTTCTGGCGGCTGCCGGAAAGGCTGTTCCGCTGTTTTTGAAAACAGGCGTGACTGCTGCCTGTTATCTGTTTGAGGTTGCTGCCGGATATCATTCCATGGTGCTTGGCGAGGATCAGATTCTGGGGCAGGTACAGAGCTGCTATCAAATGGCCAATCAGTGTCAGGCGTGTGGAAAACAGCTGCATCGCATGTTTCAAAGCTGCTTTGCGGCGGTTAAACAGCTGAAAACAGCATATAAAATCAGTGAGCATCCGATATCAATTGCCTATCTGGCTGTGAAAAATATCCGCAATGCCATGTCTTTGCGCAATGCGAGTGTTCTGGTTATCGGGAGTGGAGAAATGGCTGCACTGATGCTGCAGTACCTGCAGGAAGAGGAGCTGTCCGCATTGTATGTGTGCAGCCGCAGCCGATACAAGGCCCGGCAGGTGATGTCAGCTGCTATGGAATACATTCCCTTTTCAAAGCGCTATGAGGTTCTTCCATACTGTGATGTGATCTGTTCCATGACAGCCTCCCCGCATCGGATTCTGCGCAGGGAGGACATGCCGCCGATTGATCGAAAACAGCTGTATGTGGATTTGGCGATGCCAAGAGACATCGATCCGCAGCTGGCACAAAGGGGGCGTGTGGTGATTGATATCGATCATTTGCAGCGGGAGGCCGATGAGCAGCTGGAGCAGCGAAGAGCCTTGCTGCAGAAGGCTCACGCCATGCTGGAGGCTGCGGCACAGGAAGCGTATGCCAGCCTGCATTCACAGGAGGTGGATCATCTGATTCAGTCTCTGCAGCAGCGTAGTGAGCAGATGGCTGCTGATACCTATGCCCTGCTCCAAACAAGGCTGCAGCTCAGCCCGCATGAGCAGCAGGTGCTGAAAAAGGTTTTGCACACCTCCTTTCTGCGAATGGTCAAGGAGCCGATGCTGGCCTTGAAAAAAGCGAAGGGGCAGGATCAGCAGCTGTATGCGCGGCTGCTGGAAGCGATGCTGAAAGGAGACTGATCATGCATATACGAATGGGAACCAGAGGAAGTGCGCTGGCGCTGGCTCAATGCAAAGAGGTAAAGGCACTGCTGGAAAAGGCGTATCCCCAGCATAGCTTTGAAATCTGTGTGATTACCACAAAGGGGGACCGTATCCAGCATGTGGCATTGGACCAGATGAAGGATAAGGGAATCTTTGTAAAGGAAATAGAGCAGCAGCTGCTGGAGCATACGATTGATCTTGCTGTACACAGCATGAAGGATATGCCTTCGGTGCTGGATGGGCGTCTGTGCTTTACCGAAACGCTTTTACGAGAGGATGCACGCGATGTCCTCGTACTGCGTAATGCAACATCTCTGGAGTCACTGCCCCTGCATGCCCGCATCGCAACAGGAAGCAAGCGACGCAGGTTTCAGCTTTTGCGGCAGCGTGAGGATTTGGAAATCGTCGGCATACGCGGAAATATCGAAACACGGCTGAAAAAGCTGGAGAATCAGCAGCTGGATGGTATCGTTCTGGCAGCTGCCGGATTAAAGCGGCTGCAGCTTGCACAGTATATAACTCAAACCCTGCCGGAGCATATCATGGTACCGGCGGTTGCACAGGGGGCGATTGCCATAGAGGTGCACAAAAAGAGGAATGACCTTGTGGAGCTTGTCAATGCACTGTGTACAAAGCGTGTGGATGAGGAGGTCTGTGCCGAGCGTGCCTTTCTACAGGAGCTCAACGGTGGCTGTCATACACCGCTGGGCGCCAGATGCATACTACATGAGGCTGATGCAGAGCTGTTTGCGGTCTATGGCAGTGAGGATGGAGCCAGGCTGTTTGATCTGCATGTGAGCGGACCAAGAGCACAGGCACAGGCGATGGCCATTGAAGCGGCGCAGCGCCTACGGAAAAAAGTGGAGGAAGGTCTATGATTTATCTTACCGGAGCCGGCTGCGGCAATTGGGAGCTGCTGACACTGCGTGCGATGCGGATGATTCAAAAAGCGGACTGCATTTTGTATGATCGTCTGCTGGATCCTGAAATCCTGACATTTGCACCAAAGCACTGTGACTGCATTTATGTTGGCAAAAAGGCAGGGAAGCATGCCATGGCACAGGAGGAGATTCAGCGTCTGATGATTGAGAAGGCGGCCCGGTTTGATACGGTTGTAAGGCTCAAGGGAGGGGACCCCTGTGTGTTCGGTCGTGTCGGGGAAGAAGCACAGGCATTGGCGCAGGCCCATGTACCATTTGAAATCATACCCGGTATATCCAGCGGAATCGGCGGTCTGGCATTTGCCGGTATTCCGATTACGCATCGCGATTATGCCAGTGGTGCCCGCCTGATGAGTGCACATGGCAAAGCGGGCACCATGAGCGACCTTGATTACGCAGGTATGGCACATACCCGGGATACGCTGATTTTCTATATGGGGCTGCAACAGCTGTCCGCAATCGTATCCGGACTTATGCAGGCAGGGCGTAATCCAAATACACCGATTGCACTTGTCAGCAATGCCTGCCGAGCGACACAGACGATGGTGACGGCAACGCTAAAGGATATCGAAGACAGAGATCTTTCCGCAATTGTTTCTCCCGCACTGATTGTTATAGGCGGGGTAATCAATTTGCAGGAGGAATTGAATTTCATGAAACGGCGTCCCTTGTTTCAAAAACGCTACCTGCTTCCTCAGTTTTCCGATGCGAAGCGAGAGCTGCAGCTTGAGCTGCAGGATTTGGGTGCTGCCGTTGATTGCATAACAACAGGAAGGATTTGTGCAAACCCGGCTCTGTTGAATGATGTCAATCTGCAGGAAACAGATATTCTTGTATTTTCAAGCCGCAATGCCATTGAGATTTTCTTTACACAGCTGGTGCAGCGCAGACAGGATGTACGTCAGCTTTCTACTGTTAAAATCGCCGTGGTGGGTGAGAAAAGCAGGCAGGTGCTGGCCCGCTATGGCATACAGGCGGACATACAGCCGCAGCAGGAGGACAGCGAGCATCTGGCACTGGAGCTGCAAAAGCATATTTCAAAAAATGACCGTCTCGTGCTTGTGAAGGCGGACAATGATAATCGTGTGCTGTTTGAGCAGCTGCAGGAGCATGCACATGTATCACTTTGCAAGGCCTATACGGTGCAAGAGCTGCCCTTTGACCTGCCGCAGCACGTCTATGACGGAGCGCTGTTCACATGCAGCTTCCATGTGCATGCCTGTCTTGGAAGGCTCATGGAGTGTCAGGATGTTACTGAGCTGAAGGTCTATTCCATGGGAGCACATACTACAAGAGCATTACGCAGCTATGGCTGTAAACATATTATCGAGCTGCCGAAAGCGGATAAAGGGCTGTTCGGCACCTGTATCATAGAGGAGGAAGCGCATGTATAGAGGAAGAAGACTGCGAAAAAACCAGGTTATCCGTTCCATGATGAAGGAAACGGTACTGACGAAAAGAGATTTGATATATCCACTATTTGTTGTGGAAGGCGAAAATATATGCCGGGAAATTGAAACACTGCCCGGGGTTTATCATTATTCCATTGATCGTCTGTGTGAGGCTCTGGATGAAATGAGAGAAGCGCAGGTTCTGTCCTGTATCCTGTTCGGTATTCCGAATCATAAGGATGCCTGCGGCACTCAGGCGTATGCACAGGAGGGTATCGTACAGAGGGCGATTCGCTTTATCAAGTCGTATGCACCGGAAATCTATGTGATTGGGGATGTGTGCATGTGTGAATATACCGACCACGGTCATTGCGGCATTCTCAATGCCGAGGGAGATGTGATGAATGATGAAACGCTGTCCTATCTGAACCGCATTGCACTCAGCTATGCACAGGCAGGCATCGATATGGTTGCGCCAAGTGATATGATGGATGGTCATATAGCATCCATTCGACAGACACTGGACAGTGCAGGCTTTCAGAATGTTGCCATTATGGGCTATAGCGCAAAGTATGCCTCCAGCTTCTACGGACCGTTTCGAGCTGCTGCCAATTCTGCACCGAGCTTTGGGGATCGAAAGGGCTATCAGATGGATTATGCAAACAGGGAAGAGGCATTGCGGGAGCTGCAGGCGGATGTGGATGAGGGCGCTGATGTTTTGATGGTGAAGCCGGCGCTTGCCTATCTGGATATTGTCAGAGAAGCGAAGGAGCAGTTCTCCCTGCCGCTGGCAGTTTATAATGTCAGCGGAGAATATGCCATGCTGAAAATGGCGGTGGATCAGGGCCTGGTTCGTGAGGAAGCAATCTTTGAAAGCATTCTGGCAATGAAGCGCGCAGGTGCCGATTTGATCATCACCTATTTTGCTTTGTATCTCGCCCGTAAAATTGATGAGGGGGTACAGTGATATGAAGCATACATCGAGTCTTGCTCTGTTTCATGAGGCCTGTGCGCTGATGCCCGGGGGTGTGAATTCACCGGTACGCTCCTTTTCCAGCGCTCATGCGGATTGTCTGTTTGCGGATCATGCCTATGGATCCCATATCGTCGATGTGGATGGCAACACTTATCTGGATTATATCGGCTCCTGGGGACCGATGATTCTGGGACATGCCCATCCGCTGCTTAGCAGGCATCTGGAGGAGGTTATTCAAAAGGGCATCAGCTTCGGCCTTTGCACAGCGCAGGAGGTGGAGCTTGCCCGGCTGATCACGGATGCATATCCCGGTCTTGCCATGGTACGTATGGTGAATTCCGGCACAGAAGCAACCATGTCTGCCATACGGGCTGCCCGCGGTTTTACAGGAAGAGATAAAATAATCAAATTTGAAGGCTGTTATCACGGGCACAGTGATGGCTTGCTGGTGAAAAGCGGTTCCGGAGCATTGACATTTGCAACGCCTACCAGCCCGGGTGTTCCGGCGGATGTTGTAAAGCATACCCTTGTATGCAGCTACAATGATCTGGAGAATGTGGAGGCAGTAATCAAAGCGAATGAACAGGAGATTGCGGCAGTTATACTGGAGCCGATTGCAGGGAATATGGGTGTGGTGAAAGCAGAACCTCAATTTCTTCAGGGATTGCGTAGACTATGTGACGTACATGGCATCGTATTGATTTTTGATGAGGTGATCAGCGGCTTTCGTGTACGGTATGGCGGAGCTGCAGAGCTGTATGGAATCGTACCGGATATGGCCTGCTTCGGAAAAATCATCGGAGCCGGACTTCCGGTTGGTGCGTATGGCGGCAGAGCGGACATTATGCAATCGGTAAGTCCCAGCGGACCGGTGTATCAGGCAGGTACGCTGTCCGGTAATCCGCTGGCGATGCACCTGGGCTGCCGTCTTTTGCGATATCTGAAGGAGCATCCCGAAACTTATACTGAGCTGGAGGAGAAGGGGGCGTATTTGAAAGAAGGTATGCAGACAATTCTACAGGAGCTGAAGCTGCCGTATCAGCTTCATCAGGCGGGAAGTCTGCTGACCCTGTTTTTTACCCGACAGAGCGTTCACAGCTTTGCGGATGTGCAGACCTGCGATGGGACGTTGTTCGAGCGCTATTTCCGCTATCTCTATGATCATGGCATTTTAATTGCACCATCGCCATATGAAGCAATGTTTCTTTCTACTGCCCATACGTATGAAGAGCTGGATCATACCCTGCAAATCATGCGGGAAGCATTAAAGCAGCTTATATGAGTCTGTGTGTACAGCTGTCGCTGCAGGGTGTGCCGGTACTGGTCATCGGAGGCGGTCGCATCGCCTATCGCAAGTGCTGTCAGCTGGAGCAGGAGGGGGCAGAGCTTGTCGTTATCGCAAAGCAGTTTGATGCATGCTTTCAAGGGGCTGCTTATCCCTGCATAACCGATTCCTATCGCCCGCAGCAGCTGCAGGGGAAGATGCTGGTCATTGCCTGCTGTGATGATTTGATCACCAATAGGCAGATATGCGCGGATGCCAAGCAGGCAGGTATCTTTGCGATGAGTGTCCAGCAGAATTGTGGTGCCAGCATGCATGCTCTGGCTGTGGAGGAAGCAGCAGAGTATGTGCTTGCAGCAGGGACAAAAGGGGCAAGTCCGCTGCTTGCCCGTCAGATTCTGAAGGAAATGAATGCTGTTGTGAAGGAGACCTACGCTTCCCGTATCGCCATGCTGCGCAAGCTGCGTCCATATATCCTGCAGCATATCCAGAAGGTGGAACGCCCGCAGCTGCTTTCCCGTCTGGTAAGAATGTCTCAGCGTGATCTGTATTGTATAGAGCAGGCCCTGCAGGGGAAAGGCCTGCAGCTGGTATGCTTTCATGGAGTGAAGGAGGATGTGTCTCAGGAACTGGAGAACTTTTGTGCCGCCATAGAGCACAGGAAAACAAATCTTGTAGCTGCAGCGGCATTTCTCTTCGAAGGTGTCAGTGATACATCAGCACAGCCGGTTGCGCAATGGCTGCAAATCGTTAAGTCCCTGCATATTCCGGTCACCCTGGTGCCGATGCTGTTTCAAAACGGCCGCTATTACAGCCGTCTTCTTTCCATAAAGAGTGAGAATGTACGGGTAAAGCCGCTTATGTTTCAAGAACGCTCAGAGGTTTGGCAATGTCTGCAGGAGGTACGCAGGGAAAGCGGCTGTGCCAATCTGCTTGTTATCTATCATTCGTGTGTAGACGGAGCATTCAGTGAACTGCTGCAGGGACTTATGAAAGAGGATGTCCATTTCCATGCCGTTCATGAAAAGCAGACAATGGATTGCATACTGTCTTGGAGAGAGGAAAGCGTGGCAATTCTTCCCATGTACATGCTGCGGGGAAGTCATTACCGTAAGGATAGTGATGGCGGCTCTGCTTTGGTACAGAGCCTTCAGAAACAAAATTGCAGTGTGCATGTGCTGCAGGCATCCTGCATTGAGTTGAGAGCTTTTCAGGAGTTTATCATACAAAAAATGGAATGATACAGGCATTTCATTTTTTTGTATCTTTTGATAACATAGAAAAGAAAAGCATAGAAAACAGGAGCAGGGCGTTCATTAAAGAAACGGCATATACCAAAGGATGCAGGAGGTACCGGCCTATTTTGATGATTACAGATGATATGTGAATCCAGTGTATAAGCAGTGAATCAGAAATTTGGAACTGTGAAGCATGTATAAAGCGGCTTATAATGGATATTAGAAAATTTTATACGGGAAGCACAGGTAAATAAAGCGCTTTCGTAGTATAATGAAGATAAAGAAAATACAATGGAGATGGAGAAAACTATGACGACACAATTTCGGATTGAAAAAGATTCCTTGGGGGAGGGGCAGGTACCCTGTGATGCATTATATGGAGTACAGACGGTGCGTGCAGCACAGAATTTCCCCATCACACATCTACGGACACATCCGGCGATGATTCGTTCGCTGGGCATGATCAAGAAGGCCTGTGCCATGGCCAATCACGAATGCGGGCATCTGGATGATGAGAGGACAGGGTATATCATAGCGGCCTGTGATGAAATCATTCAGGGAAAGCTCGATTGCTGGTTTATCACGGATGTCATACAGGGTGGTGCAGGAACAAGCACCAACATGAATGCCAACGAGGTTGTGGCAAACCGTGCCGCTCAGCTGGCAGGGAAGGCGCTGGGTGTCTATGATTACATACATCCCAATGATCATGTGAATTTCGGTCAGTCTACCAATGATGTATTTCCGACTGCCGGAAAGCTGACAGCCTTATTTCTGGTTGAAGACCTGTTGGAGGAGCTGATGCTGCTGCAGGAGGCACTGCTGGACAAAAGTATTGAATTTAATGATGTCATCAAGCTGGGACGTACACATCTGCAGGATGCGGTACCGATACGCATGGGACAGGAGTTTCATGCCTTTGCGACGGCAATTGTGCGTGACATCCGAAGGATCAAAGTGGCTTTTTCCAATTTGAAATCCGTAAATATGGGAGCAACTGCTGTCGGTACAGGCATCAATACGGATGAACGCTACAAACGCATCTGTGTAAAGCATCTGTGTGATATTACGCAGATTGAGCTGACGAGTGCACGTGATCTTATCGATGGCACCAGAAATGTAGACCCCTTTGTTTTTGCGCATGCTTCCCTGAAAACGCTCTGTGTTTCCTTATCAAAGATGTGCAATGATCTTCGTCTGATGGCCAGCGGTCCCAAAACGGGACTTGCGGAAATCGTTCTGCCGGCAAGGCAGCCGGGAAGCAGCATTATGCCGGGTAAGGTAAATCCCGTCATTCCCGAGGTATGCAATCAGGTCTGCTTTCAGGTATTCGGTAACGATGTAACAATTACGAAGGCTGCGGAGGCCGGACAGATGGAGCTGAATGTTTTCGAACCGGTTCTGTTTTTTAATCTGTTTCAATCCATAGACCTGCTGCGCAATGCCTGTCATACTCTGCGTATACATGCCGTTATGGGCATACAGGCCAATACGGAACATTGCAAAGAGGTCATGGAGAACTCCCTCGGTACAGCAACAGCACTGGCTCCTCATATTGGGTACGCACAGGCAAGCAGAATGGCAAAGCTGGCCCTGAAGGAAAATCGGAAGCTGAAGGAGCTGATTCTGGAAAATGGTCTGATGAGTAAGGATAAGCTGGAGGAAGTGCTTAATATTCGGGAAATGACGCGTGCCGGTATACCGGGCATGCATAAAAAAAGCAAGAAGCAGACCGGGCGTTAGCATACAGCTGCGAAACATCATTCACAAGAAAAGACGTGAATCGTATCCGTATATTCTGAAAAGGATGGCGATGCGTCTTTTTTTGTCTGGTTGTGCTGTCATCAAAATGAAATATGCGTGCTGTCACTGTTATAGAAAGCAGATCCTTCCTTTTTTCCTGTTCTTTTGACATAAGCCATCACTTTCCCCATATACTTTAGTGAGGTAGATGCAAATGAAAAAACTTATTGTACTGTGTCTGAGTATATGTCTTTGCATGGGTCTGCTTCCCCAGCAGATTCACGCACAGGATGACAAAACAAAACAGGATCCTGCTCAGAATGCGCAGGATCTCGCACCGAATGCCAAAGCGGCATATCTGGTCGAGAACACAACCGGCAAAGTGATCTATGCCAAGCATGAAACGGATAAGCTGTATCCGGCCAGCATGACGAAGATGATGGGGCTGCTGCTTATCTTTGAAGCACTCCATGACAAGAAAATCAGCTGGGATGAATCTGTATCGGCAAGCGAGTATGCTGCAAGTATGGGAGGCAGTCAGGTGTTTCTGGAGCCTGGGGAATCCATGAGTGTGCGCGATATGGTGAAATCCATCTGTATCGCCAGTGCAAATGATGCCATGGTGGCTATGGCGGAAAAAGTAGGCGGCAGCAATGATCATTTCGTGGCGATGATGAATGACAAGGCAAAGGAGCTGAAGCTGAGCAATTCCCACTTCATGAATGCGACAGGATTGCACGATCCCGAGCATTATACCTGTGCAAAGGATATGTCGATTATCGCCCGTGCTCTGATTGCCGAGGGCGGGGAGGAGCTGTTGCGTATCACCTCCACCTATGATGCCTACATCCGCGAGAATACGGACAAGAAATTCTGGCTGGTCAATACCAATAAGCTGCTGAAGCAGTATGAGGGTGTGGACGGGCTGAAAACAGGCTTTACGACAGAGGCTATGTCCTGTATAACCGTAACGGCAAAGAAAAAGGACCTGCGTCTGGTGGCTGTAGCCATGGGTGAACCCAGCAGCAAGCAGCGCAATGCGGAAATCAAGCAGATGCTGGACTATGGCTTTTCTCAGTATGCACAGGGACTGCTGTATCCGAAGGGAACAAAGCTGAAGACTTATACGATGGAAAACGGCAAGCCCTCCAGTGTCAATCTGGTCACCCTGAAGGATCTTGTCTATGTATTTGAAAAGGGAAGCGAACCAAAAGAGCAAAAGAAGGAGATCACGATTACCAAAGACACGCCTCCTTATAAGGCTATGGAAGCTATCGGAACGGTGAAAATCACGATGAGTGACGGCTATACGATGGAGGCTCCAGTCGGTGTTGATCAGGACGTGGAGCAGCTGAATTATTTGGATATCTTTATGAAGGCGTTTAGCGATACACTTGCCTGATTGCCAGAACTTGGCGTGTAAACGAACGCATGACTTCTGCATAGACACATACAATAGAAGCAGAAAAGAGGGATATGATGACAAGTGTACTATGGATCGTAGGCATTGCAGCTGTCTTCTTCCTGTTCGTTCTGCTGTATGCCTTGTGCAGAGTCAGTGCAGACGCCGATGAACAGGCAGGCTATATGGAAGAATACAGCAGTGATCTGGATGAAGGATTTGATGAGGAAGAGTTTTAGCCAATGTCATTAAGTTAAAGGAATAAAAAAGATGCATTTATACAAAAAGTGGTTCTTAATCGATTGTTCGTAAATTAGAAGTTGAAAATTTGCAAGCTTAAGTAAGAATCCAAAAAGTATAAATGTCTTTTTTTTCTCAGGATTGACAAAATTTGAATCATCGTGCGCTCCATTACCCTTCGTGCTTTAAAGGGGTAGGTGACCGTATATGAACCTTCGTAATAAATCCAACGCTTGCCCTACGTTCCTATTTTATAAAAAAGTTGGCTCTAGGTGATTTAGGTAAATATTTTTGGATAAGGATTTAAAATATAAAGATATGAACAGAATTAGGAAATTGGGACAAGTATGTAAAAAATGATAGAATGAGTATATTAAATCAGTACTCTTATCAATTCAACGATTTAAACGGCTCCAACTAGAGAAATATTGAGGAAAATATTGCAAATGCTATACATTTTGTGATCAATCAAATCAGCATCAAGGCAACACGAGGTAAAAAATGAGAGTTCAGGGTAGAGAAGAAGGCGTTCAAGCTCGGTGTATTTTATAAATGAAAACAGAAAGGTAAAATTGTGAAGTCAATGAGTTTGTAGAAACAACTTAGATCTTCTGAATATTGTTTTTGCTTTTTATTTATCCCTGCTTATGTTTAAAGTTGATATATTCCATAGGAATGCGCATTATCACATTAAGGATAAGAATAATGTATTGAATCCGTCGATTAGGATGGCATAGTAAAAAAGTCCAATAGTAAGAAAATCACTATACTTTGGACTTTGTTGATCTAAGAGTAGGTTTTAATGATAACCTCTGCAATGCTTCTTTTTGTTATACATTGATCCATCGCCTGTTTTTCTATGTAACGATGAGCATCTGATTCGCTCATTTTCAATTCGCTGATTAATAGCCATTTTGCTTTATTGACAATACGTATTTCTGCCATTTTTTCCTCAATAGAGACTGATTTCTTCTCAAATTGTCTTAGACGTTCACGCATACTTTCCATCCAGTAAAGTGCTTGTATTAAAATCGCTTTGGAGGTTGGTTTTGGTAATGTAAACACACCGTGTTCAGCAACTTTATCGTGAATTGTGGCATGTATATCGGCCTTTACTAAGAGCAATACAGCGGTATGCTTTAGAGTGCATGTGTCAATTGCAAAACGTGTCCCAATATCATCTGATAATGGAGAATTGATAATAACAAAATCGTAGGATCGCTCAGCAATCATTCTTTTCGCCACATTGATAGTGGTTGCGTTATGTATAGGAGTATATCTGGATTCAGGAAGCAACACGCCGATGGCAGAAGTAAAACTATCTGTTGCTGATACGATAAGTATGCTATAGCAACGCTCTTTTAGACTCATGCTGCATTCCTCCTTCCACTTATTGATATTATCTATTACAGTATATTTCTAATATTTCATTGGGAATATGTTGTTTAATGAAATCACTGTTAAGGGCTGATTCACAGGCATCTTTTAATGAAGATGGTAACATTTTGAACTTTGAAAGTACATCTGCATTAGCTTTGTAAAGATTGATATCTGTAGGTTCTGCTAATTGCAAGTGATTCTGAATACCATAGAGTCCGGCATATATCATTAATGCAAATGCTAAATAACTATTGGCTGTCGGATCGGGGGAACGAAGTTCAGCTCGACGATATTTTCCTACTGCAGCGGGAATTCGTATCAGTTGCGAACGGTTTTCACTAGACCAAGAAATATACTGTGGTGCTTTATCGTTACCGAATCTTTGATAAGAGCAATTTAATGGATTTAGAAAAAGAGTCATATCACAAACTTTTGCAAGAATGCCCGCAATAATCTGGTGTAAATAATCTGAGTTATCATCTGCCTTAGCTGAAATGTTAATATGAAAACCGTTGCCTGGTTTATCAGCTAGTGGTTTAGGGCTAAAATCAGCTATCAATCCATTACATCCGGCAACGGTTTTCACAACTGTTTGAAAGGTCATTGCATTATCTGCGGCTGTAAGTGGATCAGAGTAGCGAAAATCAATTTCGTTTTGCCCGGGACCTTGTTCATGATGAGAACGTTCGGGATAAATACCCATTTGTTCTAAAGTAAGACAAATTTCACGTCGAATGTTTTCACCTCGGTCATCCGGGGCAATGTCCATATATCCGGCATTATCATATGGGTTTTTTGTGGCTTCTCCGGTTTCACTTACTGTAAAAAGGTAGAATTCCTGCTCAGCACCAAAGTAAAAATGAATACCTGCCTTATCTGCAACCTGAATAGCTTTTTTCAGTATAGAGCGAGTATCACATTCAAACGCCCTTCCATCAGGATACGATATATTGCAGAACAATCGAACAACTCGTCCATGTTCCGGTCTCCACGGCAGAGGCATTAATGTATCTGCATCAGGATGAAGAAGTAAATCAGAATGTGTTTCATCGCCGAAGCCGGCAATAGCGGAGGCGTCAATGGCAATGCCATCCTCAAAAGCATGAGGAAGTTCTTCCGGCATAATGGATATATTTTTTTGTTTGCCAAATACATCACAAAAAGCAAGTCTTATAAATTTAACATCTTCTTCGCTCACATACTGTAAAATTTCTTGTTTTGAATACTTCATAAGCGTACCTACTTTCTTTTAATTTGCTACATACATTTGCTTATATGGATTTTTGCTGTCAGGAGTAATGACGGTAAAAGAGGCATTTAATATAGTTTCTAGATCCTGTCCTAAATCAAGACAATATTCACAAAGGTATTCTTCGATTTCTTTCATATCATCTGAAGTTGCTACTTTGGCTGTAACCTGTTTTGGCAAGTTAATAGTATCATAATTCCCACGTAGATATATTTTACCACCATGCATGCCTGTACATGGGAAATGACCGACAATATGCTCAGTCTTAGAATTTAAGCCTAAAACAATAATGATTCCCCCTGCCTGATACTCACCTAAGAAACTTCCTGCAGAACCGCCGATGATCATGACAGGAATCTTACGTTTGTATGCCTTCATATGGATGCCGGCACGATAACCGGCATTGCCTTTTACATAGATTTTACCACCACGCATAGCATAGCCGGCAGCATCACCGATATTACCATGAATGATGATTTTTCCTTCATTCATGGTATCACCGACTGCATCTTGTGCGTTTGCATTTACTGTAATGACTGCGTCATTTAAATATGCACCGAGGGCATTTCCGGGAATCCCTAGTATGGTGATATTTTTATTAGACATACCGGCTCCGATAAAGCGTTGTCCACAGCATGCTTTTATAGTGTAGCTATCATCCGTTTTACGGATCATTTCATTTATTGTTTTGTAATCTAAACCTGTAGCATTTATCAATTGCATTATAGCATACCTCCCATCACATTTTTACGAGTTTCTTTAGAATGTCTTTTTAATGTCTCAAAATCGATGCTAACAGATGTATCATTTCTCTGTTAAAATCCAAATAAGCCGTTTATTCACCTGCATAGGAGATACCGAGAATTTCTAATTCTTTTTCGTTTAGACCAATTCCACGAAGCATCAGACGGTTACCACGCAGTGCTTCTATAGAATTAATTCCCATACCACCCATTAGTTCTTTGATTTCATGTTGCCATGCCTTCATTACGTTTACTAACCGTTTACTTCCAATTTCTGGATCGAGTCGTTTTACAAGATCAGGATTCTGCGTGGCAATTCCCCAATTACACTTACCACTTTGGCATGTCCGGCAAAGATGGCAGCCTAGGGCAAGTAAAGCAGCAGTGGCGATATAACATGCATCAGCACCTAATGCGATTGCTTTTACTACATCAGCGGCATTTCGGATACTACCACCGACCACTAAAGATACATTGTTGCGAATTCCTTCATCTCTAAGTCTTTGATCAACTGCGGCCAATGCCAGTTCGATTGGAATACCTACACTGTCACGTACTCTGGTTGGAGCGGCACCTGTACCGCCACGGAATCCGTCAATGGCAATGATATCTGCACCACTACGGGCAATACCACTGGCAATAGCGGCAATATTATGCACAGCAGCTACTTTAACGATAATAGGTTTTTTATACGCTGTGGCTTCTTTTAGGGAAAAAACAAGTTGTCTTAAATCTTCAATTGAGTAGATGTCATGGTGGGGAGCCGGAGAAATGGCATCAGAGCCTTCAGGTATCATTCGAGTACGAGATACATCACCGACAATTTTGGTTCCAGGCAAATGTCCACCGATTCCCGGTTTAGCACCCTGTCCCATTTTAATTTCAATTGCAGCTCCTGTATTCAGAAATTGTTCGTGTACACCAAAACGTCCGGATGCCACTTGGACAATTGTATGCTCGCCATAGCAATAAAAATCTTCATGCAAACCACCTTCTCCGGTATTATATAAAATGCCAAGCTCTGTAGCAGCAAGAGCAAGTGATTTATGAGCATTATAGCTGATAGAGCCATAACTCATTGCAGAAAACAGTAACGGCATGGATAGCTCTAGTTGCGGCGGTAATTTACAAGAGAGCTTGCCATTTGAAAGACGCTTGATCTTTTCCGGCTTTTTACCAAGATAAACCCGTGTCTCCATTGGTTCACGCAGAGGGTCAATGGAGGGGTTCGTGACTTGAGAAGCGTTCATAAGTATATTGTCCCAAAAAACAGGAAGTGGCTTTGGATTACCCATGGAGGACAGAAGAACACCTCCGCTATTTGCTTGTTTGTAAATTTCTTTTATAACATCATTCTGCCAGTTGGCGTTTTCACGTAAAGTACAATTGGTTTTTACAATTTTTAAAGCTCTAGTAGGGCAGAGGCTAACACAGCGCTGGCAATTTACGCAATTCGTGTCATCATATTTCATCATGCTTTTTTCTTCGTCAAAATAGTGAACCTCATTCGCACATTGTTGTTCGCATATACGGCAATGGGTACATCTGGTTTCATTTCTGACAACTTCAAATTCAGGATATATAAATTCTAAGCCCATTCATTTACACCTTCCTTCACTTTAACGATAACTGGTTCTCCGCCATCAGGTGCCCAAATGTTTTCTGCATGGGGCTCCATCATGCGTATTGCTGCCTCCTCACTGGCAATCAACACTTTATCGTCTTTTTCGCCAACAACCATCGAGCGTAGTTTAAGACGATCATTAAGAGCCATCAATCCTCCGTTAAAACCGAAAACAATAGAAAACGGACCTGTTATCAAGAGACTGGAAAAGATGGTTCTCAGGTATTTTAATTTATCACGTAGTTCTAAGTTGCTTTCAGTAGAAATGGTGCTCCAAAAAGGTGCTGCAATCACATTGGCAACCTCTTCTAAAGTAAGTTCCTGTACGCGAAGAAGATAATCCATCATATATGTAATCACTTCTGTATCTGTCTGTAAGGTACATTTATATCCGAACATTTCAATAAAACGTCTATTTGCATCATAAGAGGATATTTCACCATTATGAACAATAGAATAATCAAGCAGGGTAAAGGGGTGTGCTCCTCCCCACCATCCAGGTGTATTTGTAGGATAGCGCCCATGAGCAATCCAGGAATATCCTTCATATTCTTCTAATTTATAAAACACACCCACATCTTCGGGAAAGCCGACAGCCTTAAATGTTCCCATATTTTTACCACTGGAAAAAACATGGGCACCGGGCATATCTGTATTAATTTTCATAACAGTTCTGGCTACGAATTCCTTCTCGTCTAATTGCATGGTTGTCATAACGGATTTCAGAGGATCAACAAAATATCGCCAAATAATAGGTTCATCTGTAATGGTAGGAATCTTACATGTGGGAATCAGTTCAGAATGAATAATTTCAAAGTGTTCCTTCAGAAAAGATTCACATTTTTTTCTCGTGGTTCTGCAGTCATAAAACATATGGAATGCATAAAAATCCTTATACTGAGGATAAATACCGTATCCGGTAAAACCGCCTCCTAACCCATTTGAACGCTCATGCATGGGTTTCATGGAATCTATAATCATTTCTCCGGACATTCTGTTTCCTTCTTTGGAAATGACAGCAGCAATAGCACATCCGGACGGGATTCGTATTTGACCTTCTTTCTTCATAGAACTACATCCTTCCTTTCAAATATAACAAAAAAACAAAGACGCTCATTTAAACAGAAACTTACCTGTTCTTTAAATGAACGCCTTTGCTCACTTAAAAAATTTATACACCTGTTTACAGTTTTTGTCAATAAAAAGATTTGTTTTCAGAAAATGAATGAAAAAAAGGTGATTGACAAATGAAAAAAACGGGTGTATAGTCTGTAAGCGTAAAGGCAATGGTGTCTTTGAGGAATATACCTTGAAGAATCTTTGCCTTTTTTATTTTAGGAGACAAAGTAGTGTAAGAGAGGAGAAACATGGTATGACATATGTTGATGAAGTGATTGAACACGTAGTAAAAAAGAATCCTGCTGAGCCGGAGTTCCATCAGGCTGTGAAAGAGGTACTGGAGTCTTTAAGAGTTGTGGTAGATGCAAATGAAGAAAAGTATCGAAAGGATGCCCTACTTGAGCGTCTGGTTCATCCCGAGAGACAGATTATATTCAGAGTACCTTGGATAGATGATAAGGGACAAGTTCAAGTTAATACCGGGTACCGTGTTCAGTTTAATAGTGCAATCGGACCATATAAAGGAGGTCTTAGATTGCATCGTTCTGTAAACTTAAGTATCATTAAGTTTCTGGGATTTGAACAAATTTTCAAAAATGCACTTACAGGTTTACCGATTGGCGGTGGTAAGGGTGGTTCTGATTTTGATCCTAAGGGGAAGTCAGATCGAGAAATCATGGCATTTTGTCAGAGTTTTATGACAGAGCTTTGCAAGTACATAGGCGCAGATACGGATGTTCCGGCAGGGGATATCGGTACCGGTGCGAGAGAAATCGGTTATTTGTTTGGTCAGTATAAGAAAATTCGCGGAGTATATGAGGGGGTTCTTACTGGAAAAGGTTTAAGCTATGGTGGATCTTTGGCAAGAAGCGAAGCTACAGGTTATGGTTTATTATATTTGACTGAGGAATTGTTGAAGCTAAATGGCATTTCACTTAAAGGAAAGACAGTTGCGGTTTCCGGTTCAGGAAATGTTGCAATCTATGCTATAGAAAAAGCGCTGCAATTAGGGGCGAAGGTCGTGACAGTAAGTGATTCTACCGGATGGGTATATGATGCCGACGGGATTGATGTTAGAGTTCTTAAGGAAATCAAGGAAGTTAAGAGAGCAAGACTAACGGAATATAAGAGTTATCGCCCGAATTCAGAATACCATCAAGGTCGTGGTGTATGGTCTGTAAAGGTAGATTTGGCACTACCGTGTGCAACTCAGAATGAACTTACGTTGGAAGATGCAAAACAGTTGGTAGCAAATGGCTGTTTAGCTGTATGTGAAGGTGCAAATATGCCTACCACACTAAAAGCTACTCAATATTTACAGAATAATGATGTTATTTTTGCCCCGGGTAAGGCGGCGAATGCTGGCGGTGTTGCAACATCTGCTTTGGAAATGTCTCAAAACAGTATGAGAATGAGCTGGTCATTTGAAGAAGTGGATTCTAAATTAAAAGATATCATGGTAACCATATGTCATAATATATCGGATGCTGCAGAAAGATATGGAGCAAAGGGGAATTATGTATTAGGCGCGAATATTGCCGGATTTGAAAGAGTTGCAGATGCCATGAGTGCACAAGGTATTGTATAAATTATATAAGAAGTAAAGGCAAAGGCGTCTTTCATGCATATACAGCATGTAAGACGCCTTTCTTTTATGATAAATAGTATAAAAGAAGGACAGATAGAAAAGGAGGAAAACATTATGAAGAATGTTTCGAAGTATTTTGGTAGTCTGGTGTTTGATGATAGGGTAATGAAAGCAACTTTATCTGCAGAAGTATATCAGTCATTGAAGAAAACGATTGATGGAGGAGAACGGTTGGATATCAGCGTGGCAAATGCGGTAGCTGACGCCATGAAAGATTGGGCAGTGGCAAATGGAGCTACTCATTACACACACTGGTTTCAGCCTCTCACCGGAATTACCGCAGAAAAGCATGATAGCTTTATAAGTCCTTCACCGGATGGTGGAGTTATTATGGAATTTTCAGGAAAAGAAATGATTAAGGGAGAGCCTGATGCATCATCGTTTCCATCCGGAGGACTTCGAGCAACTTTCGAAGCAAGAGGATATACTGCATGGGATCCTACATCTTATGCATTTATTAAGGGTAAGACATTATGTATTCCTACTGCATTCTGTTCTTATGGTGGGGAAGCCTTGGATAAGAAAACTCCATTACTTCGTTCTATGGAAGCACTGAATAAGCAGGCTCTTCGGATTTTACGTTTATTCGGAAATGAGGATGTAAAATATGTGCGTACTTCGGTAGGGCCGGAACAGGAATATTTCTTGATTACTAAGGAGATGTTTGATAAGCGCCCGGATCTTCAATATACAGGTAGAACACTTTTCGGTGTAAAGCCTCCAAAGGGACAGGAAATGGATGACCACTACTTTGGTGTCATTAAGCCGAAGGTTGCGGCATTCATGGAGGATTTAAATGATGAACTATGGAAGTTAGGAATTCTCGCAAAGACCGAACATAATGAAGTGGCTCCGGCACAGCATGAATTAGCGCCTATTTATACTACAACAAACATTGCTACTGATCACAATCAGCTTACCATGGAGATTATGCAAAAGGTTGCTATCAGACATGGTTTGGTTTGTTTACTTCATGAAAAGCCTTTTGCAGGAGTGAATGGCTCCGGTAAGCATAATAACTGGTCCCTTGCAACAGATACCGGTGTGAATCTTCTTTCACCGGGGGAAACGCCATATGAAAATGCACAATTCCTATTATTTCTATGTGCAGTTATCAAGGCAGTCGATGATTATCAGGATTTACTTCGTATTTCTGTCGCAACAGCGGAAAACGATCACAGATTAGGCGCCAATGAGGCTCCTCCTGCTGTAGTATCGATGTTTTTAGGTGATGAACTGAATGCGATTTTAGAAGCAATCGAAACAGATGCACCATATATAGCAGCCGGAAAAACGAAGATGAAACTGGGAGTAAGTGTACTTCCTAGATTTACAAAAGATACGACAGATCGTAATCGAACATCACCATTTGCCTTTACCGGTAATAAATTCGAATTCCGTATGCTTGGCTCATCAAACAGCATAGCTTGTGCAAATATTATGTTGAATGCGGCAGTCGCGGAGTCTTTGAAGATTTATGCGGACCGATTAGAAGGTGTAGAAGATTTTGAATCAGCACTTCATGAAATGATTAAGAAAACCATTAAGGATCACAAGAGGATCATCTTCAATGGCAATGGATATGATGACAATTGGATCAAGGAAGCTACAGAAAAGAGAGGACTTTTGAATTACTGTACAACAGCGGATTGCATGCCACATTTAATGGATAAAAAAAATGTGGATATGCTTATATCTCATAAAGTATTTACTGAAAGAGAATTGGAATCAAGAATGGAAATCATGCTTGATAACTACTGTAAGACCGTTATTATTGAGGCAAACACTATGGTGGTAATGGCAAAATGCTCCATTGCTCCGGCGGTTGAAAAATTTACCGCAAGTCTGGCGAAAAATGCTTCCATAAAGAAAAGTTTTGATGATTCTATTCCATGTGCATATGAAACAGGTTTAGTAAAAAAGTTATCTATCCTTACAGACAAGATTGACATGGCTGTTGATGAGCTAAAGACCTCTCTTGTGGAAATTCAGGATGTCAAAGGAATCATAGAAGAATCTGTCATGATTAGAGATGAGATACTAAGAAAGATGAGCGAGCTTAGGATTGCTTGTGATGAAGCGGAAATGCTTACATCAAAGGAATATTGGCCGTATCCTTCCTATGGGGATATTTTGTTTAGTGTGAAATAAATAAAGAAAGAGGGATGAAAATTATGTTATATAGTCCGGTGAACACGATTTGGGTACTTGTTGGAGCTGCATTGGTATTCTTTATGCAAGCGGGTTTTTCACTCTGTGAGGCAGGATTTACCAGAGCTAAAAATACAGGTAATATTCTTATGAAGAATTTAATGGATTTCTGTATAGGTACACCTGCATTTTGGTTAGTAGGATTTGGCATTATGTTTGGTGCAGGAAACGGTATCGTGGGATCATTTGATCCCCTTATCAAAGGAGATTACGGCCATATACTTCCATCGGGTGTGCCGCTTTGGGCTTTTGCAATTTTCCAGACCGTGTTCTGTGCAACATCTGCGACCATTGTTTCCGGAGCCATGGCAGAGAGAACAAAATTCAGTGCATATTGTATTTACTCTGCTGCCATTTCATTGTTGATTTATCCTGTTTCCGGACATTGGATCTGGGGTGGGGGATGGCTATCAGAGCTTGGATTCCATGATTTTGCAGGTTCAACCGCAGTCCATATGTTGGGGGGTGTCTGTGCAATGATCGGAGCTGCTATTCTAGGACCACGTATCGGTAAATATGATAAGAATGGTAAGCCAAAAGCAATCTTAGGACATAACATTACATTTGCGGCTCTTGGTGTATTTATTCTTTGGTTCTGTTGGTTTGGTTTCAATGGTGCATCTACTGCCGGTATGGATAGTGATGCATTGATGGAAACCGCAGGACGTGTATTTTTCAATACAAACATAGCCGCAGCAGTGGCTTGCTGTACTACTATGATTTTTACCTGGGTACGATATAAGAAACCGGATGTATCAATGACTTACAATGCAGCCCTTGCTGGTCTAGTTGGTGTAACTGCAGGTTGTGATGCCGTCTCCTCAGTGGGAGCAGCCGGTATCGGTATCGTATGTGGTATTTTAGTAGTATTATCAATAGAATTTTTTGATAAGGTTGTTAAAATTGATGATCCTGTTGGTGCGGTATCCGTTCATTGTGTCTGCGGAGCAGTGGGTACGGTTCTAACCGGATTATTCGCAACAGGCGTTACTACTGAAAAAGGTTTATTCTATGGAGGTGGTTTACATTTCTTTCAGGTTCAGACATTAGGTGTAATATCGGTAACAGCATATGTGGCAATTGTCATTACCATTGTGTTTCTTGTTATCAAACACACGCTTGGACTTAGAGCTGATAAAGAAGATGAGCTTACAGGTCTGGATATTTCAGAACATGGTTTGCTTACCGCCTATGCAGGATATGCAATGCTTCCTGATATAAGTGAAGAAGACGGTGATGAGCCGGTAATGGTGGCGCAAGGTGTTCCTGTTGCCGAGGCGGTTGAAGTAAAAAAGATGCCAAGTCTTCTTGATGGAATGCCTAAGATTACAAAAATTGCAATTATCTGTAAGGAACATAAGCTTGAGGCATTAAAGACATCTATGATGAACCTCGGTATTAAAGGAATGACAGTTTCCCATGTACTGGGATGTGGTGTACAGAAGGGGAAACCGGAATATTATAGAGGTGTTCAGGTAGAAACTACCCTACTTCCGAAGGTTCAAGTGGATATCGTAGTAAGTAAAATACCGGTAAGAAGTGTAATTGATGTAGCGAAAAAAATACTTTATACAGGACACATCGGAGATGGTAAGATTTTTGTCTATGATGTAGAGAATGCTGTAAAGATTCGTACCGGTGAAGAAGGGGTCGATGCTCTTCAGGATATAGATTAAAAATAAATAAAAGCGTTTGAGAAAAGAGAAGTAACATAGGTGATTGCTCACAGCGAGTATGGGATAGTGAGAGCCATATAGTGGAGCCTATGCGAATAACACTTTTCGAGCTGCAATCTGAAAAGATATTCTTAGTAGGTGCGCCGTTTCGTTATGCGTAAAGGAACTAGTCTTGTTGAAGACTTGGAAAATGAGAAAAAATATAGGTGGCACAGCGAGTTCAGCACTTGCCCTATAGAATGCTGAAACTGATTTCGGAGGAAAAAATATGTGTTCTATAATGGGTTATTGCAGTCGCAGTGCTGCCTATGATACGTTTATGAAAGGATTTGAGGCAACGATTTCACGGGGACCTGATGACAGTAGAGTAATCGATACCGGAAAAGGTTATTTGGGGTTTCATCGATTGGCAATTATGGGACTTCATGACGCCGGTATGCAGCCTTTTCAGTTGGATAAAAGCTATGCTGTTTGCAATGGAGAAATATATGGATTTGAGGAACTTAGAAGCAGGCTGTCAAGAAAGTATGAATTCAAGAGTGATTCAGATTGTGAAATAATTTTGCCCATGTACAAGGAATATGGTACGGCTATGTTTGCCATGCTGGATGCGGAATTTGCATGCATCATTTATGATGGGGAACGTGAAGAATATATCGCAGCAAGAGATCCGATCGGTATACGGCCATTATATTATGGTTATGATAAGCAGGAGGCTATTATCTTTGCCAGTGAGCCAAAGAATTTAGTGGGTATAGTTGAAAATATCATGCCGTTTCCTCCCGGTCACTATTATAAGGATGGGAAATTTATATGTTATCTGGATATTTCAATAGCTGCGAAAGTTTGTGAAGATGATTTGGAAAAAGTATGTAGAAATATTCGTGAAAAGTTAGTTTCAGGTGTGGAAAAACGTCTTGTAGCAGATGCAAAAGTTGGTTTTTTACTTTCAGGGGGACTGGATTCTTCCTTAGTTTGTGCAATTGCAGCTAAAAAAAGTAAAGATGCAATCAAGACATTTGCAATAGGCATGTGTGAAGATGCTATAGACCTGAGATATGCAAATCAGGTGGCAAATCATATCGGAAGTGATCATACTGAGATTTTTATGACACCGGATGATGTAATTGCATCGCTTAGAACCGTGATATATGTATTGGGTACTTTTGATATTACTACGATTCGGGCTTCGATAGGAATGTATCTGATATGTAAAGCGATTCATGAAAAGACGGATATCAGAGTTTTATTAACAGGTGAAATTTCAGATGAATTATTCGGATACAAATATACAGATTTTGCGCCAGATGAGGAAGCTTTTCAACTAGAATCACAGAAGAGAATAAAAGAACTCCACATGTATGATGTGCTTCGAGCTGATCGCTGTATCTCTGTGAATTCTCTGGAAGCAAGGGTCCCGTTTGGGGATATAGATTTTGTAAAGTATGTAATGTCTATCGATCCCAAGCTGAAAATGAATCGATATGGAAAGGGAAAATATTTGCTTCGTCATGCTTTTGAAGATGGAGATTATCTTCCTGATGAAATCCTGTGGCGAGAAAAAGCTGCATTTTCAGATGCGGTAGGACACTCTATGGTTGATTACCTGAAAGCATATGCTGAAGAAATATATACAGATACAGAGTTTAAGGACAAGTGTAAGAACTATAATCATGCGCAGCCATTCACAAAAGAATCTTTACTATACCGTGAGATATTTGAAGAGTATTATACGGGACAAAGCAAAATGATCGTAGACTTTTGGATGCCGAATAAAGAATGGGACGGCTGTCATGTAAATGATCCATCGGCAAGAGTTCTTTCTAACTATGGTGATAGCGGAATTTAGAAAAAGACAGATATGATGTGCGCTTATAGAAATAAGGAGATGAATGAATGGCGATACATGAGGAATGTGGCGTGTTTGGAATCTTTGGCACTAAGAGGGAAAATGTTGCAAACACTGCTTATTATGGTTTATATGCACTACAGCATCGGGGGCAGGAAAGCTGTGGGATCGTTGTAAATGACGACGGTGTATTTTCATCATATAAGGATTTGGGACTTGTGAGTGAGGTATTTTCGAAAGATACACTATCAAGTTTATCGAAAGGAAATATGGCGGTCGGCCATGTAAGATATGGAACAACAGGAGGAACTACCCGTAGTAATACTCAACCCATGGAAGTAAATCATCAGAGGGGAAAAATGGCGATAGCACATAATGGAAATCTGAGCAATTCATTGGAACTTCGAGATAAATTAGAACTATCCGGTGCAATTTTTAATACCACAAGTGATACTGAGACAATTGCTTATGTTATTACAAGAGAAAGACTTAAGGTTTCCAGTATAGAAGAAGCGGTAAGTAAAGCAATGAATTCTTTGGAAGGTGCTTATTCATTGGTGCTAATGTCTTCTACCAAATTAATTGCGGCAAGAGATCCACATGGATTCAGACCGTTATGCTATGGAAAGATGATGGATGGGAGGTATGTAGTTGCTTCAGAGAGCTGTGCATTATCTGCAGTAGGAGCAGCCTTCATAAGAGATGTTCTCCCAGGAGAAATTGTTGTTTTTAGTAAGGAAAATGTCGTATCTCGAAAAGAACACTGCAATAAAGAAAAGAGAAAGACCTGTATCTTTGAATATATTTATTTTGCCAGACCGGACTCTGTAATAGATACTATTTCGGTATCATTGTCAAGGTGTAAAGCCGGTGAATTATTGGCAGAAAGTTATCCTGTAGATGCAGATGTTGTGATCGGAGTTCCTGATAGTGGCATGGAGGCAGCATTAGGTTATGCAAATGCATCTAAAATACCATATGGAATCGGTTTAATAAAAAACAAATATATTGGTAGAACCTTTATTTCTCCGGGTCAGGATGAACGTCTAGATCAAGTAAGAATAAAATTAAGCCCCGTTAAAAATGTTATAGAAGGTAAAAGAGTTGTATTGATTGATGATTCCATTGTCAGAGGTACAACCAGTAAACGTATTGTAAAACTACTCAAAGATGCCGGCGCAAAAGAAATACATATGAGAATTTCCGCACCGCCATTTTTACATCCCTGCTATTATGGTACAGATATTGATTCAGAAGAAAATCTGATTGCCTGTCATCATAACATACGGGAAATAGAGGAAATCCTAGGTGTTGATTCTCTTGGATACTTACCGATTGAAAAATTAGGCAGATTGGTAGAGGGAACTGAATATTGTGCAGCATGCTTTAATGGAGAGTATCCGACAAATATACCGAAGGATCTTCGAAAAGATCGTTTTGAAGGAAAGTTATCAGAAAAAATCTGTTCCGGGTAGGGAAAGGAACAGTTTGCATTCAGAACAAGGATAGCTGATATTGATACTGCGTAATGCATGGTTTAGGGAATGACTACCTATACTATTATGGAGAATGAAAGTATTCATAAGAGTGGAAATCGGTTCTGATGAATCATCATAATTTCAGAATCTGGATTTACTTGGTTGAGATAAAACAGTTATAATCATGGAACCTGCTTATCTGGCCAGTGTAGATGCCGATGTTATTGCAGGCAATCGTATATTCAAAAGGTGCTGCAGCTGTTTTTACAGAGGAAGGACAGAAACAGATTCTTAAGCAACATAACAATTTACAAGCAAGATTCAGCTTGTTTAATGAACGCATTGGATATGTTGGGGTTTTGATATAGCATGGAGATAAAAATGCATTCTATTTTTCTAATACATTTCTCTTATCTATGTAACTTAATGACATCGGGGCTTTAGCATATCTGTTTTGTGAAATGGCAGAAATGATTCTCGAGAAAGGCTTCCTGTAAACAGCAAGCTTCGTCCTTATGCATGAAGGATAAAGTTTATTCTGTCGAACCTCCGGATGCTTTGTCGAATATCCCCAAAGGCAAATGAAAACGTGGTAAGATGATGACCGGAGGGATGAAACATGAAACATCAGTATATTGACGGTATCCTTTACTTTTATTTTTACGGGGATCTGGATAACCTTACCGTTTGCAATCTCAAGCAGATATGCATCGACCTGATAGAAAAATATCAGCCCAAAACGGTAAAGCTTGATTTTGAAGAGGTCACTTTTGTGGACAGCACCGGCATCGGCTTTGTCCTGGCACGCTACAAGCAACTGCAGAAGCTGCATGCCCAGCTTATTTTATGCAATCTGTCCAGAGTGAACCAGACGCTGTTTAAGATGTCCGGGATCTTCCAGATCATGAAACATGAGAGAAATGAGGTAAAGCTATGAATACGATGAAACTGGAATTTGTAAGCAGACTGGAAAATGAGGCATTTGCCAGAACGAGTGCGGTAGCTTTCCTGATGCCGCTGAATCTGGATATGGAAGCGATTATGGAAATCAAGACGATGCTGGCAGAGGCAATTGTCAATGCCATGATACACGGCTATGAGAGCAGAGAGAGCGGAACAATCGTATTACAGATCTCCTATGATGAGGAATTCATACATATGACGGTTCAGGATGAGGGCTGCGGCATTGATGATCTGCAGCTGGCAATGCAGCCATTATATACGAGTAAAAAGCATATGGAGCGAAGCGGCATGGGGATGACGATCATGCAGACCTTTGCGGATGATTTCCATATTGAATCAGAAAAGGGAAAGGGAACGCTTGTCACGATAAAGAAAAGAATCCAACATGGAAAAGACAGCGAGCAATGAGGAGCTGATTGAACGGATCCGATTGGGGGATGAAGAAGCGAAAAGCTGCTTTGTTCAACAGAACAGCGCGCTTGTCTATTCGATTATCCGACGGTTTTCCCGACAGCGGATATCGAATGAGGATCTGTTTCAGATCGGCTGTGTCGGTCTGATGAAGGCATTAAATAATTTCGATACCAGCTATGAGGTGAAATTTTCCACCTATGCGGTTCCCATTATCATGGGAGAAATCAAGCGGTTTTTCCGTGATGACGGCAGTATCCGTATTTCCAGAAGTCTGAAGGAAGGCTATCTGCAAATGGTGAAAGCCAAGGAGGTTTTGCTGCAGAAGCTGAATCATGAGCCGACCTATCAGGAGATTGCCGATGCAATGGAGCTGGATGTGGCGGATGTCATACTGGCCTTTGAAGCAAACCAGTTCATTTATTCACTAGATGAAACAATCTATGAAAATGACGGCTCTCCGATTCTGCTGGAGGACAAGGTTTCCAATAAAAAGGAAGAGGATGTCGTCATGAAGGTTTCTCTGCGTGATGAAATTCAGAAGCTGGATCAGCGGGAACAGCTGCTGCTGCATTATCGCTATGATCTGTCCATGAAGCAGGAGGAGATAGCACGGAAGCTGAATATTTCTCAGGTCCAGGTCAGCAGGCTGGAAAAAAAGATTATCAAGAAGCTGAAGGAGCGTCTGGCAGTTGCCTGATGCTTTTTTATAGCACAGAATTGTTTAAATCTGCCGGTGGAAATCAAATGCTTCACTCTGCATTCCTGCCTGTACGCTTCTACTTTCTTGTGCCGTGTGAAAAAACATGCTATAATATGAGTTCGAAAAAAGAATGGATGTGTAAGTATGCCGTTATCTGAATTTTATCTGATGAATGACGAGCAGATTGCTTCGCTGCATGAGCAGCTTGCAGAGAATTTTTACGACGACGATTTATATAAGACGGTATTCATGGATGACAGAACCCGTTTAAAGACCTTGCGCTACCTGTTTCGCCACTATGTAAAGGCATTGAAGCCATACTGTCATTTTCTGGCGGATAGTGCAGAATGCAAAAGTGTCATGGTGGTATGGGATTCCACTCTGGAACAGCCGCTGCAGTATCATCTGCAGCTGCTCTGGCTGAATTTGAAAATGATTCCCATGCTGGCAGGACTGCGGTCTGTAAAAAGCATACGGCATGTCATCGAATGCTGGGATATGTTTACGAGCCGCTGGATTCAGGAATTCGTACAGGGTGATTACCTGCATCTGGATTTGTTTTTCACAGAAAAAGAGCTGCGCGGAACCGGCATCGGCTCTGCCATGCTGAAAGCGCTGCTTGTTCATGCGCAGGAAATCGGCAAGGATGTCACAATGGAAACGCATCATGCGGAAAACCTTTCCCTTTACTATAAGGCGGGCTTTGTGCTGATGAGTGAAATCACACATCCCGATCATGACATCCATCAGTATAATCTTATGCGAAAATGCATTCGAGAGGAGAATCTGAATGAATAGTAAACATCGTGTGCACAATTTCTGGAGCTATTTTCTGACGATCCAGCAGCCGCTGGAAACCGCTTTACGTGAGCAGGACCGTCATGAATATGAGCATCTGCTCAATGATATCAATGAACAGCTGAAGACCGTATGCGGCTGTAAGCTGGAAGTGGAAATGAGTGAAACCGGTTTTTTTGAGATGACATTTGCAACCGGCGGCGATAAAACCGCACAGCTTTGCAGCGCACTGCTAAAAAAGGATGCTCCGCAGCAGCTCAGTGAAAACTGGATCATCAATGCCTTCCGTCCGCCTTTGAGTGAGCGTGCATTGAACAGTTATCTGCAGCTGAACGGGCAAACGATTCGCGGTGCGGATTTTAAGGTATATTATACAATTGAAGAGGAATCTAAAACAGTAGAGCTGAAGGTTTACTGTGCAGCGCTACAGGGACTGGAGGAAACCAATAAGGAAAGCATTGTTGCCTATATGCTGGAGCTGTTTATCGGAGAGCTGGAATTTGAAGCACGTATTTCCCGCGTAGAAATCCTGGATGCGGAAATCGATGAGGAAAATGTCTGCCTGCTTCCCAATCTCTATGAGGATCTCTGTGATATTATCATCGATCAGGAGTGGATGGAATATCATGATCCCTTATCCATCTATATGGCCTATAAGCTGGATGAAAAGCCGGTTAGTGAAACTCTGCGCCGGGATATGAAGCTGATTGTCACCACCAATCCGCAGCTGCAGGAGGAGGTCCTGAATAAGGAGTATGCGACCTGCAAGGATTTTGCCGATAAGGGTGGAGAATACGGCTATCTGTATTATGAAAAGCTGTATGAGGATGAAAAGGAAGCTCTTGTCCGGCAGCAGCTGGAAAAAGAAATCAATGACCTTCTGTATCCGATGTCCATTGCGCGTACGATGGGCGGTGCCATCGGTATGTATTATTCCTATATTGATCTTGCGGTGTTCGACCGTGACGGCTTTGCGATTGCATTGGAAAAAATCAATGAAAAGATGAAGTTTAAAATTTATTATCATTCCTTTTTGGAAGACTAGGTCCCACAGGGGACCTTTTTTGAAGCCTTGGGGATGTATTGTATGCTTTTACAGTTATGGCACAGGTTAAATCGGATATGCAGAATTGCAGGGTCTGAAAACATCACGTGAGGAAATACGGGACAGAAGCTGGCAGTATGAAAGGCATATAGAAATCACTGCTTTTTCAAGCTGTCGGGTAGGAGGACAGGTGCCGGTTTTCCTTCCGTCACTTTCTTAACATAAAACAGCGTCTGCTTCCATATACTGGTAACAGGTGATCGTATGTTTACAACAATATTTGAAGTGCTTTCCAATGCGTTATGCTATGTGGGCTACATCCGCAGCAATTCCTTTCAGCAGCCGCTGGACAAGGAGGAGGAGGCGCGCTGTATCTCCTTGCTGAGCGAGCGCGATGAGGAAGCCAGAAACAAGCTGATTGAACACAATCTGCGTCTGGTTGCTCACATCGTAAAGAAATATGATATCAAAAAGGAACAAACGGAGGATCTGATCAGCATCGGTACCATCGGACTCATTAAGGCAGTGGATTCCTTTAAGCCGGAGAAGGGACATAAGCTGACAACCTATGCCTCCAAATGTATTGAAAATGAAATCCTGATGTATCTGCGCAGCAGTAAAAACTATTTTCAAAACGTTTCATTAAACGAACCGATTGCCACAGACAAGGATGGCAGTGAGATAACTCTGATTGATGCCATTTCCTCACCGGAGGATAGCAGCATTATCGATGATATGATCGTGGAGGATAACATCGCGCGTTTAAAACGTTATATCCATGTTCTGGATGCAAGAGAGCTTGAAATTATCACCAAGCGCTTTGGTCTGTACGGGCAGGAGGAGGAAACACAGCGGGAAATCGCCAGACAGCTGCATATCTCACGCTCCTATGTTTCCCGAATCGAAAAGCGTGCCTTTATGAAAATTTACCGGGAGTTTCAAAAGGAAGAAAAACGCAAGGAGCGTCTGCGTCAAAACAAGGAGAAGGAGTAGGTCAAAACAGCTTCTGATTCTTCGCTGTCTGAGGCTGCTGCAAGAACTGGCGGATGCACTGGATCATGTGCACGCATTGCAGCGAAACGGTATGCAGTATTAAAAAAATTGCAGGCAGGGACGCATAGTAGTCTGCTGTCGGATGTATACAAAAAGCAATGCTGTGCGCATTGCTTTTTTTCTTTTGAGAGGAACTTTGCTTTCTATTTACTCAGCAGATAGGCATACAGCAGCTTAGCCGTCTGCACAACGCTTTGGATATGACAGCGCTCCATGCCGTGGGATGCAAAGCAGCCCATACCGAATGCTGCAGCATACACATTGTTCCCTGCACGTATCGCCGCACTGGCATCGGTGCCATAATGATAAAACACATCCACACTGTAATCCAGCTTCTGATCCCCTGCAAGATGAATCAGCTTTGTTGTCAGTGCTCTATCATAGGGGGTGTAGTTATCCTTTGCACAGATACTCACCTTGGTTTCACTGCCGCAGTAATCCGGACCGATCAGGCCGATATCCAATGCGACATACTCACTGACCTCCTGTGGCAGATAGGCGCCGCCGTGTCCGATTTCCTCATACAGCGGGAAAGCGAACAACGTGGTATACTGCGGCTTTCTGCCGGTTTTCTGTAAATCCTCCAGCACTGCAAACACGGCTGCCACTGCCGCCTTGTCATCGATGAAACGGGATTTGATGAAGCCGCTTTTTGTAAATCGATAATCCGGATCGATGGAAATGATGTCTCCATGCTCAATCCCCAGTGCGCGCACCTCATCACTGCTGTGTACCAGCTCATCCAGAATGACCATCATATTGGATTCCTCGCGCACGGCGCTTCTCGCATCATCAAACACATGGGTGGAATGCGATGTGCAGGCAAGCAGACCGGTGATCGTGTTTCCATCCCGTGTATGCACCTGAACGCTGCAGCCTTCAATATTGTTGTAGTTGATGCCTCCCAGATTGCGTAAAGCCAGTGTTCCGTTATCGTTGATATGGCGAACCATCAGGCCGATGGTATCCAGGTGAGCACCGACACAAACCGTTTTTGTCGTATCCTCTCCCTCCACCCGGATATAAGCGGTGCGCTTGCGGTCATACGTAAGTGTATATCCATACTTCTTTGCAAGGCGTTCCATCAGCGGATGAATCTCCTCATAATAGCTGACCGGACTCGGTGTTTCAATCAGCATCCTTGTCAGTGCCTCTATCGTTGTTTCTTCTACATGATATTCCATGATATGCCTCCTTAAACGTTTTTATTGTATCAGGACAGCCTCCTTTTCACAATCATTTCCAATCGTTTTTAATGCATTTCTGCTGAGGAGGGAAATGATAAGGGAGGCAATGCAGGCAAATAGGATCAGAAGATCCACTCTTGTCGCAAAGGTCTCCAGCAGAATGCCGTACAGGGACTGACCGATCGGGTAGGAGCACATGACGACCATGGTGACCATGGATGCCACCTTTCCCAGCAGATGATTCGGTGTGGATTTCTGCAGGAAGGTCTGCGCGTAGATATTGAATAAGGCCGCAAACAGCATGATGCAGATGCTGGATACAAAGATGCAGGCATATGCGATATATACCGGGGTGTGCAGGAATAAAACCAGTGCCATCGGGAGCAGAAACAGACTGCCGCTCAAAAGAAAGCGCCATGCACCGGACATATCCACCCGCTTTAAAAAGAACGGAAGTGCAATGCTGCCGGCAATGGAGCCGATACCGGTTGCGGCTTCCAGCCAGCCATAGAAGGTTGGCGGAAGTTGCAGGGTGATATTGGAAATGACAGGCAGACCGACGGTGATAAAGCTGGAAAGAACCAGATTCAATCCCGCTAAGAGCAGTAACAGATGAAGGAGGGTCGGATTATCATGCCGCAGAAAGTGCAGGCTCTGGCGACAGTCACTGCGTATGATGGAGAGCATGGAGCCATCTGTTGCCACCCGCTGAAAGGGAATACGCATGATGCATTCCAGGATGGCGGATAGAAAGAAGGCAGTTCCGGAAATATTCAGTAACAGAGAAAACGGCAGGAAGGAAAACAGAAAGCCGCCCAAAATAGGTCCGAGCAGGGTTGCCAGTGCATTGATCTGTACAACAATGCCGTTTGCCTGCATCAGCTGATTCTCAGAAACAAGCAGCGGAATGCTTGCCTGTACGGAGGGCTGATAGAATGCCTGTATGATAGACAATGAGATCATGAGTATGGCAACCAGCACAATACTGAACCCCCTTGTGCTTACCATGGAAAAGCCGAAGATGAGGAAGGAGGTCAGAAAATCAAGATTGAGCATGATGCTTCTTCTGCTTACACGATCCGCCAGAATACCGCCGAAGGGGGATAGCAGAATGGTCGGAAGTATGGAAACCGCCAGTATGGTCGCAAATATGGATGCACTGCTGGTAACCTGCAATACATAGAGAGACAAGGAAAAACGCAGAATTGCGTTGCCGAACAGGGAAATGATCTGTCCGATGATCATGAGTATAAAATTACGATTGAAAGCTTTCATAAGGGAACATCCTTTCTTTATGATACCAAACGACGGTATGTATGTTGATTAAGAGAAACTACCCGTCAGGGTAGCTCATGCATGGATTGTGCAAGGATGCGGAAATAGCTTGTCAGCTCCTGCTCGAGAGGCTCATCGATGACCGGTATGCCCATGGAATCACACAGCGTGCGAAAGTAGGCGACCTTTGCCGGTATCGCATCCAGCTCCTTTAAAACGATGGGGGAACAGATCCAGTAATTCAATAGCAGCATCAGCACCTGTGCAGCACACAGCGGGTCCTGCTGGCGGATACTGCCATCCGCCATTCCTTCCTCCAGAATGCGTTCCACAATCTGGGAATTGACACTTAAATTCTCTGCCATGCCACTCATGAAAATTTTCGGATTCTTCCAAAGATTTATGGATATGGTGTCAATCTGCTTCTTTTCTTCATTTTGAATCTGTCGGTAAATGATGGCACGAAGCTTTTCGATACCGGTTTTATCACTGGCATTTCGCAGCAGCTCCATCTGGGTATCATTGTGATAGCAGCGTTCACTCAGTGCTTCGATAATTTCATCCTTGGATTTAAAGTGATGATAGATGGCGCCCTTGCTCATACCGAGGGCATTGACGATGTCCTGTATCGTTGTTTTCTCATAGCCCTTCTCATTGAAGAGCGCCAGAGAAACCTCCAGAATTTTCTCCACGGTTCTCTGCGGGTATTTATTGCGTGCCATAGCTCCTCCTTTATCATACATACGTTTGGTATGTATATATCCTATCATATCGGAAGTGACATGTAAAGCCTGCTTGTGAAAAATCAGTTTGAAGTGAGAGGGAAATATGATAAAATAGATATGATTTATGCGAAAGATAGGAGAAATGAGGATGTTGAAGCTGTTTACTCCCGATTATTATATCCATAGCTTTTCGGCTCTGCGCCCGGAGTATCTGTTGGAGCATGGTATTCGCCTGCTCGTCTGTGATATCGACAATACGCTGGTGCCGCATGATGTGGCACTACCTGATGAAAAGGCTGTACAGTTTATACGCGGCATGCAGGAGGCGGGAATCCGGGTCGTGTTTATCAGTAACAACGTGGAGGAACGCGTTGAAACCTTTGCGAAGGGACTGCAGGCGGACTGTTATCCGTTCGCTATGAAGCCGCTGCCGAAAACCTACCGGAGAATGCTGAAGGAGCAGGGCGTTGATAAGAAGGAGGTCGCTGTGGTTGGGGACCAGCTGATGACGGATATTCTGGGAGCCAATCTGATGGGGCTGCATACGGTTCTGACAGCACCTGTGGTGACCAGGGATTTGTCATTCACAAAGTTTAATCGTTTTTTTGAAAATATCGTATTTCGGCTGCTGCAAATAACAGGGCGGCTTCGTAAAGGAGAGTATGATGAGTAATAAGATATGTAAGGGCTGCGGTGTCGTATTGCAGAGCAGTGATGCCGCCGCAATCGGATATACACCGAAAATGGAGGCAGACTATTGTCAGCGCTGCTTCCGTATCCGGCATTATGATGATGTGGTCATCAGTATGAAGCAGGGCATTGACAGTGATGCTGTACTGCAGAAGATCAACGCCATGGATGCGCTTGTGGTCTGGGTGGTTGATCTGTTTGATTTTGAATCCAATCTGCTGCCGGGTATCAACCGTCATCTGCTGGGTAAGGATATCCTTATGGTGGCGACCAAGCGCGACCTGCTTCCTGCGACTCTGGGCAATGAGAAGCTTTCACAGTTTTTGCTGCGCCGTTTAAAGGAAGAGGGAATCCTTGTTCAGGGAATTGTGGTCTGCGGAGATCTGGCTGCACATGCCCGGCGTGAGGATAATGCATCCGTCGATGAGGTGTGTGCGGCGATTGCACATTACCGTAAGGAGCGTGATGTTGTTGTCATGGGCATGGCGAATGCCGGAAAGAGCACTCTGCTGAATGCCATCTGTGATGGAGTTGATCTGACAACCTCACGGCATCCGGGGACTACGCTGGATTTCAATTCCATTGCGATGGAGGGCTATCAGCTTTATGACACACCGGGACTGACCCGTATGGATTCCTTGCTGACGCATGTGGATGATGGTCTGCTGAAAACGGTGATTCCGTTAAAGCCCTTAAAGGCCAGAGGCTATCAGCTGAAGGGCAATCAGACACTGTCGCTGGGCGGTCTTGTCCGACTGGATCTGATCAGGTGTGAACAGGTCAGCTGTGTTGCCTATTTTTCGGAAAGGCTGCCGCTGCACCGCAGCAAGCAGGAAAAAGCGGATGTATTGTGGGCACAGCATTATGATGAAATCCTTTCTCCGGTGATTGGAGAAAGAGAGCATATGAAAAAATTTTCGTATGGACATGTGCAGGAACATAAGCTGGATGTCGTAATCCATGGCTTAGGCTGGTTCTGTATCCGTGGTGATGTGGCTTCCGTGGATGTCTATGTGGCACAGCAGGGCAATGTAACGTTTAGAAAGGCGATGATATAATGTTAACAGGAAAACAGAAAAGTGAGCTGCGCGGGATTGCGCAGACAAGAAAACCACTCTTCCAGATGGGGAAGGATGCAATCAGTGAAAATCTGATCAAGACGATATCGGATTCACTGGAGGCGCATGAGCTGGTCAAGGTATCGCTTTTAAAGACCTGTGCGATAACGGCAAATGAGGCTGCCGTCACCATCAGCGCTGCAACACACAGCGAGGTGGTGCAGGTGATCGGGCGTACCTTTACGCTGTATCGGCGAAGCAAGAAAAATAAGCTGGGGTTATAGTATATGCGGATCGCGGTACTGGGCGGAGCCTTTGATCCGATACATAACGGACATCTGCAGATTGCAAAGCAGGCACTGAAGCAGCTGCGCGTGGATGAGGTGTGGTTTATGCCGAGTGCAGCAACACCGTTAAAGCAAACGCAGGCTGCCTCCTTTTCGGATCGTGCGGCTATGGTATCTCTTGCTATCAGACCATACCGGCATATGAAGCTGTGCACGCTGGAGCATGAGCTGGAGGGTGTCTCCTATACCATACGTACGGTGAAGGAGCTGAAAAAGCGCTATCCAAAGCATTCCTTCTGCTGGCTGATCGGGGATGATCAGGCGAGGCAGTTCGACCGATGGAAGGACAGCGAGGAGCTGAAGCACCAGCTGCCCTTTTATGTGTTTTCAAGAGAGTGGAATGCGGAGCAGCTGCCTGTTGGTCTTCGGCGGGTCGTCATGCCGCTGATTCCGGTATCCAGCAGCGAGATTCGAAAGGGGCATAAGCTGTATCAGGTACCTGAAGCTGTCCGTGCATTTATGGGAGCACATGCGCTGTATCTGGAAAGCATGGTGAAGGAGCGGATGAATGAACACCGCTATCTTCACAGCCAATCGGTCGCACAGCTGTGTGTCGAACTCGCGCAGGCGCATGGTCTGGATACCAGAGCTGCCTATATTATGGGAATAGCACACGATGTATGCAAGCAGCTTCCGTATGAGAAAGCGAAGGCTTGGATGCGTGCACATATGCCGGACCACCTGGAGGAAGCAGCCGCGATATGGCATGGCTATATCGGAGCAGATTATGTGAATAAGGTTTTTCATATTCGTGACCGGCGTATTCTGCAGGCGATATATCATCATGTGAAGGGAAGAAACCGAACGGATTATGACCGCATTCTGTTTATCGCAGATAAGCTGGATCCCTCACGCGGCTATGATTCCGGTAAAGAAATCGAAATCAGCAGGAAAAGCCTGAAGGAGGGCTACCGTGTTGTGAAGCAGCAGCAGGAGGCTTATCTGAAAAAAGAAGGCACATTGAAATAAGGTAAGGAGCTACTATATGGATGAATTATTGAGTATTGTACAAAAGGCAGTTGATGAAAAGAAGGGGGAACGCCCACTGCTGTATGATTTTCGCGAGCTGAATCCCTTTATCGATCACGTTGTGATCTGCAGTGCGCCGAGTGTACGGCAGACACATGCGATTGCCGATAATATCAAGGAGCGTGTTCGTGAATACGGATACGAAATTCGTGCGATGGAAGGGAACAGTGAATCCCGCTGGGTGCTGGTTGATTTAAACAGTATCGTCGTTCATGTATTCATGAATGAGGAGCGTGACCATTTCCAGCTGGAGAAGCTGTATGCCGATCTGCCGCATGAGGATTTTTCATTATGATGTATGAGCTGCTGGCGCATGTCTACGATGCGCTGGTTAAGGATGATGAGGCGACAGCCTGCTGGGTGGAGCTTGTCAAGGCGCATATCCGGGGAACAGAGCTGCTGGAGCTGGCCTGCGGGAGCGGGGAAATTACCATCGCTCTTGCGCAGGAGGGCTACCACGTTGATGCGAGTGATCTTTCCGCTGCCATGATTGAGGAAGCAAAGAAGAAGCGCGGCAGTGAGCGGGTGTCATGGAGCGTTATGGATATGTGTGATTTGCATACGGATAAAAGCTATGACGGTATCCTTTGTCTGTGCGACAGCTTCAATTATCTGTTAAAGGACGAGCAGGTGCGTGCGTTGTTTCAGGGCGCCTATCAGCATCTGTGCGAGAACGGTGTTTTTCTTGTGGATATGCACTCCATGGATCGTTTGGAGGAATTTGCAGAGGAATACAATGAAGCGGGGCAAGTTAAGGAGCTGGAATACCAGTGGACCATTGCCAGTGAGGATGACCGGATTTATCAGAATTTCGCTTTTTATGATAGTGAAGGACGTGTGACACTGGAACAGCATGAGCAAAGAGTTTATGAGCCTGCCTGGATTCTTGCGGAATTAAAAAACGCCGGCTTTCAGGTGGAGGTCTATACGGATTTCACACAGGTGGGAATCTGTGAGGGAGAAAAGCAGTTTTATATCTGCACGAAAGCAGGAGGTATACAATGATTGCAGTGATTGCAGCAATGGATAAGGAAGTGGATGCCATCGTATCCATTATGGAAAGTCATGAGCATTTGATTCAAAGTGGTATCGACTTTGACAAGGGAACACTGGAAGGCAAAGAGCTGCTGGTGATGAAAAGCGGTGTCGGTAAAGGAAATGCAGGTATGGCAACGACGATTCTGCTGGAGCATTTTTCGATTGATTGTATCGTCAATATCGGGACAGCCGGAGGTCTGCTGCCACAGCAGAGCATTCTGGATGCCGTTATCAGCACACAGGTCGTTCAGCATGATTATGATACGAGTCCTGTGGATGGAGCTGAGGGAATCGGTCTGTATTTTGAAGCGGATCAGGACCTTGGAGATATATGCGAGCAGGCCTTAAAGCAGCTGGAGGTAGTGGTGCATCGCGGCTTGGTGGCAAGTGGAGATCAGTTCATTGCACAGGAAACGCAGCTGCAACGGCTGAATGAGCTGTTTCCGGATGCGGTTTGTGCGGAGATGGAAGCCGGTGCGATTGCACAGGTATGCGCTCACTACCATATTCCCTTTGTTGTTCTGCGCTCACTTTCCGATGTTGCACATCAAAAGGATTCTCACATGGATTTCATGACCTATGTTAAGCATGCCTCCTTGCGCAGTGCAAGCTTCTGCAGAGAGCTGATGAAACGCATGGCATAAGACGGAAAGCCCGTCTTTTTTCTTACAATTCTTTCTGTCGCATGGGCAGGGATAGCGAATTCTGGTATAATGATAAGGTCGGCGGGAAAAGCAGCTGTTTTGGGAAACGGAGAGGGTTTTTCAAGACAAATCCTCTAAAACTGTGTATAATAAAAGACAGAAGTGAAAAGGAGGTACGAAATGAAAATCAATGGAAAATCGCTGGCGATAAGTATCGGACTGCTTGCTGTACTGGCTATTGTACTGCTTGTGGAATCCTCGATTTTTATCAGCGGGCCATCCCGTAAATATGAAGAAAAAATTGATGAACAAATGAGTGCCATCCGGGATACGTATAAGGAAATAAAAAATCTGCGGCGTGATGCATTCTATTACATTACCTATGTGGGGGAGGATGCGGACAATTACGTCTGGTTTAATGATAAAGGGAAGGCAATCGTATCCAGAAAAAAGGATACGGAGCAGACGGATAAGGTAAAGCAGGAAGTGCAGAAGCGCTATGGCGCAAAGGAAATACAGGTTGCACTTGGGTATGGATATGATAATCCGGTGTATGTTGTGGATTGCTCGGCCGGAGAGATTCTGCTGGATTATGACAGTCTGAAGGAAGTCTATTATCTGAAAAAGGGAGAAGCATAATATGGAAAAGTGGTGGAATGAGCGTTGTATCAACCGCAGGGACTGGATTTTGGATCATTTGAAGGAGCTGAGTCTTACCATTGAGGAAATCATGGTGGTTTTGATGATTGATTTTATGAATGAGTATCAGATACCGATCACACATGGGATTCTGGCAGATAAGCTGAAAAAGGATTCCGATGAAATTGATGATATCCTTTCTCATTTAAGTGCCAAGGGCTATCTGGCGCTGCAGTTTCAAAACGGAAAAATCCTGTTTAATATTGATGGTGTTTTTGCGGATAACAGTGAAAAGAGTCTGGCGTTTGATCAGTCCTTATTCGATCTGTTTGAATCGGAGTTTGGCAGACCGCTGTCACAGATGGAGCTGCAGCGCATGGCTGACTGGCTGAAGGACTATGAGCAGAAGCTGATCTGTTATGCGCTGCGCGAAGCGCTGACCTACGATCATAAAAGCTTTGATTACATAGAGCGTATTCTGGTGGAATGGAAAAACCGCGGTATGACAGCTGAGAAATACGAAGGGGGAGAGCGCTGATGACAACGGATGAAATTCTGGATATACTGGAAGAGATGTTTCCGGATGCCCATTGTGAGCTGGAGCACAGAAATGCATTTGAATTGCTGGTGGCTGTTGTATTGTCTGCACAGACGACAGATGCGGCGGTCAATAAAGTGACGCCTGCCCTGTTTGAAGCCTTTGGAACACCGCAGGCGATGGCGGAGGCGGATATACGCGACATTGAGGATAAGATACGAAGAATCGGCCTGTACCGCAACAAGGCGCGCTCCATTCAGAACCTCAGCAGATCACTGCTGGAATCCTTTGACGGTGTTGTTCCGGAAAGCATGAAGGAGCTGACCTCTCTGGCAGGAGTTGGCCGTAAGACTGCCAATGTCGTTCGCAGTGTCTGCTTTGATATTCCCAGCATTGCAGTGGATACGCATGTAGAACGCATTTCCAAGCGACTGGGGCTTGCTAAGGTGCAGGATAGTGTAGAAGTCGTAGAACAGAAATTAAAGCGCAAGCTGAAGCGGGAACGCTGGAACCGCGCTCATCATCTCTTTATCTTCTTCGGGCGATATTTCTGTACAGCACGAAATCCGAAATGTGAGGAATGTCCGTTTAAGGAGTTTTGTAAAAAGGATAAGCTGGAAGCATATCGGAATTCCAAAAAGGCATAAAACGATCCATTGCGGGTCGTTTTTTTTGAATCAGATGAAACCTTGGTACTCCATAATAACATATAGAATATGAAACATGGCAAGCTGCCGGTATTTATTGCTAGGCTGATACTGAGCGCAGATGTGCGGAGCATTGTGTATCCCAGACAATGCATAATCTGCGTGTAAGGTGCAGCTGTTTGAAAGAGAGAAGAAAAAGGATGGTTCTAAGAATCATCCTTTTCTACTATTATCTGCATTTATTGCGCAGGCTTTAAGACCTCTGTCAGGGCAGCGTTTACCTTAGCTGTCTGTTCATCAATCTGTGCCTGTGTGGCATTTGCATCGCCGTATACTGTTTTTGCAGTATTCAATATACTGTCAAATTGAAGTACACTTTCTACCGTATAGGAGTTACGGTTGATGGCGTTTCCTTTATTGATTGCTTCATTTAATGCATCACGGCTGATCACCGGCTTCTGTACCAGCGTGTTGATGGCATTGTTCACGGCAGAGGTTTGTGCATCAATTTGTGCCTGTGTGGATTTTTTATTGTCATAGACTGATTTTGCGCTGTTTACGGCAGCGTTTAATGCATGGATGCTCTCTGGTGTATACAGAGAGGTATTGATGCCTGCCGCCTTGGTAAGGGCAGCATTCAGACTGCTCTTATTTGCGCTGGATACCAGACCGTTCAAGGCTGCCTGCAAATCTGCCTTCGCCTTATCAATATCCTCCTGTGGAGCCATATCATCCTTTAGAATTTTTTCCGCAGCTGCAATTGCCGCCTGCAGCTTGCTGTAGGTTTCCGCCGTATAATCAGAGGATTTCATACCCTTGGCAGAGCTTACTGCAGATTTCAATGCCTTATTGTTTGTTTTGGAATTAGCGATTGTTAATGGATTGTTCTGCTTGGCAGTTGCCAGCCATTCGGACTTGATCATACCGCCGCCATAGCTGCTGATGCCGCCCGGACTGGATATCATATGCTCATTTCCGGTTGCGATGCTGTCCAGCATATATTTGTTGATCCAGCCCGGAATATTGGCATTCAGTATTTCTTCGCTGATATATGTAGGTTTGCCCTCAATACCGCTGTCAAAGCCGCTCCACGTAGCGATGGTGTATTCGCTTGTGTAATTGATCATCCATTCATCCTTCATAGGGCCGCCATACTTCCAGGCATCATCCGCCCAGTCACTCGTTCCAGTCTTTCCATATACCGGATAGGCACCAAAGCCTAAACGGCTCATTAAATTCCAACCACTGTCTTTCCCGAAAATTGCACGGTAAAGCAGATCGCTGGTCATGTAGGCAGCCTGCGGAGATAGCGGCTGATGTGTTTGAACCTTTGCCTTGATGGTTTTATCTTCGTTTTTGTATACGATTTTCCGTACCATATGTGCCTCATTGTAGGTGCCGCCATTTGCTAGTGTCGCATAAGCCGCAGCCATTTCGGTAGGGGAGGCCATCATACCGGAAGCCCCTATGGAATACTGAATATCCATGTTCTTTGCGACATCCGGATCAAAGCCCATTTTCTTGGCATAGCTGATCATTTCATCATAGCCAACGCGATTTAACAGGGCATCAAAGGTATTGACCGCTGGGGTGTTCAAAGACTGTGCAATCGCACGCTCCATGGATACCTTGCCATTGTATGTACCGTTTGCATTGATAACATTCCAGTTACCGAAGCTGATTGCCTTGTCTACAAATACACGGGAGGTACAGTAACCAATTTTATCAAAGGATGGAGCGTAATCAAAGATCGGTTTGATACTGGAACCCGGCTGATGCGGCTCACGGAAACGGAAATGCACCTGACCGTCTGCGGATTTGATGTCGGTTCTGCCTGCACTCACAGCGATAACTTCACCGTTTTTGTTATTCAGAACAGTAAAGCCGATTTGATAATACTTGTTATCGGTTAAGCCGACGACCTTTCCGCTGGATGCCTTGTTTGCGGCCTTTTGTGCATTGATGTCCAGTGCTGTGTATACCTTCATTGGCGTTGTAGCCGGATCAACCCCGTATTTATCGATGATTTCATCCGCCGCTGCACGCACATAGTCCTTATAAGGGTCCAGTTCAGCAGCATCCGGCTCTCCGGCAACCTGAAACGCCAGCTTTGTTGCTTTTGCCAGCTTGTATTCTGTCTCTGTTATGTAGCCGTGATTCAGCATTTGATACAGTGTTTCATCCCGCCGCTTCATTGCCTGCTGATAGTAATTGTCACCATCGATGATGCCGTTGTAGGGATTGTTGCTGTTTGGCGCATTGATAACGCCGGCGAGGAAAGCACTTTCCGACAGGTTCAGATCCTCTACGTTTTTGCCAAAGTAATATTGTGCACCTTTTTGGATTCCACGGGTATGCTGACCGAAGTTGATCTGATTCAGGTATCTTGTCATGATGTCTTCCTTGCTCAATTCGTCATCCAGACACATGCTCAGATAAATTTCCTGAATTTTGCGTTCGATTTTTTCCTTGGTGCTGAAATATTTTCCTTCCTTCTGCATCTTGTCTTCCACAGGCTTCATGATGAAATTGTCGACCGTCTGCATGGTCAGCGTAGAGCCTCCCTGTGAAAGGTCACCGGATTTCATATTGTTGAATGCGCTGGAGATAAAACGGGGAAGGTCAAATCCGTTATGAGAATAAAAACGGGAATCCTCGATAGCCAGAAAAGCATCAATTGTTGATTGCGGAACCTGTTCATAGGTGATGTTTTCGCGGCTTTCTTCTCCCAGCTCTCCGATGATTGTCTTACCGTCACTTGCATAGAAAACAGACGGCTCGTCACTTTTCATCTTTTCTACCATTCCATCAGGATCAGCCTTATGTGCGATGTGGTAAAGCAGATAAGCACCTGTCCCGCTGCCAAGTAAGGCGATTGTCAGAAAAGCAATGATAATGCCGTTGACGATTTTACGCCCTCTGCTCAGCTTTCCTTTATTTTTCTCAGGCTTCTTTTTACGATTGGCAGAGTCTGCTTCCTCAGCTTCCGCACTGACAAGCGTTTCCTCATTCAGTATGTCTGTGTTGACAACTTCTGCCGAAACAGGCTCCTGCACAGCTTGCTCTGATAAAGTCTCATCCTCAGAAGAGGCGTCTTCTTCCAGGCTTGCTTCTGGAGTGTCCTCTGCAGGGATAGCTTCCTCATTCAGTATGTCCGTGTTGACGGCTTCTGCTGAAACAGGCTCCTGCACAGCTTGCTCTGATAAAGGTTCATCTTCAGAAGCGACGTCTTCTTCCAGGCTTGCTTCTGGAGTGCCTTCTGCAGGGGTAGCCTCCTCAGAAACGGTTGTATCTGCAGAAGCATTCTCTGCGGTGTTGAAATCAGACGGCATTCCTTCTGCACCAGCTTCTGTCTTTGCAGCTGCTGCATCGGATACTTCTGTTGTGGCTGACGTTTTTTCTTCATCAGTATCATTTTCCGTCGCTTCAGCTTTCGTATCAGCGTTGACTGGGGCTTTTTCTGTATCCTGTGCAGGTTCAGTCTCCAATGCTGTCTCAACCGGTACTGCTTCCTTTTCCTTTGAAGCTGACCTATCTGCTTCCGTGGAGCCTTCCGCTTTCACAGAAGCCTGTGAATCCATGTCATCTGTTGTTTCTAAGGTGTCCTTTGCTTCTGGTTGCTGCGGTGATGCATTCACATCAACCGTTTCCTCGTTTGGATTTTGTTCCATATGATTTTTCCTCCTTGAAGTACAGGGCATCGACGTTATCAAGATAACATAATCTCGGTGTCAGACCCATACGGATAAGGGAACCTACTTCCTTCACTTTCATGTAAGATATCGATTTGCGTTCTCCCTCATAGTACATGTCAATCAGTATTGCGGCATCGATCAGATAGGTTTCTTCGAAGCAGGTGAAACGGATAATGAAAAATCCGATTCCTCCATGCTGTATCACCTTTTTTAAATGCTCAATCTGATGTGGATGAATGCTTTTGAAGGGGAACGAGGTCTTCTGCCTTGTTTCCTTTGCTTCAAAATCGATAGCTCTTCCACGATAGATACCGTTGTAATCTGTTGTACTTGGTGTTTTATAATAGGCTTCCGTAATTTTGGCGGCACTGCGCTCAGGGTAATCAACCTTGACAACCTGTATTGGTGTCGGCTTCTTATGTATCAATGCACGATCGCAGCTGCAGTAATATGCATTGGAATCATTCAAATCATTCTCCAACGACATCCCTCTTCCCATGTGGTTATCCTGGGCTTTAACGGCTGGTGTCGGCATCACTTTTCTATTTGGATATCCTATCACATTTATCACCTTTTTCTATTATATACAAATTTCCTTCTTATTTCTACTTTTGCGGGCAATGTTGTTGGAAAAATTTACTTTTATAAAGGTAAAGAATAAAAGACAGGATCATAAATCGATCCTGTCCTGCTTTATGGTGCCGGTGTTTGATTATTCTGGTTGTTCTGGGTATTGTCCGAAGGAGGTGTTGTACCGTTGCCGTTGTTTGCGTCGCCACCGGTATCCGGCGGTGGTGTGGTTTGCACAGGGGAGCTGATACAATTCTGCACAGCTGTATTGATGGCAGCGGTCGCCGCATCAATCTGTTCCTGCGTACTGTCCTTATTCGCGAGCACACTGTTACCGCTGCTGATTGCACTTTGCAAAGCCGCAACCTTATCGCTTTGATATTTGGTGGTATCCACATAGCCCTGCGCACTGTTCAGGGCCGAGCTCAGTGCCGAGGTATCCGTCTTCGGTGTTTCCTCTTTCTTTACAAGTCCCTGCATGGCGGCTTCCAATGCACTTCGTGCCGCATCGATTTCCTCCTGTGTTGCCGCAGAGTTCGCCATCACTTTTCGTGCCGCATCCAGAGCTTCCTTCAGCTTGGCATAGCTTTCCGCCGTATAATCATCTGCATTCATGCCTGCAGCACTGGATATTGCCGCTTCCAGCTTGCTGTTGGTGACATTCGCATTTTGTTCTGTCATCGGGTTGTTCTTTGCTGCCGAAGAGAGCCATTCTGTCTTGATCAGACCGCCGCCATAGGAGCTGATGCCATCCGGCTGTTGAATACGAACAGCGTTGGAACTGATGGTATCCAGCATGGATTTGTTGATCCAGCCGGGGATATTTGCGTTAATCATATCCATTGTGAAATATGCGCCTTCCTTTGCTGCATCAAAGCCTGACCAGGTCGCGATTGTGTATTCGCTTGTATAATTTATCATCCATTCATCCTTCATTGCGAGAACGGGAATACCGTATGCCACACCCAAGTCGGCCCAGTCACTGGTACCTGTCTTACCATAGACAGGATAGGCGCCGAAGCCAAGGGAACCCATCAGGTTTTCACCCTTTGTTTTGCCGTTTACTGCCTTGTACAGCAGATCACTCATCATATAAGCTGCCTGCTCGGACATGACGCGCGTTTTCTTCGGCTTGTTGTCGAAGGTTCTGGATTCATCCTTATATTCCACCTTTGTGACCATGTGCGGTTCAATATAATAGCCGCCATTAGCCAGGGCTGCATAGGCAGCTGCCATTTGCGTTGTGGAGCCCTTCATTTCCGCACCACCGATGGAATACTGAAGACTGAAGGCATCGGCAACCGAATCACTGAAGCCTAAATTCTTTAGATACTGAATCATTGCATCCTGTCCTTCACTCTCCAGAAGAGCCTGCAGGGATTGCACGGCAATCGTATTCAGGGACTTGGATACAGCACGCTCTAGGCTGACCTTTCCATAGAAATTGCCATCGGAGTTCTGTACAGACCATCCGGTGAGATTCAGCGGCTTATCCTCCATGACACGGGAGGTAGCCCATCCCAGCTTATCAAAGGTTGGCGCATAATCCAGCAGCGGCTTGATGGTGGAGCCAACACTCTTCGGCTCTGTATAGCGATTCAAATAGGTCTTGGATTCCACATCGCCTCTGCCTCCGGAAACGGCGACGATTTCGCCGGTCTGATTGTTTAAAACAGTGAATCCGATTTGGAAATTGCTGTCCGAGAAGAATTCGACAGACCTACCGCTGGATAATTCATTGGCATGATCCTGTGCATGGATATCCAGGGATGTATAGATTTTCATGGGAACAAGTGCAGGATCCTCTCCGGTAAGCGCCTGTACTTCCTTCGCAGCTTCATATACATAGTCGTAATATTTATCAGAGCCGGCAGATGATTTTTTCTTCTCTCCGGTCAGCTGGAATGCCAGCTTTGTGCTTTTTGCCAGCTTGTATTCGGTTTCCGTAATATAGCCGTGCTTCAGCATCAGATTCAGTGTTTCATCTCTACGCTCACTCGCATACTGATAGAAGTTATCACCGGTGCTCTTGTCGTAGCCACGGTAGGGATTATAGCTGTTTGGTGCGTTGATGACACCGGCTAGAAAGGCACTTTCCGCCAGATTTAATTCCTCAACATTCTTACCAAAATAATATTCAGCACCCTTTTGAATACCGCGGGCACTGTCACCGAAATTGATTTCATTCAGATACTTCGTAATGATTTCTTCCTTGGACAGGTCCTTTTCCAGACTCATACTCATGTAGATTTCCTGTACCTTACGTTCTACTTTTTCCAACGCGGAATATGTCTTGCCCTCTTTTTCGGCCTTTTCCTCTTCCGGCTTCATGATGAAGTTGTCGATGGTCTGCATGGTCAGTGTGGAACCGCCCTGCGCAAAGCTTCCGGACTTTACATTGAATAAAGCACTGGAAATGAAGCGGGGAAGATCGAATCCGTTATGGGAAAAGTAACGGGAATCCTCGATTGCCAGAAAGGCATCGATCGTAGACTGGGGAATTTGCTTGTAGGTGACATTTTCCCGGCTGACACCGCCCCATTCATAAATTTTCGTACCGTCTGCCGCATAAAATGTCGATGGCTCCCGATTGACGATTTTATCCGCCATATCATCCGTATCCACAGAGCCGACAATCGTGCTCAGCATGAAGAATACGGAAACCCCTCCGACCAGTACCAGTGCCAGAAAAACGATGACAATGCTGCGGAATATCCTTCCACCGCCCTGTCCTGATTTCCTGCGGACTGCCTTTGGCTGTTGCTTTTTATCCATATGATGTTTCCTCCTTGTCGTATCGAATGCACACGATCAGTGTGTCAGATATTTAAAGTTATGATTGTGTCATTTACACATCCTATATCATAATCTACTATAAACAATTTTACAAACGATTTCCACCGCTTTAAGAAAATCGTTTGAATTTTCACATAGAAATCACATCGTCCGACGCTTCCACAGTGTGCCTGCGGCAACCTTATAATAATACACGTGTATGTCGAAACGTAGGAAAGTGTGCGTTTGTGTAATTTTCCCTTGCTTTTTTCTGGAAATTCTGAGAAACTATGTAAGTGGAAGGTGAAATTCATGGAAAAAAGATTCAAGCTAAAAGTGGTAGATGTATTGAATAAACAGTTTAATATAGATTTCAAGGGATATTCATCCGTAGAAGTGGATGAGTTTCTGGATCTTGTCATCAATGATTATCAGGAATATGATGCCATGATTGAGAATCTGGGGGAGCGTCTGCAGGAATATGAAAAGCAGATTGCTGCCATGAAGGCGAAAATCATCGAGCTGGAAGGGAAACAGGGAGCTGTTCAGGAGGAAAGCGCTGCTGCAAATGGCAATGTGGATATTCTGAAGCGTCTGACCCGGCTGGAAAACGCGGTATTTGCCAGTAAAAAATAAACTGCTTCTTCTGCGGCAGTCGCTGGCCGTAAGGTCAGAGGAAAGTCCATGCTCGCACATTCTGTGATGGATGTAGTGTTTGTGCTGGATGAAACGATAAATCCAGGCAGCGTAAGCTGACGGCTGGAGAAGGCCTGTGGTGAAAGCTATGGCGGACTCCTTTAAAAGTGCCACAGAGACGAGCTTTTCGGGAAACCGGAAAGATGGAACGGGTAAACCCCGCAAGCGAGAAACCCAAATTTGGTAGGGGAATCTGATCACGGCGAAACGAAGCCAGTGATCGGAACGTGGAAACACGTAGATAAATGACTGCCACTTTCGCAAGAGAGTACAGAACATGGCTTATGCAGTGGAAGCAAGCAGCGAAGGCGCGTCCTTCGCTTTTTCATTTCTCTGAGTATTCGTATGCAGGAAAAATGTCTTTTACAGGCCTGCATAAACAAGCAAAGCGCATGCTGGATAAAGCGTACGATGATGAGATATTTCCATGTATCCTTTTTTCGTGATTCCGGTATGAAAATGAGAGATTTATGGGATAAAAAAGTGAAAGACGAATTTTGTGAACGTTTCATTTACATTAAAGAATTTGGCTGATATAATAATAGAGATTATGAAAACTGTTCATACTGATATGTGACAGATTGATATATATAAAGAGGTGCTCTATGGAAGAAATCGGTAGACTGTTAAAAGAGAAAAGATTAGAGCTGGGCCTGACCATCGAAGAGGTGAGTGATCAGACACGCCTGACTCAGAAACATATAAAAGCGCTGGAGGAAGGAAACATCAGCTTTTTTCATGATGATCTGTCTTATCTGCGCTTCTTTGTAAAGTCCTATTGTGATGTGCTCGGACTGGATTTTGAGGATATCAAGGATGAACTGCGGAAGGATGTCAATGACTATACCATGACCTTTACGACTTCGGCACAGATCAACCATGAGGAAATTGAAAAGAATATTGCAAAGTCGGAAAAGCTAAGCAAGGTTTCCACAGCGAATGTAAAAACGAGGCAGAAGCGACGGTTTCGCAAGCCGGATATGTCTCTGGTATCCCTGATTGCCATTGTGGCAGTCGTGGCAATCGTTATCATGTTTGCGTTTGTCGTATTTCTGAAATCGGATGCAGGTAAGGGGAAAACAGCGAATAATGCGCAGCCAACTGCACCGGAGCAGACGGAAAACGGTACGAATAAGTATCCGAGCAGCGACGAAAAGAAAGAGGAAGAGGGACAGCAGAAGGAAGAGGAAAAGGAAATCAGTATATCCAAAACCGATGCGACCCATTACACCATTGAAAATCTGAAGGACGGGGAGGATCTGAAGTTTGAAGTAACCTTTGCAGGAAGCTCCTCCGGATTCAGCGCCAGTGTTGACGGCAAGGTGCTGGATGAGCCAAAGGCACAGGTATACGAATACAAATCCTCTGCAGAAGGAACAGTGAAGGCGAAAAAGGGCATGAAGCTAGAGCTTTATGTCGGCTATATGTATAATACACAGTTAAAGATCAATGACAAGAATGTAAAGCTGGATGATTCCATTGTGAATTCCAGCGGTGCCATCACACTGGAGTTTACGATTGCGGGTGACAGTGATGAATCTTCCAAATAAGCTGTCGATGTTTCGCATCGTACTGGTTCCGGTTATCGCCTGTATCTATCTGTTTACAGATTTGCCGGAGGCCTTTGGTGCTGATGTGAGCGGTGAGCATATTGCTGTCAGCATGACGGCACTGCTTGTACTGATTCTGTTTGCAATTGCGAGCTTTACCGATTACTTGGATGGATATATCGCAAGAAAGCACAATCTGATTACCTCCTTCGGGAAATTTATCGATCCGATTGCGGATAAGCTGCTGGTGAATACGATGTTCATCCTGTTTGCAGTGGACGGTGTGGTACCTGCGGTATTTGTGCTGATTATGATATGGCGGGATATGATCGTGGATGGACTGCGTATGAATGCCAGTGCCAAGGGCAAGGTGGTTGCTGCCGGTATGATGGGCAAGGCGAAAACGGTGCTGCAGATGTTCGCCATCATCTTTCTGCTGTTGAACAACCTGCCGTTTGCGTTTGTATCACTTCCTGTCGCTGATATTCTGTTTTATGCGGCAGTGGCGGTGTCGGTGGCAAGCGGAGCAGAGTATTTCCTGAAGCTGAAGGATATTGTCATGGAGACAATGTAAATATGAAGGCATTGATCGAACGCCTGAAAAAGGACAGGCTGACCATTGGCAGCTGTGAGAGTCTGACTGCCGGTCTGTTCGTAAGTACAATAGCAGAAGTCAGTGGTGCTTCTGCTGTTTTAAAAGGTGGTATTGTCACCTATTGGACCGAATGCAAGGTCAATGTTGTGCATGTGCGTGAAGAAATTGTAGAGAAATACGGGGTTGTCAGTGCACCCTGCGCAAAAGAGATGGCGGAAAAGGCAAGACTGCTGCTGGATGTCGATCTGTGTGTATCCTTTACCGGTAATGCGGGGCCGGACACCCTGGAGGGGAAGCCGGCAGGTCTGGTTTATTGTGCGATTGCAGACCGGCACCGCTGTGAGGTTTATGAATTTCATCTGACGATGGAGCGCAATGCATTGAGAAAAAAACTCGTTGAGGAAATGGGAAAGCAGGTCATCCGTTTTCTGGATGCATGCTGATTCGTAAATATAATTGGAAAAAGGAGAAATGAATGGAAAAAGAGAAAAAGTCCCAGGATAAGGACACAAAGAAAAAGAATCTGCTGGATGATACATTAAAGCAGATTGAAAAACAGTTTGGAAAAGGCTCCATTATGAAGCTTGGAGATCGTGCTTCTGTGGAAATCGATGCTATATCCTCCGGGTCCATCAAGGTGGATGAGGCATTGGGAATCGGTGGCTATCCAAAGGGGCGAATCGTGGAAATCTACGGCCCGGAGTCCAGTGGTAAGACAACGCTGGCTCTGCATGCCATTGCGGAGGTACAGAAAAAGGGCGGACGCGCAGCCTTTATCGATGCGGAAAATGCCATTGATCCCACCTACGCCAAGAATCTTGGTGTCAATATCGATGATTTGATTCTTTCCCAGCCGGACAGCGGAGAGCAGGCGCTGGATATTACAGAAATGCTGATCAAGAGCGGTGCAATCGATCTGGTTGTTGTCGATTCCGTTGCGGCACTGGTGCCGCAGGCTGAGCTGGACGGTGAGATGGGGGATGCAAATGTCGGCTTGCAGGCCCGTATGATGTCCAAGGCCATGCGGAAGCTGAGCGGTATTATGAACCGCAGTGAATGTACGGCTATCTTTATCAACCAGCTGCGAGAAAAGGTCGGCATCATGTTTGGAAATCCGGAAACGACGCCGGGGGGAAGAGCGCTGAAATTCTACTCCTCTGTACGTCTGGATATCCGACGCAGTGAGGCCATCAAGAACGGTACGGATATCATCGGTAACAAGGTGAACGTCAAGGTTGTAAAGAATAAGGTTGCACCTCCGTTTAAGGTTGCACAGATTGAAATTATGTATGGTGAGGGAATCTCTTATGTGGCAGAGCTGCTGGATCTTTGTGTGGATCATGATATCGTTATGAAAAGCGGAGCATGGTTCTCCTATAACGGCGAGAAAATCGGACAGGGCAAGGAAGCTGCCAAGACCTTTATCAAGAGCAACCCTGCACTGATGGAGGAGCTCGGCGCAAAGCTGCGAGAGAAAACCGCACCGCAGAAAGCTGAAGTAAGTGAGGAGAAAAAGGAGGAAGCATAGGCTTCTTCTTTTTCTGTAAATATGGAAACACTTACATAAATTCACGCATTTTTGTGAAAAGTGCGCTTTTTTGTTGAGAAAAATGTGAAAATTATGTACAATATAATACAGAGAGAAAACTCTCTGAGAAAGACGAATGGAGGAATTGTGGTATGGATAATCCACTTATCATCTTTTTGTCTGTGTTGACAGGTCTTGCCATTGGTGTGGTAATCATGGTGATTATCTCCAAGGCGGGTTTAAATAAAGATCAGCAAAAGGCATCCATGCTGTTGAAGGAAGCGGAAACAAAAGCCGATTCCATGGTAAAACAGGCAGTGCTGGATGGTCGTACACAAGCTCATGAATTAAAGATTGCGGCTGAGAAGGAAATTAAGGAACGCAAGCAGGAAGTGACCGACATGGAAAACAAACTGCTGCGCAGAGAAGACAACCTGAATTTCCGTGATGAAACGTTGACCAGCAAAGAAAAGCAGATCGATGTGAAGAGTGCGCAGTTAGCTGACAAAATGGCAATGCTAGATAAAAAAGATAAAGAATTACAGGAAAAAATTGATGTGCAGGTAGAGGAGCTGGAGCGTGTTGCTTCCCTGACAACTGCCGAAGCAAGAGAAGAACTGATGGCCATCACAGAAAAGCGTATGGAAAAAGAAACGATGGCATATATTAAAGAAAAGGAAGAGGAAGCGAAGTCCATTGCGGATGAAAAGGCACGCAATATCGTCGCTCTCAGTATTCAGCGGATTTCCTCTGATGAGGCGGTGGATCGCACCGTATCCGTCGTATCACTGCCAAGTGAGGAAATGAAGGGAAGAATCATCGGTCGTGAAGGTAGAAATATCAAGGCGATTGAACAGGCAACCGGTGTTGATCTGATCATTGATGATACTCCGGAAACAATTACCGTTTCCTGCTTTGACCCGATTCGAAGAGAGGTCGCAAGACTGGCTCTGGAGCATCTGATCAAGGACGGACGTATTCAGCCTGGACGCATTGAAGAGGTTGTACACAAAATCAAGAAGGAAATGGATACCAATATCATGAAGACCGGTGAGGATACCGTCTTCAAGCTTGGCATCGGCAGAATCGATCGAGAAATCATTCGTCTGATCGGACGTTTGAAGTATCGTTTCTCTTATGGACAAAATGCACTGCAGCACAGTATGGAGGTTGCTCACCTTACCGGTATGATGGCAGCAGAGCTGGGCTTGAACCAGCAGCTGGCGAAGCGTGCAGGTCTTCTGCATGATATCGGAAAGGCACTGGACTTTGAAGTCGAGGGCAGTCATATCGAGCTGGGCTACAAGTTCTGTAAGAAGCATGGAGAGCGTGAGGTTGTCTTAAATGCCATCCAGTCACACCATGGGGAAGTGGAACCGCAGTTCTTGATTTCCAATCTGGTTATCGCAGCGGATACGATTTCCGCAGCCCGTCCGGGTGCGCGCTATGAAGCCCTGCAGAATTACATCAATCGTCTGGAGGAGCTTGAGAAAATCACGAAGTCCTTCGATGGGGTAGACAGCGCCTATGCTATTCAGGCAGGACGCGAGGTTCGCGTAATGGCGGTGCCGGAGAAGATGGATGATCTGGGATGCCATAAGCTGGCCCGTGATATCAAGGATAAGATTGAAGCTGAGCTTACATACCCCGGACAGATCAAGGTGACGGTCATTCGTGAAACCAGAGCCTGCGAACTGGCGAAGTAGCATGAATATTCTGTTTCTTGGAGATATTGTCGGCTCCGTTGGAAGAGAGTGTGTGCGGGAGCAGTTGCCGCGGCTGAAGGAGCAGTATGAAATCGATTTGGTCGTTGCCAATGCTGAAAATTCGGCACATGGTAAGGGCATTACCAGAAAGATTTATCATCAGCTGCTTGCCATGGGCATTGATGTATGCACCATGGGAAATCATACCTTCTCCAAAAATGATATTTATCAGTTTATTGAGGAGGCAGACCGCATGGTTCGCCCAGCCAATATGGAGCCGCTGGAATATGGGCAGCATACCGTTGTTGTAAAGGTCAACGGCATGCGCGTTGCCATCACCAATCTTTGCGGTGAGGTCTGGATGAATAACGTTGTGGATTCTCCGTTCTTCTGCATGGAGGATATCCTGAATGACATTGATGCGGATATTTATCTGGTTGATCTGCATGCGGAAACAACCAGCGAGAAGATCGCCTTTACCTATCAGTTTGCCGGACGTGTGCAGGCGGTTGTGGGAACCCACACGCATGTTCAGACGGCAGACGAGCGTCTGGTATACGGAACAGCGGCCATCACCGATCTGGGGATGTGCGGTGCCTATACCAGTGTGTTGGGGCGGGATGTACAGGAGATACTGACACGCTTTACAACGAATGAGAAAACGAAGTTTAAAATAGCGGATGGTCCGGGAATTCTGTGTGGTGCCGTGGTTCGTATTGATGAGACCGCAAGAAAGGCAATACACATAGAACGTATCCAGATTCGTCCCGAACAAGCAGAATGCTAAAGCCGTGTAATTCACGGCTTTTTCTTTACCTGCGGTGTGTGATTCAACTGTGAAGGATGTAGAAAAATTCACATCTTTTTCATAGTGAAAAGCTTGCACTGCGACGGGTATATGGTATAATAGAGGAGGTTGTAAAGGAGGAATAAACAATGGCAGTTAAAGTAGATGTAGATACTTGCATCGGTTGTGGTGCATGTGTAGGTGTTTGCCCGGTTGGTGCTCTGAGCATGAACGATGATGGTAAATCCGTATGTGATGAAGGAACTTGTATTGACTGTGGATCATGCGTAAGCGCTTGTCCAGTTTCTGCAATCTCTCAGTAAACCAAGCCAATCAGCTTGGTTTTTTTAAGTAAGTCCGCCATCGTGGATGGCTTATATAGATAGGAGTTTGATTATGAAAAAACAACCGGGATGGGCACTTCCCAATCTGAAGGATGCCCAGGTAAGAACAACCAAGGAAGCCGTCATTGAGAAATCGCTGTTTCAGATACCGGAGCAGATTCGATTGCTGGGACAGGGAAAGAAATATTATCTGCGCACGTATGGCTGTCAGGCGAATGAACGGGACAGTGAAACACTGGCGGGCATTCTGGAGGAGATGAATTTCACTGCGGTGGAGCATCCCGAGGATGCGGATCTGATTCTGATGAATACATGCGCTATCCGAAAAAATGCGGAGGATAAGGTACTGGGGGAAATCGGCTCCCTGAAGCGCTTGAAACGCAAGAAGCCGGACCTGCTGTTTGGACTGTGCGGATGCATGGCACAGGAGGAGGATGTTGTTGCCAAGCTGCTGGAAACGTATCGTCATGTGAATCTGATTTTCGGCACCCATAACATTCACCGTCTTCCGGAGCTGCTGTATGATGTCATGGTGAATGGAAATCGCAGTGTTGAGGTGCTTTCCAAAGAGGGGGATGTTATTGAAAATCTGCCGGTTCGCCGCTTTGGCAAGCATAAGGCATGGGTAAACATCATGTACGGTTGCGATAAGTTCTGTACATACTGCATTGTGCCATATACCCGGGGGAAGGAACGCTCCCGTATGATGGAGGATATTCTGGAGGAGGTACGCATTCTGAAAGCAGAGGGCTTCAAGGAAATCACGCTGCTTGGCCAGAATGTCAATTCCTATGGAAAGGATTTGCATATGGAAGGCGGTTTCGCAGGACTGCTGGAGGAAACGGCAAAGATAGGAATCGAGCGCATCCGCTTCACGACGAGTCACCCGTGGGACTTTACGGATGAGATGATAGATGTGATTGCACGCTATGATAACATCATGCCGTTTATTCATCTGCCGGTACAAAGCGGGGACAGCGATATCCTGAAAATCATGGGAAGACGCTATACCAGAGAACAGTATCTGACGTTATTCCACAAGATTAAGGAACGGATTCCATATTGTGCGATCTCTACCGATATCATCGTCGGCTTTCCAAATGAAACAGAGGAGCAGTTTCAAAACACGTTGTCTCTGGTGGACGAATGCCGGTTTGATAATGCCTTTACCTTTATCTATTCGCCGCGGGAGGGGACGCCTGCGGCATCCATGGCGGATAATGTTGAGCTAGCGGTTAAGCAGCGCCGTCTGCAGGAGCTGAATGAGCGCTGGAACCTGTATGCGCGTGAAAAGAACGAGGAATATCTGGGAAGTGTTGTCAAGGTACTGGTGGATGGTGAAAGCAAGAAGAATCCGGAAGTGTTCAGCGGGTACACGGAAACCAATAAGCTGGTGAATTTCAGGCGGACGACTGCACAGAGCGGGGATATCGTTTCAGTGAAAATTACGGCCTGCAAAACATTTTCACTGGATGGAGAACAGATATAAAAGTGAGAAATCACTTTTTTTCTTGTCAAAATATGATAAAATAGGTCGTATGGGCGTAATTTTCTTATGAGAAGGGCATATTTTTGTTTTTTTTCATGGAACTAATGGTATAATAGGAATAGTTTATCATGGGGTTCAATATTCCTTATTGCATAGAAATACGATCATCATAATAACAATAAAAACGGAGGTATTTAGATTATGGATCAAGTACGCATTTTTGCGCTTGGCGGACTTGACGAAAACGGCAAGAACATGTACGTTGTCGAAGTCAATGAAGCCATATTTATTATTGAAGCCGGATTGAAGTATCCGGAATCGGATCAGCTGGGAGTGGAATTCATTATACCGGATTTCTCCTATCTGATTCAAAACAAGGACAGGGTCAAAGGGATTTTTATCACGCATGCGCATGATGATGTCGTAGCGGCTCTGCCGTATCTGCTGAAGCAGATCAATGTTCCGGTGTATACTGGAAATCTGACGGCAAACATCATTCACGATATGCTGAAAAAGGAAGGCATTAAGAACGTTAAGATTCACCGTATGAAACGTGCAAGCAAACAGACGATAGGCGGAGTGAAGGTGCGCACCTTCCCAATGACGCATGCCTTTCCGGATAATTTCGGACTGGCTATCACAACGGATCAGGGCTATATCGTTTACACCGGTGAGTTCATTATTGATTACGATATGCTGCAGCAGGAGTATTTGTGTGATCTGAATGAGCTGAGCGATATCGGAAAACGCGGTGTGCTCTGTCTGCTTTCGGAATCACAATCCGCAGACCGCATCGGTCATACGGCACCAAAGCATCGTATCACCAATCTGATTGAGCCGATTTTTGAAGCGAGTCACAGCCGTATCCTCATTTCATCGTACTCACAAAGTCTGTTTCGCATTATTGAGATTATCGAGCTGGCGAAGAAATATAACCGAAAAATATTCTTCCACGATAAAGGGATGCGCGAGCTGCTCCATCAGCTGGAGCTGGTGAAATACTACCATGTTCCAAGAGAGATGGAAGTAAAAGAAAAGGACTTTAAAGACGATATGGAGGATGTTGTAGTTCTGATTACGGGAAATGGAAAGAATCTGTTCCGTACAATGTCCAACATCGCCAATCATGAGGATAAGTTTGTGAGCTTCCGCAAGACGGATACAATCATTGTCGCATCACCGATTGTCAGTGGTACCGAGCTGGATGCGAACAGCATGGAAAATGAAATTTACAAGGAAGGCGGCAGAATTTTTACGCTGGATTCCAAGACGGTGCTGTCCATGCATCCAAGCAGTGAGGATTTGAAGATGATGCTGTATCTGTTCCAGCCGAAATATTATATTCCGGTCAAGGGTGAATACCGTCACCTGTTTGTGAATGCCAATCTGGCAAGCAAGATGGGCTACTCCCCGGACCGTATCCTGATTCTGGAAAACGGACAGGTTGCCCAGTTTGAGGAGAAAATTTTAAAGAGTGTCGCAGAGCATCTGGAGCTGGAGGATACCCTGATTGACGGTAAAGAAAACTGGGATGTCACCGGTGTGGTGTTGAAGGATCGTGAGGTGCTGTCCACGGACGGTGTCATGATTATCGGTGTCGGTGTCAGTCATAAGACAAAGGAAGTTATCAACGGACCGGATGTGCAGACGCGTGGTCTGATCTACCTGAAGGATGCGGATTACATCATCAAGGAGGTCGGCAATATCATGGAGAAATGCATTGAAACGGCAGTCAAGGAAAAACGCTATGACAATCTGACCGTGCGCGGAGAGGCCCGTGAGAAAATAAGCAAGTATCTTTCAAAGGAAACCGGTAAACGGCCGATGGTGCTGCCGGTGATTCTGGAAATCAATATATAGGACGATAAAAGAAGGGATAGGAGGCGCTTATGGCGAAATCGAAAACAAGAAAATCGCAGAAACAGAAGCAGATGGTAGAAAATGAAGTCCTTGTCTACATTTATTCTCTTGTCCTGATTACCTTGTCGATTATCGGAGGTTTGCAGATTGGCTTTATCGGAGAACTGACGACGAGCATTATCAAATATGTGTTTGGAAATCTGTATGGGGTAATCTATGGTGTGATCATCGTGCTCTGTGTCATGATGATGCTGAAGAAATCCGTACGGGATGTCCCGATGAAATATCTGATCGGCATCGGCGTGCTGCTGTGTGCGTGGATCATAGCAGCCAGCATTCCGCAGAATGAAACGCTGAAGGGGATGGATATCCTGTCGCGTTATCTGCAGGATTCCATGCTGATCTTTCGAGGGGAAATTGCAGCCAAGGGAGGCCTGATCGGTGCCTTCCTGGTTTCTTTATGTACGTTTCTTTTTGATTATAAGGGAACGTGGATCATTGTCATAGCCCTTCTGATACTGGCACTGATCCTGCTGCTGAGCGGCTCCGGCTTTGCAAGGCTGAAGGCGGGCGCAGTCTCTCTGGTAGCACCGTTTGTCTCCATGCGTAAGAACCATGCGGCAAAGGGGGATGCCCGAAGGGAACGCAAGCAGCAGGTGAAAAAGGAGAAGAAAGAGCAGGAGGCGGAGCCGAAGGAAGCGAAAAGCATGTTCGGTAAGATCAATATTGATGAGCGTGTGCGCCCCGGACAGGTGTCGTTTCTGGATGTGGATGATGATTTTGATATTCAAAGTGACGGAAGAAGCACTGCATTTCTGGCGGATAAGGAGCATGCGCTGGAAGAGGAATCGGATGTGCTGGATAAGCAGGCGTTTAAGGAAGCGGAAAACAAGCGAATCATTGAGGATACCATCGGCGGTGAGGATACCTTTGTGTCCAGCTTCCAGGAGGACTGGAGCAAGTACAAGCTGCCACGTTTAACCCTGTTAAAGGACGCCGGTAAAAAAAGCCGTTCAACAGCGAATGTGAGTGCGGCAAATGACGCCGGACGGCAGCTGATTGAAATTCTGGATCAGTTTGGTGTCAAGGCTACCCTTGTGGCTACCCATATCGGACCTGCGGTCACAAAATTCGAAGTTAAGCCGGATCTCGGTGTCCGGGTCAATAAAATCAGCAACCTTCAATACGATATCAAAATGGCACTTGCTGCCAAGGATATTCGCATTGAGGCACCGATTCCCGGAAAATCGGCAGTCGGTATCGAAATTCCGAATGTAGAAAAAACAAGCGTCAGCATGAAGGAGCTGATGAAAAATATTCCGGATAAGCTTGCACAGAGTAAGATGCTGTTTGCCCTTGGTAAGGATCTGATGGGAAACTGTGTCTATGGCGAATTGAACCGTATGCCGCATTTACTGATTGCCGGTGCGACAGGAAGTGGAAAGTCGGTCTGTGTCAATTCCATCATCACCTCGATTTTGATGCGCGCCAGACCGGATGAGGTCAAGCTGCTGCTGGTCGACCCGAAGAAGGTGGAGTTCACACCGTATAAGGAGATACCGCATCTGCTGGGACCGGTGATAACGGATGGGGATGAGGCAAACCGCGCATTGAAGGTCATTGTCACAATGATGGACAACCGCTATGAGCTGTTCTCTATGGCCGGTGTACGGAATATCGCCGGCTATAATGCCTACATAGAAGCACATCCGGAAGAGGGGCTGAGTCCGCTTCCGTGGGTTGTAGTCATTATCGACGAGCTGGCGGATCTGATGCTGGTAGCTGCCAAAGAGGTAGAAGCAAGCATTCAGCGTATCACCCAGCTGGCTCGTGCTGCGGGCATTCATCTCATCGTTGCGACACAGCGCCCGAGTGTGGATGTTATCACCGGGATCATCAAGGCGAATATTCCATCCCGTATCGCATTTGCGGTCAGCAGTGCTGTGGATTCCCGTACCATACTGGATCAGATGGGGGCGGAAAAGCTTTTGGGATACGGAGATATGCTGTATGTCCCGGTTGGTGAAACTGTGGCAACCCGTGTGCAGGGTGTGTTTGTCAGCGACGATGAGGTCGCGGATATCTGTGAATTTGTATCCCGTCAGGGAAAACCGAAATTCGACGACGCCTTTGTACGGCTGGAGCTGCTGGATGGCGGTGTAGGGCCGACGAGCAGTGAGACCGGTGACCCATTATATGATGAGGTAAAGGAATTTATTATCTCGACACGCAAGGCAAGTACATCCTTGATTCAGCGTAAATTCAGTATCGGCTATGCACGGGCTGCACGTTTGATCGATACGCTGGAGGATAATGGCATCATCGGGCCTGCAAGAGGCAGTAAGCCGCGTGAGGTGTATGCGAAGAGCGAGCAGGCAGAAGAAGAATGAGGACGGTTACATAATGTAACCGTTTTTATTTTTGCTGAAATCCAGCAAAAATGCGATTATTCCATTTACAAACGTAAGGAAAAACGCTAAAATAAATATGTAATGAAGAAGCTTCATACAATAAGGAGGAAATGCAAAAATGAAAAAGTTTTTATGCGTTGCCGCATCGTTGCTGATGGCAGCATCTCTGACTGCCTGCGGAAGCAAGGATGAAGGGAAGAAGGATGATGGGAAAGCATCTGAATCCAAGGCCGATGTTGTCATGATTACCGATGTGGGTACCATTGATGACAAATCATTCAACCAGGGTACATGGGAAGGTGTCAAAGCCTATGGTGAAGAAACCGGTAAAAAAGTTGAGTACATCAAGCCGACAGAGAAATCAGACAATGCCTACAAGGAAGCTATCGATCAGGCTGTTAACAAATACAAAGCGAAGGTTATCGTAACGCCAGGCTACCTGTTTGAACCATCAATCTATGAAAAGCAGGATACATATCCGGATGTTAAATTCATTCTGATTGACGGTTATCCAAATGACGGCGCTCAGGAAAACGCAAAATTCAAAACTGCAAAGAATACCGTAGGTATCAAATATTCTGAAAACGAAGCCGGCTATATGGCTGGTTATGCCATCGTTAAGGAAGGCAAGACAAAACTTGGCTTCATGGGTGGAATCGCTGTTCCTGCAGTTGTAAACTTCGGTTACGGCTTCGTACAGGGAGCACAGGACGCTGCCAAGGAAATGAATGTCGAAATCGAAATGAAATACAAATATACCGGAACCTTCAATCCAAGTGCTGAAATTCAGTCTGAGGCAGCATCCTGGTATAAGAACGGAACACAGGTGATCTTCTCCTGCGGTGGTGGTATCGGAAACTCCGTTATGGCTGCTGCTGAAGCAAACAAGGGTCTTGTAATCGGTGTCGATGTTGACCAGTCCAACGAAAGCAGCACAGTTATCACTTCTGCATACAAGCAGCTGGCTGTTTCTGTAACCAAGGAACTGAAAGCAATCGATGATGAAACCTTCCCGGGTGGAGAAAATATCGTTCTTGGTGCAAAAGACGACTCTGTAGGTCTGCCAATGAAGACCAGCAAGTTTGAAAAATTCACACAGAAGGAATATGATGCACTGTATGCTAAAATCAAAGAAGGCAAAATCACCATCAAGACAAATGAAGACTTCAAGGATCCTACACAGATCAAGGCTTCTAAGGTAAAACTGGATTATATCAAATAACATAATCATACGCAGGACAAGGCTGTCTACAATCGTAGGCAGCTTTTCTGATTTTTTTCATCTTCCTGTTTGCGAACAGGTAGAAAAAAAGGTATAATAAAATAGGACAAAAGCTTGAAAAGGGTATAGTGAAATAATCGTACGCATAGATGCGGTATCAGTACAGATACTATTTTCACAATGCTCAACAGGCATATGATTGGAGTGAAACCATGGAATACATCATTGAAATGTGTAATATCACAAAAGAATTCCCGGGCATTATTGCCAATGATGATATTACACTGCAGCTGAAAAAAGGAGAAATCCATGCTTTGCTGGGAGAAAACGGTGCCGGCAAATCCACCCTCATGAGCGTTCTGTTCGGTATGTATCAGCCGGAAAAGGGATGTATCAAAATGAATGGGGAAGTTGTCAGTATCAATAATCCCAATGACGCCAACCGCCTTGGTATCGGAATGGTGCATCAGCATTTTAAGCTGGTTCATAATTTCACTGTGCTGGAAAACATCATTCTGGGTGCGGAGGATGTGAAAAACGGATTGCTGACGATGGTCGAGGCGAGGAAAAAGGTCGTCGATTTGAGTGAAAAGTATCATTTGAATGTTGATGTGGATGCCATTACCAGTGAGATTACCGTCGGTATGCAGCAGCGTGTGGAAATTTTGAAAATGCTGTATCGTGACAACGAAATTTTGATTTTTGATGAGCCTACGGCGGTTTTGACGCCGCAGGAAATCGATGAACTGATGGGCATCATGAAGGATTTGACAAAGGAAGGAAAATCGATTCTGTTTATCACGCATAAGCTGAATGAAATCAAGGCAGTTGCGGATCGCTGCAGTGTCCTGCGCAAGGGGAAATACATCGGAACCATTGATGTGAAGGATACGAGCAAGGAAGAACTGTCGGAGATGATGGTTGGCCGCAAGGTTAATTTCAACGTGGAGAAGCAGCCGGCGCAGCCAAAGAGTGTCATGCTGGATGTCCGCAATCTGAGTGTTGCCAAGAAGGGACATCAGGACGTTGTAAAAAACGTGAGCTTTCAGGTACATGAGGGAGAAATCGTCTGTGTTGCCGGAATTGACGGTAACGGACAATCGGAGCTGGTCTATGCCTTGAGCGGTCTGATGGATGTCAAGGAAGGCAGCATCCGTCTTGGGGAAAAGGATATCACGAAGACAAGTATCCGTAAGCGCAATCTGGAGGGTCTTGGACATATTCCGGAGGATCGTCACCGCTATGGTCTGGTTCTGGATTATCCACTTTCCTTCAACATGGTACTGAAGTCGTATTTTACAAAGAAATTCAGTAATCACGGCTTTTTGAAATTTGCGGATATTACAAGGTATTCGGATCAGCTGATTGAGAAATACGATGTCCGCAGTGGACAGGGCAGCAAAACAACGGCCAGAAGCATGAGCGGCGGGAATCAGCAGAAGGCAATTATCGCCAGAGAAATCGAAAATGATCCAAAGCTTTTGCTGGCAGTTCAGCCGACCCGCGGTCTGGATGTCGGTGCCATTGAATACATACATTCCCAGCTGGTCAAGGAACGGGATGAGGGACGTGCAATCCTTCTGATATCTCTGGAGCTGGATGAGGTCATGAATCTTGCGGATCGCATTCTCGTCATGTATGAGGGTGAAATCGTCGCAGAGCTGGATCCGCAAAAGACTACGATTCAGGAGCTTGGTTTATACATGGCAGGATCAAAGAGGGGGGCAAAATATGAAAAAGCTGTTACAGAGTGATGCATTCAAAAACTTCGGCTCTTCCGCTATCGCGATCCTGATCGGATTACTCATCGGAGCTGTTGTTATCTTTATTTCCAATTCCAGTGAGGCGCTGGACGGTCTTCGCACCCTGCTTGCCGGTCCGGTTGAGGATGGTACGCTGGGAATCGGAAGGGTGCTGTATTATGCGGTGCCGATCATCATGACCGGTTTATCTGTCGGGTTTGCATTCAAGACAGGATTGTTTAATATCGGAACCCCGGGGCAGTTCATCATAGGTGCCTTTGCGGCTGTCTACGTCGGCGTGAAGTGGACCTTCCTGCCGGGCAGTATCCATTGGCTGGTGGCAATTCTCGCTGCCTTTATAGCAGGCGGCCTGTGGGCGGTCATTCCGGGTGTCATGAAGGCCTATCTGAATGTGAATGAGGTTATTTCCTCTATCATGATGAATTACATCGGTATGTATCTGGTGAATTATTCCGTCAGTCTGGTGCTGTTTGATGCACTGCGCAATCAGTCCCTGCCGGTCGCTTCCACGGCGGTCATACCGAAAATGGGTTTCGATAAGATTTTTACCGGTTCCCCGGCAAACGGAGGCTTTGTTATTGCCATACTATTTGTCATTCTGATATATATTGTATTGAATAAGACAAGCTTCGGCTATGAAATGAAGGCCTGCGGCTTCAATAAGGACGCAAGTAAATACGCCGGAATCAATGAAAAGCGCAATATCATTCTTTCCATGGTCATTGCCGGTGCGCTTGCCGGAGTCGGCGGCGGGCTGCTGTATCTGAGTGGCTCGGGCAAATTCATTGAGGTTGTGGATGTTCTTCCTGCCGAGGGCTTCAACGGTATCCCGGTAGCATTGCTTGGTCTTTCCAACCCAATCGGTGTTCTGTTTGCGGGACTGTTTATCGCTTATCTGAATGTCGGCGGAAATGCCATGCAGCAGTTTGGTTTTATTCCGCAGATCGTTGATATCATTATTTCCTGCATTATCTACTGCTCTGCACTGTCCTTGATGATTAAGGTGTGGCTGTCGAAGCGCAGGAAAACAAAAGAGCTGGGCACAGCGAAAAAGGAAGGTGAGTAAGCTATGGATACAATATTCTTTCTGGTACAGCAGACATGGTTTTTCGCCATTCCGCTGCTGGTCGTAGCACTGGGCGGTCTGTTTTCTGAACGAAGCGGTGTCATCAATATCGCACTGGAAGGTATCATGCTTATCGGAGCCCTGTGCGGTATCGGGTTCATCCATATCTTCAATCATGCCATGCCACCGCAGCTGTTGCTTCTGTGCGCTGTGCTTGTGGCCGGTGCAGCAGGCATCGTCTTCTCGTTATTTCACGCCTTTGCGGCAATTCATATGAAGGCGGATCAGGTCATCAGCGGTACTGCGCTGAATACCTTTGCGCCTGCATTCTGTATCTTCATCGCCCGGACCTTCCAGCAGACACAGCAGGTTCAGTTTGAGAATGTATTCCGTATTGAATCCGTTCCTGTGCTGGGATCGATTCCGATCATTGGAGACCTGCTGTTTAAGAACACCTACATAACGACCTATATCGGTCTATTGTTTCTGTTGCTGGCATGGGTGATTATTTACAAGACCCGTTTCGGTCTGCGCCTGCGTGCCTGCGGAGAGCTCCCTCAGGCTGCGGATTCTGCAGGTATCAGCGTTTACAAAATGCGCTATGCAGGCACTCTGATTTCCGGCTTTCTGGCCGGTATCGGTGGACTGATTTTTGTTGTTCCTACAAGCAATGTGTTTAATGCGGATGTTGCAGGGTATGGATTCCTGGCGCTGGCCGTGTTGATCTTCGGTCAGTGGAAGCCATTTCGCATCTTCTTTGCGGCGCTGTTCTTCGGCTTTATGAAGACCGTAGCGGCAACCTCCAGCGGTATTCCGTTTCTGGCAGGACTCAACATTCCTCCCTACATCTATAAGATGGTGCCGTATATCGCAACGCTGATCGTTCTTGCCTTCGTTTCGAAGAATTCGGCGGCACCGGCTGCCGAGGGCGAACCGTTTGATAAAGGAAAACGCTAAAACTGATCGAGTTGATCAGTTTTTTTTCATTGACAGATGTGTTACAATTAGAACCATGATGCATATAGGCATGGTAATTGAATGAAATATGCGCATACTACTACTGGAGGTATGATTATGCAGATAACAAACGGAGTACAGCTCCATTTTATGAAAACCGAAAAATTTAAGGATATCGGTATCAGCATTCGTTTCCGCAGTGAGCTAAAGCCCAAGCTGGCGGCATCCCGCTCGCTGCTTGCGTTGATGCTGTGTGATCGATGTAAAACGTATGATACAAAGAAAAAGATGAGTGATTACCTTGATTTGCTGTATGGGGCAACGCTTAATGCACAAACAGCCGGCTATGGCAGTGCGCAGATTGTGGAGCTTCGCAGTAAAATCATCAATCCCCGCTATGTGCAGGGAAAGCAGCAGCTATTGGAATCACTTTTTTCCTTTCTGCGGGAGGTTTTATTTCAGCCGCTGCTGCAGGAGCATGTGCTGGAGGAATCCCGCAGTATCTTAAAGGCAAAAATTGAGCGTATGGAGGATGATCCCGCACAATATGCCATCACACAGGGACTGAAGCTTGCCGGAGAAGGGGATTATCTGGGAATATCCGCACTTGGCGATGTAAAGACACTGATGCAGCTTACGCTGGAGGATGTGAAGGCTGCATATCAGCGCATGCTGGAGGAGGATGTGGTCGATATTTTGATCTGCGGTGCATTTGATGATGCACAGATGGAGCAGCTCGTCAAAGAATACCTTCCCTTTGTAGCCCGTAAGCAGGAAATAAAAACCTTTTATAAGGTACAGAATCAGCTGCACGATGAAAGAAAAACAGAGTACCGGAATATTACACAGAGCAGCATTATGATGGTCTGGTTTACGAATACAGCGATTAACGATCCGGATTATTATGCACTGCGCGTTGCAAATGCGATGTTTGGACAATATTCGACCTCATTGCTGTTTCAGGAGGTGCGTGAGAAAAACAGTCTTTGCTATTCCATTTACTCCAATCTGATTTCCTATGATGCAGCACTGGGTGTCACCACCGGTGTGGAGAAGGAGCATATCGACAAGACGATTTCATTGATTCGCAAGCAGTTTCAACGTATTTGTGAGGGGGATTTTACAGCAGATCTGCTGGAGGTTTCAAAGCAGATGATTGTCAATTCATTAAAGGCAAGCAAGGATTCTATGAATTCTCTGATTGCGCTGCAGTATCAGAATGTGCTACTGGATCGGCAGTGGAACACCGAGGATATCATTGAGCGGATTCAGGCTGTCAGGCACGAGGATATTCTTCGTGCAATGCAGGCGTGTGAGCTGAAGATGACATTTGTTCTGACAAAGGAGGATGCGGATGAAAACAATCACGAATAAGCGCTATGGAGAAAGCTACGTAGAGGAAACTCTGGAGAATGGGCTGCATGTTGTTCTCTGGCAGAAGCCGGATTATGAAAAATCGCTTTTCATGATGGCGACACCGCTTGGTGCCATGGATATGAAGCAGGTGGATGAGCATGGAAGGGAATTGCATTTTCCTGCGGGAATTGCTCATTTTCTGGAGCATAAGATGTTTGAAATGGGCGACAGTGATGTTATGGAGCTGTTTTCCCGCATGGGGGCCAGTGTGAATGCCTTTACCTCCTATACAGAAACAGCATATTACTTTTCAACGACATCCGATGTAAAGGAACCGCTGAATCTGCTTCTGGATTTTGTGCAGGAGCTGGATATCAGTGAGGAATCCGTGGAAAAGGAAAAGGGGATCATCATACAGGAGTTGCATATGTATAAGGAAATGAGTGATTCCCGACTGCTTATGGAAACCTTTTCCTCCCTGTATCAGCAGCACCCGCTTCGCTATGATATCGGTGGTGATGATGAAAGTGTAAACAGCATCACACTGCAGCAGCTGCAGGATTGCTATGCACTGAATTATCATCCGGCATCAATGATTCTGGTCGGTGTCAGCAAGGAGGATCCCAAAAAGCTGCTTGCGCTGATCAAGGAAAATCAGAAGAAAAAGACATTTGCACCGATTTCCAGTGTTAAGCGTCTGGCTTATACGGAGCCGAAACAGCCCGCGAGGGAAAGCTTTTCCTTCACTATGGATGTCAGCCTGCCGAAGCTTTCGTATGCCTGCAAGCTGCAGGGAATGGAAGATGTATACGCCCGTACCAAGGCGGAGTGGTGTATCAAAATCATGCTGGATGCCGTGTTCAGCTCATTGAATCCGGATTTTCAGCAATGGCTGGATGAGGGAATCATCAATGACTATGTCGGCAGCGAGGTTGATCTGGGAAAGGACTACGGCATGGTGATGTTCTATGCGGAAACGACGAAGAAGGAGGCGTTTCTTGCGGTTGTCAAAGCGGTGCTCGCCCGTATCAGCAGTGCCGATATTACACAGGAGCTGCTGGATCAGCTGAAAAACCGCTATTTCGGACAGTCTGTGCGCAGTTTGAACAGCTTTGATGATATTGCCATCACGTATGTTCGCAGTTATTTTGATCAGGCGGATTTCTTCCGACTGCTGGATGTGCTGTATGAAATTACACTGGAGGACATTCAACAGGTCTGTGCAGCCCTGCAGGACGCACCAGGCACACTGGTGGAGCTGCTGCCGGAAAACTGCTCGTAAAAATTACCTTATTTGTCAGAGAAAGCAATGAATACGCTCACGAAAGAGCCTTCATTGCTTTTTTTATGGAATTTCTTTCCATACCGGACAAATAATGCGGTTTGCGCAAATACAGGGAAACAGCGATAATATAGGGGAGCTTGGGAGGGATGTTCATGCGGTGAGGTATAGCATTTAGAAAAAAGAAAGGATGGTACACATATGAACGTGATAGCTTTTGTAGGTGAACTGACGGAACTGTCAGAAATCCGTACATCGGCAGCCGGGAATCGTTTTGCGACTATGATGATTCGTGTTCAGCGCCCCTTTGCGAACAGCGAGGGTGTTTATGAATATGACAATCTGAATATCATGCTCTGGAAGGGCATTGCGGAAACGGCGATGGCGGCAGCGCAGGTGGGAGATCATGTGTCTGTAAAGGGACGCATGCAGTCACATACCTTTGAAGGGCAGGACGGCAAGCTGCATCGCAGCTATGATCTGATTGCGGAGCACGTTTCCTTTATCAAAAAGGAACGCTGAAAAAAGCGAAGAGGGAACAGCTCCCTCTTCACTGCATTGGCTGTCATGGTAATATTATAAAAAAATCCGGATATCCGGATTTTTTAACATTATCTGTTGTAGAATTCTACTACCAGCAGTTCGTTGAACTCGGAATTCAGCTCACTGCGCTCTGGCAGACGAAGGTAGGTACCCTTCTTTGCATCTTTATCAACATCGATGAATGCTACGGTATTCAGTGTTGCTTCCAGTGCCTCGTTGATTGCCTTCATATCTCTGGATTTCTCCTTGATTTCCACAACCATACCTGGCTTTGCGATAAAGCTAGGGATATCAACTTTCTTACCGTTAACCAGAATGTGTCCGTGGTTAACCAGCTGACGAGCAGCACGGCGAGTGCGGGCAAAGCCCATACGGTAAACCAGGTTATCCAGACGGGATTCCAGCAGACCCAGGAAGTTGTCACCAGTTACACCCTTCATCTTGCTTGCTTTGATGAAAGTGTTGTAGAACTGACGCTCGTTCAATCCATACATGTAACGGATTTTCTGCTTTTCACGCAGCTGCTGTCCGTAGTTTGTTAATTTTACACGTTTCGTAGGTCCGTGCTGACCTGGCGCATACGCACGTTTCTGAAGCTCTTCTCCGGTTTCCAGAATAGAGAAACCAAGACGGCGGGATGTTTTCCAAACCGGTCCATTGATTCTTGACATGAAAATCCTCCTTATTGTTTTATGGCTATAAAACAATAACAGGTACAAATCATTTTTACATGGTGTTCATACTCACGGTATCTTCGCTCAGCAGTAAGTTACGCAATACCCCGCAGAAATCTGCGTCATGAACGCTATATGTAAAGCATTTGCATTCTGCTATCCATTTTACGCCACTTTACTATAACAGAACGAGGAATGGATGTCAAACAGAATTTATTTTTATGACTCAATTTTTCATATAGTCCTATCGTTGGCATATTGTGGAATGCTTGTCATCCCTGCATATACAAACCTGTTAAAGATAATACCTTGAAGCTTTGATTTCTAAAAGCTCGACGGACAGAGAAACATGCGTTGTTTATCTATAAATGCTATCCTTTCCATGAGGAGTGATAAATGTGTGATGCGGCATTGTGTGAAAGAAAAATAAGACACGCATCATTTCTTCTAGAATAAGCATAATTTCTGATTTCTTAATCGTATAAATTATGATACAATATACCTAGTGAATTCGAATGGAAGAGGTGTCTGTATGGAGAATTTTATCAACAATGTCAAAAATGTTGTTTCCCTTGATGTTTTGATCTATATAGTGATTGCGCTGGTCGCCATCGTCATACTTACGATCATCATGATGGTCCTGCGTCAAAAGCAGGCAAGAAAGCAATTGGATGAACTGGAGCTGAGCTACAACTCGCTGAAGGGAATTCCACTTGCTTTTAAATTGAACAAGGCTGTGGCACTGTCACGGGTCAATGAGGAAATGAGTCAGCGTGTGGAAAGCTGCCGTACGGATTTTGACAATATTCAGGAGCAGCTGAAGGAATGCAGCGTTACACTGGCCGAGGCGGATGATCTGATCTATGTTCATAAAGCCAAGGCCGCAAAGCGGCGCATGGAGAAGCTACGGGAACAGATGGCAGAGCTGGAGGGTGTCGCAAAGGATGTCAATCAGGCACTGGACAGCATTTTGGAGCAGGAAAACGAGCAGCGTGTACATATCAATAAGCTGAAGGATGATTTTCGTATCATCAAGCGCAATATCAATGAGAACCGTGCCTCCTTCTCCCAGAGCTATGAATATCTGGAAATGGAGATTGCAGGTATTGAAAAGATGTTTTCAGCCTTTGAGGAATGGATGTTTGCGTCCGAATTCAACAAGGCCGCTGATCAGCAGAAGGAAATACGGGAATCTGTCGCTCATTTAAAGGAGCTGGTGGATGTCCTGCCATCCATGTATGAGCGTGCCAGAGGTGTTCTTCCGCGGGCAATCGATGAAGTCGGTTATCAGTATGCACAGGCGAAAAACAAGGGTGTGTATACCGAGCATCTGGAGGTTCGCAAGAATCTGGATATCATCAGCGATATGCTGAAAAATGATTTGAATAAGCTTCGCAATGGAAATCCGAAGGATGTTCATGAGGATCTCAACGATTGTGAAAAACGCATTTCCCAGCTTGCCGAACAGCTGAGCAGGGAAGAGGCTGCCTTCGATGAGGTCAGCGACAATGTCGACATCCTCTTTGATACGATTCGCAGCATCAATATGGATGTGGAAGCTATCGAGGAGCTGTATAACCGCGTATATGAACGGTTTGGCTTTGAAAACTGGACCCAACGGCTGCAGGAGGTGCATGAGCGCCTTTCCGTATTAAACGACATGCAGCGCAAGCTGGAAGCGGTCATCGCACAAAACAAGGTGCCATACTCCACAATACTGATTGCATATAAGGAGCTGGAGCAGAGTGCGGCTGCCTTCACCAATGAGGTTGGTGAAATGAAGCAGAAGCTCGACAATGCCTGCAGTGATGAGGAGCGGGCAAAGAAACAGCTGATCAAGCTGCAGCTGATTGTGAATGAAATTCGTGTGAAAATGTCCAAGCACCGGCTGCCAAGTGTTTCACAAAAATATGAGGATGACCTGCATAAAGGGGAAATCATGATCAAGGACATTCAGGTGATTCTGGATAATTCTCCGCTGGATGTCAAACGCCTGAACGCCGAGCTGCGCAGTGCGATTGATTATATTTATACATTATATAACAGTGTGAATAATCTGGTGGGAATGGCAATTATGGTGGAAAATACGATTGTGTTTGGAAACCGGTATCGCTCCTCCTTTCCGGATATAGACAGTGAGCTGACAAGAGCAGAGCTGTGCTTTCGAAACGGGCAGTATACCAAGGCATTGAAAATCGGCATCCAGTGCATTGAGAAAATGCATCCGGGAGCTTATGAAAAACTGATCAACAAGAAGGATCCAAGTATCCTGAATGCGGGGGAGTAGCATGATTTATCTGGATTATGCCTCCACCACGCCGATTTGCCCGGAAATTTTAAAAACCTATACCAGGCTTTTGGAGAAGCATTACGGCAACAGTGATTCTCTGCATGAGCTGGGAAGGGAAACCGGTAAATTGATGGAACAAAGCCGTGCACAGATTGCACAGCTTTTGCACGTTTATAAGGATGAGATTCTGTTTACCTCCTGTGCCAGCGAATCCAACAATGCGGCAATCAAGGGGGCAGCCTGGAAATATGCCAATCGCGGCAAGCATCTGATCACCACCTGTGTGGAGCATTCCAGCATTCATAATGCCATGAAACAGCTGCAGGAGGTTTTTGGATATGAGGTGACCTATCTTCCCGTGAATGCGAAGGGTTGCGTGGAAGTAGAAGATTTGAAGCAAGCATTATGCAAGGATACTGTTCTGGTATCCATGATGATGGTGAATAATGAAACCGGGGCAGTGAATGCGATTCGTGAATGTGCCCAGTACGTGCACGCCAATTCCAGGGCACTCTTTCACATGGATGGTGTACAGGCGCTGGGAAAGCTGGAGGTCGATCTTTCCTGTGTTGATCTGGCAACCTTTTCCGCCCATAAAATCTACGGACTGAAGGGCAGCGCTATCTTATATAAGAAAAGAAATGTAGAGCTGGTCCCGCTTATCAGCGGCGGTCAGCAGGAAAACGGACTGCGAGCCGGCACCAGCAATGCACCGACAAATATTGTGTTTGCGAAAACGCTGCGCCTTGCCATGGAACAGCGTGAGGATGCCTATGCCCATGTGCAAAAGCTGAACAGCTACCTTCGTAAAGCGCTGTCCACAATGGAGGATATCGTGATCAATTCCCCGGAGGAAGGCAGCCCGTTTATCCTCAATATATCCAATCTGCGCATTGGCAGTGAAATTATGCTCAATGCACTAAATGCCAAAGGCTTTGCTGTTTCTGCCCAAAGCACGTGTTCATCACACAGTAAAGCGGTTTCCGCAGTTCTGCTTGCTATGGGGTTGGGGGAGCAGCGTGCAACCCATGCAATACGCATATCCCTGTCGCATCTGACTACCAGAGAGGAAGTCGATGCCTTTTTACAGGCTTTAAAGGAGATCAATCATGACTATCGAACAAAATAACATTGTATATAACCATATTCTTGTCCGCTTCGGAGAGCTGTCCACGAAGGGAAAGAATAAAAAGGATTTCATCAAGCGCTTATTAACAAATGTGAAAAATGCGCTTCGGGATTATGACAGACTGAGCTATGAGCGTACCCATGACAGACTGTACATCATGCTGAACGGAGAAGATCCGCACGCTGTCAGCGAGCATCTGCAGAAGGTATTCGGTATTTCCTCCTTTTCCTTCGCAATCCGCGTGGATTCCGATATCGAGGCGATGAAGCAAACGGCACTGCAGGTGGCGAAGGAAAGCGATGCACGGACCTTTAAAATCGAAGCACGCAGAAGTCACAAGCTGTTTCCGATGATTTCCGATGAAATCAACCGTGCTGTTGCCGGAGAGATTCTGCGGAACACTGAACTGAAGGTGAATGTGCGAGAGCCGCAGTTACGCATCCAGATCGAGGTGCATCAGGAGGATACCTATATTATGACTGGCAGAATTGCCGGGGCAGGCGGTTATCCGGTCGGTGTCGGCGGGAAGGCGCTGGTCATGCTGTCCGGTGGAATTGATTCCCCGGTCGCATCCTATCTGACCATGAAGCGCGGCGTTGCGATCGAATGCGTTCATTATGCATCACCACCATACACCAGTCAGGCAGCACAGGACAAGGTACTTGAGCTTGCCCGTCAGCTTGCCCCGTATCAGGGACATATTCGTGTCCATGTGGTGCCTTTTACAGACTTACAGCTTGCCATCTATAAAAACTGTGATGAAAGCTATGCCATTACGATAATGCGCCGTATGATGTATCGCATTGCACAGCGGCTTTGCGAGCAGCAGCACTGTCTTGCCATTGTCAATGGGGAAAGCATCGGACAGGTAGCGAGTCAGACACTGGAAAGTATGCAAACCATTAACTGTGTAACGACAACACCGGTTATTCGTCCGGTTGCCTGCATGGATAAGGTGGAAATCATCAATGTTTCCCGTGCCATTGACACCTATGATATCTCCATACAGCCCTTTGAGGACTGCTGTACGATATTTACGCCGAAAAACCCGGTAACCAAACCGACGATTCAGCGCTCAGAACGGCTGGAGGCGCGCTTTGATTATGAGTCTTTGCTGCAGGAATGCATCGAGAAGACAGAGCATGTGGATGTATACCCGAAAGCGAAGCTTGATGAGGATATTTTTTAGTATAAATTGAAAACACTCACCCATACTAACAATGTGAGGTGAGAATAATGGAAAGAAGAAAACAGTACAACGAAAAACAAGTTGAGCAGGACTTATATCAGTACGAAATGGGTATTGAATTAGGTGCTGACGTTGAAGCTGAAAAGAGAAATCATCAGAATGAATACGACAAAGAGCATTCTTCTCAGGATTTCAAAAACAACTTCAATAACAACAACCAGAGCAACTCCCAGAGAAACAACCAGAACCAGCGCAACAACAACCAGAATCAGAATCGTTAAGGCTGGCATAAAAAAACCGCTCCTCTTCCGATCGGAAAACAGGAGTGGTTTTTTTTATGTTTCGTAATACGTTACGATATCGTCCAGCTTCTTACGCTTTGGCTTCTCAGGGTCCATGGCCTTGTAGCCGACACTGATGACGCTGACAATAATTTCCGTCTCTGGGATGTTGAGAAGTCTTTGTATGGCTTTTGCATCACGGATGCCCATCACAAGGGTATCAAGCCCAAGATCCCTTGCCTTTAATAAAAGATTTTCATTATGCAGGCCCAGATCATAGGCACCCCACAGATTTCCGAGTTCATTGCTCGGGGTACCGTCCTTATCAAAGCCGGCCACATCCTTTACAAAGCTTGTGACAATGAGTACCGGAGCATCCTTTGTGTTTTCTGCATTAAAGGGGGCCAGACCTTCCTGCTTCATAGCCTGCAGCATTGTCGAAGATGTGATGATGTGATAGCGTGCTGTCTGGGAATTCTTCCAGCTCGGTGCCTCCATGGCACAGCGAAGCATTGCTTCGATATCCTCTTTTGCCACCGGTCTTGCGGCATATTTACGGATGCTTTTTCTTGTGACTGCAACTTCATTAAATTCCATTAAAATCACCTCTTTGTATTTATTTTACTACAATTTCCCTTAAATTTCCGTAATTAAGCAAACTTTTCCTATTTTGCCTGTGGTATACTTAGATAGGAAATGAGGTAGGTATATGCTGTTATGTCCGAAATGCGGAAATAAACTGGTCAGGGAGGAACGCGTATGGCGCTGTCAGAATAACCATTCCTATGACATTGCAAAGCGTGGATATGTCAATCTGGCGCTGCATCATAAAGCACTCAGCGGAGATGATCGGGAAATGGTAAAGGCACGCACACGATTTTTATCCCATGGATATTATGCACCGCTGCAGGCTGCACTGGTTGAGCTGGTACGGGGCTATCATCCGTCAGTCGTCATAGATGCAGGCTGTGGGGAGGGGTATTATACGAACAGAGTGAAACAGGAAACGGAAACACTGCTTGGCTTTGACTTATCCAAGTATGCAGTCGATGAAGCGTGCAAGGCCAGAAGCGGTGCGGTATATGCGGTGGCGAGTGTTTTTCATATGCCGCTGTGTGAAGCCTGTGCCGATATGGTGCTTTCTGTGTTTGCACCGTTTCAGGCAGAGGAATTCCTGCGCGTCTTACAGCCGGGTGGTATCTTCATCAAGGTCGGTCCCGGTCCGAAGCATCTGATGGGGCTCAAGGAAATACTGTATGATGTACCTTATGAAAATCCGTCGGAAACGCTGCAGCAGGAGGGCTTCATTCTGGAAAAAACGCAGACGGTGGAAGCTACTATCTGTATTCGGGATGCAGCTGATATTCAGGCACTGTTTCATATGACGCCCTATTACTGGAAAACACCAAAGGATGCGGCTATGCGCTTGCAGGAGCTGGATGAGCTGAAAACGAAAATTCAGTTTCAAATCGAAATCTATCGCAAAGATGAAAACATGCTTAACAAACAAGAGCAGGCTATGCTATAATGTGATACAGGTATTAGGAGAAAGGCGGTAAACAGGTATGGCATTTGAATCACTAAGTGAACGTCTGGGAAAGGCGTTTAAAAATATAACCGGAAAGGGAAAGCTGAGCGAAAAAAATATGAACGACATGCTGCGCGAGGTGCGTATGTCGTTGCTGGAGGCCGATGTTAATTACGGCGTCGTTAAGGATTTCATTGCCCGCGTAAAGGAACAGGCACTGGGAACGGAGGTCATGACCTCTCTGAATCCGGGGCAGATGGTTGTAAAAATCGTTCATGACGAAATCGTAGCGTTGCTGGGAAGCGAGGATGCTCCGGTAAATTATAAAAGCAGTGGAATAACAACTGTCATGATGGTGGGTCTGCAGGGTACCGGTAAAACAACGGCATCCGCAAAGATCGCCAACGTAATGAAGAAAAAGCAGAGCCGCAAGCCGTTGCTGGTAGCCTGTGATGTTATTCGTCCTGCAGCGATTGAACAGCTGAAAACACTGGGGGAAAGCATTGGTGTTGAGGTCTTTTCACTTGGTGTGGAGACCAAGGCGCTGGAAACAGCGAAGCAGTCAATGGATTATGCCAAGGAAAACGGCTATGATACCGTGCTCTTTGATACTGCCGGGCGTCTGCATATTGATGAAGAGCTGATGCAGGAGCTGTCCGATATCAAGGCTTTTGTACATCCGGATGATATTTTGCTGACTGTCGATGCAATGACCGGACAGGATATTGTGAATGTTGCAGGCAGCTTCCATGAACAGCTGGAGGTTACCGGTCTCGTATTGACGAAGCTGGATGGTGATTCCAGAGGCGGTGGTATTCTGTCTGTGCGCTCCATCACACAGGTTCCGGTAAAGTTTGTCGGTCTGGGTGAAAAAATTGACGACTTGGATGTGTTCCATCCGGATCGTATGGCCGATCGTATTCTGGGCATGGGAGATATCATGTCTCTGGTCGAGCAGGCACAGGATAAAATGGATATCGAAGCAAGCACGAAATCTGCGAATCGCATGATGAGCGGACAGTTTACTCTGACAGACATGCTTGTGCAGTTCCAGCAGCTTGAAAAAATGGGGTCTCTGGGCGGTATGATGAAGCTGATTCCGGGGATGAACCAGCTGGCAGGGCAGATCGACGAAGCCAAAGCCGGCAACAAAATGAAGAAAAGCACCGCAATCATTCAGAGTATGACGATGGAGGAGCGGGAGAATCCCAATATCCTTCGTGCATCCAGAAAGAATCGTATTGCCAAAGGTAGTGGTACAACGGTAGCGGATGTAAACCGGCTGTTGAATGAATATGAGAAAATGAAGCAGGTCATGAAGCAGATGGGTGCTATGACCAAGTCCGGTAAAATGCCGAACATGGGCGGTATGGGAGCCATGGGGGCGATGAAAAACATGCGCAGCATGAATAAGATGATGCGTCAGGGCGGAAAACGAGGAAAACGATAACAAGGCATACACTGCCTTGTTTTTATTAAAAGGAAGGTGTAGTTAACTGTTGGTCAAAAAGGTTGCTTACGATTCTGATTTCAATCAGTGATACCAATCAAGATTTGATGAATGCAATACGTATTTTGTGAGGAGGGTGTTTATGAAGGTATTTGTATATGGCTATCGAAAAGAGGAAGCTGCTTATTTCAGTGCCTGTGCAAAAGCGATGCAGCTGGAAATCGGTACCTGTGCACAGCGACCGACACTGGAAAATGCACAGCTTTGTCAGGGCTATGAATGCATCAGTGTGCTATCAACACCGATCGATGCTGCATTGCTGCAGAAATTGCAGGAGGTAGGTGTCCGCTTTCTGTCAACACGTACTGTCGGCTATGATCACATTGACCTTGCTTATGCCAGAAAAATCGGTATTCATATTGGAAATGCAACCTATGCGAGTGAGAGTGTGGCGGACTATACGATTATGCTGATTCTGATGGCACTGCGCAAAATGAAGCTGATTTTGCAGAGTGCGGTCAGTCAGGATTATTCCTTTGATGCGGTATTGGGCAGCAATCTGAAGGGAAAAACACTCGGAGTGATTGGGACGGGAGCCATCGGACAGACACTCATTCGTCATATTGCCGGCTTTGGTTGTAAAATACTTGCCTATAATCCACATCCGCGAAAGGAAATGGAGCAATATGTGACCTATGTGGATTTGAATACCCTGTATCAAAACAGCGACATTATCACGCTGCATGTACCGTTAAACGATGCCACCTACCATTTGCTCAATGAAGCGGCTTTTGCCCGGATGAAGCCTGGTGTAATCATCGTGAATACAGCACGCGGTCCTCTGATCGATAATACGGCGTTGATTGCTGCGATAGAATCAGGAAAGGTCAGTGCAGCTGCGCTGGATGTCGTCGAGGGAGAAACCGGTATCTATTACAATCGAAGGAAAGGGAAGATACTGAAGCAGCATGATATGGCTGTATTAAACTCCTTTCCCAATGTACTGCTAACACCGCATCTCGCTTTCTTAACCGATGATTCCTATCGGGATATGGTGACACATTCGATGAAGAGCTGCTATCTGTTTATGCACGGCGAGGAAAATCCATGGCTTATTCAGTAGAGTGATGAATAATCAGGCTGCAAAACCTGATGAGAGGCCTTCGCGCTTTTTTTCAGCTTAGGAGTCGATTGATATATATGATGAAAAGGGTCAAGCTTATATTGATCCTTTTTGTTTCACATGATTAGGATGATTTCAGAATCAAAGCCTTGGTCTAGTTTTTTGATCACTGTCACAACAAAGAAAGTGAACATAATGCATGATTCTCCTTCTTGCAGCTATAACTGATCCTTGGTGTGGAGCGCATGCTTTCCCTTTGCAGCAGCCTGCAAATAGCCTGTTTTAGCTATTTGTGAAAAGCTGAAGCAGCTGTATAGGTCTTTACATAAGCATGACTGCATACAAGCGGTAGGCTGATTATGTCCTACAGGTGCTAATTGTTTTTCACTGCAACTTTTCTGCTCATATAATCGTGTTTATAATAGAGGGGATAAAATTCCTTGTTAGGAGGGAAGTGCGGCATGAGAACTTATGCGGATATGACATTTGAAGAAGTTATGGAAGCCTTTGCGGATACTGTGACCCGTCTTGCATATTTGCGGATGGGAAATGAGCAGGATGCAAAGGATATCTTTCAAAATGTCTTTTTGAAGCTATATACACAGACAATGGAATTTCACGATCCTCAGCATGTGAAGGCTTGGCTGATTCAAACAACGATTCATGCGTGTGCAGATGAGCATCGGAAATTCTGGCGAAAGCATCATATACGGCTCGATGAAGCCTTTGCTCAGGTGGAGGATGTACAGGAGCGCAATGAGCTGTATGAGCTGATGGAGCTGGTACCCAACCATCGCAATGCTTTGTATTTATATTATTATGAGGGCTATTCCATACGGGAAATCAGTAGACTCATGAACGCACGCGAGAATACTGTGAAGTCCTGGATGCGGCGCGGGAAACAGGAGCTGCGCAGTCTTTTGGGAGGTGAAGAGGATGCGTGAGAAAAAATTCAGGGGCTTTGATGATATACACTGCCCGCAAAGCTGGAAAGAACAGGTGATGGATCAGGCGGAGTCCTCCGAAAGAAAAAAAAGCGTCTATATATGGCGAATTGCTGTTTTATTTCTGCTGGCATTGCTTTCCTTAGGTACTGCATATGCGTGCAGTGATACGGTACGCGATTGGCTTTTATCACTGTTTAGCAATGGACAGGAGAAGGTGAAGGTAAAGGAAGACCCTGTTTCTGTACAAGCCCTCAATGGAATCACCTATCTGGATGCCGACTGCCGCTATTATGTAAAACTGCCGGAAGAAAAAATTGCGGCGGAAGATACGTTGACCGTATATGAAAAAGGACGAATCGTAGAAGACGCTGTTCCAAAGAAAAGCTTAGAGCTGCAGCTGCCAGTGGAAAACAGCATCGTGACTGTACAATTACAATATGTTCATCTGAAAGACGAGTACCTCCCTCTGTATCTAAAAGGGGAAGAGGGCGATGGAATACCGGATTCATCGTTCCGTGTACTGGCGGACGGAATGCTGGTGATTGAATATGTGCAGGATACATTTCAAAATGCCTATCTGGTTGATCCGGAAACAGCAGATGTGCAAACCATTGGAGATTTATCCTATGCATACCATGCAGAAGCGGAATCTGGAATGCATATCTATGCCAACACTGTACAAAGCAGTGTCTCCGGGCGGTTTCTGCTGTATCGCACGTATGCATTGGCACAGGGATGGGCAAAGGAGAAAGCAGAAGCACAATGGGTGCTGCTGGACAGGGTGGAAAATACCCGTCGTAGGCTGGATACAAAACGGCTGCCTGGCTATCTGCTGGGAAATGAGCTGCGTATGGCTGGCGATACGCACATCATTACAACAAAAAGCTATGCAGTGGATGCTACTACCGAAGCGAATTATCCGATTGTGTATAATTACCGTAAGAATACCTGGACAGAGTACAGTGACTACCAGTGCGCTGTTCCCTTTGTCAGTGATTATTTGTATCGTGCAAGAGACTCTTCCATGGAGCTGCTGAATTTCTGTACACAGGAAAAGCATTCGATTCCATTACCGGAGAACATGCGGGCAGAAGACTGTATTTTGTATCCGTATGATGGGTTTTATATCAGTGAGAGTACGCTGAGCAGTGCATTGGATATCTATATTGTATCGCAGCAGCGATGGATTCATTTGGATGCAAAGATATTGAATGGTGAGACAGCTGTCCTCTTTGCGTATCCGCTGGATGATCACACGCTTTTGCTCAATCAGACATATTTGATCGAATTTCACAAATAATCTGGAAAAGTATACATTATTAAATATTACATTTATATACTACCCTGCTTTTAACGATTTTGCAATCGTTTACATCAATTTCTGTTTGAAACCTTATGTCCGGCTAGTCTTTATCGTGGTGTTCTCAAAGAAACGCCGTACCAGATACGCGGTTTCTTTCCTGTATGATGTAAAAAGCTTCAGCTCTGGCAAGTGCCACACAGGATAGAAAAAGCATAATCTTTTCTATTCAGACCTAAGAGAAAAAAACAACAGGTGATTTTTACTTGATAATAAAGAAAACAGAGGAATCCACTTAACAGAAGATTGGATTCCCCTTTTTTTATGAACATTTCAGTCCGCAAGAAATCAGATTTTCTCCCTGACAATCCTTAACGAATCACCCTACAAACAGTTATCCCAGTCCCTCGCTGTAGGCGTCTCTTCTAAATCCTTCTGTATAAAATGATGAACTGCCTGTTCCCTGTCCTTTCAGATTTCCATTGACTTAGCTACTGCTTTTCCAACAGAAACATACACATCCTACAATCGAGCATAAAGCCGCATTGTATCAGATTTTTTCGAATAGCGATATTATGAACATCAATATCCCCTATCAGCTTATGAATATCGTGATGCCAGGCCATGTCCATTGCCTTTTGCAGCAGCACGCTGCCAAGCCGCTTTCCCTGATAATCGGCATGTACCCCAATATATCCGATTCCTCCAACATCATCCAGCAGACGATTTACACTGATAAAGCCTGCAGGTTGCCCTTCAACAAGCAGAATCTGAAATAAAATGTCGCTTTCTTCATCATCCAGCAGCTCCTCCATCTGCTTTTGGACTGCCGGATACAGCCCCATACTGGTATGTTCTCTTTGCAAAAGCAAATCCGGTGTAGTTCTGCTTGCGCTCACCATCAGCTCCAGCAGATTTTCCTTCGTCATCTGCTTTGCCGATACGAACTCATAGGAATGCAAATCCCGTTCAGCAGTCATCACTGTGTAGCTTTCCCTTTTAATTTCAATGGGAAACCAGCGCTTCAGCGCCCGATATACGAGTGTATAGTTGATTTTGTCCGAATACAGGTCGATGCGCCATTCTCTGCTTCGATCCAGATGGCCAATAACATCCCTTACAAACTGATCAGCCTCCGTCTGCTCGATCGCCTCCAGTGTCAGATTGCCAATGTAGGAATGCTCATCATAAATAACTGCTCTGGCAACCACCTGCTCCTTACGAATCATCACATAGCATTGCTGCAGAGACAGCTCCTGTCTGCTTAACCCCCGTTTCAGGGAACGATTCTGTTCCTTGCTGCTTGCCGGCATCGCTGTCATAGATGCTGCGTACTGCTCTTTACAAATTTCTGTTTTCATTCTTTTGTCCTTTCCTTTCATAAATTTGCTGCATAGGAAAGAAAAAAGCATCCCAAGGGATGCCCAGAACATGCGCTAGCTATCAACACGGCAGTCTGTATCTTTCCTCAGTTTATACGTTTTGAATGTATTCATACAAACCACCTGCCTTTCTTATTATATACGGTACCTTTAAGGTATAACAGTACTATAGCATACTATCCTATACTGTATGAGACATTCCAATATCTGTGCTTTTTTTAATAAAACAGCTGTACAGACATCAATTTACAGCTATTATTCTAAGGTTTTATGGATGTCTCCAATTGTATACCTTGTGAAATAAAAGGGAGGTACTGTAATGAAAAGATGTGTTCATGCTGTAAAGCTGGCAATGACAGTAATGCTGTCAGCCTTTCTGTTTCTTTCGGTTCAGGATTTGGGATTTATTCATGCTGCTGATAAGAAAATCGTATTGTTAAAACAAGCTTCTAAAGAAAACTATGATACTATTCAAGCTGCGATAGATGCTGTTGCTGCCGGAGAAGACGCTATAATACAAATTCCTGCAGGGACTTATAGCGAGCCGCTGAAAATATCAAATACTTCTTCTCGGACGATTATACTGAAAGGGGCAAGTGCTGATGTCAGTGCCTATAGCAACGGTGGTGTCAGAAGCAGCGAGGAAACCATCCTGACCGGTGGTATAGAGGTAAACGGTCTTTTAGAGGATGACTCCTTGGAAATCAATGGATTGACACTGCATGGCAAGGGAATCAATATCGTTGGATGGGGTGCTCCAATCATATCGAGCGGGTCAATAAGAATTGTGAATAATGTGATAACAAATATCACAGATAAGAGCATTTCTGCGATACATATCAATTGTGGTTCTGATGAGTATCTCGATACTGTGAATTTAAAAAACAACTATATAGATAATATCGGGGAAGAAGGCTATGCGTCAAACGGTGTATATTCAACGCTTCCAGTTCGTGCGATGTATATATCCGGAAATTATATAGGAAATGTCAATCACACTGCAATTCAGCTGGGAAGCATGACAGTGAAAGAACTGCTTTCAATAACAGAAAATCATATTTTCAATTGGAATAAGGATGGAATCGCCGGGACAGGTGCACAGGGAAGCCAGGGAGATGGGATTTACCTTCCCAAGGGAAGTACCCCGGTGGCAGTACCGGTACAAGTGAATCAAAATTATATTGCAAGAGAAAAAGAATTGCCAGGCTCTGCAGGCTTTGCGACACGCTGTAATTTAAAAAAAGGCGCGATTGATCTTTCGGCGAATTACTGGAACGAGGTGTATCCATACAAGGTGATTTCTGGAGGTACGTATGCAAATGTCACTGTGAAATCTGTTTGTGATGAGCATATGAATGTAACACAGCAAAGCATTGGAGACTTTCGGTTTTCTATTTCCACGCTTTACAACAGCGGAACGGACAAAGAGAAAATGCTGAGCGCAACCATAGTGATGCTGGATCAGGATTTTGATAAGCCTGCCGTACAGTGGAGCAGCGCTGATGAACGTATTATTGCTGTCGAACAACGTCAGGATGCAGCTTATTATGTAGCGAAGAAGAGTGGGATGGCAAAGATTAGCGGAAAAATCACGGACCCCAAATCAGGTGTGATTTATACACAGGAAGCGGAGGGTAAGGTCATTGATATTGATATGGATAACGTTGTAATGGAGCCCGGCTCGCTGAAGCAGCTGCAAATCAGTGTGCTGCCGGAAGGGGAATCTATTTACTATAATAAGATTGAATGGACCTCCAGTGACGAGAGTATTGTAGAGGTTGACAGCAACGGCTGCTTGAGCAGTAAGGATAAAAAAGGAAATGCAGAGGTCACAGTGACCATGTATGGATTCGGTACGAAGCTGTATGCACAGAAAACCATAACAGTAACCGTTGAAAAGCCGAATCCGGTACAGAAAATCAATATGCAGAAAAACTTGCTGATGAAAAAGGGGGATACGCATACGCTGCAAGCGGAGATACTTCCTGCAGATGCGGATTCACAGAAAATCATATGGACATCCTCGAATGAAGATGTTGCTGTTGTGCATGCGGATGGCAGTATTTCAGCAGTTGCAAATGGAACCAGTACCATTACTGCCACCATCGATCATGTGACTGCGACCTGTGATGTGTCTGTCTATGAAGTCAAGGAAGCGAATATTGAGCCGCTAGATCCATCAAGGCCGTCCAGCACAAGTCAAGCAGGTATTATGGATGAAAAATCACAGGATATCATTGAAAGTACAGTTGATAATATCCTTTCTGAAATAGCGGAAGGAAGAGAAATTGCTTCGGATGTCCTTGATGAAACAACTAGAACTGCCGTTTTACAGGCAATGAATGAAGGAAAAGCTATCCAGCTGACAGCAAATGCAGAGGTGCTTGGAGAAGAGGAAATTGATGCAGCGGATCTGCGTATAATACAGGAGTATCTTTCAAATATAACGGACGCTCAGCATTCCGCCCTGCAATATTTTGACTTCAGCTTCCACCTTGTGAGCGATGATGGAGCCTTATTGGGAGAAATTAAGCAGCTGAAACAGCCGATTTCCTATGCTGTTGTATTGTCTAAGGGAACAGCACAACAGGATACAAGCTATTATATGGTGCGGCTGCATAACGGTAACATCACCAAAATCCCATTGCATACCAATGCGGATGGAACTATGACCTTTTCCACCGATCAGTTTTCATTATATGCACTGGTTGCAGAAAAGAAGGTGGATGCGGGCAATGAACCAATAGAAAAGCCGAAGCAGCCACATGAGCAGCCCGAGGAACCCAAGCAGCCGAACACTCAACCAGAGCATCCGGTTACAGACGCGAAGCAACCATCCTCTACACATGAAAAAACAGAGAAACCGGTAAAAAAGAAAGTTGCTGCTGTCAGCACCGCCGATATGCAAAATGAAGCCTTATGGCTGTCAGCGGCTGCGCTTACCGTACTTCTTATGGCAGTTGTCCTTCGAAAAAAACACAAAAAGGGTGCGGAGTAATAAATTGATGATTAGACAACTGATGCACATGCTGCTTGTTGTCTGTTTACAGGAGAAGTGATGCATCCTTAGTGTCTTTAAAGCTGCCACTGCATGGCAGCAGTGTCTGTATGCAGATGCCGTTCATTAAATATTCAGCAACCAGAAAAGGATCATCAGAGACTGCTACTAACTTCTACGCTTTTATCAATTATCTTGACAGAGAAAATTCAAAGAATATAACATAGTCACAAAAAAAACAAGGGTGTCAAGTAAAAAACCTTGACAGACGGATAATCTATGGTATACTTATCAAGGTAATGCTAAGAAAATAACCAATAGGAGGAAATTATATGGCTGTAAAATTAAGATTAAAGAGAATGGGTTCCAAGAGAAAACCTTTCTACAGAATTGTCGCTGCGGATTCCCGCGCACCTAGAGATGGACGTTTTATCGAAATCATCGGTACTTATAATCCAACAACAAATCCTGCAAGCGTAGTGCTGAACGAAGAACTGGCTACAAAGTGGCTGAAAGAAGGAGCACAGCCTTCTGATACTGTTCGTAACATTCTTTCTAAAGAAGGAATTATGAAACGTCTGCACGAAGAAAAAAACGCTAAGTAAAAGAGTATGATCGATTACGAAAAAGTATTGTTGGATCTTGTAACACCGATGGTTGAGGATAAGACCAATGTATCTGTCAAAATGATGCCGACACTGGAGGATAATGAAATTCTGTTGTACGTATATGCCAACAGCGATGATGTTGCCCGCCTGATCGGACGTCGTGGCATGATGGCTTCTTCTATTCGTCAGATGATGTCTGTGGCATCAAGGAAAGAGGATAAAAGAGTTACCATTAAGTTTGAATCATATTAGGATGCCTTTCGCATCCTTTTTTTGGAGGTAGGATATATGAAAGAAATCAATATCGGTATGCTTGTGAATACACATGGTCTTCGCGGTGAAATGAAGGTCAAGGTGCTTACGGATTTTCCGCAGCTACGATTTCAAAAGGGGGCAGTTGTGCATCTGCAGCTGGCACAGGGACAGTTGGACCTGAAGATACAGCATGTACGGGAAAGCAAGGGACAGCTGCTTGTCAAATTTGAAGGCTATGATGATATCAATCAGGTGGAAGGCTGGAAGGGCAGCATGCTGACCATACGGGAAGAGGAGCTGCAGGAGCTGGATGAATTTGAAGCGTACTTTCACGAATTACAGGATGCCGTGGTCTATGATATGGAGGGGGTACAACTGGGGACAGTTAGCGAAATCATAGAAACCGGAGCCAACGCAATCCTGCGTGTCAAAACGAAGGATAAGGATATTCTGATTCCTTTTGTCAGAGCCTTTGTCAAGGAGTTTGATCGTAAAAACAAGGTGATGAAGGTGGAGCTGATGGAGGGGCTTGTATGAAGATAACAGTGCTGACACTGTTTCCTGAGTTTTTTGACAGCTTTCGTTCCACATCCATAATCAAGCGGGCACTGGAGCAGCAGCTTGTGGAATTTGAAACGGTGGATTTTCGGGCGTTTACGTTAGACCGCCACAATCATGTGGACGATACACCGTGCGGCGGCGGACAGGGGATGGTGCTTTCCTGCCAGCCAATCGTTGACTGTCTGAAATCGGTGCGCAGTGAGGATTCCTTTGTCATTATGATGACACCGCAGGGGAATCGCTTTGATCAAAAGCTGGCTCACCGCTTTGCCTCCGAAATCAAGCATCTGATCATTCTTTGCGGACACTATGAGGGCTTTGACGAGCGCATTCGTTCCTTTGTGGATATGGAGGTATCTCTTGGGGATTTTGTATTGACCGGAGGAGAAGGTGCTGCGCTGGTGATTTCCGATGCAGTCATACGACTGCTGGATCACGTTATTAAAGAAGAAAGTCACAGCGATGATTCTTTTGAAAACGGTCTGCTGGAGTATCCGCAATTTACCCGTCCCATCGAATTTGAGGGAATGCGGGTACCCGATGTTTTACTGAGTGGTCATCATGCCAATATCCGTAAATGGCGGCTAAAGGAATCGTTGAAGAAGACGATGGAGAAACGTCCGGATTTATTGAAAAATCGTGAGTATACAAAAGAAGAACGGAAGCTGCTGGATGAAATTGAAGCTGAGAAGGAACAAGGTGAAGGATAAAAGGAAGTCCTTTGCCTTTTTACAATACTACTTGGTTCTATCTGCTGCAGTATAAGTACGTGTAAAACGATTGGTATCAGATAAGGCGTCTGTTTAAATAAACACTGCTAGTTACTGAAACAGATCGATACGTGCTGTATTATCATACACTATATTGATAAGTAATAATCATGACAGCTTGTCTGGGATTTGTATCTCAATGGTAAAATATGTCGGAGATAAGTATAAGACTAGTTAGAAATACATAATGAAGGCCATCAGTCCTATACGGTCTGTATTAGCCTTTTTTGGAATATGACAATACGCTGTCGATGAAGGTGTGCTATACTTTGGGAAAAGGAGAGATTCAAAATGAATATGAAGAGCTATCTGGAACAGTATTCCCATACGGCGCTGGCTATGAATGACATAGAGATACTGCCTGAACACATACGTGTGGTAATGGTGAATGAATGTGCACCATTAAGGAATGAAGATGATTTTTATGGGAATACGGATGGTGAATATGCTGTATCATTGCGCTCGTTTTTTTCAGATTCAGAACCTGCTCATCTGCTTACGCGGGGGATTTACGTAACCAATGCCTGCAAGCTGCCAAAACCAAGGGAAGGCTTTACCAAACAGCAGCTGCAGGAAAGCTCTGTCATTCTGGAGGAAGAGCTGAAGCTGTTTGAAAATCTGCGTGTGATTATGCTGATGGGGGATGTTGCGATACGCGTGCATACCATGATTGCCAGGCGTAATCATACAGCGCGCATTCCTGCCGGTTCCACCTACAGGCTGCGCAGCAGCATCTGGATGGATGGAGATATCCGTTTGTTTCCTTCCTATATTATGACCGGAAAAAATCTGCAGATTGAACGCAGTAAACGGACGATGATTGCAGAGGATATTTCGCAAATGCTCGCCTATTTGGAAACGCTGGATAGCGCAGGCTGAAAATGGAGGAGAGCAGTTCGGATTTTCTTTGTAAAATTCGGCATTCTCCTTTTTTTTAGTTGGTGAAAATGGTATGATAATAGCAGAAAGGACCCGACCTTTCTGAAAACGACTTCTTCTTTACCGCTGTAAAAAAATGGATGAAAAAGTATTTACAAATATCCCAGATCTGTGATATCATATATAAGCCTTTATGGCACGCGGTTCCGCTGAACAGTATGATTCAAGAGCCTCTACGTTATGATGAATAGAAAAGGAGCGCCATTATTATGAACATGCAGTTAGTAAATGAAGTAACAAAATCACAATTGAAGAAAGATGTCCCATTCTTTAAATCAGGTAGTACCGTTCGAGTACACGTTAAGATCAAAGAGGGTGACAAATCCCGTATTCAGGTATTTGAAGGATTGGTTATCGCAAAGCAGGGTGGAGGAATCAACGAAGTATTCACTGTTCGTAAAATCTCTAACCAGATCGGTGTAGAAAGAACATTCCCGATTCACTCTCCAATTGTTGAAAAAATCGAAGTTGTACGTAACGGTAAGGTTAGAAGAAACAAATTATTCTACTTACGCGGACGTTCTGGTAAGGCTTCTCGTATTAAAGAAGTTCGTTAAGCTGGAAAAAAGTCGGGTCTTGCTCGACTTTTTATTTTAGGCTGGAGGGTGTACGATGCAGAAGCAGGAGAAGGACAGACACAGACTGGAAGAACACGAATCACTGGCAGGCGTGATTTTTTCCAACCTGTTTTCATTGCTGAAAATATTCCTTGTCTGTTTTGTGCTGGTGTATCTAACAGCCAATTATCTTGTGCGGCCGCTGCGTGTACAGGGAGGCAGTATGTATCCGACGCTGAAAACGGGTGAATTCGGATTTGGCAATGCGTTTTCCGGTCATTTTCAGGAAATCAAGCGCGGTGATATCGTGATTGTCTATGACAAGAAGAAGACGCATACCTATTGGGTGAAGCGTGTCATCGGTCTGCCCGGTGAGCGGATCCGCGCCAGTGGGGATACGGTATACATCAATGATACAGCTATTCAGGAGCCTTATCTTGACAATGATTATGCGGATAGTATCCGGTTGACGGAAAATTATAAATTCACAGAGGATTTTGATGAGGTGCAGCTGGGAGAGGACGAATATTATCTGATGGGGGACAATCGCTATGCAAGCAAGGACTCCCGCGAAATGGGGGCCTTCAAGCGCGGTGATATCAAGGCAGTGGATTTTTTCATTGTGCTGCCGTTTAATAAAATGAGAGTGGCGGAATAAGATATGAACAAAAACAAAAGAACCAGAAGCAATCTGGACATTGTATATACTATCCTTGACTTTGCCCGACTGATTCTGATCACTGTAGTGGCGGCAATGGTCATTCTGGTCTTTGTGGCACGCAAGGAGGAAGTCAGAGGCACCTCCATGTATCCCACGCTGGTGGAAGGTGAGTCGGTAATCATCAATATGGCAGCAAACTATGTCGGTGAAATTAAGCGCTTTGATGTGGTTGTTGCCAGAGAATATCGAAGTGATGATTTGTGGGTCAAGCGTGTCATCGGGTTGCCTGGAGAAACGATTAGCTACCGTGAGGATGTGCTGTACGTGGATGGAAAGGCGATGGAGGAACCGTTTCTGGATAAGAAGTATGTGGATCAGGTGAAAAAAAGTGCGAATAAGCTTTATTTTACACAGGATTATACATCAAAAAAGCTGGGGAAGAATGAATATCTGCTGGTTGGTGATAACCGTAATGAATCTCTGGATTCAAGAAATGATGCTGTAGGGCCGTTTCAGCGGGAACAGATCATCGCCAGAGGGGTGTTTGTTTACCAGCCATTTTCGAAAGCGAGGTATGTAGGCAATGGCGGATGATAAAATACGCATTCAATGGTTCCCGGGTCATATGACCAAGGCGAAGCGGGAAATGCAGGAAAAGCTGAACATGGTGGACATGGTGATCGAGCTGCGGGATGCCCGCATTCCAAGTGCCAGCAAGAATCCGATGATTGAGGAGCTGTGTCAGAACAAGCCGCGGCTGATCGTACTTTCCAAAAAGGATAAGGCGGATGCTGCGGCGACAAAGCTGTGGTGCAGTGCGTTGCAAAATGAAACCACACGCGTTGTGGCACTGGATATTCTGAAGGAGAATATCATACCCGGAATCGTGGAAGAAAGCCGTCTGCTCATGCAGGCGAAAATCGAGCGTATGAAGCGAAGAGGCATCCGTCCGCGTGCCATCCGCGCAATGGTAGTCGGCGTACCGAATGTCGGTAAATCCACTTTTATCAACCGGATATCCAAAAAAAAGGTGGCTGTCACCGGAGATCGCCCGGGTGTGACAAGGGCACTGCAGTGGTCGAAGGTGAACCAGAATCTGGAGCTGCTCGATACTCCGGGGGTGCTGTGGCCGAAATTCGAGGATGAAACCGTTGGCGTTCTGCTGGCTATCACGGGAGCGATACGTGATGAAATCCTCCCGCTGGAGGAGATTGCGGCCTGGGCGATGCGGTATCTGATTGCGAACCATAAAGAGGCGCTGCAGCAGCGCTATGATATTGCCGTGTGTGAGGATCCCTATATCATGCTGGAGCGAATTGCAGAAAAGCGCGGCTTTATGCGCAAGGGTGAAATGGATGAGAAGCGTACCATTGAAGCTTTCCTGCGGGAGCTGCGGGATGACAAGCTGGGAAGAATTACGTGGGAGATGCCGTATGCAGACAGCGAATGAGTATGAACAGGTATGGTGGCAGCAGGGAAAGCGCTGCATTGTAGGCATCGATGAAGCAGGCAGAGGTCCCATTGCCGGACCTCTTGTCGTTGCGGCCGTTGCCTTTCCACCAGGGTATTCCCATCCGGAAATTTACGACTCCAAGAAGCTGAGCGATAAGAAGCGAAGAGCCCTTTTCCATGAGGTGGTTGCGCAGGCGCTGGAATATCATATACGTATCATCGAGCCGAAGATTATCGATGAATTGAATATTTATCGTGCGACCCAGAGGGCGATGCAGGATATAAGCGATATGTTTGCACATGCGGACGGTATTTTAACGGATGCCATGCCGCTTCCTCATAATGAGCGGGATGTGATTTCCCTTGTTAAGGGAGATCAGAAAAGCGTCAGTATTGCAGCCGCAAGCATTTTGGCCAAGGTTACACGGGATTGTATGATGGAAGCGTATGACCGGCAGTATCCGCAATATGGCTTTGCGCGTCACAAGGGCTATCCGACAAAGGCTCATATAGAGGCACTGCATACCTATGGTGTGATTACAGGGCTGTATCGGGAAAGCTATGGTCCGGTAGCTGCCATGCGGCAGCTGGTGCTGGATATTTAAGCAGTGAAGGCTGCTTTTTTTAATTTTTGTAAAAAATAATAAGAAAAATAAGAAGTGTATAAAAATGTATTGCAAAATAAGAGAAACCGTACTATACTATGGATAAGGAACAGGAAAGGCGGTGGCAGGATGTTTACATGGGTAAAAGGCAATGTATATACGCTTGTATTGACACTGTATCCGAATAACATTACCTTGAACAGCAGCGCTGCCTCTTATTTTGAGGATGTGCGCTGGGCCATGATCGGACTGGATAAGGATAGCCTGAAATTAGGAATACGTCCCGTTACAAAACGGGAAATCGATCTGCATCTGGTATCTATGGATCAGCTGCATAAGGTGTCTGTTGGAAAAGGATATGCAAGAATCAGCAACAAAATGATCATTGAGGAGATTTCCGGTATGATCAATCAGCCGATCAACGGACTGAAAATCAACGCGGCCTATGATGAAACGGAGAATATGCTGATTGCAGATCTCCATGAGCTGGCTGCAGATAAGGGGTGAATGGATTATGGTACTGATCTGGATTGCCATTAGCGTAGGCGCGGTTCTGGTTGAACTGGCGACACCTACTGCATTGATTTCCATATGGTTTGCCGTGGGAGGTGTAATCGGAGCGCTGACGGCTTTGATCAATCTTCCGCTGTGGGTGCAGATTGTATGCTTTGTTGTTGTTTCACTTGCCAGTATGCTGATTGTGCGTCCGATAGCCTCACGTTATCTGCGTGGGAATACGGTGCCTACCAATGCCGATCGCTTTATCGGTGAGATTGCGCAGGTAACCAGTCTTGTGACAAAGGATGAATGGGGCGAGGTCAAGGTGAACGGGACAATGTGGCATGCGGTTCCTGTGGATGATGATTCCATCGAGGAAGGTGCAAAGGTCAAGGTTGTCGCTATTGAAGGTGCTAAGTTACTTGTAAAAAGAGTAAGCGAAAGATAGAAAAAGAAAGAAGGTAATGATGATGAGTGTATTTCAGATTATACTGCTTGTTGTAGTTGCGCTGATTCTGGTTGGGCTGTTTGCCTACCTCATCCGTATCGTGCCGCAGGCAAAGGCATATGTCGTTGAACGACTGGGTGCCTATCATACAACTTGGAACACAGGAATTCATATTCTGGTTCCTTTTGTGGATCGTGTTTCGAATAAGGTGACATTGAAGGAGGTTGTGAAGGATTTTGCTCCGCAGCCGGTTATTACCAAGGATAATGTAACCATGCAGATTGACACGGTTGTATATTTTCAGATTACCGATCCAAAGCTGTATACGTATGGTGTTGTAGGACCGATCACCGCGATTGAAAATTTAACAGCGACCACACTGCGTAATATCATCGGTGATCTGGAGCTGGATGAAACGCTGACCTCCCGTGATATTATCAATACGAAGATGCGTGCGATTCTGGATGAAGCAACAGATCCATGGGGCATTAAGGTGAACCGTGTAGAGGTTAAAAACATCATCCCGCCGCGCGATATTCAGGAAGCGATGGAAAAGCAGATGCGTGCAGAGCGTGAACGACGTGAATCCATCCTTCGTGCAGAGGGTGAAAAACGAAGCAATATCCTGACTGCCGAGGGTGAAAAGGAAGCGATGGTGCTGCGTGCTAATGCAAAGAAGGAAGCAATGATTGCGGAAGCGGAAGGACAGGCACGTGCAATGGAGCGTATTTATGAAGCACAGGCCCGTGGTATTGAAATGATTAAGAATGCCAACCCGACGAAGGAATATCTGAGTCTGAAGAGTCTGGAAACCTATGAGAAAATGGCGGATGGCAAAGCGACCAAGATTGTTGTGCCAAGCGAAATGCAGAATATGGCTTCCTTCCTGACAAGTGCCAGAGAAATTCTGGTAGATGATGCAGCGAAGGATGCGCTGAAAGAAGTCATTAAGCCGAAAAAGGGCTGAGTGAGACACGCGGAGTACCTTAGCACAGATGTTTTTCATGAAAAGCAGGAAAAAATTCCTGTTTTTTTTAGGAGTTTTTGATGTTCATTTCGTATATACATATGAGGTGATATTATGAGAGAACAACTATTGTGCTATGCACTGCGCTATGAAGGCGACTGGAAAAAGATGAAGCTTGCGCTGGACAGGCAGGAGCCCTGGACACGGATGGCGTATGAGGGAAGCTATGTGACGATTGCTGATCAGGCCTATCCCGACAAGCTGCGAAGGCTTGCCTGTCCGCCGTGGATATTGTTTTATGAGGGTGACATGACACTGCTTCAGAAACCGGGCTGCGGTATTGTCGGCAGTCGGCAGGCGAGTGCTGCGGGGCTAAGAAACTGTGCGCGTATTACCGATTGTATGAAAGAGCGCTTCGTCATCGTGTCCGGTCTTGCCAGGGGAATTGATGGACAGGCGCATCGCAGTGCACTGGATCAGCATACGATTGCAGTAATTGGCTGTGGTCTGGATGTCGTATATCCAAAGGAGCATGCGTCCCTGTATGCTGTTATGATAAAAAAGCAGCTGATTATCAGTGAGTATCCAAACGGAACAAAGCCCTATGCGTACCACTTTCCATGGCGAAATCGGATTATCGCCGCATTGAGTGAGGCCGTTATCGTTGTGGAGGCTCGTCGAAGAAGTGGTTCGCTGCTGACGGTAAATGAGGCGCTGGAGCTGGATATTCCTGTTTACTGTGTGCCTCATGCTTATCTGGATGAGGCCGGAACCGGCTGCAATCTATTGATCTCACAGGGGGCAAATATCCTTGTGGATGAGGACGATCTGCGCCTTATTTTTTAAAAAATGTTTGACAAAACAGGAATTTGTGCGAATAATAGGAGACGTATATTTAATTGCTAGGAGGCATAACATGAAAAATCTGGTTATTGTGGAATCCCCTTCCAAATCCAAAACCATAGAAAAATACCTGGGTGGCGACTATCATGTTGTTTCATCCAAAGGACATATACGTGATCTTGCGACAAGCGGCAAGGGTGGTCTGGGAATCGATGTTGAGAATGATTTCGAGCCGACCTACAAGGTCAGCAGTGACAAACGCGCAGTCGTTAAGGAGCTGAAGGACCTCGCGAAAAAAAGCGATCATGTATATCTGGCAAGTGACCCCGACCGTGAGGGAGAGGCGATTGCCTGGCATCTGGCAAATGTGCTGGATTTGAATATGGAAGAAGAAAACCGTATCATCTTCAACGAAATCACAAAACATGCAGTGGTGGAGGCGTTTGAGCATCCGCGTACGATTGATCAGGACCTGGTGAAATCCCAGGAGGCACGGCGTATGCTGGACCGCATCATCGGCTTTAAGCTGTCCAAGCTGTTACAGAGTAAAATAAAAAGCAAATCCGCAGGCCGTGTGCAGTCGGTGGCACTGCGCCTGATCGTTGAACGGGAAAATGAAATCCGCGCGTTTAAGAGTGAGGAATACTGGACACTGGCTGCCAATATTGAAAAGGATGGAAAGACGTTCAGCGCATCCTTAAACAAGATCGACGGCAAGAAGGCTGACCTGAAAACGCAGGAGGAGGTCAATGCGGTCATCGAGCGCTGCTGTCATGACTTCATTGTCAGCAGCATTGAAAAGAAGGTACGCAAGAAAGAAGCGAGAATGCCGTTCATCACCTCCACCCTGCAGCAGGAGGCAAGCACCAAGCTGGGCTTTGGAGCAAAGAAAACCATGCAGATTGCACAGAAGCTGTATGAGGGACTTCCGCTTGCGGGAGGAGTCAGCGAGGGTCTTATTTCCTATATGCGTACCGATTCCACACGACTGAGTGATCAGTTTGTCAAGGATGCGGAAAGCTATATCGAAGAAACCTATGGGAAGGACTACAAGGGACGTGCCCGTCAGAAAAACAGTGAAAATGCACAGGATGCGCATGAGGCCATTCGTCCGACGAGTATTCTGAATACGCCGGCAAGAGTCAAGGAATATCTGACAAATGATCAGTATAAGCTGTACAAGCTGATTTATGCCAGAACGCTGGCATCCTTAATGGCGCCAAGCAAAAGCAATGTGGTCAATGTACAGATCGTATCCGATGGCTGTGAGTTCAGTGCCAACGGCTCCATTCTTACCTTTGACGGTTATCTGAAAATCTACAGCGATTATGAAACTGTTAAGGATGAAATGCTGCCAATCATGGAAGAACAGGAAACGCTCAAGGATGTTGAGCTGGAAGGTAAGCAGCACTTCACCGAGCCGCCGCTTCGCTACAGTGAGGCCCGCCTGATCAAGGATCTGGAGGAAAAGGGAATCGGACGTCCGTCCACCTATGCAATCATCATTGATACACTGCAGGCCCGCGGCTATGTCTCTTTGGAGCGCCCAAGTGAGGGCAGTAAGACGAAGGTCTTCATCCCCAGTGAACAGGGCGAGCTGACCGACACCAAGCTGCAGGAATTCTTCAGCGGCATCATCAACGTATCCTATACGGCGAATATGGAGCATCACCTGGACGAGATTGCGGCAGGAGAGCGAAACAATATTGAAGAGGTTCGTACCTTCTATAATGAATTTGAACCGCTGCTGCAGAATGCATATGAGAATATGGAAAAGAAGGAGCTGGAGCGCACCGGAGAAAAATGTCCGGACTGCGGGAACGACCTGGTGTATCGCATCGGGCGTTTCGGTAAATTTATCTCCTGCATCAACTTTCCGGAATGCCGCTATACCAAAGGTGAGGATGAGGATGAAAATGCTGTGGAGGAGGTCTGCCCGAAATGCGGAAGCAAGATGGTGACGAAAAAAGGACGCTACGGCTCCTTCCTTGCCTGCAGCAATTACCCGGAATGTAAATATATCAAAAGCAACAAGACGAAGGAAGAACCGGAGCCTACCGGAGAAATGTGTCCGGACTGCGGTCATGAGCTGGTAAGAAGAAAATCCCGTTTCGGTACGACCTTTATCGGCTGCAGCAATTATCCGAAATGCCGCTATATCAAAAAGGAACCGAAGAAGGAAAAAGCGGAAGGGGATGATAAGGCAGCACCGAAGAAAAAGGCAGCTGCCAAGAAAACGACCAAGAAGGTTGTGAAAAAGGCAGTGAAGAAACCCGTGAAGAAGGCTGTGGAAGCAGAGGCAGAAGGCAGTGAATCATGATGGATAAGGTAACCGTTGTCGGAGCCGGTCTGGCAGGCTGTGAGGCGGCGTGGCAGCTGGTAAAGCGCAAGATTCCGGTACGGCTTGTGGAAATGCGGCCGAAAACGTCCTCACCGGCACACCACAGTGAAAACTTTGCGGAGCTTGTGTGCTCCAATTCCCTTCGCTCGGATTCCCTGAACAATGCGGTTGGGATTTTGAAAGAGGAAATGCGGCATCTGGATTCCATCATCATGGAGAGTGCGGATGCCACACGGGTTCCGGCCGGCAGTGCGCTGGCAGTGGATCGTCAGGCCTTTTCCCGGCGTATTACAGAACAGCTGAAACAGCATCCGCTGATTGAGGTCATACAGGAAGAGGTAACACAGATTCCCGATGGTCCCTGCATCATTGCCAGCGGTCCGCTGACAAGCGATGCATTAAGCAAAGCCATACAGGAATACACCCATGCGGATTATTTCCATTTCTATGATGCGGCCGCCCCGATCATTGAAAAGGACAGCATTGATTTTTCTAAGGCATATATCAAATCCCGTTATGATAAGGGAGAGGCTGCCTATATCAACTGTGCGATGAGCAGGGAGGAATTTGATGCCTTTTACGAGGAGCTGATTCATGCGGAAACCGCACAGCTGCACGAGTTTGAGGATGAAACCTACTTTGAAGGCTGTATGCCGTTTGAGGAAATGGCACGCCGCGGACGGCAGACGCTGCTGTTTGGGCCGATGAAGCCGGTTGGACTGGAGCGTCCGGATGGAACGACACCGTATGCGGTTGTCCAGCTGCGTCAGGATAATGCCGTGGCAAGTCTGTATAATATCGTCGGCTTTCAGACGCATTTAAAATGGGGGGAGCAGAAGCGTCTGCTGTCCATGATTCCCGGCTTAGAGAATGTTTCCATTGTGCGCTATGGTGTCATGCACCGCAACTCCTATCTGTGTGCACCGAAGGTTCTGCGCCCCACCTATCAGCATGTCCAGCGGGATAATCTGTTCTTTGCCGGTCAGCTGTGCGGCGTGGAGGGCTATGTCGAAAGTGCGGCCAGCGGACTTCTGGCTGGGATGAATATGGCCAACCTCATGCGTGAGAAAGCAGTCGTGGAGCTGCCGGATACGTGTGTCATCGGATCGATGGCGCACTACATCACTCATGCCAGCGAGCGCTATTTTCAGCCGATGAATGCCAACTTCGGAATTATGCGTCTGTTGGAAAAGGTAAAGAAGAAGGAACGCAAGGAGGCATTTGCCAATCAGGCGCTATCCGTAATCGATACATACAAAAAGGAGTTTGACTGATGGAGGAACTGCTTGCGCGGTTTCTGCAGTACATGGATTCCCTCAACAGCGGCAGTGTGCATACACGCGCCGCCTACCAAAGAGATATACGCGAGTTTATCTCTTTTTTGCAGGAAGAGGGAATTGAGGAGCTGCAGGATGCAGATCGCATCATCGTCATGAACTACATTGCCTCTTTGCGTGAGAAGCCCGGGGTCAGCGGAGAAATGAAAAATTCCACGATTGCCCGCAAGCTGTCCTCCCTTCGTTCCTTTTACCGCTATCTGAATGAATATGTGGGAATCACGCAGAATCCGTTTCTGTATTTTAAGACACCGAAGCGCGCCAAGCGGATACCGGAGTTTCTGTTTTATGATGAAATGGATACCTTTTTGAGCAGCTTTGATCTGGACACGCCGGACGGACTGCGGGATCGTGCGATGTTTGAGCTGATGTATGCCTGCGGTCTGCGGGTCAGTGAAGCGGCCTCCCTTCGGTTATACGATATCGATCTGCACGATCGCATCCTCACCATACACGGTAAGGGAAACAAGCAGCGCATTGTTCCCTTTTATGCGCTGGCAGGAGAGTTGCTGGAGCACTACCTTCAGGAGGTGCGTCCGCAATGGATGAAGGAGGAACACGATGTCGTGTTCATCAATCAGCGGGGGAAGGGGCTGACCACGCGCGGCATACAGTACCGCATGCAGCTGGCCGCTGATACCTGCTCGCTTTCCGTGCATGTGCATCCGCATATGTTCCGGCATTCCTTTGCGACGCATCTTTTGGATAACGGTGCTGACCTGCGTGTGGTACAGGAGCTGCTGGGACACGCATCGCTATCGACAACGCAGGTATATGTCCATGTGACACAGGAGCGGCTGAAGAAGGCCTATACGCATGCACACCCGCGTGCACAAGAAAAGTAAAAAAACTATTGAAAAGAACAATGAATGTGATATAATAAACAACGGTGCGAACACGCACACTACACACATCATGGATTCGGCAGCCCGTGCTTCGAGACGCAGTGTATGCGTCAATGACAAGTTGCTGCCGCGTGGAAGTGATGGAGGCGTAACGGAAAGTGAGGATATATCATGTCAGTAGTAACAATGAGAAAATTATTGGAATCTGGTGTACATTTCGGTCATCAGACTCGCAGATGGAACCCAAAAATGAAACCAAACATCTATGCAAGCAGAAACGGTGTTTACATCATCAATCTGGAGAAAACTCTGGAACAGCTGGACACTGCATATGCGGCAATGAAAGATATCGCTGAAAAAGGCGGAAAGGTACTGTTCGTAGGTACGAAGAAACAGGCACAGGCTGTGGTTGTTGAGGAAGCGCTTCGCTCCGGAAGCTTCTTTGTAAATCAGAGATGGCTGGGTGGTCTGTTAACAAACTACCGTACGATTCAGAAACGTGTAAAACGTCTTGTTGAAATCGAAGAGATGGAAGCAAACGGAACACTGGACCTGTACCCTAAGAAAGAAATCGCACAGGTGAAGAAGCAGAAGGCTCGTCTGGAAAACTTCCTGGGCGGAATCAAGGAAATGAAGAAGCTGCCAAACGCAATCTTCGTTATTGATCCAAAAGAAGAACACAATGCTGTTGCAGAGGCTAAGAAGCTGGGAATCCCTGTATTTGCAATGGTGGATACAAACTGTGACCCTGAAACAGTCGATTACCCGATTGCTTCCAATGATGATGCAATCCGTTCCGTAAAACTGATTACAACTCTGATGGCAGATGCTATTGTAGAAGCTAAGGGTGGTCTGTTAAGCGTTGCTCACAATATTGATGAGAACGAAAACGATGTAACGATGAAGGATGTTATCATCAATGTGGAAGAGCAGATTGCAGAAAACGAAAGACGTCGTCGTCAGAGAAACGAGGAACGTCGTAACCGTCGTCCTTATGACCGTAACCGTAACGGACGCAATGCAAAGGCTCCTTACCAGAGACGTGAAAACGTACGACCTGCTGCAGACAGCAGACCGGCGAATAACGATTCCGCAAGAAGTGAAGCACCTAAGACTGCTGAATAATCAGAAAAACATAAGAATATAAATGGAGGAAAGATCATGATCACTGCTGCATTAGTAAAAGAATTACGTGAAAAAACAGGCGCAGGAATGATGGACTGCAAAAAGGCTCTGACAGAGTGTGATGGCGACATCGCAAAGTCTATCGACTGGCTGCGTGAAAAGGGTATTGCAAAGGCTGCCAAGAAGAACGACCGTATCGCTGCAGAAGGTCTGACACGCGTTGGTGTGGAAGGCAACACCGGAGTTATTTTCGAGGTAAACTCTGAAACGGACTTCGTTGCAAAGAACGAACAGTTCCTGGAGCTGCTGGAAACAGTTAAGAATGCACTGATTGCCAACAAGCCTGCGGATCTGGATGCTGCACTGGCTTGCACGGTGAACGGTGAAACCATTGCGGATCTGGTAACAACTGCGACAGCCACGATCGGAGAAAAAATCTCTCTGCGCCGTATGGCTGTAGTTGAAAAGGCGGACGATGAAGTATTTGCTTCCTACATGCACATGGGCGGAAAGATTTCTGCGCTGGCTGTATTAAAGGGTGCGGATGAAAAAGTCGCTAAGGATATGGCAATGCAGATTGCAAGTATGAATCCGCAGTATGTCTCTCGTGATGACATGCCGGTTGAGGTTGTTGAACACGAGCGTAAGGTACAGACTGAAATCGTGAAAAACGATGAGAAGCTGGCCAGCAAACCGGAAAAGGTTCTTGCCGGAATCATCGAAGGAAAGGTTTCCAAGAATCTGAAGGACGCTTGTCTGGTTGAACAGGAATTTTTCCTGAATCCTGACCAGAAGGTAGGACAGTATCTGAAGGAACATGCTTCTACTGTCGCAAGCTTTATTCGTTACGCAGTAGGTGAAGGAATCGAAAAACGTGAAGATAACTTTGCTGAAGAAGTAATGAGCCAGGCATTTGGTAAATAGGACACTCTTTGTGTCCTTTTTTTAAGGAAAGGTAACGTAAACAAATACAGAGAAGCAGACGGGTGTGCTTGTGACAACATTTATAAAATGGAAAAAAACAGCACATTCCTCTTCCTTTTTGAAAGCTTTTTCTTTATAATAAGAACGAAAGGATTTCATAATCCATACATACGAAAAAATGATAAAGGTGGACGTAATTATGTACAAACGAGTATTGCTGAAATTAAGCGGAGAAGCATTGTCCTCTCCGGGGAATTCCTTTGATCCCAAAATTCTTGCTTCCCTGGCAAAGGAACTGAAACAGGTGCATGAGCTTGGTGTGGATCTGGCAATCGTTGTCGGCGGGGGAAATTTCATCCGCGGCAAGATGGCGGAAACCATGGGCATCGAACGTGTGCAGGCAGACTATATGGGGATGCTGGCAACTGTAATCAATGCACTGGCAGTACAGAGTGCGCTGGAGCAGGAAGGTGTTCCTACCCGTGTACAGACAGCGATTGAAATGCAGAAGGTTGCTGAACCGTTTATTGTGCGTCGTGCAAACCGTCATCTGGAAAAAAGCCGTGTTGTAATTTTCGGTGCCGGAACAGGGAATCCATATTTCTCAACGGATACCACAGCAGCTCTTCGTGCGAGCGAAATCGGAGCCGATGTGATTCTGATGGCAAAAAACGGCGTGGACGGTGTATACAACGCAGATCCGAAGACCAATCCGGATGCAGTAAAATATGACACGCTTACGTATATGGACCTAATTCAGGAGGGGCTGGCTGTCATGGATACGACAGCTACCAGCATGTGCATGGACAATGACATCGATCTGGTGGTGTTCAATATGAATGAGCACGGCAATATCCTGAAGGCTGTACAGGGGGATATTACGGGAACCGTTATCACAAAGGAAAGGAAGTAATACTATGGAAATCTTAAATCATGCGGAAGAAAAAATGAAGAAGGCAGTAGCCGTACTGGAGGAGGATCTGAAAACGATTCGTACCGGTATAGCACACGCATCTCTGCTTGACCATGTGCAGTTTGAATATTATGGAAGTCCGACACCGATCAATCAGGTGGCATCCGTTAAGGTTGTTGAGGGACGTCAGCTTGTCATCAAACCGTATGACCGCGGTACGCTGAAGGACATTGAACGTGCGATTCAGACAAGCGATACCGGTCTTGTTCCACAGAGTGATGGAGAAGTTATTCGTCTTAATGTTCCAGCGCTGACAGAGGAGCGCCGTAAGGAGCTGGCAAAATCCGCTCATAAAATGGGAGAGGAAGCAAAAATCGCTATCCGTAATATCCGTCGTGATGCAAATGATGCAGTGAAGAAGGATAAAGAGCTGACAGAGGATCTGAAGAAGGATGCACAGGAGAAAATCCAGAAGCTGACGGATAAAATCGGAAAGTCCATTGATTCTGCTGTGGATACAAAAGCAAAGGAAATCATGAAGGTTTAAACACATACAGGAGATGTCTGGCAAGCAGCATCTCTTTTCTTGTGCCATATGTAAAAAAAGGGAATCAAATTCAGCTGTATAGCTGTAAAAGTATGGTAGTTCATGGAAAGTATGGTATAATAATTCTGTTCTGATGAACACGCGATAATGATTGTAGGAGGATGGATCCTTATGGATACAAGAGTCATACCGCAGCACATTGCCATCATCATGGATGGAAATGGACGCTGGGCTAAGAAACGAGGTCTGCCGAGAACTGCCGGACATAAGCAGGGAGCGGAAAATATAAGAAAAATCGCCATAGCATGCAATACGATGGGAGTGAAAGCACTGACCTGCTATGCGTTTTCCACGGAGAACTGGAAACGTCCGCAGGATGAGGTTGATTATCTGTGCAAGCTTCCGAAGCTTTTTTTTAACCGCTATCTGGCAGAGCTGAAAAAGAATAATATCAAGGTAACCTTTCTCGGGGAAATCGAACGCTTCCCGGATGAGACACGCCGTGTCATTACCACAGCCGTTGAGCAGACGCAGGAGAACACGGGGCTGATTCTCTGTCTGGCTGTCAATTACGGTTCCCGCCGTGAAATCACATTGGCCGCGCAGAGATATGCACAGGATGTACAGCAGGGGAAGGTGAGCCCGGAAATCGACGAGGATGCTTTTGGCAGCTATATGATGACAGCGGATATGCCGGAGCTGGATTTGATGATCCGCACGAGTGGAGAGCTGCGTATCAGCAATTTTCTGCTTTGGCAGCTGGCCTATGCGGAGCTTATATTCACACCGGTGGCCTGGCCGGATTTCTCACAGGAGGAGCTGAATAGAGCCATCGATGAATTTAATCACAGAAACCGCAGATTTGGAGGTCTGTAATATGAAGACCAGGATTATTACAGCGCTGCTGATCATCCTCTGCGTAGTCCCGCCACTGGTATACGGCGGCTGGCTGATTGATCTGCTGATTGCGTTTATTATTGTTGCAGGCGGCATTGAGCTGCTGAATCTAAAGGAACAGGATGCAAAATGGCCTCTGGGAATCAAGACACTTGCGATTGTGGCAGTCTTTGTACTGGTTTTAAGCGATGAACGGCTGCATGTTGCCTTGCTTGGTGTCTCAGCACTTATCTTTTTATCCATACCGGTATTCACAGATCGCTTTCATGCCAAGGATGGCTTCCTGTGTATTGCCTATGTGACGTTCTTCTTTGCAATCGCACGCTGCTTTCTGCATATTTACGGAACCAATCGCATGTATGTGTGGTTTATCATCATCGCCACCTATGCGTGTGATACCGCTGCGTATTTCTGCGGACGGTTTTTAGGGAAGCATAAGCTGAATGTACGTATTTCTCCAAAAAAGACATGGGAGGGCTCCATTGGCGGGTGGCTTTTCGGCGCTCTGTTATCCTTTGCCTTTGCCTGGTTTATGATCGATACGATGACGCCGCTTCAGATGATGATTGCTTCCGCAATTCTGACGGTGACCGGACAGATTGGTGATCTTGCGTTCAGCGCTATTAAGCGCAACTTCGGTATTAAGGATTTTTCCGATCTGCTGCCTGGACATGGCGGTGTGCTGGATCGGGTGGATTCTCTTGTCTTTAATTTTATTTGTTTTGATTTGATACTGGTGGTGTTGATGTTATGAAAAAAATAATGCTGCTTGGTGCCAGCGGAAGTATTGGCACCCAGACTCTGGATGTGGTAAAGCATCATAGTTCTGAATTTGAAATCATAGGATTAAGTGTCGGCTATAACATGAAAAAGCTGGCAGAGATATTGGATGCCCTGCCAAAGGTGCGTCAAGTCTGCGTGGCGCAGGAAGCGGATATGGAGGATATGCAGAAACGCTATCCCAGCCATTCCTTCTGCTTTGGCGATGCCGGACTGAAGCAGCTTGCCGCAAATACGGATTACGATGTTCTGGTGAATGCGGTCGTCGGCTTTCGCGGACTTGTACCGACACTGACAGCCATTGAGCATGACAAGACGGTAGCCCTTGCCAACAAGGAGAGTCTGGTTGCCGGGGGACCGCTGGTAAAGCGTGCCCTAAAAGAGCATCCGGTTGCGCTGTATCCCATTGACTCCGAGCATTCCGCAATCTTCCAGTGCCTGCAGGGGAATGCGCTGAAAGAGGTCGATAAGCTGATTATTACGGCAAGCGGGGGAAGCTTTCGTGACCGCAGCCGTGCTGAGCTTGCGGATGTCACCGTAAAGGAGGCCCTGCAGCATCCCAACTGGGACATGGGCGGACGCATTACCATTGATTCCGCTACCATGATGAACAAGGGCTTTGAGGTGATCGAAGCACATTATCTGTTTGATATTCCTTACGATGCAATCGATGTGGTGATCCATCGCGAGAGTATCATCCATTCCATGGTGCAGTATCGTGACCATGCAATCATGGCACAGCTGGGAACAGCAGACATGCGCCTGCCAATTCAGTATGCATTATCGTATCCCTCCCGTCTGGAAATGAAAAATGCCGAGCCGTTTGACTTTCAGCGGACCTTTGCACTTCATTTTACGCCTGCCAGCGAGGAGCGCTATCCTCTGCTGAAGCTGGCCTTTGCGGTTGGCAGAAAAGAAGGAAACCTGGGCGCAGTTATGAATGGTGCGGATGAGGAGGCCGTTGCGTTGTTCCTCGATGGGAAAATCGGTTTTCTGGACATCGAGCGCTATATTATAAAGGCAGTGGAAGCTGCTGCATACATCGCGCATCCTTCTCTGGAAGAGGTTATAGAGAGTGATGCCTGGGCACGGGAATTCGTGCACAGGGCGTGGAAAGGAGGAATGTGTACGGTATGAGCAATATAGTAAATATTATTTATTTTATTCTGATTCTGAGTGTTATCATTATCGTTCATGAGCTGGGACATCTGATTGCTGCCAAGCGTTTCGGTGTCTACTGCAAGGAATTTTCCATCGGTATGGGCCCTGTTGTTTATCAGAAGCAGGTCGGTGAAACTGCATGGTCCATCCGTGCTCTTCCGATTGGCGGCTTTGTGGCGATGGCCGGAGAAGAGGATGATGATGAGGCAGAGGAACTGGATATTCCATATGAGCGCACATTAAACGGCATCAAGCCGTGGAAGCAGATCGTTGTTATGGCGGCAGGAGCTGTCATGAATGTCCTGCTGGCGTGGGTGCTGTTTATCGGCATTACCGCGTATCAGGGTGCTGTCAGTGTCCCGGGAAAGGCACTGGTTGCCTCTGTACAGGAGAATTCCGCAGCAGAGAAGGGTGGAATGAAGGCCGGGGATGAAATCATCCGTGTGAAGAACGGTAATGAGGTTCTGGAGCCGAAGACCTTCAACGATGTTGTAGAATTTATCCAGTATTATAATGGTGATACGGAATTTACCGTATTGCGGGATGGGAAGCAGGTAACGCTGCATTTCACACCAACGTATGTCAAGGATGAAAGTAAGTATATTCTCGGGGTTCTTCAGCAAAATGAAATCAAAGAGATTTCACTGCTGGAATCCATACCATACGGTACAGAAAAAATGGTGGATTCAGTAACGACTATTTTTGAATCCCTTGGAAAGCTGGTACAGGGTGTCGGCTTGAAAAATCTGAGCGGGCCTGTCGGTATCTATCAGGTAACGGCCCAGATCACGCAGACCGGTCTGCTGTCAACGATTGCACTGATTGGACTGCTTTCTGTCAACGTCGGCATTTTCAACCTGCTGCCGATACCGATTCTGGATGGTGGACGTATTTTTATCGTTTTGATTGAAACCCTCATCGGGCGTAAGCTGAACGAGCGTATACAAAGTGCCATCATGATGGCCGGTCTGCTGATGATTGTCGGTATTATGGTTCTGGCAACCTGGAATGATATATCGCGTCTGTTTTAACATATCGTATTGTAAAAGGAAGCAGTTAAAATTCTGCTTCCTTTTATCTTCTTTTTCGGCTTTGCAATCAAAGTCTTGCAGACGTTGCAGAATAGATTTATAGTATAGATAGATAGGATGTACCGCAGAGCTTTTCCTGATTATGGAAGTGCAGTCTTTCCACCCTGATTAACATGAAGAATGACGGGGATCATCGTGTATTGATAACAGAAAGGCAAGCAGGGGAAAGCGTAGGCGGTGTTTGAACATGGCCGGTGCCTGTTGGACGGCTCCGGTTAGGGCAGAGAGTGAAAGGGGAAGTGAAATGGATTCCTTTGCATATACGAGAAATTATGATAATATCGCTTTGTTTGACAAGCACACAAGACGCTTTACCTTCATACTGGGGGATGGGGGTATATATTCCTATGATGCTATAAAAAAAGCAAGAAAGTCATTGGAATATGTGGGAACACTATTAGAAAATGCGTTTGCTAATATAGGCAGAATCGGGCCAGGAAATGCCTTTTCATCAGGTTCAGAAAAGGTGCAGGTACGTGTAAAGCTGTTTTTCACAGATGGTACTTTCACATATGGGTATGTATCTAAAGAAACAGTACAAAAGGGCTCTTTACAATACCATAAAGAAATTGCAAAAGCTGAAAAGGTCGTAAAGGTACTGAATACCATCGCTCGTAAAAACCGCAAAGAGGATGCCAATCAGGATTTTCTAATCAAAATAAGGAGAATAAAATAACCTTGGTATTCATGCAGCTTGCTGCTGTATGTGGAATGAGTAAGGGATAGAAAAGATTTCAAATGCTGTCCGGCTATCCTCGGTCACATTCGAAATCTTTTTCTTTACCAGTAATTCAGAAAGAAGCAGTAATTCTCATCCAGACTGTAATACTCAAATTCCTGCGGATTGTAGCCTGCGCTCTGGAAGAGGTCAAAGATATGCTGGGAGCGGAGCAGCTGCTTGACCTGCTCATATGTCTGCCTGCTGTCACACTTGATGGCCAGGCAGGGATCGGGATTGTTGATATTGGAGGCAATGATCGCGATGATCTGATTTTCATCATAGCCCTTCAGATACGCATCTCTTTGATAAAAGAAGCTGTCCTTATATGCAGCTGTCTGCTTGATTTCCTGCTGTGGGGCATAGATGTTTTCTACCTCCGCACTGGTCATTGCAAAATAGGCATAGCGGTAATTGTTATAGCTTTTCTCAATCTTGATATCACCAAAGGTGGGGTCCAGATAATACCACTGCTTATCCATCTGCACCATATTGATGACATGATATTCCTCCGGGTTTTCAATGACCTGTACCAAAATAATCGCATTGGGGATATGCAGCTGATCCAGCAGATATCTGAAGCTTTTGGAATACCCGGCACAGACTGCCTTTTTATCCAGAAATACACTGAGCATATTCTGATTGTTTTCTTCCTTGTTTACATAATCACTGCGATCGATGATCCAGTCATACAGAAGCTTCACTCTTTCGTAATCAGTCTGCGTTGCTTCCGCTTTCTGTAATATCTCGGCAGCGACGGCATCCACCTGCTTTTGCAGGTTTGCTGTTTCCTCCTGATCGTATGCATAGGAGGGATACAGTGTTACACTTTCCTTATCATCGGATTCTTTGTAATTGTATTCGTAGTTCGACCAGAACAGCTCGGGATGATCGAAGGTAACGGCATCAAAGAGCTTCATGACATAGGGCATACTGCAATCCAGCAGTACAGAGGATTCATGATGCAGCAGAGCACCGTAGAGCCGGTCATAATCATCCTGCAGATTTTCATGCAGCAGGGAGCGCTGGTATTTGTAGCAGGTATCCTCATTGATTGCCTTGCTGTTTTGAATGGATGTCTGCTTCAATTCAACAGCAGGATCCTTCTGCTCTTTCTCTTCCGCCTTCTGCGTGGCACTGCAGCCCAACAAGATAAGGGAAGTCAGCAAGATTATGCCATAGCGTTTCATATAATCCTTCCTTTCCCATCTATACTATCATAGCATGAAATGAAAAAAAACAGAACCTCTGTCCTGTTTCTTATGCAGCAATAGCGTTGATTGCTTTAGCCAAACGTGATTTCTGTCTTGTTGCGTAGTTTTTGTGGTGAATACCCTTCGCAACAGCTTTATCTAATTTAGAACTTGCTTCGTTGTAAGCAGCAGCTGCGGCAGCTGCGTCTTTTGCGTCAACAGCAGCCAGAACTTTTTTGATGGAAGTTCTCAATGCAGATTTCTGAGCACTTACAGCCAAGTTTCTTTTGTTGTTGGTTTTTACACGTTTTTTCTGTGATTGGATCTGTGGCATGTTGCACCTCCTAGTTTTCAATTGCCAATAAATTATATCAAAAAGAATATGAAAATGCAATAATAAGGTGAAAAAAAACCATACTATGGAAGAGGTGTATAAAAATGGCAGAACCATATCAGATACGTAGTGATTTTGCGGATGAAATCATATCCGCAGATATCCAGTCAAAAACCTATGAGCATATCGAAAAAAAGAATGATTACATTCGCAGCAATTATATTAAGGTCCTTTGTGATGAAAATGAGCTGGGCAAGCATAAGGGGGATTATGTTTCCATTGAATGTCGTGATCTGGATGATCATGTCGTCCGGGAAAATATGATTGATGCAATTCAGGAGAATCTGCAGCATATGAGTGATAACATGCATGTGACGCTGAAAAAAATTCTTGTGGTTGGATTGGGAAACCGCTTCATTACCTCGGATGCACTGGGGCCGCAGGCGGCAAATGAAATCCTGGTGACCGCCCACCTCTATGAGCATGAGGACCCTGCCTATTTAAAGGGAACACGCAATGTTGCGGTGCTGCAGCCGGGTGTTATGGGACAGACCGGTCTGGAGTCGCTGTCTATTGTCCAAAGCGTTGCGCAAAGCTATCAGCCGGATCTGGTCATTGCCATAGATGCACTGGCTACCCGTAATATCGCAAGGATCAACCGCGTCGTTCAAATCAACAATACCGGTATTCAGCCGGGAAGCGGTGTCGGAAATCACCGGATGTCACTCTGTGAGAAAAGTCTGCATATTCCCGTCATCGCTATCGGCGTGGCAACGGTTACCAGCATCGGTGCCATCTTGCATGAAACCCTCGAGGTCAGCGGAGAGGAAAAACAAAATATTCTGCAAAAGATACAGGACAGCAATTATCTGAATCTTGTCGTAACGCCAAAATCCATGGATGATGAATTGAAGCATCTGGTCTATATCGTTTCCGAAAGTCTGAATCGCTTCCTGCATCCCAACTATGAACAGCTGTAATGTCGGATTTTGTCACCCATAGTTTAACATGAAAGCACGCCCGGCCACATATGGTGGTAGAGAAGGGAGTGCTTTTTTCTATGAAATCTACATGTAAGCTTCTCGTTAAAGTATTCGTACTGATTGCCTTTCTCTATCTGACACCGTTTGCCAGCGGTTTGAAGCACTGCTTTCGCAATGCGGATGATCTTTTGAATAATTTTGTTTATAAGCAGAAGACGATCAACAGCTCCCTTTCACTGAAGGATTCCTTAAATGTGTTGTCCTACAATTCCAATTTGACGATTCCTAAGGAGGACATCAGTGAGGTGGAAACGACACAGGATAATCCGAGTGTTGTGCCGAAGACGACAGACGAGCAAAAGGATACCTCACAAAGCAAGGATGACGGTAAGAACAATAAGGCTGAAAACAGTGACAAGAAAACGGAAGAAAAATCCGAGGATAAAAAAGTAAAGAGTATCGGAAAACGGGTATATATCTACGACACCCACCAGGATGAAAGCTATAAGGGTGGCAAAACGGTGCTGGATGCTGCGGCAATTCTGGCGCAGAAGCTGGAGGACCGCGGCATTAAGGTGGTTCTGGAAACCAATGATTTCATCCGTTACCGTGATACGCATGGACTGACGTATAATGAATCCTATGTGGTATCCTATAAATATCTAAACGAAGCGCTTGTGAATTACGGCGGCTTTGATATGTGTCTGGATCTGCATCGTGACAGCATTCCAAGGGAAGCGAGCTATATCAATATCGATGGTAAGAATTATGCCAAGGGGATGTTTGTTGTCGGTGGTCTTGGGAAAAATGCCAAGACGGCAACCAAGCTGTCCACGACATTAACTGACACGATCAATGCAAAGAAGAATGGTATCATGAAGGGGGTCATGACAAGGGAGGCCTATTATAATCAGGAGGTTGCCAAAAATATTGTATTGATGGAGCTTGGCGGTGATGTAAACACCTTCGAGGAGGTTTCAAACTCCCTGGATGTTATCGCAGACGGTATTCATGATGTACTGACAAAGGAGTGATTTTATATGAAGCGATTTCTGGCGGATGCCATTCTGATTTGTATTCTTGTATCGATCGGCTCCTATATCAATCAGCAGGGGTCAGATGATACGCGAAATCTCGTTCAGGAGCAGGTGGAGAGCTTTGAATCGGATGTTGCGCAGAATCGAGTTGTGAAAGCACAGAACGATCCGGTCGCATTAAAGGATATTGAGGAAAACCGCGCTTCCCAGCTTGCGAAGAGCAGCAGTGAGGCAATTGTATCCACAATGAAGGGATGCGTACAGATGTTTTCCGATGTATTCGATGGACTGTTGCATTAGCTGTCATACCCAAGAGGAAGACAGTTTGTTAAAGTAGATGCAAACGAACGCACAACATGTTATAATGCCTACTGAGGTGATTAGCTTGGATAATAAACAAATACGAATTCTGTTCATGGGCACGCCGGAAATTGCCGTGTCTATGTTGGAACGGCTGTGGAGTGACGGCTATCGGATCATCGGTGTTGTCAGTCAGCCGGATAAAAAGGTAGGAAGAAAGCAGGTGCTGCAGATGCCGCCGGTAAAGCAGGCAGCTTTGGCACATGATATCGCCGTGTATCAGCCAATCCGAATACGGGATGATTATGAGGAGCTGATGCAGCTGGATATCGATTTGATTGTAACCTGTGCATATGGGCAGTTCATCCCTTCGAAGCTGCTGGAGCATCCGACCTATGGCTCAGTCAATGTGCATGCATCGCTGCTGCCAAAGCTGAGAGGCGGGGCACCGATTCATAAGGCAATCATCGAAGGGCATGCGGAAAGCGGTGTATCCATCATGCGCATGGTGAAGAAAATGGATGCCGGTGCTGTCATGGCGCAAAGTCATGTGACGATTGAAGATGAGGATACGATGGGGTCCTTGTATGATAAGCTGGCCGTTTCCGGTGCACAGCTGTTGAGTGAAAGCATTCCGAAAATCATTGACGGAAGTGCTGTCTTCGTGGAACAAAACGAAGCGGAAGCAACGTTTGCCTACACCATTCAAAAGGAAGAGGAGCATGTTGATTTCAGGAGAGATGTAGAAAGCGTCTATAATCATATCCGTGGTCTGATTCCTGCACCCTGTGCCTATGCGCTTGTAAATGGCAAAAAGCTGAAATTCCATAAGGTGCGCAGACTGAGCAAAAAGGGAAGTGCCGCCTGCGGAGAAATCATCGGTATGGTGGACGGCGGTTATGCGATTGCCTGTGCCGACGGACTGATTCTGGCAGATGAGCTGCAGCTGGAAGGAAAAGCGAAGATGGAGGCAAAGGTCTTCTTTAACGGCAGCGGGAAAAATCTGATTGGCTGTATCGTGGAATAATGAAATAGAAAAAGAAGGTGTCCGGTGGGATGCCTTCTTTTGTGGGTAATCACATTATTATTTAGCTGTTTTATTTTCTTCCCATTCCATAATCTGAAAGGGCTGAACCTTCAAAAAGGTGCAAACCTTATCTAGTGTCTCCGTTGTGACAATTTGATGGTTGCTCAATTTACTGATGGTGGCATTGGAAATTCCTGCGCCCTCCTTCAATTCAGTTTTGTTTATATCTTTCCTGTTACAATAGTCCCAAAGCTTATAATAAGTAATCATATGCAATCCTCCGATAGAGATATGATAATATGATTCACTAATAACAGCTGTATATTCTCTGCTAACACGATAAAATAAATGTGATAGCAGAAAGCGATGATAATGATGACAGATAAGTGTAGGGGCAATATCAGAGGAATGAATCGAGATTATATGAATAAAATAGAATTGTTGAATTTCTATGATGAATTAACAGACGAACAGAAACAGAGCTTTATGATGCTGATGGATACTCTGGGAGTACTTTGCGAAAAGCGTAGCAGAGAAGACAATATCTCGGTACGTGAAAGTATGCTGTAACATGACTGTATTCTGTTGTTAGTAAAGCAATAAAACAAAGGGTTATGTATCATATAACGGTTATGCTTTTTTATACAGTTGCTGAATAAAGAAAGGACCCGTCTCCTACAACGGGTCCTTCTTTGTTAGAAAAATTCTAACGTAAAAAGGCTCTCTCATCCTTTTCCACTAAACTTTAGCACTACTCCTTGAAAAGGTCAAGAGGAATTGCTCCCCACGTACTAAATTTGCTTTCCATCCCACAACTTTCCTGTTATAATAGTCCTTGCGTTAGGAGTGAGAGTATGGATCAGAAACACATAAGAAACTTTTCAATCATCGCCCATATTGATCATGGGAAATCAACTCTGGCCGATCGTATTCTTGAAATTACAGATACTGTTGAACAGCGGGAAATGAAGGAACAGCTGCTGGATACCATGGATTTGGAACGGGAGCGCGGCATCACGATCAAGCTGAATGCCGTACAGCTGAAATATAAAGCGGAGGATGGACAGGATTATATTTTCCATCTGATCGATACACCGGGACATGTCGATTTTACATATGAGGTATCCCGTTCGCTTGCGGCCTGTGAGGGAGCCGTTCTGGTTGTGGATGCGGCACAGGGCATCGAGGCACAGACACTGGCCAATGTCTATCTGGCTTTGGATAATGATTTGGAAATCATTCCGGTTATCAATAAAATTGATCTTCCCAGTGCACAGCCGGATGTTGTGCGCAAGGAAATCGAAGATGTAATCGGACTGGATGCCAGCGATGCACCGCTCATATCGGCGAAAAACGGCTTGAACATCAAGGATGTGCTGGAAGCGGTCGTACGCAATGTGCCGGCACCGTCCGGAGATCCGCATGCACCGCTGCAGGCACTGGTGTTTGACTCATTGTATGATGCTTACCGTGGTGTTATTGCCTATGTTCGTGTTAAGGAAGGAACCCTGCGGGTTGGTGATCATATCCGGTTTATGGCCAGCGGGGCGGAATACGAAGTGCTGGAGGTAGGTATTCGCAATCCGAAGGAAGTCAAGAAGGATGTGCTGGAATGCGGCGAGGTAGGCTGGGTTTGCGGCTCTATTAAATCCATTAAGGATGTGCGTGTCGGAGATACCATCACCCATGCGGATCATCCCGCAAAAGAAGCGCTGTATGGATATCGGGAAATGAATCCGATGGTGTACTGCGGTTTATATCCGATTGATTCCAGTAAATACAACGATTTGCGGGATGCTTTGGAAAAGCTGCAGCTGAATGATGCCTCCTTGCAGTTTGAAGCAGAAACCTCGCAGGCACTGGGCTTTGGATTTCGCTGCGGCTTTCTGGGACTGCTGCATATGGATGTCATTCAGGAGCGCATCGAGCGGGAATACCGCATTGATCTAATTGCGACGGCACCTTCCGTTGTCTACCATGCATATCTGACGGACGGCTCCGTACTGTCCATTGATAATCCATCTCTGCTTCCGGATGTGCAGAAAATCGATCATATCGAGGAACCGTTTGTCCGTGCCAGCATTATGACGCCGAATGATTATGTCGGACCGATCATGGAGCTGTGTCAGCGCAAGCGTGGAAATTATAAGGATATGGTCTATATTGATGAGGGGCGTATGAATGTGATCTATGAGCTTCCGCTGGGAGAAATCGTGTTTGATTTCTTCGATAAGCTGAAATCCTGCACAAAGGGATATGCGTCTTTGGATTATGAGCTGATCGGTTATCAGACGAATAAGCTTGCCAAGATGGATATTCTGTTAAACGGGGAAATCGTAGATGCCTTAAGCAGTATTGTACATCGGGAGTTTGCTTATCCAAGAGGACGTGCCATTTGTGAAAAGCTGAAGAAGCTGATTCCAAAGCAGCAGTTTGAAATTCCGATTCAGGCTGCTATCAATGGAAAAATCGTCGCACGTGCAGATATTAAATCCTTGCGAAAAAACGTGCTGGCGAAATGCTATGGAGGGGATATCTCCCGTAAGAAAAAGCTTTTGGAGAAGCAGAAGGAAGGAAAGAAGCGCATGAAGTCCGTCGGTAGTGTGGAGGTGCCGCAGGAAGCCTTCATGGCGGTGCTATCCATGGACGATGATGATAAATAAACAGGTCGAAAATGATCTGTTTTTTTCTGCTTTTGTCGATTGCTTCCAGCTGCCTGCAAATCCGTGCTACACTGTTGACGAGGTGAACATATGTTTGAAGAAACCAGGAAGTATACAGAGGAAATCTATGTCAGCAAAGAGGAGCTGGCACAAAGGCTTGATTTAACAGGAGTTGTGCTGGATGCGGTATGGAAGCAGGTGGAGGATTACCGTGCACTGCTTCGCCGCAGCTTCTGCTTTGATGATCTGCATGCGGATATCGTTATGACAAGAGCCCTGTGTGCGAAGCTGCAGCAGACAACAGAGCTGCTGTATCGCTGTCCATTGCAGCGCCCCTTTTCTGCGGCTGTTCAAAAAAGCGTCCTGCTTGCAGGGAATTATCCGCATTGGCTGTATAAGGCAGGCGAGCTGTTGGCGCTTGCACCGCTGCCGCATAGGCTTGTGACATTTCTGGAGCAGGAGGAGGAGCCGCTGTTGCTGCGTATCTTTTTTCTATCCATGTTTACAGGAGAGAGCGCCTATCTGGACTGCCTGCTGGTACATGAGCGCTGTCATGCACCGTTTGCTTTAGCGATGGAGGAACAGCCAAACAGAACAGCTGCAGGAGATCTGAGTGTACGCTTTCTGGCTTTTCTGGATGATATCCGCTTGCAAATTTCACGATCCATGCTATCATTAACGGAAACGGATGTCACCGCCTGTCAGACGATGCAGCTACAGGAGCTGCTGGAGCAGTATCCGATGCTCAGTGAACAGCAGCTGATGTTCTATGTCGATCATCGACAGCCATACCGCTATTACACCATACGGCAGTTTATGGAATATGCTGGCGTGTGTAATGAAACAGCGCGCTGTGCCATGGAGCTTCTGGTGAAGCAGCACTGCTATCAGCGGCGGAAAATCGGTAAAAAATACGTATATTATACGGTTTAGGAGGTTTGTATGAAAGCTGTTTATGTCCATGTGCCCTTTTGCAGAGATATCTGCGCCTATTGTGATTTTACCCGGTGCCGCTATCATGCGGGACTTGCGGACCAGTGGCTGATTGCTGTAAAGCGGGAGCTGCAGGAAAAGCTTGCGCAGGTTTCGGTAGAAACAGTGTATATCGGAGGTGGAACCCCGAGTGCATTAAACAGCAGACAGCTGGAGCAGCTGCTGAAGCTGCTCGCCCCATATACGACACAGGTACAGGAATATACGGTGGAAGCGAATGTGGAATCACTGGAGGATGATAAAATAGAGCTGCTGAAGCGATATGGCGTCAACCGTATTTCACTGGGCGTGCAAACTCTGCAGCCCGTCCTTCTGTCCATCATCGGGCGAAGGCATACAAGAGAAGAAGTGGTGGAGCGGATTCGGCAGCTGCACCAGTATGGTATTCATAATATATCCATTGATCTCATATATGGTCTTCCACAGCAGACGATGGAGATGTGGCAGGACGATTTGCAGGACATTGTACAGCATTTTCAGATATCTCATATTTCGCTGTATGCCCTTACCATCGAGGAGCATTCTCAGTTCGGGCGTGACGGTGTAGAGAATATCGATGCGGATGTGGAAACGGATATGTATCTGTATGCAGTGTCCTATCTGAAAAAGCATGGCTTTATACAATATGAAATCAGCAATTTCGCAAAGCCGAACGCAGCATCCCTGCACAATCAGATGTACTGGAACTATGAGGATTTCTGTGGAATCGGATGCGGTGCCAGCGGAAAGAGCGGACATATCCGCTATGATAACACCCGCAATCTGCATACCTATCTGCAAAAGGGCAGCTGTCCGGATATCATTGAGCTGAGCAGACAGGATGAAATGTTTGAGATGCTGATGATGGCGCTAAGGATGAAGAAGGGGATGAGCCTCTCTCTGTTTCGGGAACGCTTTGCGGCTGATTTTGAAACAATCTATTCTGCACCGCTTCAAAAGAATATCGCAAATGGCATGCTGCAAGTGAAGGATGATCATGTTCGTACAACGGAAGAGGGCATGCTGCTGCTCCATGATGTACTTGTTGAATTTTTATCGGAGGAAACGTTATGAAGGAAGCGGAACGCAAACGAAAAATACTCTACCATCAGCATCTGACCTCACGCTGTGATGCACAAACAGCTGCACGGGATGTGTTGGCGCTGCAGGCGCAGTTTCTGCGGCATGCACAAATGTCACTGCGCCTCAGAACAAGGGATGATTCATGGAAGCAATGGGTCAAGCAGAGTGTGAAAACACGCGCCTTTCGCGGAACGCTGCATCTGCTGGATGCGGAAGACCGCCTGCTGATCACCTCGGCTCTGTGGAAGGATTATGAGCATCGCAAGTACTATATGGCCCGCTATTATACACCGCAGGAGGAACAGCTTTTCTGCAATGCGATCCTTGATCTGCTGCAGCAGGGCATCTGCGGACGCCGCAAAATTTATACAAGGCTGGTTGCGATGGGGCTGGATGAAAAGCTGTGTGAGCTGGCCTGCTCCAGCTGGGACGGCCTGTTTGCTGTCCTGAATATTCAGGGAAAGGTGATGTTTCAGCATGCGGCATCACGGGAATTTGCCTATGCTCCGATATCACTGCGAAGCGATCTGGATGCCTGCCGCAAAGAGCTTGTATACCGGTATCTGAAGGGCTATGGTCCGGTAACGCTGCGGGATGCCAGTTATTTCTTCGGCTGGAAAAAGAAAGAGCTGGAGGCTGTATTGCAAAAGATCCATAATGTACAGATGAGTGATTGCAATGGATCTACCGTGTATGAGCTTCCTGAGGAAATCGACGCCTATCCCCGTATCCCCACCGCCGTGTTTCTCAGTGGCTTTGATCCGCTGATGCTGGGCTATGAAAAGCATGAAAACCCGTTTTTGCCGCAGCGCCATCTGCGCAGGGTGTTCAATCTGCAGGGAATCGTATATCCCTGCTTCCTGTATAAGGGAAATGTTGCAGGACGCTGGAAGCTGGAAAAGGAAACCCTGCAGCTACAGCCGTTTGAGGACTTTGATGCTCTGCAGAGGCAGCAGATCGAAAAAGCAGCGAAACGACTGCTTCAGCCTGCACGAATCATATGGGCGGATTTCTAAAAAATGCTTGCATCCAAGCAGTAACTGTGCTATGATAGCAAAGGTTTTATACTTGGTCTACGCGCAATATTCCTCAGCGGTTCACTCAGTATGGAACGAATAAGAAAACAGGAGGAAAGAACATGTTATTAAAAAGCGAAAAACAGGCGATTATGAAAGAGTATGCACGTTTCGAAGGAGACACAGGCTCTCCGGAGGTACAGGTAGCTGTATTGACTTACAGAATCAACCAGCTGACGGAGCACTTCAAGGAGCACAAGCACGATTACCACTCTCAGCGTGGTCTGATGAAGATGGTTGGTCGTCGTAGAAACCTGCTGGCATACCTGAAGAATAAAGATCTGAACCGTTACAAGGAACTGATTTCTCGTTTAGGACTGCGGAAGTAGTAAAAAAGCTCGAAAAGAGCTTTTTTTCTTTTATTGGCTTTTAAAATATGATATCATGGTAAAGATAAGAAAAATAGAGGTGAAGAACGTGGCGAAACAGGTATTTCGTTTAGATTTCTGTGGGCGTGGGCTCACAGTGGAAACTGGTGAAGTGGCAAAACAGGCAGGTGGAGCTGTCCTGGTCAGATATGATGACACCGTTGTATTATCAACAGCTACAGCCAGCAAGCAGGCGAAGGAAGGCATTGATTTCTTTCCGCTGACCGTTTTATTTGAAGAAAAGCTGTATTCAGTTGGTAAGATTCCCGGTGGATTTTTACGCAGAGAGGGAAGACCGAGCGAGCATGCGACGCTGACGGCCCGTATGATTGACCGTCCGATCCGTCCGTTGTTTGCGGACGGCTTCCGTAATGAGGTACAGGTTGTGAATACGGTATTATCCGTAGATCAGGACTGTACACCGGAAATGACCGCAATGTTTGGGGCATCCCTGGCACTGTGCGTTTCCGACATCCCGTTCAACGGTCCGATTGCCGGTGTAATGGTAGGACGCGTGGATGGCGAATACATCATCAACCCGACTCCGGAGCAGCTGGAGAAGAGTGATATCAACCTGACGGTTGCCGGTACAAAGTATGCCGTAAATATGGTAGAGTCCGGTGCGAAGGAAGTTAGCGAGGAAGCAATGCTGGGTGCTATCATGTTCGGTCATGAGCACATTAAGCAGCTGGTTGCCTTCCAGGAGGAAATCGCAGCAGCCGTTGGAAAAGAAAAGATGGAGGTTAAGCTGTATACCGTGGACGAGGACATCGACCGCGAGGTACGTGCACAGTTTGAACAGGCGATCCGTGATGCGGTATCCATCGAAAAGAAGCTGGAACGCTATGGCAAAATTGACGAGCTGACAGAGGAAGCTGTCGCTGTTTTTGATGCTAAGGAATATGAAAACGAAGCCGCAAAGGCAAAGGTGCTCAAGCAGGTAAAACAGATCTGCCACAGTATTGAGGCAGACGAGGTGCGCCGCTTGATCATTGAAGATAAAGTACGTCCGGACGGTCGTAAGATTGATGAAATCCGTCCGCTGGATTCCCAGGTTGACATCCTGCCAAGAGCACACGGCAGTGCGCTGTTTACCCGTGGGGAAACACAGGTGTTAAGCGTTACGACGCTGGGACCGATGAATGACAATCAGATCATTGATGATTTAACGGAAGTGGAAACAAAACGCTTCATGCATCACTATAACTTCCCGCCGTATTCCGTAGGGGAAACAGGACGTATGGGAAGCCCCGGCCGTCGTGAGATCGGTCATGGTGCACTGGGTGAGCGTGCACTGTCCCAGGTACTGCCGAGTGTTGAGGATTTCCCTTACACAATCCGTACGGTTGCTGAGGTAACCGAATCCAACGGTTCCTCCTCTCAGGCATCCATCTGTGCCGGAACCATGTCTTTGATGGCAGCCGGTGTTCCAATCAAGGCGCCGGTGGCTGGTATTGCCATGGGTCTGATCATGGATGAGGAAAATGGAAAGTATACCGTACTGACGGATATTCAGGGTATGGAGGATCACTTCGGTGATATGGACTTTAAGGTTGCCGGTACAAGCAAGGGTATCACGGCACTGCAGATGGATATCAAGGTGACAGGAATCACCAGAGAAGTATTTGAAGAAGCTCTGGCACAGGCGAAGGTTGCCCGTGCGCAGATTCTGGAAAATATGATGGCAGCCATCAGCGAACCGAGAGAAGATGTCGGAACCTATGCTCCGAAGATCGAGCAGTTCTATATCGATCCGGAAAAGATTCGTGAGGTTATCGGGCCAAACGGCAAGATGATCAACAAGATCATTGAGGCGAGCGATGATGTTAAAATCGATATTGAGGACGACGGACATGTGGTCATTTACCATATGGATCGTGCGGCAATCAATCATGCAGCGGATATGATCCGTGATATCGTACGGGAAGCCAAGGTCGGCGATATTTACGAGGGCAAGGTTGTCCGTATTGAAAAATTCGGTGCCTTTGTTAATCTGTTCCCGGGGACGGATGGACTGCTGCACATTTCCAAAATCAATCATGAGCGTGTCAATAAGGTGGAGGATGTATTAAACATCGGGGATACCGTTCGTGTCAAGGTTACGGAAATCGATGACCGCGGCCGTGTGAATGTCAGCGCCAAGGCACTGCTTCCTAGACCAAGAACGGAAAAGAAGGAAGAGGATGCGAAGCCTGCAGCTGCTGCGGAGGATAACAAAGAAGCATAAAATCATTACGGAGGCAATCCAGACGGACTGCCTCTTTTCTTATAAAATCACGAACGGTTTTTTCATACCTTGACCTTTTTAAACTGTTGGAATTTTTCTGGATTGCGGCGCTCGAAACTTTTATGAAAATTTATGAAAATAATCATAGGTATTCACATTCCTTTGTGGTAGAATATATGCATGAGGTGAATCGAATGAACTGGTTAACGGAATTGGAAACGTACAAGGATGCGTTTATCCAAGACCTGAGAGGTCTGATTGCCATTCCTTCTGTGCGGGATGACAAAACAAAGACAGCCAATGCACCGTTTGGGGCAGGCTGTAGAAAAGCACTGGATTATATGCTGGAACTTGGGAAAAGAGAAGGCTTTCAGATAAAGGATTACGACGGCTATGCCGGTGTGATTGCATATGGGGAAGGGGAAGAAAGCGTCGGTGTGCTGGCGCATTTGGACATTGTGCCGATCGGTGAAGGCTGGAGCAGAGATCCCTTTGGCGGTGACATCGTGAACGGCTACATGTTCGGACGCGGAACACTGGATGATAAAGGCCCTGCCATGGCCGGCTTTTATGCGCTTAAAATGCTGAAGGATAAGGGAATCAAGCTGAACCGCAAGGTCATGCTGATTCTGGGCTGTGATGAAGAAAGCGGCATGGAGTGCATGAATTACTATACAAAGCATGGTGAGCTTCCTACCCTGGGCTTTACACCGGATGCGGATTTCCCGGTTATCTATGGGGAAAAGGGCGGCTTGCATGTGGAACTGAGCGGAACGTGTGATACCGTAATTACAAGTATGCATGCGGGAGAGCGCAGCAATATCGTAATCGGACAGGCAAGTGCCCAGGTTAGGGACTGGAAGGAAGACTATCTGGATGCCTTTCTGTACTATTTACGGGCCTTTGATTTAAAAGGAAGCGTGGAAACTCTGGACAATGAGAGTGCTGTTCTGCATATGGAAGGGGTCTTTGCACATGCGGCTATGCCATACAACGGTGTAAATGCGGCATTGCATCTGTTAAACTTCATTGGCTGTACCTATGGTGATAAATTTGCACACGATACCTATACCATGCTGAAGGACTGGCAGGGAAAACCGCTGGGAATCGATATAGATGGTGCCTACATGGGCTTTTTGACCATGAATACCGGTATTGTAAACATTGAACATAACGAGGCAAGCATTGTCATTGACATCCGCTATCCAAACGATGCAGATCCAAAGCGTATCATGAAGGGCTTTACCGATACGGCGAAGAAGCTTGATTACGCACTGGATGTAACGCTGAAGAAAAACACGAAGCCGCTGTTTGTGGATCCGGATTCAAAGCTGGTCCAGACCTTGAGCAGTGTCTATCGGGATTACACCCATGATACCTTTACGCCGAATATGACAATCGGCGGTGGAACATATGCAAAGAAATTTGATAATTTTGTAGCATTTGGTCCAGAATTACCAAATAGGGAGCAGCCAAAGGATATGTTTATCGGCGGCTGCCACCAGAAGGATGAGGCAATACGGGTGGAAGATTTGTTAAGAGCGGTTGCCATCTATACCGCTGCCGTAGAGCAGCTTGCGAAATAATATGAGGAGTAAACGAATATGAGAATGCGAAAACTGCCCTGGGCCCAGGATTTTCTGAAAGAGCAGGAGGTTGTGGTTCCAGATGCGTCGGCACTTGCCGGAGCCTGGAAGCAGACCCTGAAGCGAGCAGAGCTGCATGTGGAAATCGGAACCGGCAAGGGGGATTACTGGGTGCAGATGGCACAGAAGTATCCGGATATTGCATGGGTCGGCGTTGAAAAAAACATCAATGTGGCTGCCCTGGCTGTACGCAAGTATACCCAGCTGGAACAGCAGCCGGACAACATGCTGTATATTCAGGGAGATGCCGAGGTGATCGACACCTGGTTTGCACAGGGAGAGGTCGATGTGATCCATTTGAATTTTTCCGATCCCTGGCCGAAAAAGCGCGCCCATAAAAAGCGCTTGTCCAATCATGCCTTCATTGCGCGCTATGCACACATTCTGAAGCCGGATGGCGAAATTCAGATGAAAACGGACAACAGTGCTCTGTTTGAATATTCGCTCATGGAATTTCAGGAGGAGGGCTGGCGGCTGAAGGAAGTCAGCGTTGACTATCGCCGCGAGGAGCATGCAGAGGATGTCATAACGGAATACGAACGGCGTTTTCTGGAAAAGGGACAACCGATCTATCGGGCGGTTTTTGTGAAGAACGGTAAGGAAAAGGATGCACCTTTCCCTGAGAAATAGGATAGAATACTAAAAAAGGAGCGATACTATGAAAGAATATATGACTGCAATACATTCCATGGAGGAATTTCAGGAGGCTGCCGCTAAAGGCGGTGTCAGCGTTTTTACATTTTCTGCGAACTGGTGTCCGGACTGCCGCTTTATTGAGCCTTTTATGCCGAAGCTGGTAGAGGCATTCAGCGACTACACGTTTTATTATGTGGACCGCGATGAAAATATCGATATCTGTCAGGCACTGATGGTAATGGGGATTCCAAGCTTTGTTGCCTACAAGGACGGTAAGGAAAGCGGCCGCTTTGTTTCCAAGCTGAGAAAAACTGAAAAAGAGATCAACGACTTTCTGGCTGCCCAGAAATAGCGAAAGGACGATGATGTATGTCAGTATTTAAAAAACTTGCAGGCCTTCTGTTTGAAGAAGCGGATGCCGAGGTTCTGGCAGAGGATGAACTGGAACCGATTGAAATCAAGGAAAAGCCAAAGAAAGCAACGGCTTCTCCTGTCGTAGAGGAAGAAAAAACGCATGTGCAGATGGAGTCTTATTTCAATCCGCATGCAGCCGCAGCGAAGGAGCCGAAAAAGGAAGAAAAGAAGTTTGTGACCATTGATCTGGAGGAAAAGCCGAAGGAGAAGGAAAAGGAAGCAATCGTTTTGAGTGAGGAGCCGCTGCGTGTGAAGAAGCCTGTGAAGCGCGAGGAGAAAAAGGAGTTTGAGTTTTCTCCAGTCATATCTCCGATTTTCGGTTCCAGTGAAGAGGAAAGCAAGCCGAAAAAGAAAAGTGCAGCCCCACTGCCGCAGCGCTCAAAGAAAAAAAATCCTTTAGGAACCATTATCTCACCATACTACGGTGTCGGCGAGCTGGAGGAATTTGAGGCAAAGGCACAGGAAAAAATCGAAGAAAAAGAAAAGCTGAAAAAGGAAGAGCTTCCACAGCAGGAGGTTGAAAAATACGACCTGGAGGAAGAAATCAACAGCGTTCCGCTTGAGGATATGATCGAGAAAACACCAGGTGAGGACGGCGATGATCTGATGCAGATTTCTCTGTTTGGAGAATCTACACCGATCAGCAGCGTTGATGATGCAAGCGATAAAGAGTAAAAGAGGTGTTTCTTATGCATTATCATTTCATTGGAATTAAAGGGAGCGGGATGGCATCTCTTGCGACGATCGTTGCAGATCGCGGAGATGAGGTCAGCGGTTCCGATATTGAAAAATATATATTTACCCAGCAGCCACTGGAGGAGCGTCATATTCCGATTACGTCATTTTCCGCAGATAATATTCATGAGGGAGATACCGTGATTATCGGAAATGCTTTTAATGAATCCAATCCGGAGGTGAAAAAAGCCCTGGCTATGGATACTGTGAAAACCTACTGGTATCATGAGTTCCTCGGCAGTCTTGCGAAGGAATACACATCGATATCCGTAGCGGGTACACATGGCAAAACGACAACGACCGGCATGCTTTCCCACGTAATGAGTCTGGCGGCGCCAACCGGTTATCTGATTGGTGATGGAACCGGAGAAATGCCGAAGGACAGCCGTTATTTTGTGCTGGAATCCTGTGAGTATCAGCGTCATTTTCTGGCATATAAGCCGGAATATGCCATCATTACCAATATCGAGCTGGATCATGTCGATTATTATAAGGACATGGAGGACTACTGCGACGCATTTGAAGCCTTTGCGAATCAGATTCAAAAGGGTGTCGTGCTCTTCGGAGACGATGCGGCTGTGCGCTCCCTGCATGTGAAAACAGAACATTTATATTACGGCTTAAAGGATCACAACGATGTGCAGGCGGTGCATGTGAAGCAACATGAGGACGGCATGCAGTTTGATGTGCTGTATCGCAAGAAGCTGTTTGCACATTTTGATCTGCCCTTTGTCGGTAAGCCACTGCTGTGGAACAGTCTGGGCGTTATCGCTATCGGTATCATGGAGGGACTGAGCGGGGAATTGCTGCAGGAGGGTCTGCAAAGCTTTCCCGGTGTAAAACGCAGGTTTACAATCGAAGAAAACGGGGATAATGTATATATCGATGATTATGCACATCACCCCACTGCAGTGAAATATATGATCGAGGCGGCACGCATCAAGTATCCGGGGAAGAAGGTAATTGCCCTGTTCAAGCCAGATCGCTATTCCCGTATCTATTATTTCATGGATCGCTTTGCGGAAGAGCTGAATCAGGCGGATGAAGTGTATCTGTGTCATTTTCCGGAGAATGCCGCAAGAGAAGACGGTATTGATATCACGATTTCGGACCTTGCGGATAAATGTGAGAAGGCGACTGTCATCAATGAGGATGAGGAAGCGGCAAGAATGCTTGCACAGCGCGGTCCGGCCGTATATCTGTTTATGAGCAGCAAGGATATATACAAATTAAAAAATATTGTAAAAACTTTTCAATAGAAGTTGAAAAAACTTACAAATTGTTTTAGAATAAATAAAGAGGTGTTTCTATGGGTTTAGATCAATTATTGGAATTAACAAGCAGTGTCGCCAGCAAGGCATTGCCGATCTGTGGTGTTGTTGTGCTTATTTTCCTCGCTGTTTTTGTAAAGCATCTGATTGTACTGCTGAAAAATGCGAATGATGCCGTTGTGAAAATGTCAAAGACGCTGGAAACGACAAACCGGCAATTAGAAACACTGGACAAGCCGCTGAATACGCTGAATGAGCTGAGTGAAACGGTAGATTGTGTTCATGAGGCGAGCAAGCATGCGGTACGTTCCACTCTGGTAGCTGTCATAGAGAATTTTTCTTCCATCAAGGACTGGGTGTTTGCCGGTATGAAGAAGGAAGACGATCGTGATGAAGAGGATGGAGTGAGTGAATAATCATGGATAACGAACGAGAAAAAGAAGTCGAAGATCTGGAACAGAAGGCGAAGTTCACCATTATCACCATGGAGTGTGACGATGATGATGAAAACGGTCGTTCAAAGAAAATTCTGGATGATGCTGCCATACAGCTACAGCGCCTTTTTCAGGAAATGCGTGACTGGCTGCGTGAGCATGCGGATTCCATGGAAGTGAACGAGCGAATGGAACGTTTGAAACTAGAGACACAGAAGCTGCTTGCGTCAACACAGGATCGTCTGCAGCGCTTTTCACAGCGGGAGGATGTACAGGCAGGCAGTAAAAAGGCTGCCGCGGCTGCAGATAAGCTTGCAGGCTATGTACAGGAAGGCATACAGGAGGTTCGTCAGAACGAATATGTACGCCGATCCGTTCATGCTGTAGCGGATACGGTGGATACCATTCGCAATGACGAGCAAGTGAAAAAAGGCGTAAGAAAGCTGAAAAAAGGAACACTGAAAGCGGCGGAGGCTGCATTTCAGGGACTGAAGCGTGTCTTGGACACAGATGAAGACGACAGTCGGAAGGGATAACAGGTTATGAAAAGAATTACGATTTATGATGTAGCAAAGGAAGCCGATGTATCTCTGGCAACAGTATCCCGTGTAATCAACGGTTCAGAGGTCGTGCGTGAGGATACCCGTATCAAGGTACAGGAAGCCATTGAAAAGCTGGGCTACAAGCCGAATGCAATCGCACAGGGACTGGCATTGCAGAAAACCACAACGATTGCGCTGATTGTTCCGGAGGCAAGCTATTTCTATACCGGACAGATCATCAATGGTCTGATCGATGTGGCAAAAATATATAAATACAACATCATGCTGCATACCACAACCGAGGGTATCACGGAGATGAACGATATCATTGAAAATATCATCAAATCCCGTGTGGACGGTGTTGTGATTTTCAATGACAAGCTGAATAAGGAAGAATTGAACCAGCTGACCAGATATCAGGTACCGATCGTTGTCATCGGTAATAAGATGAGTGATGATACCGTGGGCAGCGTCTACGTGGATTATGCGAACCTTGTATATGAATATGCAAGCGGCTGCATCAAGCAAGGCAAGAAAAATATTGCACTGGTGGAGGACCGCAAGAACCCGCAGATGATCAAGCAGCTGCTGGACGGCTTAAACAGAGCATTTGAAGAACAGGGGATGAAATTTGAAAGCTTTATTCAGATTCCAAAGGAATACCGTTCCTCCTATCTGTTCCTGAAGGAATACATGAAGCAGGGAATTCGCCATGATGTCGTGATTACCTATCGTGATTCCCAGGCGATGGCCGTGATGAATACTGCAAAGGAAGCAGGTATCAGTATTCCGGATGAAATGGAATTGATCTGTATTCTGGACAGCAAATACAATGCAATGGCACGTCCGCAGATTTCCGGATTTAAGATTCCGGATTATGATTTAGGAGCTGTGGCAATGCGTCTGTTGACAAAGATGCTGCACGATGAAAACGAAGTTACCGATAAGGAAATCGAGCTGAGCTATATCTATACACCGAGAAAATCTACAAAATAGGATTGACAATTTTTACAATAACAGATATCCTGAATAAGGAAAGCGTTGATAAGAAAAGAGCTTGGGGATGATCCCTTCAGAGAGCGGCTGGCTGGTGAAAAGCTGCGGGATGCCTTGAGAAATACACCTTGGAGCTGTCTACTGCAAAGGTAGACCGGACTGCCCCGTTATGGCATTGAGTGCTTCTGTAAAGAAGAACTAAGGTGGTACCACGCTATGTTGCGTCCTTGGATGACAGGGACGTTTTTTTATTTCAGAAAGGAAGACGATGATGAAATTATTTGATGAATTGAAATACCGCGGACTGATCAATGATGTGACAAGTCCACAGCTGGAAGAGAAACTGAACAACGGAGGACTGACCTTCTATATCGGAACCGATCCGACCGGTGATTCCCTGCATATCGGACACTACTCCTCTTTGCTGTGTGCAAAACGATTAAAGGAGCATGGGCACCACCCAATCATGCTGGTTGGAGGCGCAACCGGATTTATCGGTGATCCGAAGGCAAGCGGTGAACGCAATATGCTGACAAAGGAAGTGCTGGAGCACAATTACCAGTGTCTGAGCAAGCAGATTGAAGCGCTGTTCGGCTTTGAAATGGTCAATAATCTGGATTGGACAAAGGATATTTCCGTGATTGATTTCCTGCGGGATTATGGAAAATACTTCAATGTCAACTACATGATCAACAAGGAAACGGTAAAACGCCGTCTGGATGCCGGTATCAGCTATACGGAATTCTCCTACATGATTTTACAGGCACTGGACTTTTTACATCTGTATGAGGATAAGGGGTGTACACTGCAGCTTGGCGGACAGGATCAGTGGGGAAATATCACAAGCGGTCTGGAGCTGATTCGCAAGAAGCATGGTGCGGATGTGGAGTGCTATGGCCTGACGATGCCGCTGATTACCAAGGCTGACGGTACAAAATTTGGAAAGAGTGAGTCCGGTACGGTATGGCTGGATAAACATAAAACAAGTGCGTATGAAATGTATCAGTTCCTCGTAAATTCCGAGGATGAAAAGGTAATTGATTACCTGAAGAAGCTGACCTTCCTGAGCAAGGAGGAAATCGACGCACTGGAGGAAAAGGTGAAAACCGAGCCGCATTTCAGAGAGGCACAGAAAACACTGGCGAAAGAGGTTGTTACCTTCCTGCATGGGGAGGAGGAATACAACAAGGCGTTAAAAATCACCAACGCGCTGTTTAAGGGAAATATCAAGGAGCTGGATGCAGGAGAGCTGCAGGATGCTTTGAAGGGCTTTGAAGCCGCGGAAATTGCTGATGAGCTGACTCTGACGGATACACTGGTGCAGGCCGGTATTGCAAGCAGCAAGCGGGAAGCCAGAGAATGGATCAATCAGGGCTCTATTCAGATCAACGGGGATAAGGTGAAGGATGTGGAGTTTATCGTATCCTCTAAAAATGCCATCTCGAAGGGACGTACACTGATCAAAAAGGGAAAACGGAATTATTTTGTGATTTCACAGAAATAGAGCTGAGAAAAGAAGATAGCAGACTGCAGTACGAAGAATCTATTGCAGTCTGCTTTTTTTGTGAAGCCTTGATGAATTACGACACGAAATTCCTTCTATTTCTATGCGCAAACGGCTTTCCTAATGGCAAAAGCCTGTTTGCGACATACAATGGCGTAAGGAGGGATAGTGTGAAAATTGCAGTGATATGCAGTGATGAAAGAATGATACAGGTATATGACAATCTGTCCAGGGACTTTATGGTAGATCGTCTGGATGCACAAACGGATTTCCTGAATCTACCACAGTATCAGGCAGTGGTCTTCCCGGTAAAGGGCGTCGATGAGTTTGGATATGTCCGCATACAGGAACAGGCGATTCACATACCGCACGCCTTTTACGAAATGCAGGGTAAGCATTGTCTGTTGTTTTGCGGAATTCGAAATGCAGTGCTGGATGCTCTGCCGCAGCGAAAAATCTATTACATGCTGGAGGAGAGCGTGATTCATGAAAATGCGGTATTGACGGCTGAGGGTGTGCTGAATGAGCTGATCAGCTGTATCTGTAAGAGCATTTACGATATACAGGTCGATATTGTCGGATATGGTCATTGCGGACAGGTGATTTATGACATGCTGAAGAATTTGCATGTCCGTGTTCGCATCATACGAAGGGATTGTAAAAAGGAGGGGGACTTTCTGCCGGTTCGTGATTGGGAAACCTGCGGTGATGTTATCATCCATACGGCAACGGGTGTCATGATTGCACCATCCAGAATGCGCAGCTGGAAAAACAAGCCGGTCATCATCGATATATCCACACCGGATCTGATTGATCTCAAGGCGGCACATGAGGAAGGTATTACCGTGATCAAGGCGGGAAATCTGCCGGGACGCTTTGCCTGCATCAGTGCAGGAAATATTATCGCGGAATGTATAAGGGGGAAACTGAACAATGGAAAATAAACGCATTCTGTTCGGTATCTGCGGCTCTTTCTGTAACCATGCGGCAGTTCTCGAGCAGCTGACAGCACTGTGTGAGCGCAACGATGTGACGGCTGTCGTCAGTGAAAATGTATATACGTGCTCCACCCGTTTTTTCGATAAGGACGTATTCCTGGGAAAAGTAAAGGATGTGACAAAACACGACATCATCCATACAATCGTGGAAGCAGAGAAAGTTGGGCCGGCAAACGCATATGATATAATGGTGATTGCACCCATGACAGCCACTGTTGCAGCAAAGATGGCACATGGTATTTACGATCATCCGGTTACACTGTCTGCAAAGGCCATGATTCGCAATCAGCGGAATATCGTATTCGGCATCGCGACGAATGACGGTCTGGGAATCAGCGGGGTGAATATCTTTTCTCTGATCAATATGAAGCATTTTTATATCATACCGTTTCGACAGGATGCCCCTTTTTCCAAGGAGCGAAGCATTGTGTCCGACTGGGAGCTGATGGAGCAGACGATGGATCAGGCCTTAAACGACAGACAGCTGCAGCCAATCTTACTGGGAGGCAGATAAACTATGAAAAAACTGATGGTTGCTTTGGTTACACCGTTTACCAGGGATAACAAAGTGGACTACAAATCGATGGACCGCATCCTTCACCGGCTTTTGAAGGAGGGGTGCGACGGCTTCATCGTATGCGGGACAACGGCAGAAACACCGACACTCTCTCATAACGAGAAGCTTTCCATTCTTCGCCATGTCATCAAACGCGTGAAGCATCGCGCAGAGATATGGTATGGCTGCGGCAGCAATGATACAGCTGCGACGATTCTGGCATGCAGGGAGGCGCAGAAGGAGGCAATTGACGGTGTATTGATTGTAACGCCGTATTACAGCAAGCCGAATGCCGCCGGGATGTATGCCCATTATGACGCAGTTGCTTCTGCTGTGGATACGAACATCATGCTGTATAACGTACCATCGAGAACCGGGGTGGAGCTTACCTATGAAACCGTACATGCCCTTATTGAGAAGCACAGGAACATAACAGCATTAAAGCAGGCCTGTTCCAATCTGGATATGGTGCGCAGGCTGAAGCAGCAGCATCCGAATTTTCTGATTTACAGCGGGGAGGACGGCTTCTTCGATGAGGGTCTTGATGCCGGTATGGATGGACTTATCTCCGTCATGGGTCATGTATGCATGAAGGAGCTGCGGATTTTCTGCGATGATGAGCGCGTCGATAACAGACTGCGCAGGAGGCTCTATGAGCTGGCGTCTTTGACATTTACAGAAGCATCGCCGGCACCGGTGAAATATATGCTGCATCTGCAGGATGAGTGTGAAAATATCCTGCGATTGCCACTGGTCGCTGTCAGTGAAGCAGCAGAAAACAGAATTCAGGAGTATTTTACGAAAAATCGACACCGACTGAAGGATTGAGCTGATAGGATGGAATCGGTGATACAATGGTACAGATCAAGGTGTTTGATGAGGAGCATGAGGATGATTTGACAGAGGCGGTCAATGTCTGGCTTCAGGAGCATGCGGATATCCGTCTGCTGGATATAAAGTTCTCAACAGCCGTGAGTGATTTTGAAGAGGAACAGATTTACTGCTTCAGTGCGATGGTGATTTTCAGCACATAGATTTCAGACAATGGTTCATACTAACAGCGTGGAGGTGTAAACCATGCAGAAAAAAACCGAAATTTTATGCAGCGTACACAATTGTGTTTATAACAAGGATGCATGCTGTAACGCAGAAACCATCAGCGTATGCTGTGATAACTGTGTTCATCCAAATGATTGTCACGAAACGGAATGCAAATCCTTCCGCTGCAGATGTACAAAATAAAACAGTCCCCGGGGCTGTTTTATTTTCGTTGTTTCTTATGAGGTGCTATGGGTATGGTCATGTACAGTACACTGGACACTGTTTAAATGACATACGCATACCCATACGCAGTCGATTCGTATTCGCATACATATCGAAAAGAGCCTGCACCTTCTTATCCGGCTACATGGCAGCGGTTGGCTGTTAAAATATGGAAAGCGGGTGAAATGCTTGCAGGAACAGGAGCGATTTGCTATAATGGCACACGTAAGTTAGAATAAGCTAACAGAATGAAGGAGGACATCTATGAAAAAGACAATCGGGATGCTTTGTATGCTTCTTGTGACACTTGGCTTTGTGAGCGGGTGCCAAGGCAGACAGGAGGCATCTTCAAGCGATAAAACAATAACGGTAAGGGATGCGAAGGGAGAGGTGGCAATTCCGGCAGAGCCGAAGCGTATCGTTGATCTAAGCGGAAATAGTGATATTTTATCTCTGCTAGGATATTCCGTTGCCGGTACGGCAAATTCGGATGCCTATGATTACACCCAATTGCCAACCTATCTTCAGGAGCCGTTACAGGGTGCGAAAATTCTTGGCTACAGTATGCAGGATACCATGGACATCGAGGGTATCCTGGAACTCCATCCGGATTTGATCATTATCTCTGGCGTGCAGGAAAAAATGTATGAGCAGCTGAAAAAAATTGCGCCGACGCTTATGGTGGAGCTGGCACAGACAGACTGGCGGCAGGATGTGAATACCTTTGCCCGTATGATGCAGCAGGAGGACCGTGCTGCATCATGGCTGAAGAGCTATGATGAAAAAGCGAAGAAGGCCGGCGCTGCCGTGCGCAAGGCGAATGGTGAGGATACCACCTATCTGGCGCTGCTGGCAAGCGGGGGACAGCTGTTTGTATTTGATGCAGCCGGTATCGGAAGTGTTCTCTATGAAGATATGGGCCTGAAGAAGCCTGCCAATATGCCGCGGCAGGATTCCATCAGTCTTCCCGTTATTTCCTATGAGGGACTGGCGGATCTAGATGCCGATCATCTTATCGTTGTCGGTACGGATGCTGATATGAAGGCCCTGAAAAAGAATAGCATCTATAAGTCAATGCAGGCAGTGAAAAACAACAGGGTGCTTGAACTGCCGTCGAGTCCGTATTTCAATATCGGGTACAGCAGTATCGGAAGAGACGTGTTTCTGGATGAGGTTCAAAGCCTGCTGGTAAAGTAAGATGCGCAAGAGGATTCTGATAGCGACGGCAAGCGGCATTCTGCTGTTGCTTCTAGGCATTGCCTTATCAGTTCTGGCGGGAGCGAAGGATATTCCATACGATGATGTCCTGCATGCTCTGTTCGATTATCAGGGAACGCTTCATGATCAGCTGATTCGCGATGTGCGTCTGCCGCGTGCGCTGAGTGCCTTACTGACGGGAGGACTGCTCGCAGCCAGCGGTGTAATGATGCAGGGAATTTTGCGTAATCCGATTGCAGAGCCATCCATTCTCGGTATCACGCAGGGCTCGGTTATGTTTGTGGCAATCGCCCCCATGCTTCCTTTGCTTACTGCGGCTGGTAATTTCTGGACAGCACTTGCAGGTGCCGGCTTCAGTGGTCTTCTGGTGTTTCTGTTTGCTGTTAAATATGCCGGACATCCGGATGTATCGCGTATCCTTCTGGCGGGCAGTGCTCTGAGCATTTTCTTTCTATCTGCGGCTTCCCTGAGTGCACTTATACAAAATCGCTCGCAGGAGCTGGCCTTCTGGATTGCCGGAGGCTTTCGGCAGGCCGACTGGGGTGCCGTCATCGGTTTGGGGATTGTCACGCTTGTCTGTATGGGCAGCTTTCTGCTGCTGAGCGGTAAGGTCAATCTTCTTTCCCTCGGTGATGAAGCTGCCATTTCCCTTGGCATTGATGCTGCCGGATTAAAAAAGAAGGTCATACTGGTGATGATTCCGCTTTGTGCAATGTGCGTGGCAGTTGCCGGCAATATCGGATTTGTCGGACTGTTTGTTCCGCATATTCTGCGCAGCATGCTCTCGCGGGATATTCGTCATACACTCCCTCTCAGCTTTTTGTTTGGAGGTGTGCTTATGGTGTTTTCCGATATTGCTGCCAGAACACTGAGTGCGCCCTATGAGCTACCGGTCGGCTTGTTTACTGCCCTGCTGGGAATACCGGTGTTTTTGCTGCTGGTGAGAAAGGAGTGCGGCTGATGCGTAAACGATTTTGGATAGTTGGCTTTTGTTTGTTCGTACTGCTTGCTGCCGCTGCACTTTCCATCATGGTCGGCAGCTTTGCAATCAGCCCTTCCGACGTATTGCGGACGCTGTTGGGCGGGGGAAGCAGCACCCATGCATTTGCAGTCTTTCAGATACGGCTTCCGCGTATCGTACTTGCGATTCTTGTTGGAAGTGCGCTCGGTGTATCCGGCGCCATACTACAGGGGATTACGAAAAATCCGCTTGCAGAGCCCGGTATGATCGGTATCAATGCGGGCAGTGCACTGTTTGTGGTCTTGTGGATTTCGTATGGAGCGAACGCATACTACAGCTCCCTTTCCAATGTAAAGGTGCTGTTCATGCCGCTGCTTGCCATAGCCGGAGCATTTTGCACTACGGCCTTTCTATATGCGTATTCATGGCGCAAGGGAATCCGCCCGATTCGCTTTTTACTCACCGGTGTCGGAGTCAATGCAGGAATTACCGCAGTGATCAGCTTTTATCAGCTGCAAATGAGCAGAGGAGATTATAATCAGGTGCTGATGTGGACCAACGGCTCCTTGTGGGGAAGCAGCTGGCGTTATATTCTTGTCAGTGCACCGCTCATTCTGTTCCTTACAGGGCTGGTATGGACACACAGCAGAACGCTGGACATCCTTTCGCTTGGTGATGAAGGGGCAACAGCACTAGGCGTATCTACCCGGCGGACACGGATACTGTTTCTGGCAGCCAGTGCGGCGCTTGCGGCTCTGGCAACGGCTGTGGCAGGAAATATTGCGTTTCTGGGACTGCTGGGTCCCCAGATTGCACTGCGTATTACCGGTATGCGGCATCGCCTGCTGCTTCCGCTTGCAGCACTGATCAGCTCCATACTGCTGGTTGTTGCGGATATGCTGGCCAGAAATCTGTTTTCACCGCTGGAGATTCCGACAGGAATTCTGGTCTCCATGATCGGCATTCCCTATTTTATTTATCTGATGATGAAACTCGACAGGAGGTAGCACAATGCTAGAAGTACACAATCTGTATGCCGGATATGATGGGCGCAATATCCTGCAGGATGTCAGCCTGCAGATACCGGAGGGGAAAATCACGATGATGATCGGTCCAAACGGCTGTGGGAAATCAACGCTTTTAAAGACGATGGCCGGTATCATCACGCCGCAGAAGGGAGAGGTTTTGCTGGATGGTGTTTCCCTGAAGGGAATGAAGCGCAGACAGGTGGCGAAGCGACTTGCCCTTCTTCCGCAGTCTCCGCTGGTTCCGGAAGGTCTGCGAGTACGAGAGCTGGTGCAGTACGGCCGCTTTCCCTATCAGAAAACGATGCGTTCACTGAATCGACAGGATCTTGAGATTGTCTTGTGGGCTATGAAAAAGACCGGAGTTCTTGTGCATGCGGATGCCTATGTCAATGAATTATCCGGCGGGCAGCGGCAGCGTGTGTGGATTGCCATGGCCCTGGCACAGAAAACCGGTATTCTGCTGCTGGATGAGCCGACAACCTATCTGGACATCGCCCATCAGCTGGAAATACTGGAACTGCTAAGAGACTTAAACAGGGAGGAGCAGACGACGATCATACTGGTTATCCACGATCTGAATCAGGCCGCAAAATTTGCGGATCATGTGATTGGCATGAAGCAGGGAAGGGCACTATACTGCGGGAAGGCACAGGAGGTTATCCGGGAACAGCAGCTGCTGCAGCTGTATGATATTCATGCGAAAATCGTGCAGGACGAGGAACATGGCTACCCGATTTGCATGGATTATGCACTGCATAAACATACTGATATACCTGAGCATTGAGGCTGTGCAACTTGCTGGTGATACAGACTTATCATAGCGTAGAAATCTGTCTGCGCTTTGGCGGGTCTTTTTTTATTTCCGACCCGATGCCTGTAAGCAGCTGTACACGGATGCAGCATTTTTTGCTTTTCATCCTTTGCCGCTTGTACGTAATTGTTATCCTAAATGTACAAATAAAGTACCGCATGATTATAAAATGTGGCTTAAATAATGCCTTTATGGTATAATATCTCGAGAGGTGATTCCATGCGAAAATTCCCCCTTTGGTGTCTGCTCTGCTTCCTGCTGCTCACCGGCTGCGGCGATGCGCATAAAGAAGAGCAGGAGAGCATAAAAAATTATGAGAGCTATGTAGACGCTGTATTGAACAACAAGGGCAGTGAATCCAAAATCATACCCTTTGATTATAAGCTTTCTGTATTTAAGCAGAAGGACAACAGCTATCAGTATGAGATTATTATTTCCAATCCACGCGTGGCGATGTACAATATTCAGGCGATTGCTGTAGATCCGGCCTTGGACAGCAACAGCAATGTCTATCCGTGTCTGGGATTGCTGGGAGATGACGCAAAAACCTCCTTCAACATGATTCCATATCAGGCAAACGGTGCGCGTAACTTTGTCAGTAAAATCTTTCTGGACGGTATATCCGAGCATGATCAGTTTACATTGCAGGTTATGGTAACCTGGAAGGATTCCAAGCTGGTTAATACGAGCCGTGTATTCTTCACATGTAATTATGCACAGAAGGATAACGAGGCGAATGGTTAACGGGAACTAGAAAGGATACGTTATATGAGTAAGAATATGGATGTTTCCAAACGGAAGCAGTCGATTATAGCAGGAGGGCTGATCAGCTCTGCCGGCATCTTTTTTGCAAAATTCATTGGATTGTTCTATGCAGTCCCTTATAATTCCATGCTGGGAACAGCGGACAATCTGGCCTATTACGGAGTAGCCTTCAATATATATTCCTATCTGCTGAATATCTGTACAGCAGGCTTTCCGTTTGCGATTGCGACATTGATCGCAAAATATTCCACAAGAGGGGACTATCAAACCTCACTGCTGATCAAAAAGCTGTCCGCATCCCTGATGACCTGCTTCGGCTTCGGGATGATGATTATCGTAATTCTGTTTTCCTCTCCGCTGGCTGCACTTGTTATGCCGGATGAAGGAGACAGCGTTAAAACGATGCAGATGGTACTGATACTGATTTCCTTTGCCCTGTTTTTCGTTCCGCTGCTTTCCAGTATCCGCGGCTTCTATCAGGGACTCAAGCACATGGAAATTTATGCACTGTCACAGGTTCTGGAGCAGGTTGCCCGTGTGGCATTTCTGCTGAGCGCCAGTGCGATTGCGGTATATGCATTGCATAAGGATCAGGTATGGGCGCTGTATTTCGGCGTGATTTCCACCAGTATATCGGCAATTCTGGCGATCATGCATCTGAAGCTGTATGATAAAAAGCAGATGCGCGAGCTGAAGAGGCTAGCCAAAACACAGGAAGTTGCCGGAAACAATGATCGAAGAGAAATTCTTAAGGAGCTTGTTTTCATTGCGTTTCCTTATTTGATTGTAGCGATACTGGGCTACAGCGATACGATTGTCAACACGCTGTTTTTGAGTAAGGGGCTTGAAGCGCACGGCAATACGGATGCGGAAATCTTACTCATCAGCGGCTCTATCAATTACGGTGTTTTAAAGCTGATGTCCATCCCAATGATTCTGGCACCGGGGTTCTCCTCCGCCATCATACCGCATATCACTACGGCACTTACCAATCATGACCTGAAGCTGGTACGCAAAAATATCCGGGACTGTGTGGATATCGTCCTGTATATCGGACTGCCGATTTCCTTCTGTCTGTTTGTTTACGCAAAGCCGCTGTATGCCATCTTGTTTCCACCGGCAGATCCGAAGAATCTGGAGCTGCTTGCCGATATTTTGAGCTGGTTCTCCATCGAGGCGTTTTTAAATACCATCGGACCGATTTTCACGGCACTGTTAATGGCAGTAGGCTTGCGCAGGCTGAATATCCGCAACCTTGCCATCATGATGGTGGTGAAATTTTCGGTGGCCTATCCACTGTTAAAATATTTCGGCTATCAGGGAGTCGTCATGTCAAGTATTCTTGCAATGGGAATTTTTATCACTCTGGATATCTATGCATTGACATCACGCTATAAGATTCGCTGGAAATATACGTTGCATAAGCTTCTGGTTATCCTTTTGGCGATGGCAGCCCTGTTTGCAGTCGCAAGAGGCTGCGATTTGATTGGCTTGAAGGGCTATGGCTCCGGGCGGATGCTGAGTCTTTTACAGCTTGCTGTCAACGGAAGTCTTGCAATGCTAGTATACTTTGGCATCACGTACTTCTTTTCCATACCGCAGACCATTCTGCATCTTGACCTGTCCCGCTTACTGAAGCGCGGAAGAAGGAGATAGGCATATGCGACTGGATAAATATCTGGCTCATGCAGGTTTGGGTACCCGCAAGGAGGTCAAGCTGGCTATTCGCAAGGGAAGAGTGAGTGTCAATGGTGAGGTATGCCGAAAGGATGACAGGAAAATCCAGGAGGGTGCGGATGTCGTTTGTTTGGATAAAGAGGAAATCTATTATGAGGCTGTTGTCTATATCATGCTGAACAAGCCGCAGGATGTTGTCAGTGCCACCAGTGATCCCACATATGAAACCGTGCTGGACTGCATCGATGCCTTTTTGCCAAAGGATTGTTTTCCGGTCGGACGACTGGACATGGATACGGAGGGCCTGCTGCTGATCACAAATGACGGAAAGCTGGCGCATCGTCTGCTCTCTCCCAAGCATCATGTTGAAAAAACCTATCTGGTGGATCTGGCGCAGCTGCTGCAGGAAGGTGATCAAAAGAAGCTGGAAAACGGCAGTATCGTACTGGATGAGGAACCTGTTCTTCCGGCTCGTGTGGAAATTCTGGAGGACACGCAAATCCTTCTGCATATCCAGGAGGGAAGATTTCATCAGGTGAAGCGAATGCTGCATGCAATCGGTAATGAGGTTGTCCATCTCAAGCGGATTGCCATGGGACCGCTGCGGCTGGATGAAGCACTTGCGAGTGGGGAATGGCGGTATCTGAGCGAAGAGGAAATCACTGCCCTGAAGAATGTGGCATGATCAGTATTGTCGTTGCAATGGACGCCAATCAGCTGATCGGCGCAAATCATAAAATGCCATGGCATTGCCCCGCAGATTTAGCTCATTTCCGTCAGCTGACACTGCATCATCATTTGCTGATGGGGAGAGTGACCTATGAGCATCTGCCGAAACGACTGGATCATAGAATTCTGCATGTCGCAGGTCATAAGCCGCTGTCCGATAGCGATGTGCTCCCCTGCAGCGATGTGCAAGCACTTTGCAGGGAATGGAAGAAGAAAGAGGAAGTGCTCTATGTATGCGGCGGTGCACAGATTTACGCTGCAGCAATCGCATATGCAGATGAGCTGTGGATTACCCGAATCGAGCAGTCGTATACAGGGGATACCTGGTTTCCGGCGTTTTGCATTGGGGATTTCCGATTGCTTTCAAATGAACAAAAAGAAGGATGCAGCATCATGCATTATCGTAGAAGATAAGCAGGAAGGAAGGGAACTTTATGCGTTTTGTCGATCTAATAGAAAAAAAGAAACAGAAGCAGCCACTGACAAAGGAAGAGCTTCATTTTTTCATTACCGGTTATGTCCGGGGAGATATTCCGGATTATCAGGTAAGTGCGCTGCTAATGGCGATTTACTTTAATGGTATGAATGCACAGGAAACAGCCTGGCTGACAGAGGAAATGCTGTACAGTGGAGATGTGATTGATCTATCGGCGATTTCCGGAAGAAAATGTGATAAGCATTCCACCGGAGGTGTCGGTGATAAAACAAGTCTTTCCCTTGCGCCAATGGTAGCTGCCTGCGGTGCCAAGGTCGCGAAAATGAGCGGTCGAGGACTGGGACATACCGGCGGAACGCTGGATAAGGTGGAGTCTGTTAACGGCTTTCAGGTTATGCGGACACAGGAACAGTTTATTTCACAGGTGAATGATATCGGTCTGGCACTGATCGGACAAACCGCAACACTGGTGCCGGCAGATAAAAAGCTGTATGCTTTGCGCGATGTGACGGCTACCGTCAACTCGATTCCTCTGATTGCATCCAGCATCATGTCAAAGAAGCTGGCAGCAGGCTCTGATACGATTCTTCTGGATGTGAAATTCGGAGAGGGTGCTTTCATGGAAACAAGCGATAAAGCAAAGGAGCTGGCAGAAGCGATGATTGCCATCGGAAGCCATTTCGGCAAGGATGTCAAGGCACTGATCAGCAACATGAATCAGCCGTTGGGCAATGCCATCGGAAATGCACTCGAGGTAAAAGAGGCAATTGCAACGCTACAGGGAAAAGGGCCTGAGGATTTTACACAGCTGTGTCTGGAGGCCGGAAGCATCATGCTCATGCAGACAGGAATAGCCAGAGATGAAGAGAACGCAAGAAAACAGCTGCTGGAAGTCATTCAGAATGGAAAGGCGCTGGAAAAGCTGGTTGCCATGGTTGCGGCACAGGAGGGGGATGTAGAGCAGGTTCTGCATCCAGAGTTGCTGCCACAGGCAAAAGAGATTTTGGAAGTAACATCGCGGGAAGAGGGCTATGTGAAGGAGCTGCATGCTTTGGAGCTGGGGACGCTGGCGATGAAGCTTGGTGCAGGACGTATGGTTAAGGAGGATCCGGTTGATCCGGCTGTCGGAATCGTGTTAAACAAAAAGGATGGAGACTATGTAAATAAGGGTGATATTCTTGCCTATGTACACATCAATCATCCATTACCGCAGCACTGGCTGGAGGACTTCTATCAGACCTATGTCTTCACACAGGAGAAGGTGGAAAAGCAGAAGCTGATCCACGATATCATTCGGTAAATGCAGCATATGAAATTATATCTGGGCGCTGGCGGGCTATGCATAATCGTCAGTGTTCTGCTTTTTATATCAGGAGGTACAAATGAACTACCGGCTATGATTCGCTGTCTCTCGCTGGCTTTCGGCACCTTTCTGCTGACAAGGGGTGTTCTTCTTTGTCTGCACGTTAAGCAGAGAGGCCTTATATGGCTGTATGGTGCGGGTGTTCTGATCATGGGCTGTTATACGCTGCTGGCGCTGGACACCTATGTCTTTCATGTGATGAGCTGGTTTCCCGGCATTCTTCGCTATCCGCTGTTTTCACTCTATGGAGTAAGCTATCTGCTGTTTGCTCTGCCAGGCATCTTTCTGCATGTCGGCAGTTTTGATATCGAGGTGTGAGTGACATCCTATGAGAGTGTTTTACAACAAGGGCAAGGACTTTTTATACAATATTGGATTCATTTTCCTGATTACTCATAGTAGTCCATTGTAAATTATGAAAACGGTATTCTTTGAGAATTGAGCCGTGTCACACCTTCACGAAATGTATATAGCTGATTTATAAATACAAGAAAGCCTCCAGATAACGGGAGGCTTTCTTGTATATTTTCAAATCAGTTTTAAACAGTACGCAATCAAAAAACCTAACGATTGCTCATAAATCAGGAATACGCTCTTCAGGTATCAGAGTACCTTTTTTATCATAAAACATAATGGATTTAGCCTCGTCATATGCTACACTCATTACGTATGATTTTATAATATATTTATCATTCTTTAATAGGTTTGGGCAACTTAAGATTAAATATTCATCCTTATCAGATGCGGTTAATTGTGTTGAAAATCGGTCTGCTTTTACAACGGTATTATCAATAAATACAATGATATACAATTTTCCTTCTGCTTTTATTGACTTTAAACCATATGGAGAATTTGTAATATGACCTCCATCATAGGTAAAGGAATTCCCCCTTTTCTTGAACTGAACAAGTTCATAGCTATCCTGCGATTTAAACAAAATCATTTGTTCAGTGGAATCCTCTAATTTCGCGAGTTGCTCATACTCTGGATAAACTGATTGAATATATTCATTGGGGTCAATCTTTTCATTTTTAGAACAGCCGGTTAAGATAAATAGTAAGCAGAGTACAGTTATTACTATGTTTGTTTTTCTTAAGCTCTGTATGAAAAAGCTTTTACAAACTTTTGTCCTCATAGGTCTGCCCTTATTATGCATTCATTGCTGTATGATATGCTGCATAGCCTTTCTAAGTTAATTGTAGCTTATTATCATTATAAATATAGTATTATGTTCAATGATTTTTTATGTTACTATAATATAATGAAGATATAAATAACAGTCATACGACACTGTATTTAACTACTATGTTTGTAAAAGCGCGCATTTCTTTTCATATAAATATGATGTATCTTATCTAGCACCAGGCTGTTATTAGTTGCTGTAGATGATACATAAGAAACAGAGTCACGATTATATTTTAAACATAACATGATTTTAACATCTATTTCCTGCATAGGCATTACTCCTGTGAATGATGAAAAGACTTAATCAGCACATATTCATCTGACCATGTTATATTGAAAATCAAGACCAGCTTATAGCTCTTTATGAAAAATCATAATCGTAATTTCATCAGGGTGAAGCTCTATGAAATTCTCATGGGGAATTATAATTTTCATACATTGATGTTCAAATAAATAAAGTATGAAGATAACCTCCTGTAATATATCGGTATTTAGATTCTATTTCAACGATTGATTTATCAAAGGAGGAAGACCCCTTTATATGATGGATGTTCGCTCTTATACTAAAAGGAGAGCTTAAGATTAAAAAAGAAGGCTGTCTGCCTTCTATGCCTTGATGATCAATGCCATAAACACCAGTGGTTCGTCTCCGATGTTTTCAATGCCGTGAAAGCCCTGATCCGGAGTAAAGGTGACATCTCCCGGCTGCAGTTCACGCTTGATTCCATTATCATCGTAAAGTGCTCTACCCTGCAAAATATAGTAGGACTCACCATCGCCGATATGCTGATGTACACCCAGCGATGCATTTACATCAATCGTCACCTTCGCATACATCTTCACGCCGCTTCCCATTTCCTCGCTTTGCAGCAGGCGTTCAATATGCATCGTACCCTTGCCGCCACAGCGGTTTTCATAATGCTCTACTTCACTCTTCATGCTCTTCCTCCTCATTTGTTATTTTCGTATAGGCCTCCCGATAACGGGAATAGGCCAGCTTTTCACTGTCCTGTGCCAGCGATTTTAGATTGGCACTGACGCGCTCTGCACTTTCTCTCATGTCGCTTTTCACCCAGCTGATAATCACGCCGGTTATCCCAAAGCTGTAAAACTGGGAATAAAAATTCATTTCCACCTCATTGATCTGATGGTGCTGGTCAAGGCTTACGATTGCCATATGGAAAATGGACTTCGTTAAATCAAAAAGGAATTGTTCAAAGCAACTCTCATCACTGCGGATCGTATTGATATAAAAGTCCTTCTCGCTGCGCATGTGATTCAAGAGGGCGGAAATATATTTCGGCCAGTTTTCAAAGCTGAGATTTTCATCAAACACCTGCTGTGCATCATCCGTATAGATCCAGTTCAGCAGCTCGTATTTGTCACGGAAATGATAATAGAAGGTCTGCCGGTTGTAGCCGCTTTGCTGCGTGATATCCGCAATCGTGATTTTGTCAAAGCTCTTGCGGCAGGTCAGCTGTTTTAATGCTGCTGCCAGTATTCTTTTGGTATCGAGATGTTCCTGCATATACACACCACCGTTTCAACAGTTCTATTATACAATATGCGAAAAGAAAAGGGAAAAGATTTTTAGATGCCTGCAGCTGTGTCCATACTATATCTGAGGATGTGATTACTATGAAAAAGCAAATGCGATGGCTGCTTTATGCCATGAACTTTCTTGCCTTTTTTGCCATATCGATGGTCAATACCCAGATGATTCCGTTTTTAAGCAAGCTGGGCTATACGGTGGTACAGCGCGGTTATATTCTGGCCGCAAATGCGGTTGTGGCAATCGCCGGCCAGTTTCTGTTTGGTTACCTGTGCGACCGTTTTCAAAGGGTTAAGGTCTTTTTCTTTGCGGCCTATGTGCTGCTGACGGCGAGCAGCTTTGCCATGTTTCTGGTAGAACGCCAGACCTTCTGGTATCATGTATTCACCGTGGCTCTGATGGGTGGTATGGTAAAGGTCATTATGGGACTGGATGAAACCTGGATGCTGGAAATCGATCAGGAAAACTACGGGCGGCTGCGGGCAAGCGGGGCACTGGGGCTTACGATTGGTTCTCCGATTGCCGGCTACCTCGTCCGCCATTTTCATTATAAAAGTCTGCTGATTTCACTTGGTATCGTAAGCGTTATTCTGTGCTGGCTCATTTACAAGGCAAAGGATGCTGAGAAAAAGGAAGGGGAGCGGATTCGCATGGAAAGCGTGCGGCAGCTCCTGAAGAATAAAGGCTATTTATTGCTGGTGCTGATTTATCTGCTCGTCTATATGATCGGTACGGCAGATCAGTATGTGGTCATCGACAAAATGCTGGATATCGGCGGAGACACCACAGCGGTCGGCATTAAGTGGGCGCTGCAATCCTTTATGGAGGTGCCGCTCTTTCTGTTTTCCTCGAAAATACTGGAACGCTTTCAGACTAAGACACTCTTATACTTTGGAACATTTATGTATGGTGTGAAATTCCTGCTTTACGGCTTTTCCTTTCAGCCGTGGATGATTATTCTGACGGCAGCACTGCAGCTGGTAACGCTGCCCATCATCATGCTGACAAGCAAGGTGCTGGTAAAGGAAATCACTCCCCAGAAGCTGTTCAGCAGTGCGCAGATGTTTGCCATGGCCGTATTTATCGGCGTCAGTGGATTGATAACACCGCTGATCACCTCCTATCTGTCCAAAGCCTTCGGATATGACTGGACCCTGTATATCGTAGCTGCTTTCTCCATCGTGCCGCTGCTGCTGATTTTCTGCTATGTTCATTACTTTCAAAAGAAAACAGTGAAGAGAAGCTCCTGATTTACATTTGCAGAGGACGGTAAGCAGATTGCTTTACAGAGAATTTACAGATACCTTCGATATTGTGTGCTGTTGGACAATAACAATTTTGCACACACCGTTCGCTCATGTCTTGAAAAATGAGAGGAAATCACCTATAATAAAGGTGACATCCAAAGACTGTGTAACCCTACGATAGTGGGTTGAGATAAAAAGCTCTTGTGCTATCAAGAGCTTTTTCATGAAAGGACGTGAAGACAATGGAATTTACGATGCGTAAGGACATTGATGAATACAGCATTGAGGAGCAGGGGCGTTGTGTATTCCGTGCCTCCTATGAAAAGGAAGGCGGATTGCTCAGTATATATCTGAAGAATATGTATGGCGATGATATTATGGGCTTTTACCAGCTTCGCAAATGGTATTCGCGGTTTCGCCCGTGTATGGATTTCACCGTATACGAGGGGGATGAACAAATCGGAGAATTGAAAAAGAGTCGGGATGGCTATGAGCTGATTTACCACGATGTATATTATCGCTTCTATTGCGGGATGCATGCAGGAAGACGTGTGGTGATCTGCTTTGACCGCGCACAACAGATTGCGGAATTTGTGCTGGATGATATCAGCACGCTGCGCTTTAAGAGTACGACACAGCAGGCGCTCCTGTCTTTGCTTTGTGTACTTATGAAAGCCTTTCTCGATCAGGAGCAGTTCTCTCAGGAGGCTTTTCTTCACCACTATATAGGAGTATATAACGATGCATCCGCTACTGCGGCATAAAACGCTGCTTCTGGACCTTGATGGAACGATGTATCGCGGGGATGAGGTCATTCCCGGTGCACCCTTGTTCATAGAAGCCTTACATACACTGCAGATTCCATACTATTTCCTGACCAACAACGCCATGCGTACGCATGCACAGAACCGGGAGAAGATGGAAGCGATGGGCTTTCAAGGATTGCGGGATGCACAATATTTTACGAGTGCGATGGCAGCTGCCGCCTATGTCCGTCATGAAACAAAGCTGCAGCGCGTCTTCTATATCGGAGAAGATGGGATGCGGGAGGCGCTGCTGGAGCAGGGATTTACGCTGTGTGAGGAACATGTGGAAGCAGTATTTGCCGGTCTGGATTCCAATGTGACCTATGAAAAGCTGTGCCGTGCCTTTTATCATTTACAGAAGGGTGCAGTGCTGATTGGCACCAATCCGGATCGACGCTTGCCGCATGGAGACTATTTTCGCATCGGAAACGGTGCTATGGTGCATATGCTGGAATATTGTAGTGAGCAAACGGCATGGATGATCGGAAAGCCGCATGAGCCGATGCTGAAGGAAGCGTTGCGCTATGCCGGAATTGCTAAAGAGGATGCTGTTGTGATTGGAGATAATCTGGAAACCGATGTCGCCTTCGGACTGCGGCATGGGTGCACGAGCGTCTTTGTGACAAGCGGTGTGCATTCCCGTCTGGATTGTGAACAGCGCTGTCTTCACCCGGATCTGATCATCGATAATCTGCTGGAGCTGGTATAAAATAGAAGCCTGCACGTATAATGAAATGAGGGGATTTCATGAACGTACAGGATTTTTTTATCGTATGGCAGGATATCGGTCTGATACTGTATTCTGTTTTAAAAGCATTTCTTCCGCTTCCTTCTCTGGAAGTCATATTGGTACCGCTGGTACTGCATTCACCGCAGAAATGGTTGCTGTATTCGCTGGAGGGTGCAGTAGGCACCTGTATCGGCGGGGCAATCGGCTATGGCATCGCCCGGATACTGGGCAAAAAAGTGCTGTATAACATCGCCGCAAAAGAGGATGTGGAGCATGGCGAGGAGCTGATGGACCGCTATGGACTATTGGCCGTCTTCATTGGCGGCATCACTCCGATTCCGGATTTTCTTCTTGCCTATCTTGCCGGCTTCACCAGCATGCGGCTGCTTCCGTTTCTGCTGTGCGACGGCTTTGCCAGATTGCTGCGCAGTCTACTGGTAACACTGTCCCTGCGCTATCTGGGAACTGTGATGAATGTGGATGCCTTCGGCACCTGGTTTTCTCTGGCCATCATGCTGTGGCTTGTTTGGAAATGGTGGAAGAGCAGAAAAAAGATTCAGGCGCAGACAACATCCAGAAAATAAGGAAGGATCTGATCGTCTTCCATCAGCTCCGGGTGCCACTGGACAGCGAGAATGCGACCATTCTCGTGCTCCATGGCTTCTACATAATTCTCCTCGCTGAAGGCAGAGGTATAAAAGCCCTCTCCCAATCGCCCGGCTACCTGATGATGGTAGCTGTTTACGGTAAAGCTTTGCGGATACAGCTGATGCAATACACTGCGTGAGCTGCTGTGTACGGTGTGCAGCTGCTTTGGCGCGTGTGTCTGCGTGTCAATATGCTGCAGAAGTGTCCCGCCGGCATATACATTCAATGTCTGCATTCCGCGACAGATACCAAGAATCGGCTTTTCATGGCTCATAAATGCGTCGATTACCTGAAATTCCAGATGATCCATCGGCTGCGCATAGGTTGTGACATGCTCATTGCGATCCTCCTTCATATAATAGCTTTGCACATCATAGCCTCCGGGCAGTAAAAGCGCATCGCATACCTGCAGCGCACTTGCGATTCCCGCCATGCTGCAGATGGGATACAGGCTCCAGCCCAGCACTCCCACGCGGTCTACATACGGCTTGTTGATAAACCATTTCCAGGCATGATCCAGCTTTTCAATTCGCATAAGGACAGCCAGTACCTTCATTGATCGTCACCTCTTGCTTTATCCTATGCGAAAAAAAAGGGAAGGTTACGTATTGTACTTTCCCTGCCAGGTATTGCGCTGCTTCATTTCCTTGTCAATGTCGTTGAGAATCGTTACCTTTTTCAAAGTCCAAAGCGGGGTGATCAGCGCTTCCTTCACACCATCTCCCGTCAGCCGCTGGATGATCATTTCCGCCGGCAGCAGCTCCAGCTGACGGATGACGATATCAATATATTCTTCTCTGCTCAGCATGACAAAGGGGGATTGTCTGTATTCCTGGGCCATGCGCGTGCCCTCCATAATGTGCAGCATATGGATCTTTACCGCATGCACGGGCAGCTTTGCGAGCGCAGCCGCGGTTTCCAGCATCTGCTGTTTGTTTTCACCGGGCAGTGAATTCATCAGATGGACAGCAATTTTCAAATCGGTATGCGACAGCCGCTCGACGCAATCCAGAAACTGTGCATAGGTGTGCCCGCGGTTGATGCGCTGTGCGGTATCATCGTGAATACTCTGTAACCCCAGCTCCACCCAGATTTCCTTATCAGTACACAAGGATTGCAGATAGGCGATCTTATCATCCTCCAGACAGTCGGCACGTGTGGCGATGCTGATAGCCGCAATATCATCACGCTGCGCAAAGGGGTCAAAGGTAGCCTTTAACACGGGCAGCGGTGCATAGGTATTTGTATATGCCTGAAAATATGCCATTGGAATTCCGGCCGGCCATTTTCTTTGCATCATCTGCATTCCCTGATCAAACTGCCGAAACAGATCGTCATGGATGTCTCCTGCATAATCACCGCTGCCAAGGGCACTGCAAAAGGTGCAGCCGCCGACGCCGCAGGTGCCATCCCGGTTGGGACAGGAGAAATTCGCATTCAGAGGAACCTTGAACACCTTGCTGTGAAAGCGGTGCTTCAGGTAATAATTCCAGGTATGATAACGCTTGTTGTCATCACTGTATGGAAACGGATTGTTATAGCTCATAATATCACCGTAGGTATTGTAACACAGAATAACACAGACGGTAAAAAACAAATGGAAAATCTGCTCATTTCCTGCACTTTCAGCCATTGTAAAAAATTCCAGAATTCCTTACTAAAAAACTGTTTATTTTTTTAATCAAGTATGAGATAATTAGATGCGCACTAGAGATTGGGGTAGTAGTTAAATGGATGTAAATAAAAAGGTTGTTCAGTGTAGAAAATATCCGATTACCTATACACTGGTTACAAAACAGGTAAAAAATATCAACATGAGGATCTCTTCCAAGGGAGAGGTCGTGGTCAGTGCGAATCCGTTTGTGCCTATGGATAAAATCGACGATTTTGTTTCCAGCAAGGTTTCCTGGATTGTGAAGCATCAGAAATCCATGCAGGAGAGAAGTCAGAAATCCATGATCGACGACAAGCATATCGTATTGTTTGGAAATTCTCTGAAAATCCGCAAGACAACGGGGAAGTACAATCACGTAAGCTATGACAAGGACACTCTGTATGTACAGTGCAGAGAGCAGGCAGACCCGGAAAAGGTCATCCGGCAGTTTCTCGATAAGCTGTGCAGGGATGTGTTTCTGGACATTGCCACACTGACATTTCGCTCTTTGAGCAATTACCATCTGGAATTTCCGGACGTAAAAATTCGGGATATGAAAAGCAGATGGGGAAGCTGTACACCGGCCAAGAACTCGATAACACTGAACCGGAAGCTGATTCATTATCCGTTCGAGTTCATCGAATATGTGGTGCTGCATGAATTTGTTCATTTCATTCAGCCGAATCACTCCAAGGCGTTCTACAATATTATAGAGAACTACATGCCGGATTATAAAACACGCATGGAAATGGTCAACTAGGAAAAGGAAAAAAATATTATGGTACATATCATTACAGACACATCTGCACTCTTTACGGTTGCGGAAGGAAATGACATGGATGTTCATGTGATTCCTCTCTGCGTCAGTATCCAGGATGAGCATTACCGGGATTTATGCTTTGACACGTCATCCTTTCTGAAAAAGGTTCGCTCAGGAGGTATTCCGACAACCTCACAGCCGCCGATTGGCGATGTGCTGGCTGCCTACGAGGAGCATGGTGATGAAGAAATCCTCAACATATGTATGGCAGATGGTCTGTCCGGTACGTATCAGACAGCGCTGATGGCGAAGGAACAGGCGCCCAATGCAGACAGCATAACGGTATTGAATTCACAGACTCTGTGCGGGCCGCACCGCTATCTGGTGGAAAAAGCGGTAAAGCTTCGTGATGAAGGGAAAAAGGCAGCGGATATTGTCGCAGCCTTAAAAGAAAGCATGGCACATGAGCATTCCTTTCTGATTCCGCAGGATTTCAGCTTCTTAAAGCGCGGCGGGCGTTTAAAGCCGGCAGCGGCCAGTATCGGCGGGCTGTTGAAGCTGAAGCCGGTCATGCATGCAGTGGAGGATGGAAGCCGTCTGGATAAATTTACAATAACACGTACATTGTCCAAGGCAGCAGATTCCATTATCAGCTATTTCCGCGAGCATGGTGTGGATGCGGCCTATCGTATTTCTGTATCTCATGCAGATGCGTTAGCGGATGCACGCTTCTTTATAGACCGATTGAAAAATGCGTTCCCGAATACAGAGCTGGAGCTGTTAAAGCTTTCACCGGCCTTTATCACACAGGGGGGACCGCAGTGTATTGCAGTTCAGTATATTCGCAAATAGAGTGGGAACACTCTATTTTTGTATAGGAGGCTCTATATGGGAAAACAAAACAGAAGAAACCGCTGCCTTTTGGTCGGCTATGTTGTGCTGGTGATTGCGGCAGGACTGTTATCAAGAAGCACGCTTCCCTTGCCGAACTGGTTTCGGGAATACGGAGGAGATACGCTGTGGTCGATGATGATGTATGGAATCTTCGCACTTCTGTTTCCCGAGGCCAGAGTGAAATCGCTGTTGATCGCTACGCTGCTGTTTTCCTATCTGATCGAATGCTCGCAGCTGCTGGATTATGACTGGCTCATTACGCTGCGTGCAACACCACTACGCTATCTGCTGGGACAGGGCTTTGTATGGAGTGATCTGGTATGCTACAGCACAGGCTGTATATTGGCGTGTTCACTGGATGTGATTATGTTAAAAAGGAGACATGGTATTTATGGATAAGGAATTTTTGTATGATATGCTGAGGACACCAAGTGTCAGCGGACATGAAATTGCATTGCAGAAAAAGGTGATTCAGCATATGGAACCGGTTGCGGATGAAATTCTGACGGATGCGACCGGTGATGTGATCAGCGTTGTGAATCCGCATGCAGAGGCAAAGGTTCTGCTGTGCGGGCATATTGATGAAATCGGCTTTCTGGTCACCCGGATTTGCGAGGATGGAATGCTGAAGGTGACAAAGGCAGGCGGTATCCATCCGGTTCTGTATCTGGGGACACATGTACAGGTTGTCTGTGCTTCACAAGTCCTGCCCGGTGTCGTTGTGACAAACCGTACGCTGGAAAGTAAGGAACAGGTGCAGGTGGAGGATTTGTTTATCGATCTGGGCTTTGACAGCAAGGCCGAGTGTGAACGCTATGTTTCCATCGGCGATCCGGTATGTGCTGCGAGTGAGTTCACTGAGCTTGCACAGGGAAAGCTTGCCGGACGTGCATTGGATGACCGTATCGGTGCCTTTATCATTTTGGAGGCATTGAAAAAAGCCAAACAGAAGCAGACTGCCTGTGGAATCTATGCGGCGACAACCTGTGGTGAGGAAACGACCATGCGGGGAGCCTATCATGTCGCAACCCGTGTGCAGCCAAGCTGTGCATTGATTGTGGATGTGACCTTTGCGAGTGATTATCCGGGCGTCAGCGGTGATGCGAGTGGAACCGTGAAGCTTGGCGGGGGTGCTGTATTATGCTCCAACAGCATGATCAACAAGCCTTTGAATGCGGCGCTTGCTGCGATTGCCGAGGAGCATCAGCTGGATGTACAGTGGGAGGTGTTTGCCGGAAAGGCCGGAACGGATGGCGATGTTGTCCATTTTACAAACGGTGGCGTGCCGGTTGCTCTTATTTCCATCCCGCTGCGTTATATGCATTCCTCCATTGAAACGGCAAGCTATCAGGATTTGGAAACGATCATTGAACTGATCAGCGAATTTCTTGTTCGCTTTGATGACAGCTTTTCATTTGATCCGTTTCCGTAAGGCAGGGAGGTATGTGTATGCGCTGTGCTGACATATTGCATGTTATCGAGGAACACTATCCGCTGTCCTATGCGTTGGACTGGGATAATTGCGGATTGCAGACAGGTCGCTTCGATAAGGATGTGCAAATGATTTACATTGCACTGGATGCCGGTGATGCGGTGATTGCGGATGCAGTGATAAATCATGCAGATCTTCTGATTACCCATCATCCACTCCTGTTTAACGGTATCAAGCAGATTCACGATCAGGATTTTATCGGAAGAAGGATAATAGAGCTGATTCAGAAGGGGATGTGCTGCTATGCCATGCATACCAATTACGATGTGCTCCGCATGGCAGAGTTGGCTGCGCAAATGCTGCAGCTTAAGAAAACAAAGGTATTGGAGGCTACCAGTGAAGACGGGAAGGGGATTGGACAGTATGGGATGCTACCGGAGGCAATGCCGGTTTTTCAGCTTTGCGAACAGATCAAGCAAACCTTTGAGCTGCAGGGCGTGCAGGTTTATGGTGATGTAAGCAGGCAGGTTCAGCGGATTGCGATTTCTCCGGGTTCCGGAAACAGTATGATTTCCCATGCGCTTTATAAGCAGTGTGATGTTTTGATTACCGGTGATATTTCCCATCATATTGGCATTGATGCGGTGGCACAGGGGCTTGCTGTGATTGATGCCGGACATTATGGTATTGAACATATCTTTATCCAGGATATGGCGGCATTTCTGTCGGAAAAGCTGAAGGGTGTCAAAATCATATCTGCACCGCTGTGTCATCCGTTTACGATTGTGTGAGATATCCCCTGAAAATGAAGTGGATGCAAATATATAAATGCTCCCTGTATAATGGTAAGCTAAAATTGAGATATGGATGGATTCTGGCCGCGATGAGTGCTCAAAACGGCATTAGAATTCGTAATAAACAGAGGCAGGGAATTCAGCTGAAAATTCATACAGCCATTGCTTTATGAAAAACTTGAAACAGCTGCTTGTTTCTCTCTAGCTTTGCGCGAATGCAATGATGAAAAGCAGACGGTTTTCATACCAAAATCGTCTGCTATTTCTGTTGTCTTGGTGTATCATTCTGTTTTCTCTATCATTCATGGGGCGAATTAGCTGCCGACCGCTGGAAAAGAGAACATCACATTTTCTTTCATCAAACATGGCTGCTTTATCAAAAAGACATCCTTCTATTTAACCCTGAAAAGGTTGCTGGGGATTTCTAACATCGACAGCTTTTGTCTTGGAAAATAATCCGTCTCTGATGTTATACAATATAGAAGCTTATCAGCTGTTTTCTTTATACAGATTGATTTCTTTTGCGGCTTGGATACGTATAACAGGCTTTTCTGTCCCGGATACAAGCCTGCCATTATCAAGGATATGCTGTGGATCCTGGATAGAGCCATTCTGTATAGGATTTACTTCCATCTTTATGCTGGCTGGTACGGTATCAAAGTATACAGAGACACTTTTAAATGCATTCGCTTCTGATCCATCCAGCACGATATCATGATCCAGCTTTGCAGCCTCTAGATGCAGAGCTACCACTGATTTGTCAGCGTGCAGGAAGATATCTGAATGAATAGGATTTATGTGAATCTGTTTGAAATCACCTGCTGTTTCTATTACATCAAATTCTTTACGTGGCAGGTAAATAAGAAACGATCCGAGAACGTCGTTATCCTCTTCTCCGTTTTTCATCATAACGGATATATTGAGCGTATCGCCGTTTCTGCTGCTGCGTACATCATATGTATGTGCTGCATTCAAGTCGGCGTTTTGAAATTTAAAAGCTGTATCCGCATCCTGTTTTATTATGATAGACCGGGCATTCCCGCTGATTTTGACACGACGAATATCCTTAGCTTCTATTTTCTCATATACGTTTTCTTCATGCTCGACACTCGCGTGCTTTACAGCCTTGTTATCATCCCTACAGGAGGTGAGGAAAAGTATACAAAGAACACTCATCCATAACATACCTATTCCCCTTATTTTTCTCATTCTGGACACCTCCTTCATTCATGTATACTTCATTATACTATACATGGCGTAATTTATATAGGGTGGTACCGTATGAGGTATCCGTTTCGGATGAAGTTTCAGGACACCACTATGCTTATATGCTCTATGATACTGTGTGAAGCACAACAGAATATTCGAGTCATTCATAAAAGGAATAAGGAAAAAAGAAACAAATATCTTTACATCTCATTAAATCTGCTATAATAAAAAAAGCGAGGTATAAGATAATGAAATCACTGGATATTTATGGAACACTAGGGCCGTCTCTGCATACACAGGACGCCCTGTATGAAATGCTTTGTATGGGAATGAATGGTGTCCGCTTGAATCTTTCCCATGTGGATTTGACAGATTGCGAGGAATGGCTGTACGCATTCCACAAAGCACAGGAGCATGCAGGCGTACAGGCAAAGCTGCTCATCGATATGAAGGGACCGGAGCTGCGGGTCGGAAGGCTGAGGGAGCCTGTCTTATTGGAAGAACGGCAGACAGTCGAACTGGGGAAGGATATTCCGATTCCTGTGGAGCTACTGGCTCATACGGCGGTACAACAGAGGCTTCTGCTGGATGACGGTCGTATTCTTCTGGAGGTGAAACAGGTAAGGGAAGATGCCTTGCTGTGTACTGTTCTGCATGGAGGTGTGTTGAAATCGGGGAAAAGTCTGGCTCCGGTGAACGGTCACATTGAATTGCCGACACTTACAGAAAGTGATATCCGCAATCTGAAGGCCGCCAGGCAGTATGGCGTTACCGGAATCATGCAGCCCTTTGTAAGAAATGCACAGGATTTGATCACGGTGAAGGAAACCCTGAAAAGCATCGAGAATCCGGATTTGCAGGTATATGCAAAAATTGAAAACATGGAGGGGGTAGCGCATCTGAAGGAGCTTTTTCCATACTGCGATCAGATTGTGATTGCCAGAGGAGATTTAGGTAATGCGATGCCGTTATGGGAACTGCCTGCTGTACAGAAGCGGATACAGGATATATGCCGTGTACACTCCATGCCGTATATGGTGGTAACGCAGATGCTGGATTCCATGATGGAGCATCCAGTACCTACAAGAGCTGAGGTCAGCGATATTTTTCATGCGGTTTACCATGGTGCCTCCAGTATCATGCTGACCGGTGAAACGGCAGCCGGCAAATATCCAAGGGAGGCTATGAAATACTTCAGTGAAACGGCAAAATCCGCATTGGTCTGCAGGGAAGAGGTGTTGTAAGCAGATATGAAAAAAGAATCCCTTTTCCATTTATGGGTGGGATTCTTTTTTTGTTTCTTCCTGCGTTTGCAACTGCATGTATCATGTATATAGGGGCAATAACGCCTACATACTGCGCCCGATCACCTCGGCGATTTTTCTTCCCTTGCGGATCACCTCGCCAAAGCGCTCCGGCTTTAATGACTGCGCACCATCACTCCATGCATTTTCCGGATCGTTGTGCACCTCAATGATCAGTCCGTCTGCACCTGCAGCAATCGCTGCCAGGGAAGCGGATTCCACCAGTCTCCAGTCACCGGTCGCATGACTTGGGTCAATGATGATCGGCAGATGCGTTTTCTCCTTGATAATCGGCACTACACTGAGATCCAGTGTGTTTCGTGTATACGTTTCAAAGGTACGGATACCGCGCTCACAGAAAATGACGTTTTCATTGCCCTCGGACATGATATATTCCGCAGCCATGATCCATTCCTCAATCGTATTGGCAAGCCCGCGCTTTAACAGCACCGGCTTGTTGATGCGCCCGACCGCCTTTAACAGATCAAAGTTCTGCATGTTTCTGGCACCGATCTGAATCAAATCCACATGCTCGACGAATTCATCGATTTTATCTGCACTCATCAGCTCACTGACAATCGGCAGCCCATAGGTTTCTCTGGCATGCACCATACATTTGACACCCTCTGTTCCCATACCCTGGAACGCATAGGGACTCGTTCTCGGCTTATATGCACCGCCGCGCAGCATATCGCCGCCGGCATTCTTCACTTCCTTTGCAATATCCATAATCTGGGTATCACCCTCAACGGAGCAGGGTCCGCCGATTACGACGATTTTCTCATTTCCGCCAACCTTGATACCGGCTACATCCACGATGGTATCCGCCGGATGAAACAGACGGTTCGCCTTTTTATACGGTGCGGCAATGCGTGTGACATTTTCGACAAACGGATGTGCCTTCACCAGCTTTTCATCGATTTTGGAGGTATCGCCAACCAGACCGAAGACATTGTAATTATCTCCCTGAATCATGGTAACGGACAGCCCCTTGTTTTCAAAGGTATGAATCAGCTTTTCAACCTCTGCCTTGGGAGCATCTTTTTTTAATGTGATAATCATTGTTTCTTCCTCTTTTCTTCTAATCGCTGACAGCATCAATTAAAATGCTGCGATAGGCTTCTTCGATTTCGGTGACGGTTGATTCAATGTCACTGTTGTTTACAGCGACGTAGGCTGCATATTTCTGGTACAGCGGCAGACGCTCGGCATGCATCTTCTCGAGGGCGTCTGTGCTTTTGGACAGCGGTCGGTTCGGATCGGAGCTAATCAGCTTATCCACATCGCGGTCAATGAAAATCGTAATTCCGTTTTGACGCAGGTAATCCATATTCACCTTATGCTTGATCGTACCGCCTCCGGTGGCGATGATTTTATTGTTCAGCTTGCTGACCTCGATTGCCGCTTCTGTTTCAATGGCGCGAAAGCCTGCCTCTCCGCTTTCCTCGAAAATTTCCGGAATGGACTTTCCGGCCTTTTCGATAATGATATCATCCAGGTCAATGAACTCCTTCTGCATACGGTTCTCCAGCATTTTGCCAATGGTTGTCTTGCCGGCAGAGGGCATTCCGATCAATACGATATTGCAGCGCTCGCGCAGCATATCCTGATAGATATCGTCGATGATCTGATCGTCGATACTCTTATCCAGGAAGAACTCCACGGACTGCTTTGCCTGTGCTATCAGCATCTCCAGACCGTTTACACGCTTGATATCCATTTCCTGCGCCTCGAAGCACAGTCTTGTCAGAATCGGATTGTAGATCACATCCAGAACGGCCTCGCATTTATGAAACATGCTGATATCGATCGGAGCATTGCCGATACGCGGGTACATTCCGATCGGGGAGGTGTTGATGATGATTTCCGCATCCAGATGACTGGAGAACATTTCATCATAGCTGATGGCACCGTTTCCTGGCACAACATCGACGATGACCATGCTGCCAGCTGATTCATGCTGTACCACTGCCTGAATGGCAGCACTGGCTCCACCGTTTCCGATAATCAGCACCTTTTTTCCTTCCATGTGTACATTGTGCTTTTTCACCATGTATAAAAAGCCGGTGAAGTCGGTATTATAGCCCTTCAGCTTGCCGTCACGATTGACGATTGTATTTACAGCACCGATTACTTTTGCATGCTCATCCATTTCATCCAGGTAGGGGATGACATCCTTCTTGTAGGGGATGGTTACATTCAATGCAGTAAACTCCTTTTTCTCCATGAATGTCTTGAATTCCTCTTTGCTCAGCGGTATCAGATCGAAGGTGTAATCCGCAATCCTTTCATGAATATCCTTTGAAAAGCTGTGTCCAAGCTTTTCACCAATTAGTCCGTATCTCATTTGTTCTCTTCCTCTCTTTTCTTAATTTTCTATCATAGAAGCTTGCTGTATCCGGGACAGGCTACAAAAAAAGCATCAACGTTTTCTTCGTTCGATGCTTTTTTTATGCCCTGAAACGCTAAAATAACCACGATATCTCAATGGTTTGTTTCAGGGCTATCTAAAGTAAAAATAATAAGCTGCTGTCTGTATGGATTTGTTCATGGGTATCACTCCTATTGCCATTAGGATACAACACTCTTACGGAAAATGCAAGCATAAGTTTTCATATTTTGTGAAAATTATGAAAGAAAATGGAAAATCAGTCACTGGTGTGCGGGTTTTTAATGGAGGTGTGATGTACGATAAAGTTACAGAAGGTGTGTACAGCAGGGGGGAGGTAGCGGTTTTTGACGGTAGCCAGATAAATGTAACGCTCATGCGGCGGATTGGTGATGGTCAGCTTTTTCACCGGAAACTGCTCCAGCATGGCAATATTCGGCACCAGTGCGATACCGTAATTGATGGCTACCAGACCGATAACGGCACTGTCCTCTTCCACCTCGCAGATGATGTTGGGCTCTATGCCCACCTGTTCAAACAGGGAATCCAGCAGCGGGCGGATACCGCTTTGACGATCGTAATAGACAAAGGTTTCCTCCTTCAGCCGGGCAAGGTCAACGCTGTCATGCACTGCCAGAGGATGGCTGCGCGAAACAATAGCGACAACCTCCTCCTGTGCAATCGGCAGAAAATTGATATCCGGCTGATTGTCCACGTAGGAACAGAAGGCCACATCGTACTTTTCCTCCTTCAGCCCCTGCAGAATCTCTGTGGTATTGCCCTGCTTCAGGGAGAATTTGATCTTGCGGTTTTGCGACTGTGCCAGAAAGCTCTGCAGCAGATGGGGAACGTAGTGGCTGCCCAGCGTGTAAATAAAAGCCAGATCGATCCATCCGTTTTCCTGGGAGGTGAGCTCCCGCAGCCGGCGCTCTCCCAGATCGACTTCCTGCAGTCCCTTATCTATATATTCATAAAAGATACGTCCATATTTCGTCAGCTTGATATTGCGCCCCTGCTTTTCAAACAGATAGCAGCCCAGATCCTTTTCCAGAGCGGCAATGGCATGGGAGAGGGAAGGCTGTGTGATGTCCAGCTGATTGGCAGCCTGTGTGTAGTGCTCCGTTTTTGCCAGCACGCGAAAATAGTGCAGATGATTCAGATTCATACGCATACCTCCAGTATTTACCATACGAATAGTATAGCTCATTTATAGATAAAATCTATAAATTTTGTAAAAATTATGAATTGTTTACATGTAAGGGAATATATATAATAAGCGTGTAATGTTTGTGAATACGATAACATTCACAATTAGGAGGCATAGTAATGGGAAAGTATTCTTCGATCTTTGAACCATTGACGGTGAAACAGATGACGATTCCAAACCGTATCGTCATGACGCCGATGGGAACAAACTTTGGTGAGCAGAACGGTGAAATGAGCTTTTTGCACATCAATTACTACGAACAGCGTGCCATGGGCGGTACCGGACTGATCATCGTGGAAAATGCGTGTGTGGATTATCCGTGCGGTTCCAATGGAACAACACAGCTGCGCATTGATCATGACAACTACATTCCACGGCTGTATAAGCTGGTGGAGACGATTCATAAACACAACACGAAAATCGCGATTCAGCTGAATCATGCCGGAGCAAGCGCTGTGGAAGAGCGTATCGGTATGCAGCCGGTCAGTGCGAGTGATGTGCCGAACAAGAAAAACGGGGCAGCACCGCGTGCCTTAAGCAAAGAGGAAATTCTGCATATTGTTGACTGCTATGCGAAAGCGGCAAAGCGTGCACAGATCATCGGCTTCGATGCTGTTGAGATTCATGCGGGACATTCCTATCTGATCAATCAGTTCTTATCTCCGCTGACAAATAAGCGTACAGATGAATTCGGCGGCAGCTATGAAAACCGCGCCCGTTTTGCAAGACTGGTGCTGGAGGCTGTCCGTAAGGAAGTCGGAGCACAGTTTCCAATCATCGTACGCATCAGTGCGGATGAATTTTTAGAAGGCGGCAATACGCTGGAGGATACGCTGAAGCTTCTGGAATACTTCCATGCGGAAGCGGATATCATTGATGTTTCCTGCGGTCTGGTGGATTCCATTCAGTATCAGATCGATGCGAACTATCTGCCGGATGGATGGCGCTCCTATATGGCAAAAGCCGTAAAGGAAGCCTATGCGAAGCCGGTCATCACGACGGGAAACATCCGTGACCCTAAGGTTGCCGAGGATATTCTGGAGCGTGGAGATGCTGATTTGATCGGTATGGGACGCCAGATGATTGCGGATCCAAGCTGGACCAACAAGGTGCATTACGGAAAGGAAGATACGATTCGTAAATGTATTTCCTGTAACATCGGCTGCTCGGGGCACCGCATCGGCTTGAACCGCCCGATTCGCTGTTCGGTCAACCCAAGTGTCAACGAGGGTGAGGAATACCGCAGCTGGAAAGTGAAAAAGCCATGCAATGTCGTTGTCATCGGCGGCGGTACTGCAGGTCTTGAGGCAGCATGTACTGCCGCAGAGGTTGGCTGTACGACCTTCCTGATTGAAAAGGAAGACCATCTGGGCGGATTGAGTGTGGAAATTTCCAAGATTCCGGATAAAAAGCGTCTTCGTGATTTCCCGGATTATCTGATTCATCGTGCAGAAAAGCTGCGCAACCTGATTACCTTTACGTCTACAGAGGCAACACCTTCCTTTGTGAAGATGCTGAAGCCGGATTTCATCATCAATGCGACCGGTTCCACGCCGCTGCTTCCGCCAATCAGCGGACTGCGTGAAAACATTGATGCGTCAGGAAGCCATGTCAGCGGCATTCTGGGTATGATTCAGCAGATTGATCAGTATCCAAAGGATCTCAGCGGCAAAAAGGTTTGCGTTGTCGGCGGCGGTGCGGTAGGATTAGACGTAGTGGAATTCTTCGCAAAGCGCGGGGCTGCCGTAAGCATTGTGGAAATGCTGCCGGTTGTCGGAAAGGATCTGGATACCGTTACCAAGGTGGGAACCTACGATATGCTGGAAAAACACAACGTACAGGTACTGACCTCTACAGCACTGCAGGAAGTGCATCCGGATCACTTTGTCGTAAAACGCACCGAGCAGATGGAAACACTGGACTTCGATTACGGCTTTGTCTGCCTGGGTATGCGTGCGTATTCTCCGGTTATGGAGGAGCTGAAGCAGACCTTTGCGGATGAGGATGTAGAGCTGTTCAATATCGGTGACAGCGTACGTGCCAGAAGAATCATTGACGGTGTGGCAGAGGGAAGAAACATTCTCAACGCATTGAAGCAGAAAGAATTTTTATAGAAAAGAAACAGAACACGTTATATAAGGAGGAACCAATTATGGCAGAAAGAATTAGCGGACACACAGAACTGATCGGATTGATTGCGACACCGATTCGTCATTCAAAATCACCAAAGATGCACAATGAGGCATTCGCAAAGCTGGGACTTGATTATGCCTATCTGGCGTTTGAGGTAGGAAACGAAGAGCTGGAGGATGCGGTGAAGGGCTTTAAGGCACTGAAGGTGCGCGGATACAATGTATCCATGCCGAACAAAACCGTCATCGGACAGTATCTGGATCATTTATCTCCGGCTGCTGAGCTGTGTGGTGCTGTCAATACGGTTGTCAATGACAACGGGGTATTAACCGGACATATTACCGACGGTATCGGATATATGCGTTCCTTAAAGGATGCAGGAATTGAGCCTGCCGGTAAGAAGGTTACGATTACAGGAGCCGGTGGAGCTGCGACGGCAATCGAAATTCAGATGGCTCTGGATGGAGTTAAGGAAATTTCCATTTTCAACCGCCGCGATGAATTCTGGGAGCGCGCAGAACAGAATGTGAAAAATATCAACGAAAAAACAAGCTGCAAGGCAACGCTGTTTGATCTTGCGGATACGGAAGCATTCAAACGTGAAATCGAAGACAGCTATCTGTTTGCCAATGCGACCGGTGTCGGAATGAAACCGCTGGAAGGGCAGATGGTTATTCCGGACGCAAGCTTCCTGCGCAAGGATCTGGTCGTTACCGATGTTGTCTACATGCCAACGGAAACTGAGCTGCTGCGTGTCGCAAAGGAAGTCGGCTGTAAGACGATGAACGGTCTGGGTATGATGCTGTATCAGGGTGCTGCCGCATTCGAATTGTGGACAGGCAAGGAAATGCCGATTGACTACATGAAAGAAATTCTGGATATCAAATTTTAAATAAACAAACGACATAAGGAGAAAGTTATGAATAAAAAATACTATCCAAGTGCCTTTATCTTGTACTTGAATTACTTCATTCACGGTATCGGCTGTTCCATTCTGGGACAGGCCGTGATCAAGGAAATGCTGGTTGCCCAGTGGGGACAGGGCATGGATGCCATCGGACAGGTGACGATGGTAGCTGCTGCGCTGGGTCTGGGACGTTTGATTTCCCTGCCGATTGCAGGACCGCTGTCCGATAAAATGGGAAGAAAGCTTTCCTCCCTGATCGGTATCGCATCCTATGCGATCTTCTTCATCGGTGTGGCAATGTCACCAAATATGTGGGTTGCCTATGCTGCGGCAATTCTTGGGGGAATCGCCAATTCCTTTCTGGATACCGGTGTCATTCCGGCCTGTGTGGAAATTCTGGAGCCAAGATCCTCTCTGGCGACCATGCTGACAAAATTCTTCATCTCAGCAGCACAGCTGCTGCTGCCGTTCATGCTGGGGGCACTTGCAGGGGCAAGTCTTTCCTACAACGTACTGCTGTACATCAGTGGTATCGCGATTCTGGTGATTGGTGTACTGGTGATCTTTGCACCGATGCCAAAAGCAGAGAAGGCTGCCGGCGAGAAAGCACCGGGACTGCTTGAAAACATCCGCAATTCTCATTTCTCTGCGGAAAGCATCGCATTGATCGTCATCGGCTTTACCTGCACCGCTACCTTCCAGCTGTGGCTGAACTGTGCACAGACCTTCGCAAAGGATCTGGCAGGAGTGAGTGATCCAAGCATGATGCAGACATATTATTCCTTCGGTTCTCTTGCGGCCATCATCGTAACGGCTGGTTTGGTATCCCGTATCAAGGGTGTGCGCTTCCTGTTTGTGTATCCGCTGGTAACACTGATTACGCTGGTACTTGTCTATATGACACGCAGTGAAACGATGTGCTATATCGGAGCTGCCTTAGTCGGTTACAGTGCCGGTGGTGTGATTCTGCAGCTGGTTACTGCAACTGCCAATGACCTGTTCCCGCATATCAAGGGAACCATCACAAGTATTGTCATGATTATGTCCAGTCTTTCCAATTATACGATTCTCTCTGTTGCAGGTACCATGGATTCCGCACAGATTCTGATGATGAACATTGTGATTACCGTGATCGGTGTATTACTTGCACTGTTTGTCAACCTGCGTTTTCAGAAGCTGGCAGGGAAATAGTAGAAATAAATGGAAATTTATCATACCGCATGTGGGTGCGGTATGATATAATAACGGCAATTCTAACGGTTAGGAGGAAGTAACATGAAGATTATACGATGGCTGGATGACAATCTGGAAGAAGCACTGCTGATTGCACTGCTGGTGACGATGACGCTGCTTATGGGCCTTCAGGTGTTCAGCCGTTACATACTAAACGCGTCGCTGAGCTGGTCCGAGGAGCTGACACGCTACCTCTTTATCTGGAGCGGGTTTTTAAGCATCAGCTACTGCATCAAAAAGTGGATTTCCATAAAAATCGATCAGGTCATTCTCATGTTTCCAAAGCCGGTGTATGTCGTTGCACAGCTGGTGTTAAACGTGATCCTGTTTGCACTGTTTGCGTTTCTGGCATGGCATGCGCTCACCTATTTGCAAATGAGTATTGCAAGTGCGCAGAAGTCACCTGCACTGGGACTGCCGATGCCCTTTGTACAGGCGGCTCCACTGGTAGGCTTTACGCTTGCCGCCATTCGTGCCCTTCAGCAGATCATGCTGGAAATCGGTAATATCCGCTATTTCATGACCTGCGGAAAGATTAAGGAAAGAGAGGAGTAACGATATGCTGGCAATGGTAATTATGATTTTGTTTATCGTTCTTCTGCTTGTATCCGTACCGATTTCCGCAACGCTGTCGGCGGTATCGCTGGCACCCTCGCTGCTGGATCCCAATTTTCATATATCGGCGGAATATATCATCCGCGCCATGCTGGGAGGAATTGATTCCTTCCCGCTGCTCGCTGTCCCGATGTTTGTGCTGTCCGGTATTCTGATGGCAAAGGGCGGTGTCAGTAAGAAGCTGTTTGATGTCTTCTCCTATTTTCTGGGAGAGCATACCGCAGGAATGCCCTGTGCCGTCATTGTGACCTGTCTGTTTTACGGTGCGATTTCCGGCAGTGCACCGGCAACGGTGGCAGCTGTCGGCAGTATGACAATTCCGCTTTTGATTCGTATGGGCTATGATAAGGTGTTTGTGACTGCCATTGTTGCGGTTGCGGGCGGTCTAGGTGTCATAATACCTCCAAGCATACCGTTTATCCTGTTTGGTATGGCGAGCGGAGCCAGTGTCGGTAAAATGTTTATGGCCGGTATCATTCCGGGGATTCTGATTGCCCTGCTGCTGATGCTGTATGCGCTTTACTATTGTAAAAAGCATGGAGAGGATAAGGAAAAGATCCACGCAGAGGTATCCGTCCTGCATGAGAAGGGGTTTGTGAAGGTGTTTCTGGACAGCTTCTGGGCACTGTTAACACCAGTGATCATTCTGGGCTGCATCTATAGCGGGATTGCTTCCCCGACAGAGGCAGCGGTTATATCCGTGTTCTATGCGCTGATCATTTCCATGTGTATCTACCGGACATTGAAATTCCGTGATTTAAAGGGTGTGCTGGTGGAGGCAATCCGCACCTTTGCACCGATTCTGTTTATCCTGAGTGCGGCAGTGGCGTTTTCCCGTATCATTACCCTGCTGCAGATTCCGGAGATGGCAGGGGAATTCATCCTGTCCACCTTCAGCGGCAAGGTTGCGGTACTGCTGGTGATCAATGTGCTGCTGCTGATCGTCGGTATGGTCATGGATACCTCGCCAGCCATTCTGATTCTGACTCCGATCCTGATTCCCATCACCAACAGTCTTGGTATCGATCCGATTCAGTTTGGTATCATCATGGTTGTCAACCTTGCCATCGGCTTTGTGACACCGCCGATCGGTATCAATCTGTTTGTCGCGAGCTCGCTGACAGATGTTCCGGTCATGCAGATTGCGAAAAAGGCCATGCCGCTGATTGTCTTCTTTCTGATCGCTTTGCTGGCCATTACCTTTATTCCGCAGATTTCACTTCTGCTGGTATCGTAAGAGGAGGGACGTTATGAAAAAGATTCTATTTGCTCTTTTCACTTTCTCTTTGCTGCTGTCCGGCTGTGCGCAGAAGATTGAGGATCCGGCAGAGGCTTCTGCCGCGTATCCGTGGATCATTGCGACCGATTCCCCAAAGGATACGGTAACCGGACTGTTTGCCCATAAGTTTGCGGAAGAGGTGGAACGGCTGAGCAATGGCTCCATCCATATGCAGGTGTATGAAAACGGTACGCTGGGAAGTGACCGTGAACTGATTGAGAGCTGTATGGGACAGGATATTCCCTTCGTTTTGCAAAACACGGCACCACAGACCAATTTTATGCCCAAGCTGGCAATCTTCGATCTGCCGGTTGCGTATACGGATATTAAGGAGCTGCGCAACACACTCGATGACCCTGACCTGATGTCCATGATCAACAAGGTGTATAGGGAAAAAGGCTTTCGTCTGCTGGCCATGGGAGATCAGAGCTTTCGTGTCATGACAACCAACCGGAAAATTCAAAGCATTGATGATTTTAAGGGACAGAAGATCCGGACGATGGAAAATCCATATCATATCGCCTTCTGGCAATCCATCGACGCCAATCCGACACCGATGACGTTCTCCGAGGTATATATCGGCTTACAGCAGGGGACGATTGATGCACAGGAGAATCCATATGAGGTTGTCGTATCCGGAAAAATTTATGAACAGCAGGATTACATCGTACAGACGAACCATCTGCCGCATCTGCTTTCGCTGATTGTCAACGATGAATTTTATCAGTCGTTAAGCAGCGAGGATCAGAAAATCGTCGATAAGGCAGCGGAGAATGCCCGCAACTATGCGCGACAGCAGGCGGATGAGCGTGTGAACGACCGACTGAATATCATTACTGGCAGCGGAACAACCATCATAGAGCTTGAGGATTCCATGATTGATCAGCTGCGCGAAAAAGCACAGCCTGTGTATGAGAACATCAAGGCGCAGACTGGCGATGCATTGTATGAAGCATATACGAAACGTATGCAGTAGGAGGAAACATGAATACGGTAAACGTAAGAAATATAGTAATCGGCGAGGGGATTCCGAAAATCTGTGTGCCGATTGTCGGAAAAACAAAGGAAGAGCTGCTTTCTGAAGTAGAAGTGCTAAAGAGTGTTCCTGTAGATGTGGTAGAATGGCGTATGGACTGGTTTGAAGAGGTGGAGTGCTGTGAAAAGGCGGTAGCGATGCTGCAGGTACTTCGTGAAGCTATTCCGGAAATGCCGATTCTTGCGACCTTCCGCAGTAAGAAGGAAGGCGGGGAACTGGAAATCAGTACAGCAGCCTATGTAGAGCTGAACAAAGCCATCATTGACAGCGGAAACGCGGATTTGATTGATGTGGAGCTGTTCACTGGAGAAGCGCAGGTAAAGGAACTGATTGCCCATGCGCATGACAAGGGTGTTCGCGTCATCATGTCCAACCATGATTTTGACAAAACACCATCTTATAATGAAATACTGACACGTTTAAAATCAATGCAGACACTGGGAGCGGATATTCCGAAAATCGCGGTTATGCCAACCTGCAAGGCAGATGTAATCACACTGCTGCAGGCGACAAATGACATGCATGAAAACTTTGCGGATCGTCCGATCATCACAATGTCAATGGCGGGTACAGGCGTACTATCCAGATTGTGTGGAGAGGTCTTCGGTTCTGCACTGACCTTTGGAGCCGCAAAAAAAGCGAGTGCACCGGGACAGATGGGCGTCGAGGATTTAAAAACGGTACTTTCTCTGCTGCACAAGAGTCTGTAAGCTTCTATTCCGTGCAGAAAAGACTTAGACAGGCAACGACATTGGTCGGCTGAATAAGTCTTTTTCTTTATACCTTCAACCTGTTAGGAAACAAACACCAGCAATGGAATACTATAAGTGGCAGATGTGTTCAGGAATGATGTACGCGTAGGTTTGCTGTGTCTGTGAGTATTGGATGGATTGTAGTAGAACATGGAAATGACAAGGAAATGTGACGTTTAAATATTGCATATCCAAACGAAAAAAGGTAAAATAAGGTTATGCGTTATGGAACTTTTTCAGAATGGTGAAAAAGTTTTCAGAAAGGAGAAGCAATGTACAAGGTTATAGAGAAGGAAATTCTAAATCCAACCGTTACCAAAATGGTTGTTGAAGCACCGGCTGTTGCGAAAAAAGCACTGGCAGGACAGTTTATTATTCTGCGTGTGCACGAGGATGGGGAGCGTATTCCGCTGACGATTGCGGATTATGACAGAGAAAAAGGCACGATTACGATCATCTTTCAGATTGTCGGCAAGACAACGATGCTGCTGAATCAGCTGAATGTCGGGGACAGTATTCTGGATTTCGTCGGTCCTCTTGGCAAGCCTTCCCATGTGGACGGGTATAAGAAGGTCTGTGTCATCGGTGGAGGTGTCGGCTGTGCCATTGCTTATCCTACAGCAAAGGCGTTGCATGAAAACGGCACGGAGGTTACCGTGATCACGGGATTCCGTAATAAGGATCTGGTAATTCTCGAGGAGGAATTCAAACAGGTCAGCACGCATGCCTATCTTGTCAGTGACGATGGCAGTACCGGCGTTAAGGGGCTGGTTACCAACGTGCTGGAGGATTTGATCAACAAAGGGGAAAACTTTGATGAGGTCATTGCGATCGGACCGCTGATCATGATGAAGTTCGTTTGTCAGCTGACAAAAAAATACGGTATCAAAACCGTGGTATCCATGAATCCGATCATGATTGATGGTACCGGAATGTGCGGCGGCTGCCGTTTGAGTGTAGGCGGGGAAACAAAATTTGCCTGTGTGGACGGTCCGGATTTTGACGGTCATCTGGTGGATTTTGATGAAGCGATGTCCCGTGGGGCAACGTATCGTGATTTTGAAGCACATGCCAGAGATGCTGCCTGCAATCTGATGAATAAGGAGGTACGCTGATATGCCGAATATGTCATTGAAAAAAGTGGAAATGCCTGTCCAGGACGGAGAGGTCAGAAGAAATAATTTTGAAGAGGTGGCTCTGGGCTATACAAAGGAAATGGCAATGGAGGAGGCGCAGCGCTGTCTGCACTGTCCGACAAAGCCATGTATCAGCGGCTGTCCGGTTGCTGTTAATATTCCGGATTTTATCGAACAGGTAAAGGAAGGGAATTTTGAGGAAGCTTATCAGATCATTCACGAAACAAGCTCTTTGCCTGCTGTTTGCGGGCGTGTGTGTCCACAGGAGAAGCAGTGTGAGGCAAAATGCGTACGCGGTGTAAAAGGGGAAGCCGTGGCAATCGGACGTCTGGAGCGCTTTGTGGCTGACTGGCACAGAGAAAACGTGAAGGATGAGCTGAAAAAGCCGGAAAGCAACGGTCATAAGGTTGCTGTGGTAGGGGCAGGACCTGCGGGACTGACCTGTGCCGGAGATTTGGCAAAAAAGGGATATCAGGTATCCGTGTTTGAGGCACTGCATGTCGCCGGCGGTGTGCTGATGTACGGTATTCCGGAATTCCGTTTGCCGAAGGCTGTCGTGCAGACGGAAATCGAAGGGCTGAAGCAGATGGGCGTCGATATTCAGACCAATATGGTCATCGGCCGCAGTGAATCTGTCGATGATCTGTTTGATGCCGGATATGAATCTGTCTTTATCGGAAGCGGTGCGGGGCTGCCAAGCTTTATGAATATGCCGGGAGAAAACCTGAAGGGTGTGTATTCCGCAAATGAATTCTTAACACGCTGCAATCTGATGAAGGCATATAAGGATGGTGTGGATACACCGATTCAGCATCCAAAACGCGCCGTGATCGTCGGTGGCGGTAATGTGGCGATGGATGCGGCACGCTGTGCAAAGCGTCTGGGTGTTGAGGAAGTAACCATCGTATACCGCAGAAGCATGGATGAGCTGCCTGCCCGTAAGGAAGAGGTGGAGCACGCCATGGAAGAAGGCATTGTCTTCAAGCTGCTGACCAATCCGGTCCGTGTGCTGGGAAATGAAGACGGCTGGGTATGCGGTATGGAATGTGTGTCCATGGAGCTGGGAGAACCGGATGCCAGTGGAAGAAGACGTCCTGTGGAAATCAAGGACAGCAACTTCGTGCTGGATGTTGACTGCATGATTATGGCAATCGGAACATCGCCGAATCCGCTGATTCGCTCTACAACAGAGGGCCTGGAAACCAATCGCAAGGGCTGTCTGATTGCAGATGACAACGGTGCAACCACCAGAGAAGGTGTATTTGCCGGCGGTGATGCGGTAACCGGAGCTGCCACGGTCATTCTTGCGATGGGCGCCGGGAAAACAGCTGCTGCAGCAATCGATGATTATATTCAAAATAAATAGCGAAATCAGATAAACTCGGGAATTGTCTCTTCTTCCCGAGTTTTGTGGAAAGAGAAAGAAAAAACGTGGAAGGGTTTACAATCGGAGTAAAAAATGTTACTATATAGACAGGAAATAAGTACCTTATTTCTGTTATCATGATACTGGCTCTATTGTGATAACCTTGAAAGTTGTGTATTCTTTACATTCCTTCCTTTTATTGTAAACTACACGATTTCAATTACTTTTATTCATATCGATTTCCTTTCGATAACCTAATGAAAAGGGACGTGGTGATGCGCGTCCTTTTTCAGTTGCCTGCGATTGCGGTTGTTTTTCCTTCCAATTTCTGCTATTCTAGTTTCAGGTGATGCTATGAAATCAAAGAGGAATAAACTGATCATCGGCGGTGTGACAGGTATCGTCGCCATGTTTCTGCTGTCGCTTTTTCTACCTGCTTTCCAGCCGTTTGCCAAGGCAGGGGCACTGGTCATTTATGCACTGGTAAATTATGTGCAGATCAAAGAGATGAAGTGTAACGGTCAGGATATTGAAAAACCGGCGCTTTTTACGGCAGCTGTACTAATCATTGTCGGCTATCTGCTGTTTTTTACATAGAAAATGGCAGTGAACGATTGACAAAGGATACCCAAATTGGATATACTATTGAAGTATAAAGGCTGAGAATTAAAGTAGTACCTTGTGGAAGTGTCACAGAGAGTCGGTGTTGCTGAGAACCGATACATGAAAGCTTGCGGAACTTGTTAAGGAGCTGATAGCTTGCTATCCGTTTGACTTCGCGTTAAGAAGAAATGAAGGGCACTTGTACAAGTGAACTAAGGTGGTACCGCGTTAATTATGACGTCCTTAGAGATAAGGGCGTTTTTTATTTGATATGTAAAGGAGAATGCAGTTATGAATTACAACCATCAGGAAGTAGAAAAAAAGTGGCAGAGCTACTGGCTGAACAACAAAACCTTTGCCTGCGATGCATGGGATTTTGATAAGCCGAAGTGCTATGTTCTGGATATGTTCCCATATCCGAGCGGAAACGGACTTCATGTCGGACATCCGGAGGGCTATACCGCAACGGATATCGTGTGCCGTATGAAGCGTATGCAGGGGCACAATGTCCTGCATCCAATGGGCTGGGATGCCTTTGGATTACCGGCAGAGCAGTTTGCCATCACAACAGGAAACCATCCTGCAGAGTTCACAAAGATGAATATCGATCATTTCCGTGAACAGATTCGTGCGCTGGGCTTTTCCTATGACTGGGACCGTGAAATATCCACGACGGATCCAAGCTACTACAAGTGGACACAGTGGATTTTTCTGAAGCTGTATGACAAGGGACTTGCCTATGTGGATGAAATTCCTGTCAACTGGTGTCCGGAGCTGGGAACCGTGCTTGCCAATGAAGAGGTCATCGACGGCAAGAGTGAGCGTGGAGGTTTCCCGGTTATCCGCAAGCCGATGCGCCAGTGGGTATTGAAAATCACAGAATATGCAGAACGTCTGCTGGAGGATCTTGAGCTGTGCGACTGGCCGACCTCCACCAAGGAAATGCAGATCAACTGGATTGGAAAATCCAAGGGTGCCAATGTCGTCTTCAAAATCAAGGATACAAAGAAGGAATTCACCGTGTTTACAACACGCTGCGATACCCTGTTTGGGGCAACGTACTGCGTTATGGCACCGGAGCATCCGTATGTGGATGAAATTACGACGAAGGAACAAAAGGAAGCAATTGATGCATATAAAACAGCATGTGCTACGAAATCCGACCTGGAGCGTACCGAACTGAACAAGGAAAAAACCGGTGTCTTCACCGGTGCCTATGCGATCAATCCGGTAAATGGAAAAGAAGTGCCAATCTGGATTTCCGATTATGTGCTGGCAAGCTATGGAACCGGAGCCATCATGGCGGTTCCTGCACATGATACGCGTGACTGGGAATTTGCTAAGAAGTTTGGCATTGATATCATTCCGGTTTTAGAGGGCGGCGATGTGACACAGGAGGCTTATACCGAAGATGGTGTGCATATCAATTCCGGATTCCTTGACGGCATGGGAAAACAGGAGGCAATTGATACGATGATTGCCTGGCTGGAAGAGCATGCATGCGGCTGTGCCAAGACGACCTATAAGCTGCGTGACTGGCTGTTCTCCAGACAGCGTTACTGGGGAGAGCCAATCCCGATCATACATATGGAGGATGGTACAACCCGTACGGTGGATATCGATGAACTGCCGCTGGAGCTGCCGGAAACAAAAAACTTTAAGCCGAGTGGTTCCGGAGAATCCCCGCTTGCACATTGTGAAGACTGGCTGAATGTGGAAATCGACGGAGTGAAGGGAAAACGCGAAACGAATACGATGCCGCAGTGGGCTGGCTCCTGCTGGTATTATCTGCGCTACATCGATCCGAAAAACGATGATGCGATTGCGGCAGAGGAGCTGCTGAAGCACTGGCTGCCGGTTGATCTGTATGTCGGTGGTGCCGAGCATGCGGTTCTGCATCTGCTGTACGCACGCTTCTGGCACAAGGTGCTGTATGACTGCGGTGTGGTGCCGACAAAGGAACCGTTCCAGAGATTGTTCCATCAGGGAATGATTCTGGGAGAGAACAATGAAAAAATGTCAAAATCCAGAGGCAATGTTGTAAATCCGGACGATATCGTGGAAAGCCATGGTGCCGATGCACTGCGTGTCTATGAAATGTTCATGGGACCGCTGGAGGCAGCACTGCCTTGGAGTACCACAGGTCTGGATGGGGCAAGAAGATGGCTGGATCGTGTTTGGAGATTGTACACGGACTATGATAAATTCACAGAAGCCAATGATGGAAAGCTGGATAAGGTATACCATGCGACCGTTAAGAAGGTAACCAATGATGTGGAGACTCTGAATCTGAACACCGCAATTTCACAGATGATGATTTTCATCAATGAATGCTATAAGGCAGAAAGCATTTATGTGGAATACGCAAAGGGCTTTGCCAAGATGTTCGCCTGCTTTGCACCGCATATGGGGGAGGAAATCTGGAGTACGGTGTTTGGCGGATGCGGAACGATTACCTATGAGCCATGGCCGACCTATGATGAAGCCAAGCTGGTTGAGGATGTCATTGAGGTCATCGTACAGGTAAACGGCAAGCTGCGTGGAAAATTCACGACGGAAGCCGGCAGTGATGACGAAGCCATGAAGAAACAGGCATTGGAAATCAGCGCAGTTGCGGCACAGATTGAAGGAAAGACGATACGTAAAATCATTGTCGTCAAGGGCAAGGTTGTAAATATCGTTGCGAATTAAAAAAAGCAATGCTGCTGTATTCATTGAAAATAGAGCAGATAAAAAGCGGACTCCATAGAGGACAATGTCATCAACTTAAGGTATCTTGACAAATGTGTGGTTTATTGTATAGAAAACGAAAAAAGGTGAAATGATTACC